>NZ_JBVKDQ010000010.1:0-331687 GCF_055633755.1 Amycolatopsis sp. NPDC114484 | reverse complement strand
TTCGGGTTCCTCACCGATCAGCTGATCCGGCGCGGCGTCCACAAGAGCGTTGCGGCACTGGAGAAAGACATCCGCGAGTGGATCAAGGACTGGAATCAGAACCCCAAGCCGTTCGTGTGGACCAAGACCGCCGAAGAGATCATCGATTCACTCGCACGATATTGCCAACGAATTTCAGGCGCAGGACACTAGCGCAGCACAATGTTGATCGCTACCAGGCCTATCTCCAGCATTCCGGTGCTAACGGCCAGAATCTGCAAACCGACTACGGTCGGCTCGACAGCTTCGATGGGCACGACATCGCGACTGGCCCTGATCCCGGCCAGGCTCCGCCCGAGAAACGCCCGGATACTGGTCCGCCACGCAAAGGCGCCGAGCTCGCTCCCGAAGAACCGCCCTCGTCGCCTGCCCCGCCTTCGCCAGCGCACAGTTCTGACGGAGCTCCCAGACCTGACGTAACACACGAGCCTGACCGTACGGGCTGGCCAGGGAGGGTATCTCCGCCAGGAAGCAGTGGTAGCCAGACCGCGACTTCAGGGTGGACACCGCCATCGTCGCATTCGACGGTGAGCAGGAACTGGGCCCCGTCCTCTGCAACACCTGACGCCGGCGGGTCAGGCGATGGCAACACCCCATGGTCATCGATTCCAGTGCAAGGCGGACGCGGAAACGCAAGCAACGTCGGCGGGCGCGTCACCGAAGGGGCAGGCGGGGAAAGCAACCGCACTGGCGAACCCCGCAGCCGTACGGGCGGCCCACCCCCGCCAGGCACCGGAAAAGGAACCGGCGCAGGCGAACAAGGCCGCGCAGCAAGCAACACACCCCGCGGCACAAGCGGTACCCAAGGCTCCCGAGGCACCCCAGGCATAGGCGGCGCAACCCCAACCCGCGGCAAAGACAAAGATTCCAAAGAACACCACCGCAAATACGGCCTGGAAACCGACGCCGCCTTCTCCCTCACCGACGACGACGGCGAACGCACCGTGGATCCGCGCACCGGTTTGCCGCCTACTCCTCCGACCATCGGCGGCTAAGGGGGTCGCCAACGATGCCGATCCTCGAGAGACCGGTCCGGATGCCGCGGTTGGCGTTTCTCGCCGTGTGGGGCCACGAGAAACTCGGCGATCCGCCTGTCGTGGTCGAGCACGCGCCGATGTTCATGACCGACGAGTTCGCCGAGAAACTCCGGGTCCAGTCGTACGCACTGCTGGCGAGGTTCGGGCTCGCGGCGAGCGGCGCGCCCAGCCCGCGCTTGCGCGACACTCTCGAACTTCTCGCCGAGGCCAGGCGCGAGGTGTACTCCTGGAGCGATTTCGGCAACCGGCGCGGGGACAACGGGGCGATTCTCGTCGCGGCGGCCGGGCGGGAGGCGGTTCGGCTCGTGACGGACAGCCGGTCCGTACAGCTGGAACCTGTTTCGCCGCGCGACATCGGCGGCAGCCTGGTCGATCTGCTGCCCTGCTGCGATCCGGCGAAACTCCGGCCGCTCAAGGTGCCCAAGGACTACTACGACAGCGCTTCCGCCGATCCCCTCGCCGAATCGTCGGCCAGTGCGGACGAATTGCGGCACCTGATGCGAGCCCGGCGCGACGCCGTGCACCTGATGCACGTCGCCGTCCGCGGACCGGACGGAAGCCGGACGCACAGCACGCCGCTGTCCGCGATCGACCTCACCGGCCGCGGGCGCGTGCTGAGTTTCGTCAGCCCCGACGGCGCCGGCGGGCTGCAGATCAACGTCTACTCCGGCACCCGCTCCCATCTCGTCGACGCGCTGGCGCTGACGCTCGCCGAACTCGCCTGAGCGGCCACCATCGGACGGCAACATTTCGCGCCATCCCTCTATGCTTTCGCGAAATTCTCTGCCAACATGAGCCATTGGGGAAATTTCGACACCCCGTGTCCGGTACAGGCGCCGCCAGCACGTCAGGAGGACTCCGCATGACCCCGCATCCCGCCCAGCCCGAAGAAGCACTTGCCCTCGAGTTCCTCGGAACCACCAGCGCGGGCGGCAACTGCCCCAACGCTTATCGCACCAATCGCGGCACGTACGTCGTCCAGGGATACCGGGTCACCGACGAGGAGGCACTTCGGCAGCTGCACGAACGCGGCATGCCGGACACCGAAACGGCCGTCGAAATCCCCGCCGGCCTGCTCAAGTTCTTCCCGCAGGAAGCCTGAGCACGACGGGCCCGCGCAGCCAAGGCAAGGCGTCCCGGCGATTCAGACGCACTAGACGCCCAGGATTTCTCGAAACTCGACCCCAGGTGTGGGAAGATGCCATCGGGTTCGAGGAATTCCGCATGCGATAGCGAGGGCGAGTGCCTACCAGTTTCGAGAAACGCCGGGCAGAGCTTGGCGATCGCCTGCGCCGGCTCCGGGTCGACGCGGGCTACGAGACCGGAAAGGACTTCGCCACCGCCATCGGCTGGAACGCGCCCAAGGTCAGCAAAATCGAGAACGGCAGGCAGACCGTCGGCGACGATGACCTCGACGCCTGGATCGCCGCTGTCGGCGGGCCTCCGGAACTGGCCGAACAGCTGCGGGAACAGCTCGTCGGGGTCCGCGACGCGCACGCCAGCTGGAAAGACAAAGTCCGCGACGGACATCGGGCTAGACAAGAGGAATCCATAGCCAGAGAGGCCAGAGCGTTACGAATTCGTGCGGTCGACCTCAGAATTGTCTCCGGATTACTGCAAACACCCGAGTACGCGCGGCATACACTGCTCGCCCACGCCCGGATCCACGGCGGTGCACAGGACATCACCGAGGCGGTCCGGGCGCGGATGCAGCGCCAGCAGATCCTCTACGAACCCGGCCGGACCATCGAACTGCTTACCTCCGAGGCCGCGCTGCGTTATCCGAACGCGCCGCACGAGGTGATGATCGCGCAGGTGCACAAGCTGCTCGCGCTGCTCGGCACCCCCAACGTCCGCTTCGGCATCATCCCCGCGGACGTCGTCCTGCCCTACCCGATCACCGCGGACTTCTGGGTCGTCGACGACGTCGCGATGGTCGAGACCCCGGAGGGCGAGCACATCGCGAGCGACGCCGACCCGTACCACGAGGTCGCGGATCTACTGTGGACAGTCGCGGCCGAGGGCGACGCCGCCCGGGCGGTGCTGCTGCGGGTCCTCGAATCCCTCACCCGCGCAGCCCCGCCCGGATAGTCCTTACGCGGCAGGCGCTTCGCCCGCCGTCAGCGCACCGACGTCGATCGTGTGGCTGTCGGCGCCGGCGTCCACCGCGCCGAAGGTCCAGTCCACCGTCACGTTCGGGTCGATCGGGTCCCCGTGCGGGTTGGAGTCGGCCGGGGCGGTCATGGTCACCGCGTTCGGCGTCTGCTGCTCGTCGTCGGACCCGATCGCGGTCCAGTGCAGCGGCACGTACGCCGACGAACCGTTCGCGATCAGCACCGGCGGCGCGTCGGCCGGCGCCTCGTTGTTGACCAGGACGTCGTGCGCGCCGACCAGGTTGACGTCGGCCCGGCCGGACAAGACGCACCGCTCGCCCTCGTTCGCGGTGAACTGCAGCGCGGCCTGGCGCTGGCCCGCACCGGCCCCGCCGTAGACGAGCTTGGTGCTGAACTGGTTCGCCGTGCACGGCAGCGCCGACGAGTCCGTGCTCGTGGTCGTGGCACCGGCCGTACCGGCGAAGACCGCGGCAGCACCCCCGGCGACAGCGACGGCGATGGCGATCCGGCGGATGTTCTTCATGATTTCGTCCCCTCTCGCGTTTTCCGGCGGCTCCGCACCGGCTTTCACGAGATAAGACGTCCCCGCCCGGCTCCCGATGGCCCGTTGTGTGATCACCCCTATCGGAGCAACCCGAGACGGCCCGCCGCGTCCGAAGAAAGGGTCAGAGCAGATCTTCCTTGCTGATCGGCCGTCCCGGCAAGGTGGTCGCCGGACCGGCGCGCAGGCCGTCGATCATGATGGCGATGTTGCGGGCCGTCGCCATCTCCGGCGATTTCAACCGATGCGCGGGCAACTGGCGGATGAGCCGGGCGAACAGCACCGCGACGTCCCCGGCGCCCACGTCCGTGCGCAACGTCCCCTCGGCCTGCGCCCGGACCACCAGGTCGTCGACCTCGAGCAGCACCGCTTCGCGCAGCTGGGCCACCTCGGGATCGTCCTTGAGAATTTCGTGCGCCCGCTGCGACAGCATCGCCAATTGCATCGAAAGCTGCAGTTCCGCGCCGTGGTAGAGCAGCTGCACCAACGCTTCCCACGCCGTCGGCGCTTCGACCGACAGCCGCCTGGCGTTGTCCAGCACGCCCGCGAAGTTGTCCACCGCCACCGCGCGGATGAGCGCGTCGCGGTCCGGGAAGCGCCGGTAGAGGGTCCCCACGCCGACGCCGGCCGCGCGCGCGATCTCCTCCATCGGGACCTCGGGCCCATGACTGGCGAAGATGACGCGAGCCGCGGCGATGATCTGGTCGCGGTTGCGTTGCGCGTCCGCCCGCAGCGGCGTCTCGGGGTCTGCACTCATAACCCGGCCTTCCCTCTTCCGGTTGGCGCGCATTCTCGCATGCCCGGCCAACTGCGCAAACGTGCCGGCAAGCCAGGTGGGACAGCAATTGTCACCCCGTTGCTAGTGGACGACGATCCTCCACTTCGGTACCTTGGGCACTGAACCGGAATGTAATCCTCCACATTCATTCCGTAATCGGGCAAACCCACCACAGGGGGTTCTGATGACCGAAGTCGCCCAGCCCAGCCGCACCCAGCCGGAGCAGGCCGCGTTCCCGATGAAGCGGACCTGTCCGTTCGCTCCGCCGCCGGGCTACGACCGGTTCCGCGACGCTCGCGCGCATTACGTCGAACTCGAACACACCGGCCAGCGCGCCTGGGTGCTCAACCGGCACGAGGACCTGCGGGCGATGCTGAACGACCCGCGGTTCAGCTCGGACCGGTTCAACCCCGGCTTCCCGATCCTGTTCAAGGACGGGCGGCAACGCCGTCCGAAGCTGCGTCCGTCGCTGATCGCGATGGACCCGCCCGAGCACGGCCCGGCCCGGCGCAGCGTCGTCGGCGAGTTCACCGTCAAGCGGATGAAGGCGTTGCAGCCGCGCATCCAGGAGATCGTGGACCAGCACCTCGACGCGATGCTGGCCGGCGACCAGCCCGCCGACCTGGTGTCCGCGCTCTCGCTTCCGGTGCCGTCGCTGGTGATCTGCGAACAGCTCGGCGTCCCGTACTCCGACCACGAGTTCTTCCAGAAGCACAGCTCACGGCTCCTCAACCGCGAGACGAGCGTCGACGAGCGCAGCGAATCGGTCGAGGCGATGCAGAATTATCTGTCCGACCTGGTTTCCACGAAGGAAACCGCACCGGCGGACGATTTGCTCAGCCGCCAGATCGCGAAGAAGCGCGAGGAGGGCGACTACGACCACGACGACCTCGTGTCGCTGGCGTTCCTGCTGCTCATCGCCGGACACGAGACCACCGCGAACATGATCTCGCTCGGCACCGTCGCGCTGCTGGAGAACCCGGACGCACTCGCCGCGATCAAGGAGGACCCGGGCAAAACCCTCGACGCCGTCGAGGAATTGCTGCGCTACTTCACCATCGCGGAATTCGCCACCTCCCGCGTCGCGCTCGAAGACGTGGACATCGCGGGCGTCACCATCAAGGCCGGAGAAGGCGTGCTCGGCCTGAGCTACGCGGCCAACTTCGACTCCGACGTCTTCCCCGAGCCCGAGCGGTTCGACATCACCCGCGGCGGACGGCACCACGTCGCGTTCGGCTTCGGCGCGCACCAGTGCCTCGGCCAGAACCTCGCGCGGATGGAACTGCAGATCGTCTTCGACACGCTCTTCCGTCGCATCCCGACGCTGCGTCTCGCCGCGCCGGTCGATCAGTTGCCGTTCAAACACGACTCCGGCGTCTTCGGGCTGTACTGCCTCCCGGTGACCTGGTGAGGGGGAAACGATGACTGCCACTGAAGAACTCCACATGCCGGTCGCCCGCACCTGCCCGTTCGCCCAGCCGGAGCAGTACGTCCGGATGCGCGAGGAAAGCGCGCTCCACCGCGTGCGGATCCCCGGCGGCAAACAGGCCTGGGTGGCCGCGCGGCACGAGGAAGCCCGGCAGGTCCTCGGCGACCGCCGGTTCTCCTCCGACCGGTTCCTGCCCAATTTCCCGTTCCTGGCCGAGGGCGGGGCCGCGATCCTCACCAACGCCAAGCAGAAAGCCATGATCGGGATGGACGCGCCCGAGCACGGCGAGGCCCGCCGCGAGGTGCTCGGCGAGTTCACCGTCAAGCGGGTCGAAGCGATGCGGCCGCGGATCCAGGAGATCGTCGACGGCCTCGTCGACGAACTGCTCGCCGGGCCGAAACCGGCTGACCTGGTGGAAAAGCTGTCGCTGCCGGTGCCGTCGCTGGTGATCTGCGAACTGCTCGGCGTCCCGTACGCCGACCACGATTACTTCCAAGAACGCACCATGGCGCTCATCCGCCGCGGCACCAGCGTCGAAGATCGCACGAAGGCCTCCGTGGAGCTGCGCGAATACCTCGGCGGGCTCGTCGCGGCGAAGGAAAAGGACCCGACCGACGACCTCCTCGGCAGGCAGATCGTCAAGCGCCGCGAAGAAGGCAAGTACGACCACGACGCGATGATCGGGCTGGCCTTCCTGCTGCTGGTCGCCGGGCACGAGACCACCGCGAACATGATCTCGCTCGGCACGATCGGGCTGCTGGAGAACCCCGAGCAGCGCGCGACGATCGAGGCCGACCCGGGCAAGACGCTCCTCGCGGTCGAGGAACTGTTGCGCTACTTCACGATTGTCGAAGGCGCGACCGCGCGGGTCGCGACCGAGGACGTGGAGATCGGCGGCGTCACGATCAAAGCCGGCGAGGGCGTGCTCGTGCTGGGCTACGCCGCGAACTGGGACCCGGAGGTGTTCGAGAGCCCGGAAAAGCTCGACCTCGAACGCGGCGCGCGCCACCACGTCGCGTTCGGTTTCGGGCCGCACCAGTGCCTCGGGCAGAACCTCGCGCGGATGGAACTGCAGATCGTGTTCGACACGCTCTTCCGCCGCGTCCCGACGCTCACGTGCACGCTCCCGGCCGACGAGCTGCCGGTGAAGAAGGACGCCACGATCTTCGGCCTGTACCAGTTGCCGGTGACCTGGTAGAGATCAGAGTGCTCCCACCACAAGCCAGGAAGAGGCCATCATGAAGATCATCGCGGACACCGGCAAGTGCGTCGGCGCGGGCCAGTGCGTGCTCACCGAGCCCGCGCTGTTCGACCAGAGCGAGGACGACGGCACGGTCATCGTCCTCAACGACACTCCGGACGGCGAACTGATCGAGAAGGCGCGCGAGGCCGTGAACATCTGCCCGAGCCAAGCGCTTTCGCTGGAGGAGTGACCAGCGGTCAAGAAGACAAGCGGACGGCGGTCACCACGGCGGTCGAGTAATTCGTCGTCAGGTGGCCGCCGCGCGCGTCGATCGCGGTGCCGACCTCGGCCAGTATCTGGGCGCGCTGCTCCGGCGTCGCCACGGTGACGCCGCCTTGGGTGGCGAGCAGGTCCAACCACTCGTCGCGTCCGTAGTCCTGCGTCCAGTCGTAGCGCCAGTACTCCGCGTCGGCGAACGCGCCGGTCTCGGCCAAACCGGCCGCGGCTTTGTCGAGCATCGGCTGGTAGGCGTCGGCGCTGGGGTTTTTCAGGTAGTCGCCGCTGAACGGCGAATCCGGCATCGCCCGGCGCAACGCGTCCGCCAGCGCGTGCGAAATTTCCTCCGGCGGCATGAACACGTGCCAGAACGCGGCGAACCGGCCGCCCGGACGAAGCACTCGCGCGGCCTTGGCGGCTCCCGCGACCGGGTCGACCCAATGCCAGGCCTGTCCGGACACGAGGGCGTCGAACGTCCGCCCCGCCGGGTCCCAATCCTCGAATTTCGCGACCTCGACCGGGAAATCGCGCCGGGCGAACTCCGCCATCCGCGCGTCCGGCTCCACGCCGAGCACCACGGCTTCGCGTGCGTGGAATTGCCGCCCCTCGATGCCGGTTCCGCAGCCGATATTGAGAATTTCCTTCCCCGGGCTCGCGTCGAGGACGGCGGTCACCAGCTCGTCCGGGTAGCGCGGGCGGGCGCGGTCGTAGCGCTCGGGATCGACGCCGAACGACTCCGCCATAGTCCGGTGCCGATGCGGTTCGGGACGGGGTAAAGTGGGCATGCGCCCACCATAGTGGGCAAGCGCCCACTATGGCTAGGAAGGACCTTCGAGTTGCCCACCGGGATCCATCTCCGCGACGTCCGTGCCCAGCTTTTCGACGCCGCGGAACGGGTTTTGCTGCGCGAGGGCCCGAGCGGCCTCACCAGCCGCGCCGTCACCACCGAAGCGGATTGCGCGAAGGGCGTGCTGCACCGGCATTTCGAGGATTTCGACGCGTTCCTCGCCGCGCTGGTGCTCGACCGGATCCATCGCCTCGAAGCCCGCGCGGACGACCTGCACGCCGGAGCCGGCGACCTGGTCGAGACGGTGGCCGAGGTGCTCACCGAAGTCTTCTCGTCGGTCGCGGTGTCGATCGTCGCCCTGATCACCTTCCGCGACGACCTGCGGCACCGACTCCGCGCCGCGCGACCGGGCCCGGGGATTCCGCTGGCCACCGACGCGGCGAACGTGCTCGCGGATTACCTTGCCGCAGAACGAACTCTCGGTCGGCTCGCCCCGGACGCCGACGTGCGGACGCTCGCCCCGACACTCATCGGAGCGGGCCACCTGCTCTTCGCCGATCGCACTGGGGAGCCGCCCAGCGAGGAAGCGGTGCGGCAGATGGCGGCCACGGTCCTCGCCGGAGTCCTCCGCTGACTCACCCGATGCCCATCGCAACCGCTGCCACCGACAGAGCCAACGCACCGAGCGCGCCGACCACTCCGTAACGGGTCAACGTGCGTCGATCATCGCGGTGCCGGACGTACAGCGCGACAGCCCCGGCGAACGCGAGACCGCCGACGATGAACCACGGACCCCAGAGGTAGAGATACCAGTTGATCAGGTCGGACAACGCTGGATCGACGGCGACGGCTCCGGTCTTGACCAGCACACCCTGCACGACGAACAGCCCGCCGTGCCAGGTCAGCAGAATCGCCGCGCCACCGCCGCAGAACACCATCGTCCGGCTGAGCCACCGGTCGCGCGGCCGCGTCAGGCTGATGCCGATCACGGCACCGAAAACCTTCAGCAGACCGGTGATCACCAGGACAGCCACAAACCACGGCACCCGGTCCTGCGCGAGCCGGACCAGCGACGGCGACACCGTCGATTGCGCGCCGAAGGTGCTGCCGGTCGCCCAAATGAAACTGGGGATCGCGAACGCCACACCCCAGACCGCAGCGACATAACCCGGCCACTTGCTCAACTCGGCTTGCTTCAACGACATGCGTTAAGCGTCGTCCGAACCGCGGCGGAAGGGATCGGACGCGAGGGGGAAGCGCCTCCCCCTCGAGAGCTAGTTGTCGGTGCCGGGAGAACCGGCACCGACAACTCCCGCTCAGCCCAGTCGCAGCGTCGTCTTCGGATCGAACGCGTGCGTCTCGCCCTCGCCGCGCAACGCCACCCGGACGTTGTCGCCAATCCGCGGCGGGGTCCGTCCGTCGACCCGGACCACGAACCGGTCGTCGCCGACCTTGCCGTGCAGGTACGCGTCCGCGCCCAGTTCCTCGACGAGCTCCACCACCAGCTCGAAGCCCTCGTCCGCCTCGCCGACCAGGCGCAGCGACTCCGGCCGGATCCCGAAGACGATCTCCGACAGCCCTGCCGCCGCTGTCCGCACCTCGGTGGACAGCGGCACCACCAGATCGCCTAGCCGCACCCCTCCGTCGGACAGCGGCAGCGTCGCCAGGTTCATCGCCGGTGAACCGATAAAACCGGCCACGAACGAATTCTCCGGCTTCTCGTACAGCGACCTCGGCGAAGCGCATTGCTGCAGCACGCCGTCCTTCAGCACAGCGACCCGGTCGCCCATCGTCATGGCCTCGACCTGGTCGTGCGTCACGTAGATGGTCGTCGTGCCGAGCCGTTGCTGCAGTTTCGCGATGTTGGCGCGGGTTTCGACGCGCAATTTCGCGTCCAAATTGGACAGCGGCTCGTCCATCAGGAACACGCTCGGCTCGCGCACGATCGCCCGGCCCATCGCGACCCGCTGCCGCTGCCCGCCGGACAACGCCTTCGGCTTGCGGTCGAGGAACCGGGACAGGTCGAGCATCTTGGCGGCTTCGTCGACCCGCTTCTTGATGTCAGCCGCCGAGAAACCGCGCAATTTCAACGCGAAACCCATGTTGTCGGCGACCGTCATGTGCGGATACAGCGCATAGGACTGGAACACCATCGCGATGTCGCGGTCCTTCGGCGGCAAGTCCGTCACGTCGCGGTCGCCGATCCGGATCGCGCCCTCGTTGACGTCCTCCAGCCCGGCGAGCATCCGCAGCGCGGTCGACTTGCCCGAGCCGGACGGGCCGACCAGCACGAGAAATTCGCCGTCCGGCACTTCGAGGCTCAACTGGTCGACCGCGCGGACGCCCGGGTTGCCGGGATAGACGCGCGACGCCTGGTCGTAGATCACTTCAGCGGACATCTGCGTTCTCCCTTACTTCACAGCGCCCATGGACAGCCCGCGCACCAGGTGGTTCTGCGCGATCCAGCCCACGATCATCACCGGCAGCGAGGCCAGCAGCGCGGCGGCGGACAGCTGAGCCCAGTAGAGGCCCTCGCTGGTGATGAAGCCGACCAGGAAGACCGGCACCGTGCCGGCCCGGGCGGCGGTGAGGTTGACCGCGTAGAAGAACTCCGTCCAGGAGAAGATCACGCAGATCAGCGCGGTCGCCGCGATGCCGGGCGCGACCACCGGCATGATGATCTTGCGCAGCAGCGTCGGGAGGTTCGCCCCGTCGATCCGCGCCGCCTCGATCATCTCGCCGGGGACTTCCAGGAAGAACGACCGCATCATCCAGATCGCCAGCGGCAGGTTCATCGCGGTGTACAGGATGATCAGCGCCCACACGGTGTCCAGCAGGTTGGTGTTCTGCGAGATCACGTACAGCGGGATGATCGCGGCCACGATCGGCAGCATCTTGGTCGACAGGAAGAAGCCCAGCGCGTTCTTCGTGCCCTTCACCGGGGCCAGCGACAGCGCGTACGCGGCCGGGATTCCCAGCAACAGCACGAGCAGCGTCGAAATCACCGTGACGAACGCCGAATTTCCCAGGTACGGCAGGAAACCGCTGTTGAGCACCCCGGAGATCTGGTCGAACGTCGGTGTGAAGAACAGCTTCGGCGGATCGGTGTAGGCGTCGTTCTCCTGTTTGAACGCGGTGAGAATCATCCACAGCAACGGGAAAACGAAGAGGATCGCGATGATCCAGGTCGCGACGGTCAGCGCACCCGGACCGTAGCGGCGTTTGGTCTTGCGCCGAGGAGGCGGCGCGGTGTCGGTCGCGGCGGGCGAGGCGGTGGCGGTTGCGGTGCTCACTTGACTCCTCCGTCCACGGAGAACGCGCGGAACATCAACCGCAGCGCGAACGTCGCGACGATCATCGTCAGGATGACCACGACGACGCCCATCGCGGACGACTGGCCGATGTCGAAGCCCTCGAACGCGCGCTGGTAGATGTAGAACGGCAGGTTCGTGCTGGCCGTGCCCGGACCGCCCTGCGTCATCAGGAAAATCGCGTCGAAGCTGTTCACGATGTAGATCGCGCCGAGCAGCGTGGCCAATTGCAGGAAGCGCGACAGGTGCGGCAGCGTGATCGACACGAAGGTGCGCCAGCGGCTCGCGCCGTCCACCGACGCCGCCTCCAGAACCTCCTTCGACTGGCTTTGCAGCCCGGCGAGGATCAGCAGCGTCATGAACGGCGTCCACTGCCAGATGATCTGCGCCATCACCGCGGCCATCGGGAATTGCGAAAGCCAGTCGGTGTCCGTGCCGAACACGAAGTGCAGCAACCCGAAACTCGGGTCGAACACCGTCGTCTTCCACAGCAGCGCACCGGCCGCCGGGAGGATCAGGAACGGCGTGATCAGCAGCGTGCGGACGAATCCGCGACCGAAGAACTTCCGGTCGAGCAGCACCGCGAGCCCGAGTCCGAGCAGCAGCGAAAGGAACACGCAGACCACGGTCAGGACCACCGTGTTCAGCAGTGCGCCGAGGAACGTCGCGTCGGTGAAGACGTCCACGTAGTTGCGGAAGCCGACGAAATGCCGCGATCCCGGGCGCACCAGGTTCCACGACTGGAACGAGTAGAACACGGTGAGCAGGAAGGGAATCTGTGTCACCGCGATCACGAAGATCAGCGCGGGCAACAGCGGGAGCCGCCGCTTCCCGGTCGAGCCGGTCACTTTCTTCGCAGCGGGACGCGCGGTCGCCGGCGCGGTTCCGGCGGGGACGGAGAGGGTGCTCATCGCTGCACCTCCTGATAGGACTTTCCGACGGATTCCGCGTATTTCTGCGATTGCGCGAGCGCGTCGGCGACGGAGGTCTGACCGGCGATCGCGGCGGACAGCTGCTGGCTCACCCGGGTGCCGAGGTCCTGGAACTCCGGGATCCCGACGAACTGGATGCCCGGGTACGGCACCGGGTTCACCATCGTCTTCTGCTGGTTGGCCGCCGCGATGCCGTCCAAGGTCGGCTGTGCGTAGGCTTTCGCGGCTTCCTTGTACTGCGGGATCTCATAGGTCGACTTGCGCGTGCCCGGCGGGACCCGGTTCCACCCGTAGGTCTGGCCGATCTTCTTCGCGTATTCCTTGTTCGTCATCCACGCCATGAACTTCCAGGCGTCGTCCTTGTTCTTGCCGACCTTCGGAATGCCCAGCGCCCAGGTGTAGAGCCAGCCGCTCGCCTGCGTCTTCTCCACCGGCGCGGCGACGTAACCGTTCTTGCCGCCGACGTGGCTGCTCTTCGGGTCTTCCGTGGTGCCGGTCATCGACGTGGCGTCGTACCACATCGCGGCGTTGCCCTGCGCGTATTTCGTGCCGCATTCGGTGAACCCGGCACTGGAGGCGCCGACCTCGCCGTGGTCGCGCAGCAGGTTCACGTAGAAGTTCGCCGCCTGGGCGAACTCCGGGCTGGTCAGCTTCGCGTTCCAGTCCTTGTCGAACCATTGCCCGCCGAAGGTGTTCGCCATCGTGGTGAACGGCGCGAGACTCTCGCCCCAGCCCGGCTTGCCGCGCAGGCAAATCCCGGCGATGCCAGCCTGCTTGTCGTCGAGTTTCGCGGCGAAATCGGCGATCTGCTGCCACGTCGGGCGCGCCGGCATGTTCAGCCCGGCCTTCTGGAACAGGTCCTTGCGATAGACCACAAAGGACGATTCGCCGTAGAACGGCACCGCGTACATCTGGTTCTCATACGACAACGACTGGCGGATGCTCGGGATGAAGTCGGCCTCGTCGTAGCCCGGCGTCGCCTTCATGTGCGGTTCGAGGTTCTCCAGCCAGCCGTTGGCCGCCCATTGCGGAGCCTCGTAATTGCTGATCATCACCACGTCGAACTCGCCGCCCTGGGTGGCGGTGGACGCGGTGATCTTCGCCCTGGCCTCGTTTTCCGGCAGGGAGACGAACTTCAGCTTGATCCCGGGGTTGGCCTGCTCGAACTCGCCCTTGAGCGAGATGGCGTCCTTCATCTGCGGATTGGACACGATCGCGACGACCAGTGTCCGCCCGCCGGTGCCGAGCGCCCCGGCTCCGGCGCATCCCGTCACTAACAACGCTGTCGCGGCAAGGAGGCACAGGAGTTTACGCACCGCCACCACCTCCGGGCAGCACCTGGATCTTGAGGCCGGACCCGCTGCGCATCTTCGCCAGCGCCTCGGGGTACTGCTCGAGCGGAAGGGTGTCGGTGATCAGCGCTTCGGTGTCGATGTAGCCGTTCGCGACGAGGTCGAGCGCGTTGCCGTAGCTGTTCAGCACAGCCATCGAACCGACGATGGTGATTTCGTCGTTGTAGATGCGGAACGGCGAAAGCGCGACACGTGCTTCAGCCGGCGCGACGCCGAACACGAGCAACCGGCCGCCGCGGTGAAGCGCGTTGAAAGCGGCCTCGATGGCAGGGGCCGCGCCAGTACAGTCCACTGCGGCGTCGAAGCGTTCATCGTCCAATTCGGACACATCGGAAGCCACCGCGGCCGCGCCGAGATCGGTCGCCCGGGGCAGCCGTGCGGCGTTGCGGTCGACCATCGTCACCTGCGCGCCAGCGCGGAGCAGGAGCTGCTGCATGATCAGGCCCATCGTGCCCGCCCCGACCACGAGGAAGCGTTCGCCCGCCTCCACGCCGATCCGGCGCACGCCGTGCACCGCGCAGGAAACGGGTTCGACCAGCGCGCCCTGTTCCCAGGTCATCGAGTCGGGCATCTGGTAGCAAGTATCGGCGGGCACCGCGACGTACTCGGCGAAGGCGCCGTTGACCGTGTCGCCGGTGGCGGCCCAGTTCGCGCAGAGGTTGCCGTGCCCGGAGCGGCACGGGGTGCAGTATCCGCAGTAGATCGACGGGTCGACCGCGACCCGGTCGCCGACCTTCCACTCGGCGGGCACGTCCGCGCCGAGTTCGACGATTTCCCCGGAGAACTCGTGCCCGGGGACGATGGGATACGGGGTCGGCGGGAAATGCCCGTCGGCGATGTGCAGGTCCGTGCCGCAGATCCCGCAGGCACCCACCTTCACGACGACCTGACGCTCCCCGGGCTTCGGATCGGGAACCTCGCCGACCCGGATCTGCCCGGGCCGGTCCACGATCGCGGCGCGCATGCGTCATCACCTTCCAAGATGCTCATTTGAGCGATTTTCACTTATGCCACAGGTAACATGCGTAGGCATTACAGGCCGCAACCTGCGGATCCGTCAACCGGCAAAGCTCATTTTTGCGCTATCCTGCTCATGTGAGCAGGAAAAAGGGGCCACCGCCGCTGACCGAGACGCTGCTGCTGGCGACCATGGCCAGGCGGTTCTACGTGCAGGGCGCCTCGAAGCTGGAGATCGCCGACGAGTTCGGCATGAGCCGGTTCAAGGTCGCGCGGATGCTGGACACGGCACTCGAGTCCGGGCTGGTGCGGATCGAGTTCGACCTGCCCGCGCCGATCGACGTCGAACTGTCCGACGACCTCCGCCGCGCCTACCGGCTGGACCGCGTGCTCGTGCTCGAACGAGCATCCGAGACCGAGCCGCGCGAGATCGTCCGCAAGCAGGTCGGCGCGCTGGCCGCCCGGCTGCTGGAGGAGATCGCGACGCCGGACGACGTCATCGGGCTGTCCTGGGCGCGGTCGGTCAACGCGATGACCGAGGCGATCCGGACCCTGCCGCGCTGCCCGATCGTGCAGCTGTGCGGGGTGCAGGCCGGGATGGACATGCGCGGCCGCTCGGTGGAGACGGTCAGCCGCGTGACGTCGGTGTCCGGCGGCGACTCCTACCCGATTTTCGGCCCGCTCGTCCTGCCCGACCGGCGGACGACGGAGATCCTGCGGCACCAGCCGGGCATCGCGGAAACGTTCGCGCAGTTCGGAAAACTCACCAAGGCCGTGGTCAGCATCGGTTCGTGGGAGGCCGGGGAGTCCACTGTGTACGACGCGCTGGACGAGGCCGAACGCGCCGCCATCGCCGCCAGGGGCGCGACCGCCGAGGTCGCCGCGCGGCTGTTCGACGCGGACGGCAACTCGCTCGGCACCGGGCTGGCGCACCACGTGCTGGCGATCAGCCACGAGGAGCTGATGGCGGTCCCCGAGGTGATCGCGATCGGTTACAGCCGCCCGAAAGCCGAGGCGGTCGACGCAGTGCTGCGGTCCGGTCTGGTGTCGACGCTGGTCACCGACGCCGCGGCGGCCGTACCGCTGCTGGAGCTGGCGCGGGCCAGGCCGTTGCCGGACCCCTCGTGAGCGGCAATCCGGGATCGCCGCTCACGACACCCGCGCCTGCGCCTCCACCACCCGATCCCCGTACTCCGCCGCCCAGCGCCCGAATCCCTCGATCGGCCCGAGAAAGCTCACCCCCAGTCCGGTGAGCTGATACGCCCCCTCCGAGCGCTCGACAAGCCCGTCCCGCTCCAGCTTGCGCACCGCCTCGGTGAGCACCTTCGCGCTGATCCCGCCGATGCGCGTGCGCAGCTCGCCGTGCCGCAGCGGGCCGTTCTTCAACGCCCACAACACGACTGGATGCCAGGTGTTCGCCACGAGGTCGAACGCGAGCCGGGTGCGGCAGTCGGCGATGAACTCCATGGTTACCTTTCGGTTCCTGCTCCGGTCCCTAACGTCGCTTCCGTACAACCACGCGACGACAGGAGACCTTCCCATGCGCATCGCCCTCTTCGGCACCGGCGGAATGGCTTCCGCCCTCGGCGGCCAATGGACCCGGCACGACCTGACCGTGTCCGGCCGCTCCCCCGCTGGTGTGGCCGCCTTGGCAGCTGAACTCGGTGCCGAGGTTCTGGACTGGGCCGACGCCGCCGCCCGTGCGGACGTCATCCTGCTGGCCGTCCCCAGCACCGCCCTCGAAGCCCTGCTCACCCCGCTGGATCTCACCGGCAAGATCCTCATCGACTGCACCAACACCCCCGGCGCGACCGGCGAACCGGTGGCCGCCCGGATCGCCGAATACGCGCCGGGCGCTTCGGTGGTGAAGGCGTTCAACCTCGCCCACGTGGACGTCTGGCGGATGACTCCGCCGCTGTTCGAAGGCCGTCCGCTCGGCGTCCCGCTGTGCGGCGCCCCGGACGCGGTCGCTGTGGCAACGGAGCTGGTCAAAGACCGGGGCTGCACTCCCCTGCCCGCCGGTGGTCTGGACCGAGCCGCTCTGCTGGAAGCCGCCGCCGGGCTGGCGATCGGCCTGTGGTTCGACGGGCTGGATGCGCGTTCCATGCTCATGAGCGCCTGAATCGCCCTATCCTGGCCTGGTGTCGACAGGCGGAAGAGCAATCGTCGTCGGAGGCGGAATCGGCGGCCTGGCCGCGGCGATCGGATTGTCGCGAGCCGGCTGGAAGGTCACGGTCTTCGAGCGCCTGCCCGGCGAACTGGACGACGCCGGTTCCGGCATTTCCCTTGCCGCCAACGGTGTTCGAGCCCTGGACGCCTTGGGAGCCGGCGACGCACTTCGCGCCGCCGGCTGCTTCCAGCGCACGGTAAGCACGCGCAGCCCGCGCGGCACCTGGCTGGCCCGCATGGACGGAGCCGAACTCGAACGCGTCGCCGGAACTCCGATCGTAGGCATCGCGCGATACGAACTGCATCGGTTGTTGCGCGCGCTGTTGCCCTCGCCGGTGGTCCGGGATGAAGTCACCGCCGTCGAGGGCAGCACCGTGCTCACCGCGTCCGGGCGCCACGAGGCTGACGTGATCGTCGCCGCCGATGGTGTCAACAGCCGGTTGCGCAAGCACTTCTTTCCCGCGCACCCAGGTTCTGTCTACAGTGGATCGACCGTCATTCGCGCCATCACCGCCGAGCCGTTTGAACTGTCCTCTTCGGACTTCAACCTCACCTGGGGCCGCGGGGTCGAGTTCGGGTACATCGCGCTGGCGGACGGCCGAGCCGAATGGCACGCCGTGTTGACCGTTCCGCCAGGCACCCGCTATTCCGATCCGATAGCCGAAATGCGCCGCCGCTTCGGCTCGTGGCACGAACCAATCGCCGCACTGCTCGACGTGACCGCGCCGGAAGCCGTTCTGCACCACGAAGTGCACGAGCTGGTAACGCCGCTGTCGTCCTATGTGTCCGGTCGGGTGGCTTTCCTCGGCGATGCCGCGCACGCGATGCGACCGAATCTCGGCCAGGGCGCCTGCCAGGCGCTGGAAGACGCCGTGACGCTGGCGCATGCGCTGTCCTCAACCGACATCGACACCGCGCTCGCCCGGTACGACGCTGAGCGCCGCCCACGCAGCCAAGCGATCGCGCGAGCCGCCCGGCAAACCGCCAGGATGGGCCAGCAGCTGACGAACCCGGCCGGGATCGCGGTGCGGAATCTCCTGTTCCGGGCCATGCCGACGTCGGTGATGGCCCGGTCGATGCTGCGCTACACGCGCTGGCAGCCACCGATCCTGGACCAGCCCAGGCCGTGAGGGGAACCCTGAGGGAATCTGTTTCCCTCAGGGTTCCCCTCACGGACCGCCTACCCGCATCCCGGCCGAGCGGTCCTCAGAGCTGATTGACGTCCACGACCCGGACCACGGCACTGCCCACCTCGTCCGACGCGCGCAGATCCACCTCCGCGCTGATTCCCCAGTCATGGTCGCCGGCCGGATCGTCGAAGATCTGCCGCACCCGCCACAAATCCGGCTCCTGCTCGATCAGCAGCAACGCCGGGCCGCGCGCGTCCGGGCCGATCCCCAGCGAATCGTGCTCGTCGAAGTAGTCCTCGATCGCGTCTTCCCACGCGTCGGAGTCCCAGCCGGAGCCGGAGTCCAGCGAGCCCAAAGTGTCGTAAGCCCGGCGCGAAGCCAGCTCCACCCGGCGGAACAACTCGTTGCGCACCAGCACCCGGAAGGCCCGCTCGTTGCGTGTGACCGCGGGCGGCTCGGCGGGCGGGCGGTGCGACACCGGCCCCTCCTCGTCCGGATGCCGCAGCGCTTCCCATTCGTCCAGCAGGCTCGAGTCGACCTGGCGCACCAATTCGCCGAGCCATTCGATGAGGTCCTGCAACGATTCGGTCTTCGCCTCGTCCGGCACGGTGTGCCGCAGCGCGTCGTAGGTGTCGGCGAGGTAGCGCAGCACCAAACCCTCGGACCGCGCGAGCTGATAAAAGCCCACGTATTCCACGAAGTTCATCGCGCGCTCGTACATATCGCGCACCACCGACTTCGGCGACAGCTCGTAATCCGCCACCCACGGATGTCCGGCGCGATACGACTGATAAGCCGCGTTAAGCAGCTCCTCCAGCGGCTTCGGATACGTGACGGATTCGAGAAGGTCCATCCGCTCGTCGTACTCGATGCCGTCGGCCTTCATCGCCTGCACGGCCTCGCCGCGGGCCTTGAACTGCTGCTGCGACAGCACCGGCCGCGGGTTGTCCACAGTGGATTCCACAATGGACACCACGTCCAGCGCGTACGACGGCGACTCCATGTCCAGCAGTTCGATCGCCGCCAGCGCGAACGGCGAAAGCGGCTGGTTCAACGCGAAATCGAACTGCAGGTCCACCGTCAGGCGGACGATGCGCCCCTCGGCGTCCGGCTCGGGCAGCCGTTCCACGACACCAGCGGCCAGCAGCGAACGGTAGATCTCGATCGCCCGCAGGATCAGCTTCCGCTGCGTCGGGCGGTCCGAATGGTTGTCCTCCAGCAGGTGCCGCATCGCGTCGAAAGCGTTGCCGGGGCGCGAAATCACGTTCAGCAGCATCGAGTGGCTGACCTGGAAACTGGACGTGAGCGGTTCCGGATCGGCCGCGATCAGCCGGTCGAACGTGCTCTCGGTCCAGTTGACGAAGCCCTCCGGCGCTTTCTTCCGGACGATCTTCTTTTTCTTCTTCGGGTCGTCGCCCGCCTTCTCCAGCGCCTTCGCGTTCTCCACCACGTGATCCGGGGCCTGCACGACCACGTAACCGTCGGTGTCGTACCCGGCCCGGCCCGCGCGCCCGGCGATCTGGTGGAACTCGCGCGCCTTCAAATGCCGCTGCCGCACCCCGTCGTACTTCGTCAGCGCCGAGAACACCACCGTCCGGATCGGCACGTTGATGCCGACGCCGAGCGTGTCCGTCCCGCAGATCACCTTCAGCAGCCCGGACTGCGCGAGCGTTTCGACCAGCCGCCGGTACTTCGGCAGCATGCCCGCGTGGTGCACGCCGATGCCGTGCCGCACGAGCCGCGAGAGCGTCTTGCCGAAGCCGGCGGAGAACCGGAAGTCGCCGAGCAGGTCGGCGATCGCTTCCTTCTCCGCCTTGGTCGTGACGTTGATGCTCATCAGCGTCTGCGCCCGCTCGATGGCCGCGGCCTGCGAGAAATGCACGACATACACCGGGGCCTGGCCGCCGTGGAGCAGCTCGGACATCGTCTCGTGCAGCGGCGTGAGCGCGTACCGGAAGGTGAGCGGCACCGGCCGCTCCGCGGACGTGACCACCGCGGTCGGCCGCCCGGTCCGCCGGGTCAGGTCCTTTTCGAAGAACGAGACGTCGCCGAGCGTGGCCGACATGAGCACGAACTGCGCGTTCGGCAGCTCGATCAGCGGGACCTGCCACGCCCAGCCGCGGTCCGGTTCCGAATAGAAGTGGAACTCGTCGGCGACGACCTGGCCGACCGGGGCGTCGGCACCGTCGCGCAACGCGATGTTCGCCAGGATTTCCGCGGTGCAGCAGATGATCGGGGCGTCCGCGTTGACACTGGAATCGCCGGTCATCATGCCGACCTGGTCGGCCCCGAAGATCTCGATGAGCTGGAAGAACTTCTCCGAGACCAGCGCCTTGATCGGCGCGGTGTAAAAACTGCGTTTGCCGTGTGCGAGCGCGGTGAAGTGCGCGCCGACCGCCACGAGGCTTTTGCCGGAGCCGGTCGGCGTCGACAGGATGACGTTGGCCCCGGAGACGACCTCGATCACCGCCTCCTCCTGCGCGGGGTACAGCTCGATCCCCCGTTCGGCCGTCCACGTCGTGAAGGCTTCGAACAGGGCATCTGCGTCGGGATCCGCTGGCAGGAGGTCGGTGAGAGTCATCGCGGCACCTATCGTGCCATCCCGCCGCGGCCCGCGGGTGCAGGGGAGATCGCGGGTGCTTGCCCTAACCCGTAGGCTTCCGGTACCGCGCGCTGCCGGAGGGGAACGGACAGGCGGGCGCGCACACGGGCGGTACTCGCGGAGGATTCGGCAATGGCACAGGACATCATCCCGATCGAGCTCGGGCTGCCGCAGGGCGACGTGGTCACCCTCTGGGCCCCGCGATGGCGGGAGGACGGCGAGGAGTGGGAAGCGTTCCTCGGCGACGAGGACGACCTGTACGCCTTCCCGGACGCCGCGCACCTGGCCGCTTTCGTGCGCACGGCCGAGCAGCACGACCTGCTCGACCACCCGGCGTGGGACGCGGTGCCCGCGCTGAACGTGCCCGAGCTGATCCCCGACGACGACCACTCCTACGACCTCGTCGGCGTGCCCGAACTGGTCGCCGAGGAGCCGGACTCGTGGACGATCGGCGAGCTCGCCGAGATCGTCGGCATCGTGCGTTCGCTCGCCGACGTGTGCGAGCTGGACGAGGTGCACGAGGTGCTCGACGCCTACGAGGGCTTCTCGCTGCTGGAGCAGGGCCGGCTGCCGTTCACCGGGCGCGAGGGCGAAGCGCTCTGGAACGACCTGTCGAAGGCCGTCTCCGAGAAGTGGGACACCGTGCTCGACGCGATCGACAACCTGGTGACCGTGCCGGACGTCGACGCCGCGGTGCTGGAGCAGACCGCCGAAGAGCTGGCCGCCTTCCACGAGGAGTCCGCTGAGGCGGAGGCCGGCGAAGAGGACGGCGGTCCCGAAGACCTCGAAGCGGTCGACGCCGAGGACGAGGACGCCGAGGACGAGCCGGTCGGTTTCTGGGGCGAGGTCGGCATCGACCCGATCAAGATCGTCACCTCCGGCGCGGAGTACTACACGCTGCGCTGCTACCTCGACGACAAGCCGGTGTTCCTCGGCAACGACGGCGAGATCGACGTGTTCAGCTCGCCGAAGGCGCTGCTCAAGGCGATCAAGGCGGGCGACGAACTCGCCGACACCGACATCGCCGCCGTGTCCACGTGGGACGAGGTGCGGGAGAAGGCGGCGGCCGACGAGCTGGAGGTCGAGGTCGACACCGACAACACCTACGTCTTCCCCGGCCTCGACGAGGACATCGCCGAGGGCCCGGAGTCGATCGACCCGACCCAGCTGGAACTGGCGGTCGAGCTGATCACCGACGCGGCCGAATGGGCAGGCGACGACACTGTCGAAACCGCGCTGGCGGCCAACGAAAGCCTCGGCTGGCTGGTGTCGTTCGTGCTGCGGCCGGACCCGAGCCGGCTCGAGCCGAGCGCTCCGTTCGACACCGAGCAGAGCGCCTGGCGCAAGCTGGTCGAGGACTTCGAGAACCGCCTCACGGTGGTCTGAACCTCTCAGAGAGCGTCGAACACGGCTCTCGGCCGGGTAACCGGCGGAGAACACCTTCCAGGCGACGCCGGCGATCGCATCCGGATCCAGGATGCGGCCGCCGGCGTCGCTGTATTTTCCGGCCGCCCGGCGAACAGGAAGCCGCCGCTGCCGCGCTCCAGCATTCCCGGCAGCAGCTTGCCGACCATCTCGACCGCCGGATACACCCAGCTCGTCGCCTTCTCGACGGCGCCAACGGTCGCTTCGGGAGGGTGACGTAGCCGCGGATCTCGCCCCGCTGGTCTCCGCGATGTCGCAGCTGATCACCCGAGACCTGGCGACGACACTTAGTCCTTTTCAGACTCCGCCCGCACCGGCACCAAACCTATTGCCAGCAGCGGAAAAACCGCCGCCACACAATACGCCAGCGCGTATCGGCTATCCCCGATCACCAAGCCCAGCAACGGCGGCGTCAGCGACGCGGCGATGTTCTGTGCGGTGTTCTGCGTCCCCATCGCCCGCCCCGACCACGCGACACCGGCCAGCTCGGCCGACGCGGTGAAGCCAAGACCGTTGTCCGCCACCGTGATCACCGCCGCCAGAACCAGTGCCGCCAGAACCAACCACAGCCCGGTCGCGTCTCCGACCGCGACCAGCAGCATCACGACGACACTGGCCACAGCGAGCTGCCGCATCGGCCGCAACCGGCTCCCGACCCGGTCCGACCAATACCCCGACGCCAGCCGCCCGAGTGCGCCGAGCACCTGAGCCACCGCGACGAACACCCCGGCCTGCGCGGCGGTCCATTGATGCTGCGACACCAGATACACCGGCGCGAAGACGGACACCGCGAACTGCGGAACCACCAACAGCGCGCTCGCGCCGTGCACTCGCCACAGCCACGGTTTGCGGTACGGCGACGGCGGCCGTTCACCCTTCGCCGCGCGCGGCGGCCGCGGCGGGTCCACGACGAACGCCGCGACCAACAGCGCCACGAAGATCGCCAACGCGGCCGGCAGCAGCATCGCCGCCTGGAATCCCCACTGCGCGGCCAGCGGCGGCAGCCCGAGCGCGGCCACGCCGACGCCCAGCGGTTGCGCCGTCTGCCGGATCCCCATCGCCACGCCGCGTTCGGATTTGGCGAACCAGCCCATCACGACCCGGCCGCTCGCCGCGTTCACCGAGGCCGTGCACGCACCGGCGACCAGGAACACTCCAAAGAGAAGGCCGACCGGGTGGTGCCACAGGGCGGCATACACGAGGAGTAGTCCCGAAACACCCAGGCCGAGCGCCATGATGAGGCGCTCGCCGTAACGGTCCGCAGCCGCGCCCCAGGCGATCAGCGTCAGCAACAGGCCGATGCTCGGCGCCGCGACGACCGTGCCCGCTTGGGCCAGCGTCAGATGATCCGCTTCGCGCATGGCTGGCACGAGAAACGGCAGCCCGTAAAGGAAGGAGCAGCTGGCGGTCTGCGCGGCGAGGCCGAGCGCGAGGATCAACCACCGTCGCGAGCTGCCTTTTTGCCGCACCTGCTCCCCGGTCTCGACCTGCGCCATTCCGTCCACCGTCTCACTATTTGAGAAATGTGTCTTACATAGTGAACGATAGTTGGCATAGCTAACGAACGCAACCGCCTTTCGGAGGCGGCCGCGTTCGGAGAGCCGGGATTCAGCCGAGCGCCGCGTACCCGGGTTTGACGACGTTCTCGATCAGCTCGAGCCGCTCGTCGAAATCGAGGAACGCGGATTTCATGGCGTTGATGGTGAACCAGCGGAAGTCGTCGAGGCCGAAGCCGAACGTCTCGGCCAGCGCGGCGAATTCACTGGTCATCGTGCATCCGCTCATCAGCCGGTTGTCGGTGTTGACGGTGACGCGGAAGCGCAGCCGGGCGAGCAGTCCGATGGGATGTTCGGCCAGCGACGGCACAGTTCCGGTCTGGACATTCG
The DNA here is from genome assembly GCF_055633755.1 of Amycolatopsis sp. NPDC114484. Lineage (NCBI taxonomy): Bacteria > Bacillati > Actinomycetota > Actinomycetes > Pseudonocardiales > Pseudonocardiaceae > Amycolatopsis > Amycolatopsis sp. NPDC114484. The sequence continues at coordinate 307,739 of NZ_JBVKDQ010000010.1, read as the reverse complement.
ACGAGGGGCAGATTTCCAGCGGGATCCGCCGGTCGCGGACGTAGGCGGCCAACCGTCCAAGATGGACATTTCCGTCGGCGTCGGTGGTGATGTCCTCGGCGATCCGAACGCCGTGCCCGAGCCGTTCCGCACCGCAGTACTGGATTGCCTCGCCGATCGACGGAAGTCCGAACGCTTCGCCGGCATGAATAGTGAAGTGCGCATTGTTCCGGCGCAAATAGTCGAATGCGTCCAGATTGCGGGTGGGCGGGAATCCGTCCTCCGGTCCGGCGATGTCGAATCCGGCCACGCCGGCGTCGCGGTAGCGCACCGCGAGTTCGGCGATCTCGAGCGCGCGGGCGTGCTGGCGCATCCCGCACAACAGGGTCCGCACCCGGATCCGGCCGCCGCCCGCGGCTACCCTCCGCGTCCCTTCGGCGAAGCCTTCCTGGACGGCCTCAACCACTGCATCGAGCGACAGTCCGCGCTCCACGAACAGCTCCGGCGCGTACCGCAGCTCGGCGTAGACAACCCCGTCCGCGGCCAGGTCTTCCACCGCTTCGGCGGCAACCCTGACCAGCGCTTCCTCGGTCTGCATGACACCACACGTATGGGCGAACGTTTCGAGATACGACACCAGCGAACCGGAGTCCGCCGCGGCCCGGAACCAGCGCCCCAGTTCCTCGGGATCCGTCGCGGGAAGTTCCCGGTAGCCGAGATCCTCGGCGAGTTCGGCGACCGTCCCCGGGCGCAAGCCGCCGTCGAGGTGATCGTGGAGCAGGACCTTGGGGGCACGGCGCAGGATCTCCGCGCTCAACGGGGTTACGTCCGACATGCTCCAACGGTAGCCTCGCTGTCATTCCCCTACCTGGCCGTAACCGAGAGCACCGGAACAACCCTCTGCTCAGCACTCTGCGCAAGGAATCGGCCATCCGGGTGGCACGGCCGTTATCCGCGTTCCCCGGGGGCCATACGCACAGCAATTTTCTTCATCGATAAGCTCGGGTCAGTCCCTTCCATTTTCCCCGCCGACGAAGGACACCGCAGTGACCACTGACAACCACATTGCCGCTCCGTCGTTCGACCGGATGCGCAACATGCTGGTGCGCGCGGCCGAGGTTCGTGAGAGCGAGCAGCAGCAGATCTTCGACGCGCTCGACGACATCTACGCCCGGCTCGCCCCGGTGGACTCCCTCGGCGCGGTGCGCAAGCGGCTGTCGGAAATGCCGGACCGGACCGAGGTCGGGGTGCTGGCGGAGCGCCTCGACGAGGCGATGACGCGGCTGGAGTCCCAGGACAACGCGATCGCCGCGCTCACGCACGCGGTGGAAAGCATCGTCGACAAGCTGGCGAAGCCGTTCGCTCAGCTCGACGGACGCCTCGACGGCGTGGCGGCGCGGTTCGAGGGCGTCGCGGGCCGGATGGACGGGCTCGAGGACAAGCTGCAGAACATCCACCGCAGGCTCGACGAGCTGGGCGGGCACCTGGACAAGCAGGACACGAAGCTGGAGTCGCTGCCGCAGGCCACCCAGGGCCCGATCCGCGACCGGATCGAGATGGCCGAGGCGTCGCTGCGCGAGCGGATCGAGACCACGGACCAGGAACTGCGCTCGCGCGTGGACGAACTGGACCGCGCGACGAAGGAACGCATCGCCACCGCGACCGACGCGCTGAAGAGCGCGGTCTCCGACACCGGCGAGATGATCGACCCGGCCGCCCGGCTCGACTCGGTGGGCACGAAGCTCGAGACGATCACCCAGCGTCTCGACGACCTGTCCGGCCGCATCGACAAGGTCGAGGACGACGTCACCGGCCGCATCGGCGACCTGGACGGCTCGGTGCGCAGCGGCCTGTCGAAGGTCGAGAACACGCTGTCGAAGCAGCCGGACACCGACTCGGTCGACTCGCTGGTGCGCCGCAGCAACGACGAATCCGTCCGCCGCATCGGCGGCCAGCTGGACGAAGCGATGGCGACGTTCGCGGAACTGATGCTCGGCGGCGGACCGGCCGTGCAGCAGATCGCCCCGCCGCCGCCCGCCCCGCGGCAGCCGCGCCGCGCCAGCTCGCGCAACGGCCGCTCTCCGAAGGCCGCTGACGCGAAGGCCAAGGCCGGTGGCGACTCGGACGAGTCGACTGACTGAAGCTTGAATGACCGAAGCCCCCGTCCAGGATCTGGATGGGGGCTTCGTCGTTTGCGAAGAGGATCAGGGCCGAACGGTGTCCAGCACGATCTCCCGCGAAGCAGGCGCTTCCGCACCCACCGCGAACCCGCCCTCCAGCGCAGCAAGAGCCGCCGGGATTGCCTCCGGAGTGTCCGTGTGCAGTTCCAGCAACGGCTCCCCCGCCACCACGGCGTCCCCCGGCTTCGCGTGGCACAAAATCCCCGCCGCCGCCTGCACCGGATCCTCCTTGCGCGCCCGACCAGCCCCGAGCCGCCACGCGGCGACACCGACCGCGTAGGCGTCCAGCGAAGTCAGCACTCCCGAAGCGGGTGCCTCGACCACGTGCACATGCTCCGGGCGTGGCAAGGCAGCCGAAGGATCCCCGCCCTGCGCGGTGATCATCCGGGCCCACACCTCGTAAGCCTCGCCAGAGGCCAGCACCTCGGCCGGATCGACGGAAATGCCCGCCAGCGCAAGCATTTCCCGCGCCAGCGCCACCGTCAGCTCGACGACGTCAGCCGGGCCACCGCCGCGCAGAACCTCAACCGCCTCGGCGACCTCGACCGCGTTCCCGACCGCCCGTCCGAGCGGCGTGCTCACGTCGGTGATCAACGCCGTGCAAGCGACGCCGTGCGCCGTGCCGATGTCCACGAGCGTCCGCGCCAGCAGCTGCGCCTCGGGCACCGTCTTCATGAACGCCCCGGAGCCAGCCTTCACATCCAGCACCAGCCCCGAAGCACCCTCGGCGATCTTCTTGCTCATGATCGAGCTGGCGATCAACGGCACCGACTCGACGGTCGACGTGACATCCCGCAGCGCGTACAGCTTCTTGTCCGCCGGAGCCAACCCCTCAGTCGCCGCACAGACCACCGCGCCGACTGAGTTCAGCTGAGCCGCGATTTCGTCCAAAGACAAAGCCGCGCGCCAGCCGGGGATCGACTCCAGTTTGTCCAGCGTCCCGCCGGTGTGGCCGAGCCCGCGTCCGGACAGCTGCGGCACCGCGGCACCGCACGCGGCGACCAGCGGAGCCAGCGGCAAGGTGATCTTGTCGCCGACGCCGCCGGTCGAGTGCTTGTCCACGGTCGGGCGCGCGACGTCCAGCGACAGCCGCGAGCCCGAGTCGATCATCGCGCCGGTCCAGCGCGCGATCTCGCCCTCGTCCATGCCACGCAAGAAAATCGCCATGGCCAGCGCGGCCATCTGCTCTTCCGCGACGGCCCCGTGCGTGTACGCGTCGACGACCCAGTCGATCTGTTCGTCGCTCAGCCGTCCGCCGTCACGCTTGGCTCGAATGACGTCTACCGCGACTGGGTCTGATGCCGCCTCCGCGGGAGGAAGTGCGCCGGCGGGCGTCACGGCAGATCCTCCGGCCCGAACGCGTCCGGCAGCACCTCCGACATCGGCAGCACCCCGCGCGGAGTGTCGACCAGACAAGAGGAACCGCCGAGTTCGAACAGAATCTGCCGGCAACGGCCGCACGGCATCAGCAATTCGCCAGCACCACTGCGGCAAGCCACCGCGACCAACCGGCCACCGCCGGACAGTCGCAATTGTCCGGCCATTGTGCACTCAGCGCACAAACCCAAGCCGTAAGAAGCGTTTTCGACATTGCACCCGGTCACCTGCCGACCATCGTCCACAATGGCCGCGACACCGACGTGCAGTCCCGAATAAGGCGCGTAAGCGTGCGAAGCAGCCGAAACCGCAGCTGCGCGCAAAGCTTCCCAGTCCACTTCGGACATCAGTCGCCCTCACCTCGCCGGTACTGCGCACCGTCCGCCTTGGGCGGCCGAAGTCGTTGCGACGCAACGGCTAGCACGATCAGCGTCACGAAGTGCGCGGTGTACGGGATCAAGTCGCTCGGCAGAGTGTCGTTGGTCCAGTAGATCGCGTACAGGATGCCAGCGCCGACCACGCCGAGCGCAGCCGCCAGCCAGCGCTTCCGGATCAGCTGCACGATCACGATGATCGCCAGCAGAATGACCGCGCCGTACAGCAACGCCAGCACCGCGTCGCCGCCACCGGCGAGCTGCAGACCGTCCGAGTACCCGAACAGCGCGGCACCGCCGAGCAGACCACCGGGCCGCCAGTTGCCGAAGATCATCGCGGCCAGACCGATGTAGCCGCGACCGTTGGTCTGGTTCTCCAGGTAGTCCGCGCCGCCCTTGAGCAGCACCAGCGAAGCACCGCCCATGCCCGCGAACCCGCCGGAAATCAGCACGCCGACGTACTTGTAGCGGTAGACGTTCACGCCGAGCGACTCCGCCGCGACCGGGTTCTCGCCGCACGAACGCAGCCGCAGGCCGAACCGCGTGCGCCAGAGAATCCAGTAGCTCACCGGGACCAGCAAGATCGCGAGCATGGTCAGCGGCGCGACACCGGTCACCAGCCCGCGCAGAATGCCCGCGACGTCAGAGAGCCCGACGCGCTGCTGGTTTTCCAGCGAGCCAAGCCAGTCCGACAATCCGGCCGCCGAATAGGTGTCGAACTTCGGCACCGGCGGCGACTGGCGCGGGTTTCCCGACAGCGGCTCGAAAATCAGATTCGCCAGATACTTCGCGACGCCGAGCCCGAGCAGGTTGATCGCGACGCCGGAGACGATGTGGTTGACGTTGAACGTCACCGTCGCCACCGCGTGCAGCAGCCCGCCCAGCGCGCCGAACGCGATCGCGGCCAGCAGGCCGACCCACGCGCCGCCGTAATACGCACCCCAGGCCGCGCCCCAGGTGCCGAGGATCATCATGCCTTCGAGGCCGATGTTGATCACGCCGACGCGCTCGGCCCAGAGACCGCCCAGCGCACACAGCAGGATCGGCAGTGCCAGCCGCAACGCGGTCGACGCGGTGTTGCTGGACGTCAGCGCCGAAACGCCGGTGGCGTACGACGCGGTGGACATGACCGCGATCGCGACCACGGCCCAGATCACGCCGCGCAGCCAGCCGGGAATCCGCGGCCGCTTGCGCTTGACCGGCATCGGCGTCCCGGACTCCGGGCCCGGCCGGGAGAACTCCGTCGTGGTGGTCACACCGCACCGCCTTCCGCGACCGAGGCGCCCTTGCGGCCGTTGCCGGCGAGCGCCCTGCCCACCCTGCGCTGTTCCGCGGCGAGGTCGGCCCGGCGCACGATCTCGTACGCCACGACGACCGAGAGCACGATGACGCCCTGCATGATCGTCGCGATTTCCTTGGACACGTGAATCTGCTCCAGCGACACCGCGGAAGTGTCCAGGAACGCCCACAGCAGCGCGCCGAACGCGATGCCGCCAGGGTGGTTACGCCCGAGCAGCGCGACCGCGATGCCGGTGAAGCCGTACATCTGGGTCGCGGTGATGCCGTAGCTGTAGTCGCGGCCGAGCAGTTCCGGCATGGCGACCAGACCGGCCACCGCACCCGACAGCAGCATCGCGATGAGCGTCATCTTCTTCGCGCTCACGCCACCGGCCGCGGCGGCGGTCGAGGACTCGCCGCTCGCCTTCAGTTCGAAGCCGAACCTGGTGCGGTTCAACATGAACCAGTACGCGCCGCCGATCACGATCGCGATGAACACGAACCCGAACAGCGTGCCCGACCCGAGCGGGATGCCCGGGATCCGGCCGGACGGCGCGATCACCCTGGTCCCGATGTTGTTGCCGGTCTGCACGCCGAACTGGTCGGCGTTGATCAGGAACGCGATGATGCCGGCGACGATCGCGTTCAGCATGATCGTCGAGATGACCTCGCTGACGCCGCGGGTCACCTTGAGCACCGCCGGGATCGTCGCGTACAGCGCACCGGAAACGATGGCCACCAGCAGGATCACGATGGTGTGGATGACCGGCGGCAGCTGCAGCGCCCCGCCGATGATGGCGGCGACCACCGCGGCGAACCGGTACTGGCCCTCGACGCCGATGTTGAACAGGTTCATCTGGAACCCGATCGCCACGGCGAGACCGGAGAGGTAATACACCGTCGCGAGGTTCACCGTGTCGACCGCGGTGGAACCCTTGAACAGCTGGCCGATCATCGTCCCGTACGCCTGCAACGGGTCGGCGCCGGAGATGACGAGCGCGATCGCGGACAGGACCACTGCGAACGCGATCGCGAGCAGAGGCGGCAAAAGCCGCGTGCGCCACGAACTCATGAGTCTTCACCTTCTTCGGCGCCGGTCATGGCAGAGCCGAGTTCCTGCGGAGTGACGGTGGCGGGGTTGGCCTCGCTGACGAGCCGCCCGCGCAGCATCACGCGAATGGTGTCGGACAGCCCGATCAGCTCGTCGAGGTCCGCGGAAATCAGCAGCACGGCGAGGCCGTCGGCACGCGCCTGACGGATCTGTTCCCAGATCAACGCCTGCGCGCCGACGTCGACACCGCGCGTCGGGTGCGAAGCGATCAGCAGCACCGGGTTCCCGGACAGCTCGCGGCCGACGATCAGCTTCTGCTGGTTCCCGCCGGACAGCGCGGCGGCCGGAACGTCGATGCCGGGCGTGCGGACGTCGTACTCGCGCACGATCCGCTCGGTGTCCTCCCGCGCGCCCGCGATGTTGAGCAACTGCCCGCCGGACACCGGTTCGCGCGTCTGGTAACCGAGAATCCGGTTGACCCACAACGGTTGCGTGAGCAGCAGGCTGTACCGCGTGCGGTCCTCGGCGATGTAGCCGATCCCCGCCTCGCGCCGGGCCAGCGTGCCCATCTTGACCAGGTCGCGGGTCTCGCCGTCCGGCGGAGTCAACTCGATGTGGCCGCCGGACGCCTTGCGCATCCCCATGATCGTCTCGACCAGTTCGGTCTGGCCGTTGCCCTCGACGCCCGCGATGCCGAGCACCTCGCCCGCGTGCACGGTGAAGGAGATGTGGTCCAGCACGTTGCGCTCGGAGCCTTCGGCGGACAGCCGCAGCTCGCGCACCCGCAGGACCTCGCGGTCGGTCACCGTCGACTCGCGCGTCTCCGGGCTCGGCAGCTCCGAACCGACCATCATCTCGGCCAGTTCGCGGCTGGTGATCTTCTTCGGATCCGCGGTGCCGACCGTGGTGCCGCGCCGGATCACGGTGACCGTGTCGGCGATCGCGCGCACCTCGTCGAGCTTGTGCGAGATGAAAAGGAACGTGTAGCCGTCGGCCTGCATCTCGCGGACGGTGGCGAACAGCGCGTCCACTTCCTGCGGAACGAGCACGGCGGTCGGCTCGTCGAGGATGATGATTTTCGCGCCGCGGTAAAGGACTTTCACGATCTCGACGCGCTGGCGGTCGGCGACGCCGAGTTCCTCCAGCAGCGCGTCCGGCTTCGCGTGCAGCCCGGTCCGCTTCGACAATTCCGCGAGCCGGACCCGCGCCGCGCGGCCGATGCCGTGCAGCGGCTCCGCGCCGAGGAACACGTTTTCCGCGACGGTCAGGTTGTCGGCGAGCATGAAGTGCTGGTGCACCATGCCGATCCCGGTGCGGATGGCGTCCTGCGGGTTGCGCAGTTTCACCTCGGCGCCGTTGATGGCGATGCTGCCCTCGTCGGGCTGCTGCATCCCGTACAGGATCTTCATCAGCGTCGACTTGCCCGCGCCGTTCTCGCCGCACAGCGCGTGCACCTCGCCCGCCGCGACGGTGAGGTTGACGTCGGAGTTCGCGACGACGCCGGGGAACCGCTTGGTGATCCCGGTCAGCTGGACGGCCGGCACGCCCCGGTCGGGGACGGCTTCGGCCTCGATCTCGGTCATCGGAGGGGACATCCCGTTCTGTCGAAACGCGTGAGGGCCCGGAAGGAAGATCCTTCCGAGCCCTGACGCGTCGTGAGCGTTACTTGGCCGGCTTGTCCGAAACCTTGATGGCGCCGGAAACGATCTGGGCCTTGTACCCGTCGAGCACGTCCTTGATGTCGTCGACCTTGCCACCGGAGGTGGAGTAGCCGACACCGTCGGACTTGAGGTCGAAGCGCTTCGGCACCGTGCTCAGGTCGCCCTTCGCGACGGCCTGCAGGTACTCGAACACCGCGACGTCGACGCGCTTGATCATCGACGTGATGATGATGTCCTTGTCGGCGGCGACCGTCTTCTGGTTGTACTGGTCGGAGTCGACGCCGATGGCCAGCGCGTTGTTCTGCTTCGCCGCGTCGAACACGCCCTTACCGGAGGCGCCGGCGGCGTGGTAGACGACGTCCGCGCCGCGGGAGATCTCCGCGGCGGCCTTCGCGTTGCCCTTCGGCGGGTCCTGGAAACCGGAGAAGTCACCGGCAGGCGTCAGGTACTCGTCCTCGACCTTGATCTTGCTCGAAACGGCCTTCGCGCCCTGCAGGAAGCCCGCCTCGAACTTCTGGATCAGCGGGGTGTTCACGCCGCCGACGAAGCCGACGTGGCACTTCTTGCTCTTGTACGCGGCGGCGACGCCGGCCAGGAACGAGCCCTGCTCCTCGGCGAAGACCAGCGGCGTGACGTTCGGCAGGGTGATCGAGTCGTCGTCGACGATCGCGAACTTGGTGTTCGGGTACTTCGCGGCGACGGCCTTCACCGACTGCGCGTAAGCGAAACCGACCGCGACGATCGGGTTCATGCCCTGCTGCGCCATCTGCTCGAGCCGCTGCTGCTTGGCGGCTTCGCTCTCGCTCGCGCTCGCGGTGCTCTCGTTGACGGTCGGGACGCCGAGGTCGGACTTCGCCCGGTCGGTGCCCGCGGCGGCCGCGTCGTTGAAGGAAGCGTCACCGCGACCGCCGACGTCGAAGGCCAGGCCGACCTTGAGCTTGCTGCCGTCGACCTTGCCCGAGGCGGCGCTGCTGCTCGTGGCTGCGGCCGGAGCGGCGGCGGGCGGCTTCGGGGCGGTGATGCAGTTCGAGCCCGAATTACCGTCCGAACCGGACGCGTTGTTGTTGCTTCCCCCGGTGTCCTTCGCGCACCCGGCCAGTGCAAGCACCCCGGCCATGGTCGCGGCGGCCAGCGCGGTTCCACGCATGCGACGCAACGTGTGTCTCCCTCCCCGCTGATCCAGCGGACGATCCAGGAACGGCCCGGTCACGGTCGCCCGGGCTCAACTGGCAGACCGTACCCAACCGCCGGGTAACCGCCATAGGAACGGCACGCTACGTAACACAAACGTTTACTCGGAGGCTCGATCCGCGACCATTCCGGCGCCGACCGTGATCAACAGGCCTCGCCTATCCCCCCACGCTCACTCACCGTGGCGCCCTTTCGCCCGGGAAAGGTCCGTGAAGGGAACCCTAGGGGAATCAGAGGCCCTCAGGGTTCCCCTCACGGACCGCTTCGACGTGCTCCAGACCACACGTCCGAGTGGTCTGCCGTGGTCACCGGTGTCTGGTCTGTCACAGAGAGGAACCCGGAGGTGAGCCGCGCGTATGGGTCGGGTCTAGCATCCATGCATCCACGCTCGATGGCCCCTGATCTCGGCACCGTCGCCGGAGTTGTCCCCAGTGGACCGACCCCGGCCGCGGGTGCGGACCTCACCGGTCACCCGGGCACGACAGTCATGACGTTGGAGGCCGTTCACCGATGTCCACCACGGCGAGCACTGCCACCGAAAGCGGGGCAGGAGCTAGCGATCGGGCGGGTGCCTCACGCCGGCAGGGAACTTTCTACCGGGGCGACCCCGGCATGTGGTCCTGGGTGCTTCACCGCATCACCGGCGTGCTGACCTTTTTCTTCCTGTTCGTGCACGTGCTCGACACCGCGCTCGTGCGCGTGTCGCCGAACACCTACGACCAGGTCATCGAGACGTACAAGACGCCGATCGTGAACCTGCTCGAGGTCGGCCTTGTCGGCGCGGTGCTGTTCCACGCCCTCAACGGGCTGCGCGTCCTGCTGGTCGACTTCTGGGCCAAGGGCCCGAAGTACCAGAAGACGATGCTCTGGGTCATCGGCGTCGTGTGGGTGGTCGTGATGGTTCCGGGTGCGTTCTTCATGCTGAAGCGCACCGTCGAGACGCTTTTCGGGGGTGCCTGATCCCATGGCCGACGCTCTGATCCTCGAGAAGCCGCGCTCGCCGCGGCGTCCGTCCGCCCGGCGCAGCAACTTCGAGCTCTACAGCTGGCTGTTCATGCGCATCTCCGGGCTCGCGCTGATCATCCTGGTGCTGGGCCACCTGTTCATCATGAACATCCTCGACGGCGGCGTGCACCGCATCAACTGGGGCTTCGTCGCCGGCCGCTGGGCCTCGCCGTTCTGGCAGTTCTGGGACCTGGCGATGCTGTGGCTCGCCGAGATCCACGGCGGCAACGGCCTGCGCACGATCATCGACGACTACGCGCGCAAGGACTCCACCCGGTTCTGGCTGAAGATCCTGCTCTACGTCTCGATGGCGCTCATCCTGGCCGTCGGCACGATGGTGATCTTCACGTTCGACCCCGAGATGCCTGCCTCCTGAGGCGCACCCACCACTAGCCAGCGGAGTCTTTCCCTATGCAGTTCCACAAGTACGACGTGGTGATCGTCGGCGCGGGCGGCGCCGGCATGCGCGCGGCCATCGAGTCCGGTCAGCGCGCCCGCACCGCGGTCCTCACCAAGCTGTACCCGACCCGGTCCCACACCGGCGCGGCACAGGGCGGCATGTGCGCCGCGCTGGCCAACGTCGAAGAGGACAACTGGGAGTGGCACACCTTCGACACCGTCAAGGGCGGTGACTACCTCGTCGACCAGGACGCCGCGGAGATCATGGCCAAGGAGGCCATCGACGCCGTCCTCGACCTGGAGAAGATGGGCCTCCCGTTCAACCGGACGCCCGAGGGCAAGATCGACCAGCGCCGCTTCGGCGGGCACACCCGCGACCACGGCAAGGCCGCGGTGCGCCGCGCCTGCTACGCCGCGGACCGCACCGGGCACATGATTCTCCAGACGCTGTACCAAAACTGCGTCAAGCACGGCACCGAGTTCTTCAACGAGTTCTACGTGCTCGACCTGGTCCTGTCCGAGGGCGAGGACGGCAACCCGATCGCGTCGGGCGTGGTCGCCTACGAGCTGGCCACCGGCGAGCTGCACGTGTTCCAGGCGAAGTCGATCGTGTTCGCCACCGGCGGCGCGGGCAAGATCTTCAAGACCACCTCGAACGCGCACACCCTGACCGGCGACGGCCTCGGCATCATCTTCCGCAAGGGCCTTCCGCTGGAGGACATGGAGTTCTTCCAGTTCCACCCGACCGGCCTGGCCGGCCTCGGCATCCTGATCTCCGAGGCCGTGCGCGGCGAGGGCGGCATCCTCCGCAACGCCGACGGCGAGCGGTTCATGGAGCGCTACGCCCCCACCATCAAGGACCTCGCGCCGCGCGACATCGTCGCCCGGTCGATGGTCCAGGAGGTGCTGCAGGGCCGCGGCTGCGGGCCGAACAAGGACTACGTCGTCCTCGACGTGACCCACCTTCCGGTCGAGGTCCTCGAGACCAAGCTGCCGGACATCACCGAGTTCTCCCGCACCTACCTGGGCGTCGACCCGGTCAAGGAGCCGGTGCCGGTGTTCCCGACGTGCCACTACGTCATGGGCGGCATCCCGACGAACATCCACGGCGAGGCGCTGCGCGACAACGAGCACGTCATCCCTGGCCTGTACGCCGCGGGCGAGGTCGCCTGCGTGTCGGTGCACGGTTCGAACCGCCTCGGCACGAATTCGCTGCTGGACATCAACGTGTTCGGCCGCCGCGCGGGCATCGCCGCCGCGGAGTACGCGCTGGCGCACGACCACGTCGAACTCCCGGAGAGCCCGACCACCCTGGTCGAGGAACAGCTGGAGCTGCTGCTGTCGGAGCACGGCGACGAGCGCGTCGCCGACATCCGCAAGGAAATGCAGCAGACGATGGACTCGCACGCTTCGGTGTACCGCACCGAGGACACGCTGAAGCAGGCGCTGACCGACATCCAGGCGCTCAAGGAGCGCTACCAGCGGATCACCGTGGCGGACAAGGGCAAGCGGTACAACACCGACCTGCTCGAGGCCGTCGAACTCGGCTTCCTGCTGGAGCTGGCCGAGGTGCTGGTCGTCGGCGCGATCGCGCGCAAGGAGTCCCGCGGCGGCCACGCCCGCGAGGACTACCCGAACCGCGACGACACGAACTTCATGCGGCACACCATGGCCTACAAGCAGGGCGAGGGGCTGTCGTCCGACATCCGGCTCGACTACAAGCCGGTCACCTTCACCCGCTACGAACCGATGGAGCGGAAGTACTGATGACGACGGCCACCCCAGAGGCGCCCTCCTCCAAGGCGTCCGACGAGCACACGCCGATCCAGGTCACGCTGAAGATCCTGCGGTTCAACCCGGAGGTCGATCAGGAGCCGCACTGGGAGACCTACGACGTCCCGGCGCAGCCGACCGACCGCGTGCTGAACCTGCTGTTCTATGTGAAGGACTACATCGACGGCACGTTCTCCTTCCGCCGCTCGTGCGCGCACGGCGTGTGCGGTTCGGACGCGATGCAGATCAACGGGATCAACCGGTTGGCCTGCAAGGTGCTGCTGAAGGACCTGCTCGCGAAGAACGGCAAGAAGACCGAGATCACCATCGCCCCGATCAAGGGCCTGACGACGTTGAAGGACCTCTACGTCGACATGGACCCGTTCTTCGAGGCGTACCGGGCGATCAAGCCGTACCTGATCACCTACGGCAACGAGCCGACCCGCGAGCGGATCCAGTCCCAGGCCGACCGCAACCGGTTCGACGACACCACCAAGTGCATCCTGTGCGCCTGCTGCACGTCGTCCTGCCCGGTCTACTGGAACGACGGCTCGTACTTCGGCCCGGCGGCGATCGTCAACGCCCACCGCTTCATCTTCGACTCCCGCGACGAGGGCGCCGAGGAGCGGCTGGACATCCTGAACGACGGTGAGGGCGTGTGGCGCTGCCGCACGACGTTCAACTGCACCGACGCCTGCCCGCGCGGGATCCAGGTGACGAAGGCGATTCAGGAAGTGAAGCGCGCGCTGCTGTTTAAGCGCGTCTGATCTTCGAAGGTCCGTGAGGGGAACCCTGAGGGAATCTGATTCCCTCAGGGTTCCCCTCACGGACGTCAGTGGACTGCGTCGAGGGCGTTGACGAGACCACGCCCGTAATACGAGTTGTTCTGCTTCGGCCCTTCACACGCCGAAACATCGCAAGCCACCGGATCCGCCTCCGCGGTAAGCAAAGCCGCCAAAGCGCGCGGCGGCGCGTTCCGATGCGTAGAAGCCAGCAGAGCCGCAACCCCAGCCGCATGCGGGGAAGCCATTGAGGTGCCGCACTTCGTCCCGTAAGCGCCGTTGAAAATCGTCGACAGCGGGCATCCTGCGCCCTGCCCGGAAGGCGGTGCCTGGCCCGAATCCCCGCCCGGCGCGGTGACGGTGACCGAGCCGTAGTTGGAGTAGTAAGCCTTCGTCCCGGCGTAACCAACCGCGGACACCGTCACCACGCCGTCGATCGCCTTCGGCAGGATGCCGCACGAAGAGTCAATCTTGTGTGGACGGTTCGGGTCGACAGTCTGCGTACGGACGTCGAAGCCGGAGTTGCCCGCCGCAGCGACGTTGAGAGTCCCGCGCTGCGTCGAGTAAGTGACAGCGCGCCGTACGGCCTCGTACGCGGCAGCGTCGCCTGCTTCGTTGCGGCAGTAGAACATCCCGGGGTCGATGTAGTAGCTGTTGTTCGTCACCTGAAAGCCGTGCTGCCCGGCCCAGACGAAGCCGCAGACGGCCGCCTCCGGGAAGATGTAGCCGTCGTCGTTTACGACCTTCACTGACGCCAACCGCACGCCCGGCGCGATGCCGGTGAAGCCGCGCTTAACGTCCTTGCCCGCGATGGTGCCGGCGACGTGTGTGCCGTGGTCGGAGTTCGTCGGTGTCCACGCGGAAGCATCAGGCGCGCCAGTGACACAGCCGGTCGACGACTGCGGGTCCACCGCGTGCGCGAGAGCGGGGTGCTTGGCGTCGATGCCGGAATCCAGCACCCCGACGGTGACCGATCGCGAACCGGGGTTGATCTTGTTCGCTTCCGGCGCGTGGATCGCACGCATGTCCCACTGCTGAGTCGACAAATCGTCACCGGCGGCGACGCTCTCCGTCCGCTCCAGCATTCCGATCGCCGAGCGCGATCCGGCTCGGGCGGCGGCCTTCGCGGCGACGTCCTTGCCCGCCGAGTACGCCCGCTTCACGCCGAGCCGGTCGGCGAAATCCGCGTTGCGCGAGCTGGCGACCGCGACGCCGATCTCCGGGTAGTACGCGATCCGCTCGCCGCATTTGGCGCTCAGCTCCGCGTCGACCGAACGCTGCTTCTCGCTCGGTTGGTACAGCACGACATAGCTGTACTGGGCGCTGGTGGTGTCACACGACGGCGCGGGCGCGGCGGACGCTGGCACGGCCACCGTGCCGGCGGCGACCCCGGCCACCGCGATCGGAACGAGCAATCGACGTAAACGGGACATTTAGCCTCCATGGTCGGACGCCCGAAACTAAGCCAGCCCGGCCGCGTCCCGCCACCGACCAAAGGACTCATCCCCGCATCAGGTGTTCGCTCGCTCCTTCGAGGTCGCCCGAACGCCGCGCCAGCCGAGCACCCCGATGGCGGTGCCGAGCACGAACGACACCACGGTCAGCACCGCGTGCACGATGAAGTACCCAGTGGGTGAACCGTCGGCCGCCCAGGACTGGTTGCTGGCCCACAGATTCTTCGCGAACGTGATCCAAATGATCCAGGACCAGATGCCGAAAGCGAACAAGGCCATCGCTGTACCTCGTGAAATGCGCATGTCTCGAGTATGCCGCCGGACCATCGGCGCTAGATTGCGTGGGTGCACCCTGCTTTCGCCCGGTCGCTGCGAGCATTCGCCGCGCCACTCGCCGCAGCCCTCGTAGCCGTCGCCGCGCCTGTCGCCCTCGCCGCACCGGCGATGGCGGAGCAATGCACCGAGCACGCCGCGCCGCCGGCTCCGGTGGACACCTCGGAGAAGCCGAAGCCGGGCCAGACCGTCCCGCCGCCGCTTCCGATGCCCGCCCAGCCGGTCGGCGGCGACCGTTTGGGCGGCTGCGGCCCGATCCTCCCGGCGGGCGCGCCCGCGCTGCCTCCTGGCGACACCTCGGCGTCATGGGTCCTGCAGGATCTCGACACCGGCGCGGTCGTCGCGGCGAAGGACCCGCACGCACGCGAGCGGCCGGCGTCGCTGATCAAGACGCTGCTGGCGCTGGTGGTGGTCACCGAGCTGAAGCCGGACCAAATCATCGTCCCGACGAAGGAGGACGCCGAGCAGGAGTGCACCTGCGTCGGCATCACCGCGGGCGGGCACTACACGGTGGACCAGCTGCTGCACGGCCTGCTGATGCACTCGGGCAACGACGTCGCGCACGCCTTCGCGACGGCGCTGGGCGGCGTCGACGCGGCAGTCGTCAAGATGAACGCGCTCGCCGCCCGCATCGGCGCGACCGATACCCGCGCGGCGACCCCGTCCGGCCTCGACGGACCGGGCATGTCGACCTCGGCGTACGACCTGAGCCTGGTCTTCCACTACGCGATGAAGCAGCCGGAATTCGCCAAGGCGGTCGCGACGAAGAATTACACGATCCCGGCGATCGACGGGAAGCCGCCGATCCCGGTGTTCAACGACAACAAACTGCTCGGCGTGTATCCCGGTTTCCTCGGCGGGAAAACGGGCTTCACCGACGACGCGCGGCACACCTACGTCGGCGGCGCGGAACGCGACGGCCACCGCCTCGCGATCGTGATGATGCGGGCCGAACAGCGCCCGACGAAGGTGGTCGACCAGGCGGCGAAACTGCTCGACTACGGCTTCGCGCTGGAGAAGAGCGGCGCGCAGCCGGTCGGTCGGATCGCCTACCAGCCGCTGAGCGCCGACGCCGCCCCGATGTCGGACAAGCAGGTCACCCCCGCCGGCGCGACGACCGCGGCGGCGGAGAAGCCGGACCCGTTCGGCACGACCGGCTGGGTGCTGACGGTGATCGTGCTGGTGATCATCGTGGCCGGGTTCGTCATCGGCTATCAGCGAAAGCGCAACGCCCGCGCGTAACGACCAGTTTTAGGTCCGTGAAGGACGCCTTGGGGAAATCAGATTTCCCCAAGGCGTCCTTCGCGAAGAGAGTCAGCCCTTCCGCCTGCCTAGCCACGCCAGCAGCGCGCCAGCACTGAACGCACCGGCCACGGAACCGAGACCCAACCCGGTCTGCACCGTCACCCGCGGCTCCAGCAACACCGGAGCGGGCGGCTGCACCACGCGTCGCTGGTTCTCCCGTGCGGTCGCCGTCCACGCCGTCACCAGCAGCAGGAACCGCGACACCAGGTTCGCGAACACCAGCAAGCCGATCACCGGCCCGAACAACGCGAACGACGGCGACTTCGTGACGCTAGCCAGGTAGACCGTCGCCACCTGCTGCAGGATCACGAACCCGACAGACGCGAAAATCGCGCCCTTGACCGCGCTCCGCAGCGCGACGTGCTCGCGCGGCAGCCGGGCGATCACCCACAGGAAAACCAGCGCGTTGGCGAGCAGGCTGAGCACGATCGTCGCGGCGTGGAGCAGGAACTTCGCCCACCCCTGGCCTTCCAGCCCGACCAGTTCCAGCAGCAGTTCGCCGAGGCCGCTGCCCGCCGCGGTGATCGCGAACGACACGATCAGCGCCAGCCCGAGCCCGACCAGCGACAGCAGGTCCTTGATCGTCTTGCCGACGAACGGTTCCGTCTTCTTCTCCTGGCCCCACTGCGCGGTGAGCGCGTCGCGGAGGTTGGCCATCCAGCCGATGCCGGAGTAGAGCGCCAGCAGCAACCCGAAGATCCCGATGCCGCTGCCGGACTTCAGCGCGGTGTCGGTGATCTGCGTGACCAGGCCGCGCAGGCCTTCGGGGACCGAACTGTCGATCCCGTGCGTGATCTGGTCGATCACCGCGGTGTTGTGCCCGAGCGCCATGCCGACGATCGCGAACGCCACCATGAAGATCGGGAACACCGACAGCACGCTGAAGTAGGTGATCGCCGCCGCGTAATGGTTGCCGTAGTTTTCGTTGAAGGAGTCGTTGGCGCGGATCAGGTGATCCAGCCACGGGTACTTCCGCCGCAGCCGGGGCAGCAGCTTTTCCTTGTCACCGGTCTCTTTCGCCACCGGAAAACGCTAACCACGGCGACCGGGCGCCGCAACGCGAGCGTGCCCGCGCGGTTACCGGTCGCGATCAGCGGGCGGGCAGGAACCCGATCCGCTCGTAGACCGACGCGAGCGTGGCCGACGCGACCTCGCGCGCCCGGTGCGCGCCCGCGGCGAGGATCCGTTCCAGCTCGGCGACATCGTCCAAATAGGACTGGACGCTCTCCTGAAGCGGCGTGACCCAGTCGACGAGCACCTCGGCGAGATCCTTCTTGAGATCGCCGTAACCCTTGCCCTCGTAAGCGGTTTCGAGGTCTTCGACGGTGCGGTCGGTCAGCGCCGAGTAGATGGTCAGCAGGTTGGAGACGCCCGCCTTCTCCTCGCGGTCGAACCGGACCTCGCGGCCGGTGTCGGTGACCGCGGAACGGATCTTCTTCGCCGAGCGCTTCGGGTCTTCCAGCAGTTCGATGAGCCCGTTGGCGGTCGCCGCCGACTTGCTCATCTTCGCCGTCGGTTCCTGCAGGTCGTAGATCTTGGCGGTGTCCTTGACGATGAACGGCTCCGGCATGACGAACGTCTTGCCGAACCGGCTGTTGAACCGCTGCGCGAGGTTGCGGGTCAGCTCGAGATGCTGCCGCTGGTCCTCGCCGACCGGCACCGCGTTGGTCTGGTACAGCAGGATGTCCGCGGCCATCAGCACCGGGTAGGTGAACAGGCCGACGCTCGCGTGGTCGCTGCCCTGTTTGGCGGCCTTGTCCTTGAACTGCGTCATCCGCCCGGCCTCGCCGAAGCCGGTCTGGCATTCGAGCACCCAGCTCAGCTGAGCGTGCTCGGGCACGTGGCTCTGCACGAACAGCGCGCTGCGCGCCGGGTCGACCCCGATGGCGAGCAGCTGTGCGGCTGAGCGCCGCGTCCGCTCCAGCAGCACCTTCGGGTCCTGCTCGACGGTGATCGCGTGCAGGTCGACGACGCAGTAGAAGGTCTCGTGGGTGTCCTGCAGCCGCACCCACTGACGCAGGGCGCCGAGGTAGTTGCCGAGGTGGAAGGAGTCGGCAGTCGGCTGGATCCCGGAAAGCACCCGCAGGCGCCCGTTCTGTTCGTCGGACACGCCGAGATTCTTTCAGGCTGCGAAGGAGGCGGCGCCGCGGGCCTAGCGGTTCGCGGGGCGGATGGGACGTTTCGGCGGCCTCCGCCCGGGTACCTGTCTCTGGGAAGAGGCTGCCGACGAAGCGTTACTCGGGGATCCATGGGGAAGAAGTTGAAGCTCAGACCGCCAGGACTGCCGCGGCCCGCTGGCGATCCAGCACCGCCCAGGCCGCAAGGAAGTCGCTGACGCAAGCCCGGAGCCGCGGGAGATTTCGACTGCCGGAGAACCGGCCTGCCGACTAGGACTGCCGCAGGTTCAGCGCGGCCGGAGCCGGTTCCAGCGGCCGGACCGGCTCCTCGTCGAGAGCCCCGGCGGCAGCCACCGCTTCGATCGCCTTCGTACGCGCCTTGCGCCGCTGCCGGACGACGCCCAGCGCCATCCCGATGACGCCGAAGCCCACCGCGACCAGCCCGACCGGTCCGAGCATCCCGAACCCGGTCGACGTCGTCTCCGCCCGGGCGACACCGTCGTCCGCGAAAGCCGCCGCGCCCGTTCCGGCGGCCGCGATCAGGATCGTCGCCAGCACCGCCAGGACGCGCCCGCCCGCCACCGCCAGGGAACGGGCGGAAGCCGCTGCGAAACGGCCGGAACGCCTGCTGTCGACCGCCAGAGCACCGCGACCGTCCCGCGCCGAGCCGCGAACCGAAGTCCGCTCGGCCGCCTCCGCGCCGGGCACCCCTGATGGGGTGACGGACGCGTGAAGCGCTGGACGGCCAAGAGCCAGCGTGGACCGTGTCACGAACCGGCCTGCGTTGCGCACCGGAGTGCCTCCCGCGAGGTGACTGTTCTGAGTGAGCTTCTCACCCGTAAGGATGAGTTCTCGACGTGCTACTGGTCAGAAAACTACCGAGCGTGTCAAGACCTGTCGGATCTGATCAACTCGGGTGCCGAGGCTAGCGCCCACTCAGGGAGTAACCGTGGCCACCCCTGCCGTCTCGGTGTCGTCGGTGGTCAGCGCTGTGCGTCGTTCGCGGAACCACGCACAGTGTGCTCAACCCCGGCGAAACCGGACGGAATCACCCCTCAGCACAAACCCGAACTACTCTCCGCAGGTTATTCACCAACTAGTCACCAGGAGGAAACCAGGCTCAGCCCGGGAACGGCACGTCGTACTTCGCGGTGACCGGCGCGTGGTCCGACCAGCGCTGGTCGTAGGACTCTGCCCGTTCGACCACTACCGACTTCACCTTCTCCGCGAGGCCGGGGGTCGCCAGCTGGCAGTCGATGCGCCAGCCCGAGTCGTTGTCGAACGCCTTGCCCCGGTAGGACCACCACGTGTACGGACCGGGACCCTCGGGGTCGAGCCGGCGCTGGACGTCGGTGTAGCCCGCCTCGTAGACGCGGCCCAGCCACTCGCGTTCCTCGGGCAGGAAGCCGGAGTTCTTCTGGTTGCCGCGCCAGTTCTTGAGATCGACCGTGTCGTAGGCGATGTTCCAGTCGCCCACCACGACGACCTCGCGCCCCTCCGCGGCCGACTTCGCGCGCAGTTCGACCAGGTACGGCAGGAACGCGGCCATGAAGCGTTCCTTCTCGTCCTGGCGCTCGGTGCCGACGTCGCCGCTCGGCAGGTACAAGCTCGCCACCACCACGCCGGGCAGGTGCATTTCCAGGTACCGCCCGCTGTCCTCGAACTCAGGCTCGCCGAACCCGGTCCGCACCTCGTCCGGCTCGACGCGGCTGTACAGCGAGACCCCGTTGCGTCCCTTCGCGACCGAAGGCGCGTGCGCGGCGAACCACCCCTCCGGCGCGACGACGGACGCGGGCAGTTGCGCGGCCTCGGCCCGCACCTCCTGACACGCGACGACATCCGCCTCAGTGGCGGCCAGCCACTCGACGAAGCCCTTCTTGACGGCGGCCCGGAGGCCATTGACGTTGACAGTGGAGACGATCAGCACCCCGCGCACGCTACCCGCCGGGTCCGACAATTTTCCGGGCACGGCGGGTCCGGCGAGGTCCAGAATGATCGCCATGCCCCGCCTGACCGTCCTCGGAAGCTGTGGCGCCTGGCCGGAATCCGGCCGCGCCTGTGCCGGATTCCTGCTGTCCCACGAGGATTTCCACGTCGCGCTCGACCTCGGCTACGGAGCCGCCTCGCAGCTCTTCCGGCACGTCGCCGCCGATCGGCTCGACGCGATCGTCGTGACGCACGAGCATCCCGACCACATCGCCGACGTCAGCGCGCTCGGCCGGGCCCGCCACTACACGACCGACCGCGAACTCCCGATGCACTGCACTCCCGGCACCGTGCGCCGGCTCGCCGCGATGGAGCCCAGCCCGGCCCCTGACGAGATCTTCGACCTCCACGACCTCGGCCCCGGGACCGACCTCGGCCCGTTCCGGCTCACCACCGCACTCCTGCCGCACCACGTGCCGAATTACGGGGTCCGGCTCACCACACCCAGCTACACCCTCGCCTACACGGGCGACACCGGCCCCGCTCCGCAATTGACCGGCTTGGCCCGCGACGCCGACGTCCTCATCTGCGAAGCCACCCTGCAAGGCGCACCACCGGACGGCCCCCGCTACCTGATGACCGCCGCGGAAGCAGGCCGGCTCGCCGCGTCGGCGAATGTCGCGACCCTGCTGCTGACGCATTTCTGGCCGGGTTCCGACCGAGCGGTTTCGGTGGCCGAAGCCCGCGCCGAGTTCTCCGGGGAAGTGCTCGCCGCGGAAGAAGGACTCATGCTGAATCACGCATAATCGCGCGCACCGTAAAACCGCGATCAATCACCGCACGCTTTCGCGTGGTCACCAGAGCAGCGCGAAGAGCAAACCGAACCGGAGCAGGTACCGTAAAGGCATCCGGCAATCGCGAATGTTTCACGCCGCACGGAGGCATCGGCTCAACCGATCGGCGGCGATCCCGGTTGGACAACCGAAGCAGTCCCACCACATGAGACGAAAAGCGACCGGAGCCGAGGCACCACACCGGACGCACCTGGGACCAAACTCGGCAACCGCTCGGTCCCAGGCGAACCACGCGACGCATCGAACCCAGCAACCACACGAACCCAAGCACCGCAAGCGGTCCGCGCAGACCAGCGTCCGCACCGGGAACGATCAGCGCCTCAACCAGCCGCCAGTACGAAACGGACTCAGCACTTGGCCCCGGGAACCGGCGTCACGAAGCTGTCCGCGACCCACTTGCCGTCGGCGATCTTCCGGAACCCGTTCTGCACCACGGGTTGTGCGTCGAACTCCGCGCCGCGCAAGTACTTCCCGATGACTTTCCCGTTACCCGCGGCGGCTTCCCGCGCGTTGAGCACGTCGGCGGTCACCGAGACCTTGCAGCCGGTCGGGGATCCCTGCGCGTCCGCCTGGCCTTTCTGGCCGAACGCGTAGATGACCACGACCGCTGCGATGACTCCGATAATAATCAGTGTCTTCTTGGGCAAACCCAGAATCACGGCCGCTCCTCAGTCGCGAAAAACCCCTCGTCCAGAGTAGGGAGTCCGACCGGGCCCGGACAGGTTCGCGCCGCCATTCCACCCGGAGGTGCCAATCCTGTCACCGACACAACACGAAGAGTGACAAAAAGAGAAGGGCACCTCGGAAGACTCCTCCGAGGTGCCCTTCTCCCTAACGGCTAAAGAAAGATCAGCCCTGCGCGATCTTCTTGGCCAGGTTCTCGTCCAGCGTCGCGAGGAAGTCCTCGGTCGTCTGCCATTCCTGGTCCTTGCCGACCAGCAGCGCGAGGTCCTTGGTCATCTTGCCGCCCTCGACGGTGTCGACGACGACCTGCTCCAGCTTGTTCGCGAAGCCGATCAGCTCCGAGTTGCCGTCCAGCTTGCCGCGGTGCTCGAGGCCCCGGGTCCACGCGTAGATCGAGGCGATCGGGTTCGTGGAGGTCGGCTTGCCCTGCTGGTGCTGGCGGTAGTGCCGGGTGACCGTGCCGTGCGCGGCCTCGGCCTCGACCGTCCTGCCGTCCGGCGTGCGCAGCACCGAGGTCATCAGGCCGAGCGAACCGAAGCCCTGCGCGACGGTGTCGGACTGGACGTCGCCGTCGTAGTTCTTGCACGCCCAGACGTAGCCGCCCTCCCACTTGAGCGACGCGGCGACCATGTCGTCGATCAGCCGGTGCTCGTAGGTGATGCCCTTGGCGTCGAAGTCGGACTTGAACTCGGTCTCGAAGATCTCCTGGAACACGTCCTTGAACATGCCGTCGTAGGCCTTGAGGATCGTGTTCTTGGTGGAGAGGTAGACCGGGTACTCGCGGTCGAGGCCGTACTGCAGCGACGCGCGCGCGAAGTCCTCGATCGACTTGCGGTAGTTGTACATCCCCATCGCGACGCCGCCGCCCTCGGGGAAGTTCGCGACCTGGAACTCCATCGGCTCGGAGCCGTCTTCGGGGGTGTAGGTCATCGTCAGGGTGCCCGGGCCGGGGACCTTGAAGTTGGTGGCCTTGTACTGGTCGCCGTGGGCGTGCCGGCCGATGATGATCGGCTTGGTCCAGCCGGGTACCAGCCGCGGCACGTTCCGCATGACGATCGGCTCGCGGAAGATCACGCCGCCGAGGATGTTGCGGATGGTCCCGTTCGGGGACACCCACATCTTCTTCAGGCCGAACTCCTCCACGCGCGCCTCGTCGGGCGTGATCGTGGCGCACTTGACGCCGACGCCGTGCTGCTTGATGGCGTTGGCGGCGTCGACCGTGATCTGGTCGTCGGTGCGGTCCCGCTCCTCGATGCCCAGGTCGTAATAGTCCAGGTTGACGTCCAGGTACGGGTGGATCAGCTTGTCCTTGATGAACTGCCAAATGATGCGGGTCATCTCGTCGCCGTCGAGTTCGACAACGGTGCCCTGGACCTTGATCTTGGCCATGAGCAGCGGTGCTCCTTCCGCGGATCTTCGCGTTCGCTTCTTCGCTCTCCGATAGCGGTACAAGCGTACTGCTTAACAGAGCTGGATGGTTCCAGAAGTGGTCGGAATCAAGTCTCTACCACCCTTGACGCGACTCTCCGACCGGGCACGATCCAGACGCCCGCGAGGGGGAACCGGACGGGCCCGGCGACCATCCCATCGCGTAACCACAGCCTGGGAGGCCACACCATGTCGTACCCCGCGTCCTACCCCGCCCAACCGGCGATGGTCAGCCAGCCCGCCGGCCGCGCCGCCGCGCGCGTGCTGAGCGGGCTGTGCGGCCTCGTGCTCACGCCCATCGCGATCGGGGTGCTGGCTTTCGGCGGTTACCGCCAGCAGACGCGGGTGTCCGCGACCTTCGCCGAACACGGTGACAGCCTCGGCACCACGCTGATGGTGCTCGGCGCGCTGCTGCTCGTCGGGGTGGCCGTGCTCGGCGCGTGGTCGTCGACCGGACCGGTCGTCGGCGGGGTGGTCTGGGGCGCGCTGCCCGGGGTGGTCACGCTCGTGTCGCCGCGGACGGGAATCGACCTGCTGCGCCTGCTGCCGGGCAACGAACTGGCGGCCGGATTCGGCGGCTGGCTGGTCTCCGGCGCCTTGCTCGGCACCGGATTCCTGCTGGTCGGCGCGGGCCTGGCGGCGACGCTCGTGCGTCGGCGCAGGTAGCGGCAGGACGGCGCGGGCCCGGTGAGACTATTTGCAGATGGGATTGTTCACCGTAGCCGAGGCCCGCACCGAACTCGCCCGGTTGCTTCCCGTTCTCGCCGAACTGATCCGGGTCCGCGCCGACGCCGCCGAGCTCGCCGCGTCCCTGCGTCCGGGCGGGCGGGACACCAGCCTCGGCGGTCTGCCGGAGTGGAAGGCCGCGCAGGCCCGGCTGGACGACCTGATGACCGCGATCCAGGCGACCGGGGCCGAGCTGAAGGGGTTCGCCCCGCTGCTGGTGGACTTCCCGGCCTCGCTCGACGGCGACGACGTGCTGTTGTGCTGGCTCGAAGGCGACCGCGAACTGACCTGGTACCACCGGGCCGACCTCGGTTTCGCCGGCCGTCGCCGATTGCCCGGATAATCACTGGTCAAGCCCACTACGGTGGCTAGGTGAGCACACTTTTCGACGCCGACGCGGCGGGATACGACGAGGACACCTTCCACCCGTACGTGGCCGAGCAGCTGATCGGCGGCCTGGCCCCCAAGCCCGACCTGCTGGTCGACATCGCCGCCGGAACCGGCGCGGCAGCCTTCGCGGCGTTGCGGCTGCTGGAACCGGCCGCGGTGTTCGCGATCGATCTCTCCCCCGCGATGATCGAGATCGCCCGAGCCAAGGCCGCCGACCGCGACCCGGACGGCCGGATCTCGTGGCACGTCGGATCCGCGATACCGCTGCCACTCGGCGACGGCGAGGCCGACGCGGTCGTCTGCGCGTCCGCACTGCACTTCCTCGGCCCGCGCGCACTGGCCGACTGGCGGCGAGTGCTGCGTCCGGGCGGCCAGCTGGCGTTCAGCATCGTGTCGTCGGAACGCTTCAAGCCGACCGGCAAGTTCGCCGACGTGTTCCCGCGAGACCTGCGCGTCCCGGGCACCCTCGACGAAGCCGCCGCGCTGGCCACCGAGGCGGGATTCAGCTCGGCAACGGCACAGCACGTGACGCTCGATCAGGGTGACCGGGTACGGCAGGTTTTCGCGGTCTTCGCGGAGGCCTAGCGGTGGTAGTGCGCCTCGCCGTTGGTGGCAGCGGCGGAGGTGCAGTGCAGGACGAAAGTGACGTCGAGGTCGGTCACCGCTCCGTCGGCCGCGCGAGTCAGGCGGGTCACGGTGAAGTCGGCGGTCGAACCCGGCTCGGCGCAGGCGCCCGTGCCACCCGCCCGGGTCCCGCGAAACGCGATGAAGCCGGGCGTCGCGAGCTGCGGCCGCCGAGCTCCAGCCGGACCCAATCCCAGCCGTCAGCCGACTCGGCGTCCACCTTCGCCGCGTCGCCGTACTCCCACGCCGTGACCTCGCCCGCACCCCACGAAGCACTGCCTTCGAACGGGTACGCGCCGGCTTCCGCAGGTGCAGCTGAACCCGATCTGGTCGGCGTGCGCGACCGAGGATTCCCTGCGCTGCGGCGAAAAATCCCCCGTTCAGCCGTGTAGCCGCGCGCCCTTGAGGATCTTGTCCACCGCGTTCTTCGGCCCATGCACAGCCATCCCGGCCAACGCCAGCTTCTCCTGCGGCACCGCCCGCACCGCTGCGCGATTGTCGACGTCATTGCCGGTCTGGAACAGCTCGTCGGTGAAGATCGAGAACCGCAGACCTCGCGTGAGCGCCCGGCGGTGCGCCAGCGCGAGCGTCTCGGCGGTGCCCGCGAACACGAGTACCGGCTGGCGGAACATCGGCAGGTACTCGGTGTCGTCGGCGTCGAGGTAGGGCTCGCCGATCAGTTCGGGCGTCGTGTGGGCCACGCCGCTCACCAGGAACGCCGTGACGTTCAGCCGTTGCCACGAGGCCAGGTCGTCCCGCAGCAGCACGGCGATCTTCGTGTCGAATCGGTTCATGCGAGCCAGCATCGGCGCGGTGCCGCGTGCGGGTCTTGTACGTTTTGAACATGACGGTGTCGGCCTGGCGCCCTTCGGTGCCTGGAATCGCCGAGGCGTTCCACGCCCGGTTCACCGACCACGCCTACCCCGCGCACACGCACGACACCTGGACGCTGCTGATCGTCGACGACGGCGCGATCAGCTACGACCTCGACCGCCACCACCACGGCGCACTCGGCACGGCCGTCACGCTGCTGCCGCCGAACGTCGCGCACGACGGTCGCGCCGCGACCAGCCAAGGCTTCCGCAAACGCGTGCTCTACCTCGACGCCGACGTACTCGGCGACGACCTGATCGGAGCCGCCGTCGATCAGCCGAGCCTGCCGGATCCGTTGCTGCGCACCAGAATCCACCAGCTGCACCAGTCGCTCGCCGAACCGCTGGAAGCCGAAAGCCGCCTCGTCCTGGTCGCGCAGCGGCTGCGCAGCCACCTCGGCCGCCCGGACGTCGCGCCACCCGATCGCACCCTCGCCGACGACCTGCGCGACCTCCTGGACGAACGCTTACCCGATTCGCTGACCCTCGCCGACGCCTCCGAGGTACTGGGCGCGCACCCGGTCCACCTCGTCCGCGCCTTCGGCCGCCGCTTCGGACTGCCGCCGCACCGGTACGTCACCGGCCGCCGCGTCGACCACGCCCGCCGCCTCCTGCTCGACGGCACCCCGCCCGCCGCCGTCGCCACGACCGCCGGGTTCACCGACCAGGCACACCTGACCCGCCACTTCCGCCGCTA
The DNA here is from genome assembly GCF_055633755.1 of Amycolatopsis sp. NPDC114484. NCBI lineage: Bacteria > Bacillati > Actinomycetota > Actinomycetes > Pseudonocardiales > Pseudonocardiaceae > Amycolatopsis > Amycolatopsis sp. NPDC114484. The sequence continues at coordinate 281,279 of NZ_JBVKDQ010000010.1, read as the reverse complement.
CCTCGGCACCACCCCGGCCCGCTTCGCACGCGGCTGACCGGGCGGTTTGTGCGAAGATGACCCCCATGCTGCGCGAACTGCACCTGACCGGCGACCCGGCGGCCGACAAGCTGCTCAACGACGACCCGTTCGCCCTGCTCACCGGGATGCTCCTGGACCAGCAGTACCCGATGGAGCACGCCTTCGCGGGCCCGCGGAAGATCGCCGACCGGATGGACGGGTTCTCGCTGCAGAAGATCGCCGCCACCGACGTCGAGGCATTCGTCGAGATGTGCGTCGTATCGCCCGCGATCCACCGCTACGGCGGTTCGATGGCCCGTCGCGTGCACGCGCTCGCGCTGCACATCATCGAGAACTACGACGGCCGCACCGAAGGCATCTGGCTAGACGGCCGCCCCAAGCCGGACGGCGAAGAGGTGCTGAAGCGGCTCAAGGCACTGCCCGGTTTCGGCGAGCAGAAGGCGAAGATCTTCCTGGCTCTGCTGGGCAAACAGCGCGGCGTGGCCCCGAAGGGTTGGCGAGAAGCCGCAGGCGCGTACGGAGATCGCGGCTCCCGTCGGTCCATTGCGGACGTGACGGACGCGAAGACGCTCGGCGAGGTGCGCGCGTTCAAGAAGGCCGCGAAGGCTGCCGCCAAGGCGAACTGACTCAGCCCCGCGCGAACCAAACCACGTCCGGTTCCCCGCGCGGCACCGGAATCTCCACCACGTCCACCTCGGCGAACCGTTCCCGCAACCGAGCCGTGAACCCCGGTGCCGCGCCCGCGCTCCACACCGCCAGCACCCCGCCCGGACGCAGCAGCTGAGACAACCGGGCCAGGCCGGAAGCCGCGTACAGCGAGGCATTCCCCTCGGTGACTGTCCACTCTGGACCATTGTCGATATCCAGGCACAGCGCGTCGAACGTCTCGCCGGTCGTCCGCAGCCACTCCAGCAGATCCGCCTCGACCACCGTCACGCGCGGATCGTCCAGCGCCGCACCGTGGACCTCGCGCAGCGGGCCGGTGCGGTTCCAGGCGATCACCGCCGGTTCCCGTTCCACCACAACCACAGAACCGACCGCACCGTGATCCAGCGCGGCGCGCAGCGAGAACCCGACGCCGAGGCCGCCGATCAGCACTCGCGCGCCGGGCGCGAGCCGGTCGGCCGCTCCGGTCACGAGCAGCCGCTCCGACTCGCCGTTTCGGGTGTCCATCAGGAACATCCCGTTTTCGATCACCTCGAACTCGGCGCCGTCGCGCCGCAGCACCAGTTCTCCGCCGTGCCCGGGCACGGTCTCCAGTACCTCCGCCACGCCCGGCAGCTTCTCAGACCGCGACCTCCTCGCGGACCTCAACCCGCTTCCTCGTGCCCCAGAAGAACACGACCACCAGCGCCGCCGCGGCGGCGAGGATCGCGGCGATCTCCGGCAGGACTGTCGCCCCGGCCGAGGTCAGCACCGCGCCGCCGACGACGCCGGACAGGCCGACGCCCAGGTAGATCGCCGACGCGTTGAGCGACAGCGCGAGACCGGCGTGCCCCGGCGACAGCTCGATGAGCCGGTGCTGCAGCGGCGGGCTGAACGACCAGTTCGCCAAGCCCCACACGAACAACGTGATCCCGGCCCCGACCACAGTCGTCGCGGTGAACGGCAGCAGCACCATCACCGCGGTGAATCCGATGAGCACGATCAGCAGCGGCTTCCGCGCGCCCCACCGGTCGGCCGCGCGGCCACCGGCGAAGTTGCCGATCGCGCCGCCGATGCCGTAGCAGAACAGCAGCACCGTGATCGTCCCGCCGGAAACGCCCGCGGTGGCGGTGAGGACCGGCGACACCAGGGTGTAGACCATGAACGCGGCGAGGCAGGCGAGCGTGGTGGTGACCAGCAGCGCGACGACCCGCTTGTCCCGCGCGACCGCGAACCGCTCGGCGAGCCCGACCACCGGCGGCGGCGCGACCTTCGGCAACGCGACCCGCACCCCGAGCGCGCCGAGCGCGGAGAGCGCGGAGAGGATGCCGACGAACAGGAACGCGCCCTCGTAGCCGAACTGCTGGGAGATCACGCTGCCCAGCGGAACGCCGAAGATCAGCGCGATGGTGAGTCCCCCGAACACCAGCGAAACGGCTCGGCCGCGACGTTCCGGCGTGGTCAGCTCCGCGGCGACGGCGGTGGCGGCCGGGGTGTAGACGGCGGCCCCGACCGCCGTGACGACCCGCGCGATCAGCAACGTCGTGTACCCCGGCGCGACGGCCGCGAAGATGTTCCCGACCGCGGCCACCGCGAGCGCGGCGACCAGCAGCGTCCGCCGTTCCCACCGGCCGGTGGCGGCGGCGAAGAGCGGCGAGCCCACCGCGTATGCGATGGCGAACGAAGTGACGAGCTGCGCCGCGGCCGTCGCGGAGATGTGCAGCTCAGAAGTCAGTGCCGGCAGCAACCCGGCCACGATGTAGCCGCTGGTGCCGACGCCGAAGGCCCCGAACGCGAGCACCGAGTTCCGGGCCGCCGCCGAGGACGAGACGCTGGACATGAATGTCCCCCCAATGAGACCTGAACGGATAGTTCGACGAACGTCGTAGTTCGATGACGACCGTACACGGCGCGGGCGACAATTTCGACAGCCGTCGTACTATGGACTCATGCCCGCCTCTGTGCCCCTGCCGCCGCTCGCCTATCCGGACCGCGACGAGATCACGGTCGAAGCGGTGCTGCGCGCGCTGGCGGACCCGGTCCGCCTGGCGATGGTCCGGCAGCTGGCGAACTCCGGAACGGAGATCTCGTGCAGCGGTTTCGAGGTGCCGGTGACCAAGTCCACACTCACCCATCACCTCGCGACCCTGCGCCAGGCCGGGGTGATCGTCGGCCGCCAGGAAGGCACCACCCGGTACAACTCCTTGCGCCGCAACGATCTCGACGCGCTGTTCCCCGGCCTGCTCGACGGCGTGCTGGCCGCGCCGCGCTGAGCGGTCGCGCTACGTGGCGGGCCTCACCCGAATACCGGGATGACAAGGCCGCCCTCCATCGGTTCAACTAGAGCGAGACAGCACGACGACGTCGGGGCTGTCTAGTTTTTTGCCCTCGTTCTAAAGCGCTTCAGAAGCCTGTGACCCAGGCGCTGAGCAATCGATTTCTCCAGGAAGGGAGAGCCGTGCCCGTCGCGTTGCTCGCGCTCGCCGTCGGTGCCTTCGGCATCGGTACCACCGAGTTCGTGATGATGGGTGTGCTGCCCCTGACCGCCGCGGACTTCCACATCGACATCCCGTCCGCGGGCTACTTCATCTCCGCCTACGCGCTCGGCGTGGTGATCGGCGCGCCGCTGCTCACCGCGCTGGCCGTCCGGTTGCCGCGCAAAACGATGCTGCTGGCGATGATGGGCCTGTTCACAGTCGGCAACGCGCTGTTCGCGCTGTCGCCGAACCAGGACTTCGGCATCGCGTTCCGGTTCCTCGCCGGCCTGCCGCACGGCGCGTTCTTCGGCGCGGGCGCGGTCGTCGCGTCCAGCCTCTCGCAGCCCGGCCAGCGCGCGAAGGCCGTGTCGATGATGTTCATGGGCCTCACGCTGGCGAACGTCATCGGCGTTCCGCTCGGCACGCTGCTCGGCCAGCAAGTCGGCTGGCGCGCGACGTTCGGCGTCGTCGCGGTGATCGGCCTGCTCGCCATCGCCGCCATCGCGAAACTGGTGCCGCACCAGGGCCGCCCGGACGACCCGTCGCTCCGCGGCGAACTCGGCGCGTTCCGCCGGCCGCAGGTATGGCTGGCGCTGGCGATCGTGATGTTCGGACTCGGCGGTGTGTTCGCCTGCATGTCCTACATCGCGCCGATGCTGACCGATGTCGCCGGATACTCGCCCGCCAACGTCACGGTGCTGCTCTCGCTGGCCGGCGTCGGCATGACGATCGGCAACTACCTCGGCGGACGGCTCGCGGACAAGAAGCTGATGCCGAGCCTGTACGTCGCGCTGCTCTCGCTGGCGACCGTGCTCGCGATCTTCACCGTGACCGCGCAGGGCAAGGTCGGCGCGGCGGTCACGATCTTCTTCGTGGGAGTCGCGGGCTTCATGATCGGCCCGATGATGCAGGCGCGGATCATGGAGAAGGCGGGCGGCACGCCGTCGCTGGTCTCGGCCGCGGTGCAGTCCGCGTTCAACATCGCCAACTCGATCGGCGCGTACCTCGGCGGCCTGGTCATCGCGGGCGGGCTCGGCCTGCTGGCCCCGAACTGGGTCGGCGCGCTGCTGGCCGTGCTCGGGGTGTCGATCGCGGCGGTGTCCGGACTGCTGGACCGGCGCGAGGCGCGGGTCCAGAAGGAACTCGCGCTCGCGTCCTGACTGGCCCCGTTAGGAGGAGGCGTCGAACGGGCCGCCGACGATCGACAGCGAGATGTAGAGCACCGCGGCGCACAACGCGCCGTAGGTGAGGATGTCGACGGCCTTGCCGCGAATCGCGAGCAGCCCGACGCGCTCCTCCGGCAGCACCGCGCGCAGCACACCGGCCACGAACAGGGCCACGCCGACCAGCGCCGCGCCCTCGCGCCAGTGGTACTGAAGGGCGCGTACCACTGCCGCCGCCAGCAGCAGCATGATCACCGCGAACGGCACGTGAACGAGCCAGGGACGATCGCCGCGCTGCCGTTGACCGGTCATCGCCATCAGCGGACGGCCGCGCGTTCCGCGGCCTCGACGACGTTGGTGACCAGCATCGCCCGCGTCATCGGGCCGACGCCGCCGGGGTTCGGCGACAGCCAGCCGGCCACCTCGGCGACCGCCGGGTCGACGTCGCCGGTGAGCTTGCCGTCCACATGCGAGACGCCGACGTCCAGCACTGCCGCGCCGGGTTTGACCATGTCCGGCTTGATGATCCCGGGCACGCCCGCCGCGGCGACCACGATGTCCGCGCGGCGCACCTCGGCGGCGAGGTCACGGGTGCCGGTGTGGCAAAGCGTGACAGTGGAGTTCTCGCTGCGGCGGGTGAGCAGCAGGCCGAGCGTGCGGCCGACGGTGATGCCGCGGCCGACCACGGTGACCTGCGCGCCGTTCAGCTCGACGCCGTGCCGCTTGAGCAGCTCGATGATCCCGTACGGCGTGCACGGCAGCGCGCCCTGTTCGCCGAGCACCAGCCGGCCGAGGCTGATCGGCGCGAGACCGTCGGCGTCCTTCTCCGGGTCGATGCGCTCCAGCACGCGGTTCGCGTCGAGGTGCTTCGGCAGCGGCAGCTGGACCAGATAGCCGTGGCAGGCCGGGTCGGCGTTCAGCTCGTCGATGACGGCTTCGAGCTTCTCCTGCGAGATGTCCGCGGGGAGGTCGCGGCGGATCGAGTTGACGCCGATCTTCGCGCTGTCCGCGTGCTTCATCTTCACGTAGGAGTGGGAACCGGGGTCGTCGCCGACCAGCACCGTGCCCAGCCCAGGGGTGATCCCCTGCTCCGCGAGCGCGGCCACTCGCGGGCGCAGCTCCGCGAAAATGGCGTTCTTCGTGGCCTTGCCGTCGAGAATCTTCGCCGTCACGGCGGCCATTGTCGCAGAGCCGCCGCGGGCTGCCGGTCAGGAGTGGGTTCTGCACTCTGTGTGTCCGCGACACCACCCGATCGGCCCGCGCGTCTTCCGTCGAATCAGCCGTCCCGGGTCTTAAGCTGGAGAGGCTCCACCGCATCACCCACCCTGGCGTGTGACCCGTGCCATATCGCGTCCGCCGAGGTCAGCGGGCTCGTCTACCGGCCCGAGGGTGGCAAAAGCCCTATGCGGGGTGCGTTCGCGCGCGCGAACAGTCAAAATGTTCTCTGTGGCACAACCGACGACGCAGCTGAACGCGACGGAGCAGGACACTCTGGTCAAGCAGATCGGACTGGCACTGCTTCGCGCCGCCCCGCGCGACTGGCGCAAAGTCTCCGCGGAGTACCGAGCCGTCGGCAGGTACCACGAGCTGACCGGCGAGATCGTGCTCGAAGACGGATCCGCCCAGGAATGGATCGCGACGCACGACATCGCGACCCTCTTCGGCAGGCTCCGCGCGGGCATGTACCGAGACGGCCGCGGCACCTGGTTCAACGCGCGGTACCAGCTGGACCACCCCTCCAGCTACAACCTCGAGTACAACCGCGACGAGCCGCACTGGCACCTCGCCCCGCCGCCCCAGGCGTACTCCGACGAGCTGCGGATGTTCCCGCGCACCGAGGAGAACGTGCCCGAGTGGCTGATCCGCCGGATGTCCGGCCTAGGCCCGGAACAGCCCGGACCGCACTTCCGCATCGCCCGGATCTTCGACACCATCGGCCCGGCCGGCCGCCCGGTCATCAACCGTCCTGATCTGGACGTCGACGAGCAGGACCGGCTGCTGGAGTACCTGGACCACGCACCCGTCGTGGTCCAGGACCGCGGCTACGACATCGACCGGCTGGCCCAGACTCCGGAAGCGACGGTGCCGGTCGCCTTCCACAGCGACGGCCACTGGATCTGGCCCGCCGCGGTGAACTTCTACCTCCGCACGTACGGCGTCTCGCCGGAAGCGGACCTGATCGAGCACATCCGGGCCAACGGGTTCCAGCTTCCGCAAGTGGACGAGCTGACCCTGCAAGGGGCGGCGGGGTATCTGACTCGCGGGAGCCAGACTCCCCAGCAGCGGCCCGCTCCTGGGGCTGGTGGGCCTGGCGCTGGTGGGCCGGGCGGGGCCGGTGGACCTGGCTCCGGCGGACCTCTCGCTGGCGGCGCCGGTGGTCCTGGTGGACCTGGTTCCGGTGGACCTGGCGGTCCTGGTGGACCTCTCGCTGGCGGAGCCGGTGGGCCTGGCGCTGGCGGACCGGGCGGGCCCGGAGGTGCTGGGGCGCCGGGCGGTCCTGGCGGGCCGAACGGCCCCGGCGGAGCGGGTAATCCCGGCGGCGCAGGCGGACCGAATGGCGTTAGCGGACCCGGCGGATTCGATTCCCACGGGCCTGGTTCCGAGGGACCGGGTGCTGACGGCCCCGGTTCCGGCGGCGCTGGTTCCGGCGGACCCGGTGGCCTGGGCGCAGCCGGAGTCGGCGCAGCCGCGGCCGGACTCGGCGCGGCCGGTCTGGGCGCAGCCGCGCTCGGTGCGGCCGGTGGAAGGGGCGGCAGCCCCGACAACTTCCACCCGGCCGACGACTTCGGCGCTCCCGATTCCGGCAGGCCCGGCACCACCAACCGACCCGACGGTCCCGACAACTTCCGCCCAGCCGACGACTTCGGTGCCGCCGAGCCCGGCAGGCCCGGCGGCTCAGGTTCCGAAAGGCGCGGCCCAGCCGACGAATTCGACAACCGCAACTCCGGCAGGCCCGACGACTTCCACGCAGCCGAGGACTTCGCCGGTCCCGGCAGGCCAGCTGGCCCCGACAGCTACGACTCGGCAAACGAGTTCGGCGCCCCGGGTTCCCGCAGGCCCGGCGCAGCCAACGACCCCCGCGAGGCAAGCGGCCCGGACGATTTCGGTCACGACGGTCACGGTCACGACGGTCTCGGCGCGGCCAACGAGTTCGACGCCCCCGATTCCGGGAGGCCCGGCACGGCAGGCGGCCCAGAAGGTCTCAACCAAGCCAATGAATTCGGCCGCCCCGGAACAGCCGGCCGACCGGACGGGCCTGACGGGTTCAGCCGAGCCGACGAATTCGGCAGGCCCGGCGAACCCGGCGCGATGGACGAATCCGGTTTCAACGACCACGGCGGCCCCAGCGCACGTGGCGCGATGGACGAACCCGGTTTCAACGACCGCGGCGGTCCCGGCGCACGTGGCGCGATGGACGAATCCGGTTTCAACGACCGGAGCGGTCCCGGCGCACGTGGCGGTTCGGAGGATCCCTTCGAGCCCAACGGGCCAGCCGCACGCGGTTCGGACAGGCGCGACCGGCCTGGTCCGCAAGGCCCGGGCGGGCAGGACGGTCCCGGCGCGTCGAGCGATCCGCAGGGCACGCGAGTGTCCGGGCCGGACAGTCCCGGCGGGTCACACGGACTGGGCGTAGCCGCTGCGGCGGGAGTCGCCGGTGCGGCAGGAGCTGCCGGGTTCGTCGGCTCGCGCGGAGCTGACGAGCAGGCCGACCCCCGCGACGCCGACGGCTACGACCAGCACGGTCAGACCGGCGGTTACGACCAGCCCGGCCACGCCGAGGGCTACGACCAGCACGACCAGGGTTACGACGAGTCCGGCCACGCCGGTTACCGCGACTCCGCCTCCCACGGCGACTACGACGAATCCGCACCGCACGACGGCCGCGGATACGACGCCGAACCGCACGGGTACGACGAGCACGAGAGCGGTTACTCCGACCAGCACGGGTACGAGGACGCCGCATCCCACGAGCAGTACGCCGAGCCGCACGGATACGACGAAGCCGCCGGTCAGCACGGTCACGACGAAGCGGCTTACGACGAGCCCGCGCGCCACGGCGACGCGGCAAGCGGCTACGACGACGCCCACGGGTACGACGAGCACCTCGACGCGCACGGGAGCAAGGTCCCCAGCGCGTTCGAGCAGCCTGCCGCTCCGCACGCGGAGGACGGGCTTGTCGGCGCGGATGGCCTCATCGGTGCCGACGGGCTCATCGGCGCGGACAGCTCCGCCGACGAACCCGCTGCCTCGAACCGGCACGACGCCGAGCCGGACACAGGCCGTCGCGGTGCGGTGCCGGAGGAGGGTCGCCCCGGTGACCAGGAGGGTGGCCGTCGGCGGGCCCAGCCGGATGCCGAGTCGGACGACAGCCGTCGGGAAGACGTGCGGCTGAACGCCGAGGACGGCGGACGGCGCGGCGCGGAACCCGACAGTCAGGCCGAACCGGCGGACGAGCACGGCAGTCACGTCGGCGCGGCCGCGGCCGGGATCGCCGCGGCCGGCGGCTTGGCCGCGGCGGGGATCGCCGCCGCGCGCGGCCGGGGTCGCGAGAAGGAGGCCGAGGGTCGCCACGGCACCGCGCCGGAGCATCCCGCGGAGCCGCCGTTCGAGCAGGACTTCGACGGCGCGCAGTACGACCGCTACGACGACGGTCATTACGACGACGAGGACCACACCGACGTCCACCACGACCTCGTCCCCGGTCGCAACGGCACCGGTCCGGGACACCCGGACGACGACGAGGACCAGACCGACGTTCACCAGCCGGTCGACGCCGGGCACGACGAACCGGTGCTCTTCACGCACGGCAACGAACCGTCCCGCGACGACGACGAGCAGCGGGCCGAACTGTTCACGCACTCCAGCGCGTACGAGGACGACAACCGCCACGAGGCCGAGTACGACTCGGGCCCGCCGACCGCGATGATCATGCCGGGGGCGGAGATCCCCGGCGGGCTTCCGGTGCCGGAGATGCCGATGCCCGCGCCGTCCGGCGGGCGGCGCGCGGCACGGGAGCAGGCCGAACCGGCTCCGGTGGCGCGGCGGGAGCAGCCGGCCGAACCGGAGCTGGCCGAGCTGCAGGCGAAGCTCGACGAGCTGGACGTGCCCGAGGCCGCGTACCGGCTCGGCGGCCCCACCGAACGCGGATGGAGCGTCGAGCAGGTAGGCGAAGGGTGGCGCGTCGGCTGGTACGACGGCGAGCTGATCAACCCGGCGGTGTTCGGCGACGCGGAGGACGCCGCGGCGTTCATGCTCGGCAAGGTGCTGCTGTACCCCGACGGGTATGTCGCGCCGGAAGCCCCGGCACCGGCTGAGCCAGTCGCGGACGCGCCGAAGCCGCCGGTGGTGGCGACGTTGTCGCCGGAGATCGCGACGGGCTCCTTCCCGGTGCGGCCCCGCGAGAACGTGCCGCCGCAGGAGCAGACCGCGTTCACGCCTGCCGATCAGCTGCTGGCCGACGACGAACCGCCGGTCCGGCAGTCCCCGCCGCCGGCTCCGCCGACGCAGATCGCGGCACCCGTGAGCCCGCCGACCCAGGTGGCCCCTCCGGTCAGTGCCCCGCCGACGCAGGTCGCCTCGCCGGTCAGCGCTCCGCCCGCCCAGGTCGCGCAGCCGGTCAGCCCGCCGCCGCGGCGGGAACCGCCGGTGCGGCGCGAGGAACCGGTGCGCGCCAACGGAACCGGCGGCAGCGGGCAGTGGCCGATCGTGCCGCTGTCCGGGGAACCGCCGCTGACCCTGTTCCGAGGCAAGGAACTGCGCGAACTGCCCGCGGGCAGCGAACTGGACCGCTTCGGCGGCCCGAACGGCAACCTGACCTACGCGGCGGGCACCCCGTTCGAGGAGCGTTCGCTGGTGCCGGAGTGGGTGAACCGGCCGTACCACGTGTACCGCGTGCAGCGGCCGCTCGAAACCCTTGCCGGGGTGGCGATCCCGTGGTTCAACCAGCCGGGCGGCGGGTCGGCGTACCTGCTTCCGGCGAGCATCGAAGAGCTGCTCGCCGAGGGCGACCTGATCGAACTCGACCCGGGCGAACCGCCGATCGACTGAGGACGCGGAGAAGGGGCGGGGCCTGCGGGCTTCGCCCCTTTTTCGTGCCTGGAAGCGAGCTACTTGACGACCAGGCCGTGAGCCGCGGCGAACGACACTGCCAGTTCGACGTCCACGTACGCGCCGCGCAGATCTGCCTGCACCAGCCCGTTCGCATCGACGACCGCGCCGCGCAGGTCGGCTCCGGGAAGTTTCGCGCCGATCATCCGGGCCCCGGACAGATCCGTGCCCCGCAGATCGGAATCCGTCAGATCCGTCTCGTTGAGGTTCACTTCCCGCATCCGCAGACCCGACAGGTCCAGTTTCCGCAACCGGCCGCGCGCGAACGACGCCAGCGACAGGTCGCATTCGGTGAGCGCGATCCCGGTGTACCGACAGTCCACAAAGGACGAACCAAGCAGCGAGCACGACGACCAGCGACTGTCGGCGAGCACTGTCCGGTCGAACGTGCACGAGCGGAACGCCGACGCGTCGTGCCGCGAGCCCGCGAGGTCGACCTTGGTGAAGTCGCAGTTGTCGAAGGTGCAGCCGCGGGTGCGCAGGTCGCGCAGGTCCGCCTCGGTGAAGTCGCAACCCACGAACTGGCGTTTTTCCCACCACTGGCCGGAAAGTCGTGCTTCGGTGTAGTCCTCGCCGGTCTCCGTCACCCCGACAGGATGACATCAGCCCCGGCGCCGCCTCGTCGACGGGGTGGCTGCGAGCCGCCGGAAGGCGTGTGTCCACGAGCTGCCCGCCGGTCATCGGAAGTCCCGCGATCTCGTGGGAATCCGCAGCGTCAGCTGCTCGAGTTTCTGCGCGCGCACGCTCGCCACGCCATCCGCTTTTTCGAGCACTCCGTGCACCAGCAGCGCCGCGCTGCCCCGCGCGATCCGGTGGAACCGTTGCCACAGCCCGAGTGTGCAGATCACGTTCACCATGCCGGTTTCGTCCTCGAGGTTCAGGAACGTGACCCCACCGGCCGTCGCCGGACGCTGGCGGTGCGTGACCGCTCCCCCGACGAGCACCCGTTCCCCGTCGTCCCGGTCCAGCAGCTTGTCGGCGGTGAGCACCCCGAGCGCGTCGAGCCGGTCGCGGATGAACTCCGTCGGGTAGCTGTCCGGCGAGATCCCGGTGGCCCACACGTCGGCGGCGGCGAGGTCGAGCCCGTCCATCCCGGGCAGCATCGGCGCGTCCACGCCGACTCCGGTGCCGGGCAGTTTCTCCGGCCGGTCCTGCGCGACCGCGCCCGCGGACCACAACGCCTGCCTCCGGTCCGGGCCGAACGCGCTGAACGCGCCCGCGGTGGCCAGCGCCTCCAGTTGCGGCGTGGTGAGCCGGACACGCCTGCCGAGGTCGGACATGCTCTCGTACCGGCCGTTCGCCTGCCGTTCCGCCACGATCTCCTCGGCCAGCGTTTCGCCGATCATCCGGACCGTGCTGAGCCCGCCGCGCACCGCGTGGAGTTTTCCGTTGTCCGGCAACGCTTCCAACGTCGCGTGCGGGAGACTCCGGTTGATGTCCGGACCGAGCGTGGTGACGCCGTGCCGGCGCGCGTCCGCCACCAGCGACTGCGGCGAGTAGAACCCCATCGGTTGCGCCCGCAGCAGGCCCGCGCAAAACGCGTCCGGGTGGTAGTGCTTGAAGTACGCGCTCGCGAACACGAGATGCGCGAAGCTCAGCGCGTGGCTTTCCGGGAAGCCGAAGTTGGCGAACGCCTTGAGCTTCTGGAAGATCTTCTCCGCCAGCTCCGCGTCCAACTTGTTGGCGATGGCTCCGTCGAGGAACCGTTTGTGCAGCCGTTCCATTTTCCGCTGCGACCGTTTCGACCCCATCGCGTGCCGCAGCTGGTCGGCCTCGGCCGGGGTGAAATTCGCGACGTCCAGGGCGATCTGCATCATCTGCTCCTGGAACAGCGGCACCCCCAGCGTTTTCTCCAGGGCCTTCTCCAGCAGCGGATGGTCGTACTCCCACTCCTCCCGCCCCTGTTTGCGGCGGATGTACGGGTGCACCGAACCGCCCTGGATCGGGCCGGGGCGGATCAGCGCGACTTCCACGGCCAGGTCGTAGAACTTCTTCGGCCGCAACCGCGGCAACGTCGCCAGCTGGGCCCGGCTCTCCACTTGGAACACGCCGATCGCGTCGGCGCGGCAGAGCATTTCGTAGATGTCCTCGTCGTTGAGGTCCAGCTCGGCGAGATCGATCACCTCGCCCTTGTATTCTTCGACCAGGTCGAGCATGTAGTGCAGCGCGGAGAGCATGCCGAGCCCGAGCAGGTCGAACTTCACCAGCCCCGCCGCCGCGCAATCCTCCTTCTCCCACTGCAGCACGCTGCGGTTCTCCATCCGCGCCCATTCGACCGGGCACACCTGGCTCACCGGTTCCCGGCACATCACCATGCCGCCGGAATGGATGCCGAGGTGCCGCGGGAAGTCTTCGAGCGCGAAGGCGAGTTGCACGACATCGCGCGGGATGTCGTGGTCGTGGTCTTTTTCCGTGCTTTGCAAGGCACCCCAGCGGTCGATCTGCTTGCTCCACGCATCTTGCTGGCCGGGTGAGTAGCCGAGCGCCCGGGCGGCGTCGCGGATCGCGGAGCGGGCGCGGTAGGTGATCACGTTCGCGACCTGTGCGGCGTTGAGCCTGCCGTGTTTGCCGTAGACGTACTGGATCGCCTCCTCGCGCCGGCCGGACTCGATGTCGATGTCGATGTCCGGGTAACCGTCGCGGTCGGGCGCGAGGAACCGTTCGAAGAGCAGCTGGTACTCGATGGGATCGACCTTGGTGATCCCGAGCGCGTAGCACACCGCCGAGTTGGCCGCGGAACCCCTTCCCTGGCACAGGATTGCGCTTTCCCGGCAGAACCGGACGATGTCCCAGACGATCAGGAAGTACCCGGGGAACCCGAGCTCCTCGATCACCTCCATCTCGTGCTGGATCTGCTGCCAAGCCTTGTCTTCGTGGGCCTTGCCCGAGTAGCGCTCTTCGAAGCCAGCCTTGACGAGGTTTCGCAGGTGCGTGGTCTCGGTCTCGCCGTCCGGGACGTCGAACGGCGGCAGCTCCGGCGCGAGAAGCTCAAGCGGGAAGGCGCATTCCATGCCCAGCAGTGCCGACCGCTGCACCGCGCCCGGGTACCGCTGGAAGACTTCCGCCATTTCGTTGCCAGAGCGCAAGAACGCGGTGGCGTCGCCGGGCAGCCAGCCTTCGAGGTCGTCGATGCCGCGCCGGGCGCGGATGGCGGCCAGCGCGTCCGCGAGGCGGCCGCGTTCCGGGCGGGCGTAGTGCGCGGCAGTGGTGGCGACGGTGGGCAGGTTGAGTTCGCCGGCCATCTCGGCGAGCAGATCGTTGTGCACGCTGTCGAGCGGCTGGCCGTGGTCGATCAGTTCGACGTACACCTGGGTTTGGCCGAAGAGGTCGACCAGCCGGCGCAGTTCGGCGATCGCGGCGTCCGGGCCTTCGCGCACCAACGCCGAACGCACGGATCCCTTGCGACAGCCGGTAAGCACCGCGCATTTCCCCGCGACTTCCTCCGCCACCGCGGACAAGTCGTAGATCGGACGGCCTTTTTCGGCCCGCTCCGCTTTTTTGTCGTCGTGGCCGCGCAGCTGTCCGGCGGTAATCGCGCGGCACAGGCTGCGGTAGCCGTCGTCACCGCGAGCCAGCAGGAGGAGGTGTTCGCCTTCGGGGTCGGCGACGCCGTTCTGCGGCCCGGACAGCCCGAAGCTCAGCTCAGTGCCGAATACCGTTGCGACGCCTAGCTCCTTGGCCGCTTCGGCGAAGCGGACCACACCGTACATGCCGTCGTGGTCGGTGAGCGCGATCGCGTCGAGCCGCAGCCGCGCGGCTTCCTCCACCAACTCCTCGGGATGGCTGGCACCGTCGAGAAAGCTGAAGTTGGAGTGGCAGTGCAGTTCGGCGTACGCCACTCGCGGCCCGGATTCCAGGTCGCTGCGCGGCGGCGGGATGTCGGCGGGGCGGCGATACGCCTCGCGTTTGCGGCCCCACGCGGGACTGTCGCCGTGATCGCCGGGCGGCATCCCGCCCGACAACGCCCGCGCGAGGTCCTTCCACGGAACCGGCGGGTTGTTCCAGCCCATCGTCAGTCCACCCGGTTCTCAGGCGATCTGCGGGGTTGCGGGATCAGCAGCGCGACCGGCACCGGGTCGAACGGGCACGGCGGCTCCGCTGGGACGCGGGGCGTCGGCAGGTCGTGGTTCATCAGTTTCCTTTCACTGTAACAAAATATTTACGAGCAGGTGCAGATCCTTGCCTCGTCAGTCGTAACTTCCCTCCACTGTCCACACTGGATTTTCAGTTCCGGAGCAGAGGACGAGCACCGCCTCCGGCGCCTCGTTTTCCCCTGCCGCGAGCAACAGTTGCAGCCGGGCTTGCTGCGGCCCGGTCGAACGACGACCCGACGTGACCGGCCACGGACCGGCCCATCCGGTGATCGGCCGCGGCGGCCCGCCTGCGACGCGAAGTCCGTGCGGCGGCGCGGTCAACCGTTTGCGCGCGGTGAGGCCGACCGGCCGCCCCTGATCGTCGACGACCTGGACTGGCAACGGTTGTTCCAGCACCGTCGCCGGGGACGGGGAGGGCAGCCGGGCAGGCCACGTGGCGTCCGGCGGCCCGACGGGTTCCCGCGGATCGCCCCACGGAATGAGCCGGACCCGGCTCGCCGGATCGCGTCCGCCGTCGAGCAGCGGTGTGACCACGCCTTCCGGGCCGAGCAGACCTTGCACCCGCACGAACGCGCGGCCAGCCCGTTCGGCGGCCAATTCCTCGTCCTCGCCGGGGCCGGCGCCGGGATCGCTCCCCCGCCACAGCCCCAGCTGCAATGACCTCCCTTCGACAGTCTCTTCCGGTTCGAGCCGCAACCGCGCGACCCCGGCCGTGGGCCGTTCGCCGGGCGCGGCCTTGAGCCAGCCCTCGAACTGCCACCGAACCCGGTCCGCGACCCCTTGCGGCGTAAGTGGTTCCGCACAACGCCAGACGCGACCGAGCTGCTCGCCGTTCTCAGTGGTCGCGTATATACCCAATCGAGTGCACGCGAGCCCGCGATCAGCGAGCGCGGCATGGAACCGTGCGCCGAGTTTTTTGGCCATGAACGCGGCGACATCCACCCGGGCAAGCACCGGATCGAACGACTCGGCGAGCGACAGCTCCGGCGGCGGGCTGCGGCGCAACGGCGGCCGGTCGGACAGCCCCCGGGCCAGTCGATGCGCGAGCACCCCGGTGCGCCCGAACCGAGCGGCGACGTCCCGCTCGCCGAGTCCGGCGAAGGCACCGAGCGTGCGCAACCCGAGCCGGACGAGCAGGCCGACCAGATCCGCCCGCTCAGAGCCTGGCTGGTCCAGTTCAATCACCGGCAACGGGGCGAGGAATTCGGCTGTCCGCCCAGGTTCGACCAACGCCCCCTGCCGCGCGGCGAGGGTCGCCGCGAACAATCCCTCCGCCACACCGACCTGACATTCGACCCCGGCCGCCGCGGCCGCCTGGTCCACCAGTTTCTCCGCGAGCTGCGGTTCGCCGCCGAAGTACCCGGCCGCACCCGCGACGGGAACCGCGAGGAGCCCCGGCCGCACCACTTCCAGGCCGACGACCAGCTCCTCCACCGCCGCCGCGACATTCTCGAACAACCGCGCGTCCCGAGCGTCGTCCACGCCGAACACCGCCAGGTCCGGGCATTGGGATTCCGCTTCTCGCCGCCGCATGCCGCGCCGGATGTTCCGCGTCCGCGCGACCGCGGTGCACGCGACGACCCGGTTGGCGTGGAACACCGCCGCCGGCCGGGTAAGCACGCTCCCCGCCGCGGCGACGGCAGCGACCGCGGGCCAGTCCGGGCACCACAGGACCAGCATCCGCGTCGGATGACGGCGTGGATCTGCTTGTCCTTTGTGGACGTTCCCGGTCACCCGACTGCCTCTTCCCGCGCTGCGAGGTGCTTCTCGCCCCGGGAAACCCGCCCGTCCGGGCCGGGCAGAAACACCGACGCCGACCGAGGCCGAGCCGCTGCGCCACGTCCGCGAGCGTGCACCTCGACCGGGCGGGAACGGAGGTGTCCGGCACCGTGTTCTCCCACCCCGGTCCAGGTGCCGGGGGTGCAGTGCAATTCGACGTCGGCGGAAGGCCAGGGCCCCAACGAAAGCAGCACCGCCCCGCGATGCCTCGCCCGCGCCGCGAGCCGACGTGCGACATCCGGGCGGACTGAACGAGGCTCGGTGACAACGAGGTCGACGCCGTCGAGCAAAGCGGCCATCACTGCCTGGTATTCGGCCCCTGGCTGAGAAACCAACGCGAGCCGCGAAACGGCGACCCCGTGCTCAGCCGCCGCGACAATCCCCAGCGACGGAGCACCGACCACCGCGGCCCACGCCCCGGCGACGGTCGCCTCCGCGAGCAACGCGAACAGCAACGAGGTGGAGTGGTGGACCGCGATGATGCTTCCGCGGCGCAACCCAGCCTCGGGGAGGAGATCGGCCAGGGCGGGGGCCACGGGGAGCAGCCGCCCAGCGGCACGGCCCCAATCGGCCCGGGAAGCCCGCTCGGCCGCGACGGTGCTGGCAGTGCTGACGCCGGGGAGAGCGGTCAGTTTGGCCAGCGGGTGCGACGGATCCGCGGGATCGGGCGAGGGCGGGTCGGCGGGGTGGAGCCGGGTTGGAGGGCGGAGTTTCGGGGGGTCGGGAGTTTCTGAGGCGGATGGGGGTGCCGGGCCGGATGGGGTTGCTGAATCGGGTGGAGTTTCTGAGTCGGGTGGGGTTGCGAGGTTGAGCGGAGTCGCAGGGTGCAGCTGGGTTGGAGGGGTGGGCGGGGTTGTCGGCTCAGGCGAAGTTTCCGGGTCTGAGCTGGCTGAGACCAGTGAGTGAAGAGGAGTTGGCGGCTCAAGCGCAGTCTCCGGATGAACAGCTGAGCCAACCCGAGCCGACGGCTGTTGGGTCGCCGGTTTGAGCGGAGTCGGTGAATCAGACCCGCTGGAGACGCGCACGTCAGCAGACGCGGCAGCACTGGGAAAAAGTTCACGACCGGACTCGGCTGACGGACCTGACCGTGCCTGCGAACGAAGCCCCGTCGAGTCGTCTCCTGCCGTCCCGCCGGAGCTGGCTGGCATCCATGGTTCGAACGCCACGTCCGGAGAACTCAGCCGGGATCCGTTCTCTCCCCACGAGAACATCGACCTCGGCGAACCCGCGGACATCGCGGCGACCGGCGTTCGTTCCTTCGCCAACGCTTCGATCGCCGACCACGGCACCGATACTTCCCACGAGCGTGCCGGCCGCGCCTCCGGCACGCTCGTGGGGGCGGAAGCCGCGACTTCCGCGTCGGAGAAGTTCTTCCGCGACGACCGGGCGGGCTTCTTCTTCGCTGAAATCCCCGCAATGCCAAGGAGATCAGTCGGGGCAGAGCTAGCAGGCAGCATCGGCACGTCTTGGCCCTCGGCCATTGCCGAAGAACCGCCTGTCCCGGGGACGGCCTCGGTCAGAGGCCAAACGCCGTCCACCCCAGCCGGAGCACCCCGCGTCCCCGAAGCCCCCACAGCCAGAGCCCAAGTGCCGCTTACCCCCACAGCTTCCCCAGCCGAAACGCCCCACGCCCCGGAAACCCCCGAGGCCATCCCCGCCAGAGCCGAAGCATCCCCCGCTCCGGAAAAACCAGCCGCGACCGAACCGTCCGCAGGAGTCCCCCCGGCCTCAAAGGCCCCCGCAGCCCCTGAAGCTCCCGTCCCTCCCGCGATCTCCGAAACAGCCCCCGAACAAGCGAGCTCCGAAGAAGCAGCCCCCGAAGCCACTCCGGTCGTCACCGGTTCCCTCCTTCCTCCGTGATCGGCCGACAGTCCGCCCCGGAGCAAGGTCGTCAAACCAAGCCGGGACGGACGTCGGCACACCGCGGGGAAGGCGGTTCCGCATCCTCAGCCGTGCGGAATCCGCACGGTCACCCAACAATCGCACCCAAAAACACATCACTGCGCCGAACAGTATCGAACACCCGTTCGACTTCACTCAGTTTCACTCGCCCCCTCCCCAGCTGTCAAGCGCGGACGGAGAAAGAACCCGGAAGATCACCGGACACCAGGAAAACGGCTCTTTACACTGGAACCCTGATGAAGACAGGACACATCGCCCTGCGGGGTTTCGCCGAAGCTGACCTGCCGGTGCTCGACCGGTTCTCCACGGACCCGGACGGCGCCGGGACCTTCCAGTGGACGAGGTTCACCGGACCGCAGGCACGGCGCCGGTTCGCCGAGGACGGGTTCCTCAGCCCGGCCTCGAGCGCGGTCGCCGTGACAGTCGACTCGGCCGTCGCCGGGATGGCGACCTGGGAGGCGGCCGACCGGGGCGGGCCCGCCGGCGGGTGCTTCCGGGTCGGCGTCGCGTTGCTGCCCGACTACCGCGGCCACGGCACCGCCGCGAAGGCGTACCAGCTGCTCGTCGACCAGCTCTTCCGGCACACCCGCGCGCACCGGCTCGAAGCCTTCGTCGACAGCGAGGACGTCGCCGGGCAGCACACGCTGGAGAAGACCGGTTTCCACCGCGAAGGGCTGCTGTGCCAGGTCACCTGGCGCGACGGCGGCTACCGCGACGAGGTCGTCTACGCGATCCTGCGCGAGGGATGAAAAAACCGGCCGGGACCCGAAAGTCCCGGCCGGCTACCAAAAAATCAGTGCGCGAAGTGGCGCGTACCGGTGAGGTACAGCGTGATCCCGGCGGCCTCGGCGGCGGCGATCACCTCGGCGTCGCGGATGGACCCGCCGGGCTGCACGACAGCGCGCACGCCGGCCTCGATCAGCACCTCGAGTCCGTCCGGGAACGGGAAGAACGCGTCCGACGCGCCGACCGAGCCCTTCGCCCGGTCGCCCGCCCGCGAGACCGCCAGCCGCGACGAGTCGACGCGGTTGACCTGGCCCATGCCGACCCCGACGGTCGCCTGCTCGTGTGCCAGCAGGATCGCGTTGGACTTCACCGCGCGCAGGGCCCGCCACGCGAATTCCAGGTCCGCCAGGGTCTGCTCGTCGGCGGGCGAGCCGGTGGCCAGCTCCCAGTTCGCCGGGTTGTCGCCGGGGGCGTCGATCGCGTCGGCGGTCTGCACGAGCACGCCGCCGGAGATCGGCCGGAACTCCACCGGGGCCGCGTTTTCGATCGCGGGGAGCTTCAGCAGCCGCACGTTCTTCTTGCGCTGCAGGATCTCCAGCGCTTCCGGCTCGAAGTCGGGGGCGAGCACGACCTCGGTGAAGACCTCGGCGATCTGCTCCGCCGCCGCGACGCTCACCGGACGGTTCGTGGCGATCACGCCGCCGTACGCGGACACCGGGTCGCAGGCGTGCGCCTTACGGTGCGCTTCGGCGATGTCCGTGCCGACAGCGATCCCGCACGGGTTGGCGTGCTTGATGATCGCGACGGCCGGCTCGGAGAAGTCGAAGGCGGCCCGACGCGCGGCGTCAGTGTCGACGTAGTTGTTGTACGACATCGCCTTGCCGTGAAGCTGCTCCGCGTGCGCGAGGCCCGGCTGCGCGCTGCGGTACAGCGCTGCCTTCTGGTGCGGGTTCTCGCCGTAGCGCAGTACGTCCGCACGGTCCCACGTCGCGCCGAGGAAGTCCGGGAAGCCGCTGTCGTCCGAAGGCGCGTACGCGTTGGCGAACCAGGAAGCGACGGCAGTGTCGTACGCAGCCGTGTGCGCGTACGCCTGCGCAGCGAGCCGCTTGCGGTCCGAGAGTTCGAAGCCGCCCGCGGAGACCTGCTCGAGCACCCACGCGTACCGCGCCGGGTCCACGACGACAGCGACGCTGCCGTGGTTCTTCGCGGCCGCGCGCACCATCGCGGGACCGCCGATGTCGATGTTCTCGACGCAGTCCTCGGGGCTCGCGCCGGACGCGACAGTCGCCTGGAACGGGTACAGGTTCACCACGAGCAGGTCGAACGCCGCGATGTCGAGCTGCTTGAGCTGTGCGACGTGGTCCTCGTTGCCCTGGTCGGCGAGCAGTCCGGCGTGCACGCGCGGGTGCAGCGTCTTGACCCGGCCGTCGAACGATTCGGGGAACCCGGTGACCTGCTCGACCGGCGTGACCGGAACACCGGCGTTCGCGATGACCTTCGCCGTGCCGCCGGTCGACACGATCTCCACGCCGGCCGCGTGCAGGCCGGTCGCGAGCTCGAGCAGGCCGGCCTTGTCCGAGACGCCGATCAGCGCGCGCCGGACCGGGCGCCGCCCCTGTGCTGTGCTCACGAAAACCTCACCTTTCGTCCGTCCACGGTGCACCCACCACGGCCGAGTCGCTCGATCGTTTCAACCAGCAGCCTGCGCTCCACGGCTTTGATCCGCTCGTGCAGGACGTCTTCGGTGTCGTCGGTCTCCACCAGCACCGCCTCCTGGGCGATGACCGGGCCAGTGTCCACCCCGGCGTCGACGAAATGCACCGTCGATCCGGTGACGCGCACGCCCGCGGCCAGCGCGTCGGCGACCGCGTGCATCCCGGGGAACGACGGCAGCAGCGCGGGGTGGGTGTTGATCACGCGGCCCGCGAACCGCGACAGGAACTCCGCTCCGAGGATCTTCATGAAGCCCGCGGACACCACGAGGTCGGGCTGGTAAGCCGCGACGGCCTCGGCGAGCGCGCGGTCCCACGCGGCCCGGTCCGGATGGTCGGCGACGCGCACGGTGAACGACGGCACGTCGGCCCGTTCCGCCCGCGCGAGCGCCTCGATTCCGGTGCGGTCGGCTCCGACTGCGACGACGGAAGCCGGGAACCCGGGCTGCCCGACCGCGTCGAGCACAGCTTGCAGCAGCGTGCCGGAACCGGACGCGAGCACGACGATCTTCACCGGAGTGGGCAGTTCCAAGCGGCTGGCCAGAACGGGCTCCTTGCACGGCGGTACGCCTCGGGCGCACGGCGCTTCACCAGGTCGCCCCAACCCTAACGGTCGTCCTCGGCGGGCTTCGCGTCGCCGGAGTCCTCGGTGGACTCGGTCACAGCGTCCGGCTCCTCGGCGGGGGTTTCCGACTTGTCTTCGGGCTTCTCTTCGTGCTTGTCTTCCGCGGTTTCCGGCTCGTCCTCGGGCAGGTCGAGGCCCAGTTCCGCGTCGGCCTCCGCGTCGAAGTCCTCGTCTTCTGGCGAGTCTTCGGCCAGGTCCGAGTCTGCCTCGGCGTTCTCGTCCGCGACGTCCTCATCGGACTCGGGCTCCTCCGACTCAGCGTCCTCAGCCTCATCCGACGCGGACTCGGTCTCGGATTCCGGCTCAGCCTCGCCCTCGTCTTCCACCTCAAGCGAGCCGACCGGCCGCATCGGAGAGTGCGCCCCCGCGAAGAACGCCACGAACCCAGCAGGAATCACGATCCAGCAGAACGCGACGATCGACGCCACCCCGACCGGCACGCTGACCGGGTCGAACGGACCGTCGCCCAGTCGTCCGCCAGCGAGCGTGCCGAGCAGCACGCAGCCGAACCCGACGACCGCGCCCGCGACGACCACGGCCCGCAGCCGCGCCGCTGGATCGTCGTCCACCGCGCGGACCGACCAGCCGACCAGCACTCCGACCGCCAGCGGCAGCACCAGCAGCACCGGCCACCACGACGCGGCGTGCTCCGGAATGCCGCCGAGCAGCGGAACCCCGGGCACGGAACCGCCGCGGTAGCCGACGAGGTGCACGTCGAGACTGCCGATGCTGAAGCCGGGCCCGCTCACGAACGACATCGCGGCGACCACGGCGTTCGGCAGGTACAACACGGAAAGCAGGAACAGGCCGAAGCTGCCGCCGAACGACGGCTCGAACAGGCTGGACACCGTGCGCGCGGACAGCGCTGTGGCGGCGGTCAGCGTCAGAGCGCCGGCCGCCAGCAGCGCGAACAGCCCGAGCAAGCCTGCCCGCAAACCGCGAAGAGCCAACGGGTCGAGCCGTTCGGCGAGCACCTGCGGCATCCCAAAACGCCGAAGCACCCCACCGGTGGCCGCGAGTCCGGAAATCACCGCAGGCACCACCGCGGCGAGCCAGAAGTTCGCCCGTACCGGTTCTCCGATCGACAGCAGCGAAATCAGCACGCCGAACAGCAAATGCGCGCTGAAAATCGCGGCGATCAAGGGGACCGCGTGCCGCAGCCGGGCGCAGCGAAGCCGTCGCACGGCCTTCGCCGCCGCTCGCGCGATCAGCAGCACCACGCCGATCGTCGGCAGCAGCGGCAGCATCCCGAGCGGATGGCCGCCGATCCCGAGTTCGACCTGGTAGGCGGCCAGCCAGCCGGGTCCCGCGGACAGCAGCACCCCGCCCGCGGAGAAGATCGCGTGCTGCGCGGTCAGCGTGACGAGCGCGAGCAGGGTGGCGACCACCGCGTAGCCGGTGACGATCGGGCCGAGGGCCGCGACGAGCAACACCCGCAACCGGGGTGCCTGCGGGACATCCTGGCCAAGGGAGTCGCCCACCGGCTCGTCGCCCGCGGGGCGTCCGGGACTGGTGAGCACCTGCATGTCCTCGACCATGACATCCGCGCTCGGCCGTCCGGGTGAGGCACGCCGCCCGGCGGACGTGGCGAATCCAACGCCCACCCGGTCGTGGCACGAGGGCAATAAAAACACCCGCTGTGACACGGAGAGTCACAGCGGGTGGGTAATGCGAAGGGGTATCAGCCTTGCTGTCCGAAACCTCCGGGCGGCGTGCCCGGTTTGTTCTGATCGGCCGGCGGCTGGAAGAACTGGCCCTGCTGCGGCGCGTACGTCGTGGCCTGTCCGCCCGGAGGCGGCGTCGCCGGCGGCTGCTGCCCCGGAGCAGGCGGCTGCTGACCCTGCTGCCCGGGAGCCGGCTGGTACTGCGTCGGCTGGTACTGGCCCTGCTGACTGTAGGGCTGCTGGTACGCCGGGGCGGACGGCTGCGGAGCCGGCGGCTTGAGCACGCCGTACTCGAACAGCAGCACGGCGACCGACGCCGCCATCTGCAGCAGACCGAGGATCAGCACCACGATCACGATGGCGGACGACCGCCCGGAGATGACACTGTCGAGCGCGCCCAGCCCGCCGAGCACGCTGAACAGCGCGGCGAACGGCAGCGTCTTCGGTCCCTTGGGCAGCAGGTTCATCGCCGACAGCAGACCGCCGACGAGCAGGAACAGAATGGCCTGTCCGGCGGTGCCCGCTTCGGCGGCGAAGCCGAGGAAGTACTGCACCAGCCCGAGTCCGGCGACGCCGAGGGACAGCAGCAGCGGAAGGTTCGGCGGCGTTCCGGCACCCGCGGCAGGCGGGCCCTGCTGCGGCTGGGGCTGCTGCGGGAACCCGCCCGACGGGGGCGGTCCCTGGGACGGCTGGCCCTGCTGGGGGTAGCCGGGCCCGCCACTGGGGAAGGTCATCGGAAGGTCTCCTGTCTCATCGACCGGCGGTTCGAGATCCTGCGGTGCCCGGGCGCGCCGGCGGCGTCCCCCGCTCACGAGTGACTGCACGCTAGCGCATTCGCCCTCGGCGTCCGCGACGTTGGACGCACCGAGCGCCGGATCGGTTGCGGGCGGAAACGACGAAGGCCGGGCACCGTGTCGGTGCCCGGCCTCCGCCAGTGGAGTCGCTGCTGGTCAGCCGAGGCTGTTGTACAGCTCGCGAGCGAGAACCGCGGTCTCGCTCGGGGTCTTGCCGACCTTGACGCCCGCGGCCTCGAGGGCCTCCTTCTTCGCCGCGGCGGTGCCGGACGATCCGGAGACGATCGCGCCCGCGTGGCCCATCGTCTTGCCCTCGGGGGCGGTGAAGCCCGCGACGTAGCCGACGACCGGCTTGGTCACGTTCTCCTTGATGTAGGCCGCGGCGCGCTCTTCGGCGTCGCCGCCGATCTCGCCGATCATCACGATGACCTTGGTGTCGGCGTCCTTCTCGAACGCCTCGAGGGCGTCGATGTGGGTGGTGCCGATGACCGGGTCGCCGCCGATGCCGACAGCGGTCGAGAAACCGATGTCGCGCAGCTCGTACATCATCTGGTAGGTCAGCGTGCCCGACTTCGACACGAGGCCGATCGGGCCCGCGCCGGTGATGTCGGCCGGGATGATGCCCGCGTTCGACTTGCCGGGGCTGATCACGCCGGGGCAGTTCGGCCCGATGATCCGGGTCTTGTTGCCGGTCGCGACCGCGTGCGCCCAGAAGTAGGCCGAGTCGTGCACCGGGATGCCCTCGGTGATGACGACGGCCAGCGGGATCTCGGCGTCGATCGCCTCGATGACCGCGTCCTTGGCGAACTTCGGCGGCACGAAGATGACCGACACGTCGGCGCCGGTCTCCTTGATGGCCTCCTCGACCGTGCCGAACACGGTGAGGTCCTTGCCCTCGATGGTGACCGTCTGGCCGGCCTTGCGGGCGTTGACGCCGCCCACGATGTCGGTGCCGGACTTCAGCATCTTGGTCGCGTGCTTCATGCCCTCGGAGCCGGTGAGCCCCTGGACGATGACCTTGCTGTTCTCGTTGATCAGGATCGACATCTCACGCACCTGCCGCGGCGAGCTCGGCAGCCTTGTCGGCCGCGTTGTCCATTGTGTCCACCACGGTGACCAGCGGGTGGTTCGCGTCGGCCAGGATCTGGCGACCCTCGACGACGTTGTTGCCGTCCAGGCGGACGACCAGCGGCTTGGTGGCCTCGTCGCCCAGGATCTTCAGCGCCTCGACGATGCCGTTCGCGACCGCGTCGCACGCGGTGATGCCGCCGAAGACGTTCACGAACACGCTCTTCACGTCGGTGTCGTTGAGGATGACGTCCAGACCGGCCGCCATGACCTCCGCCGACGCGCCGCCGCCGATGTCGAGGAAGTTGGCGGGCTTCACGCCGCCGTGCTTCTCGCCCGCGTACGCCACGACGTCCAAAGTGGACATCACGAGGCCCGCGCCGTTGCCGATGATGCCGACCTCGCCCTCGAGCTTGACGTAGTTGAGGTTCTTGGCCTTGGCCTTCGCCTCGAGCGGGTTCTCGGCCTGCTTGTCGACGAGTTCCTCGTGCGCCGGGTGGCGGAAGGAGGCGTTCTCGTCGAGGGTGACCTTGCCGTCGAGGGCGATGATCTTGTCCTGCGGGTCGCGGACCAGCGGGTTGACCTCGACCAGGGTGGCGTCCTCGGAGACGAAGGTCTCCCACAGCTTCACCACGACGTCGGCGGCCTCGTCGATGATCTCGGCCGGGAAGTTGCCGGCCTTCAGGATCTCGAGCGCCGTCGCCTTGTCGACGCCCTTGATCGCGTCGACCGGGATCTTGGCGAGCGCGTCCGGGCGCTCGACCGCGAGCTGCTCGATCTCCATGCCGCCCTCGGACGACGCCATCGCGAGGAAAGTGCGGTTGGCGCGGTCGAGCAGGAAGGAGAAGTAGTACTCGGACGCGATGTCCGAGGCTTCCGCCACCAGCACGCGGTGCGTGATGTGGCCCTTGATGTCGAGGCCGAGGATGGCTTCCGCCTTCTCCTTCGCCTCGTCGGGCGTCTGGGCCAGCTTGACGCCGCCCGCCTTGCCCCGGCCGCCGACCTTCACCTGCGCCTTGACGACGACCTGGGTGCCGATCTGCTCCGCGGCGGCCTTGGCTTCTTCCGGGGTGCTTGCCACGGCGCCCGGCAGAACCGGTACTCCGTGGGCGGCGAAGAGATCCCTCGCCTGGTACTCGTAGAGGTCCACTACTCCAGTCTCCTGACGACACGCCACTGTGGTGGTCCGTTTTCCGGACCGCGCTGTCGGACCAGTCGAGGTTAGCGACCAGCGCAGACGCAGGGGACGCCGCACCTGGTGAAGTCGGTCACCGTGCGCGGTCAGAGGGTGTGCCGAGGGTGTGAGACCGCCCACCGACAAGCATTTCGGCGGCCTTTTCCGGGCTTTCGGAGCCCAGTTCGACCACTTCGGTGCCGGGAAGCGCTTCAGCGACGCCTTCGGGGACGGGACCGCCGAGGAGGCCCAGAATGTCTGGATCCTCCTGTTCGGTGGTGCGCACGATCTTTTCCGTCGTGTCGAGGTGTCCTACGTGGACGACTTCGAGACCGGCGTCGCGGAGCATTCGCGCCAACGGAATCGCGGCGGTTTCTCCGGCCAGCTCAACTAGGACGACGCGCCGCGGACTCACTTCTTCGCACTCTTCGCACCGGCGGCCGCAGTGGCGACAGCGATCACTGCCGCCACGACCGCGGCGAGCCCAAGCCAGAATCCCGCGCCCGGCTTCGCGCTGGAGAACAGGGAACTGACCAGTGGAATCTCGGCGACGTGCAACGCGAGAAGCACCGCCGCTCCAGTCAGCCCCGCCGCCGCGGCACCGGGCCGCGAACGCACGCTCAATCCGAGCGTCCCGAGAACGACGAGCAGCGCGGCGAGCAATCCCCACGACGGAGTGTCGAAATCGGACCAAAGACCGGGCGTCGAGTAATCCTGCGCGGTGAAAACCGGTGTGCCGAACGTCGCGATGGCCAGCACCGCGGTGATTACTGCCGGAATCAGAACTGGGGATCGCGGCCCTTCGGTACCGGTGTCATCGCGTTCCACGACGCCGGTCACCACTGCGGCCAATCCGGCAAGCCCGGCGAGACCGAGCGCGATCGCGGTGAAAACGGCTCCCGCGCCGAGGTGGTAATTGATCGCGCCGCCGAGTCCGCCGAGTCCAGTCGCTTCGGAGGCGGTGATGGCCGTGCTGAGCACAGCCGTTCCGGCGAGAACGACACCGGCCCACAACACCGCGAGCACCCCGCGCGCGAACGGCGCGGTACGGCGCGACAGAAGGAAAGGTGCTGGCAACACAACAAGAATTGCCGCGATCAGCAGTTGCGAGCGGGCCGGGCTATCGGTGCTGTCCGTGCTGTTGCCGAGTTGCGGAGCGTACGCGCCGATCGCCGCCGCGATTCCGGTCAGCAATGCGAGCAGAGCGGTGAGCGTGCGCCAGATGGTGAGCCCCGGGACGCGGGCCTCGCCGGCCAGGTCGGTGCGTTCGGTTTGCGTCTGCTGCGGTGTCGCAAGTGGAGTGAGGACGAGGACCATCACCATCGGCACGACTGCGAGATACGCGCCCGTCGAGACTTCCAGCCCCGACACGGCCAGCCCAGCAACGAACGTCGGCAGCGCGACGGCCAGCACCGCCGCGACGACCCCGCCGAGCGTCCCCCGGGCGACGCCGTCGGATCCGGCGGAAACCCCGAGCACCGCGGCTACTGGCAGCGCGCCAGCGAGGAGGAGGTAACCGGCGAGCGCCAGGCCGGGTCCCTCGAATGCCGACCGGGCAAGGAGAAACGGATCGTCCGAGAGGACCGGGGTCATCAGCAGTCCGACCGCGGCGACTACCGCGAGCAGCGGAATGATCAGCCGCCAGCGGCGTTTGTCGTTCCCTCCGGCGATCTCGTTGCGCTCGCGCACGACCTGCGCGGCCACGATCCCGGCGACGAGCGTGAGCACGTGCCCGGCGATCAGCAACCAGAACCCGACGCCTACGCCACTGCGGTCGAGCAGGCGGTCCGGGAGGTACAGCTCGGGGCGGATGGTTTTGGAGCCGTTGACGAGGAATTGGAGATCGAGGACCAGCCGCCCCGGCGCGAGAGCGGCGAGGCCGGTGACGAGACCGGCGGCCAGGCCGTGCCGCCCGCTGCGAGCCGCCGCGAACGCGATCCCGGCCGGGACCACGGCGAGGATGACGAGGAGCGGCCAGGAGAGATAGCCGGGCCCGGCGTCGGGCGAGACCGGGGCGATGGCTCCGGCGGCGAGGGCTAGGGCGGCGAGACCGAGGAGGGCGGTGGCGGCTCGGAGCCTTGGGGAGGGGGTTTGGTCGGTGAGGTCTAGGAGGGGTGGGGCCTCGCGACCGCTTGGGTCTCGGCGGCTCGAGTCTTGGCGGCTCGAGTCTTGGCGGCTCGAGTCTTGGCGGCTCGAGTCTTGGCGGCTCGAGTCTTGGCGGCTCGAGTCTTGGCCGCCGGAGTCTTGGCGGCCTGAGTCTCGGCGGCCTGAGTCTCGGCCGCTTGAGTCTCGACCGCCGGAGTCTTGGCGGCTTGGGATGGTGCGGGGTGCCGACCTCCGCTCGCCCGGGTCAGCGTCGGGGTTTTGGCGGCTGGTCACGCCTGCCTCGTCGCGAGGGCGTTCGGAGGTCTCAGGTGACGAGGCGGACGCATCTCCTCGACCGGGTGGGACGGCCGGGCCACCCGCTGCCCCCGGCTCCTCGCGACCGGACGAGTCAGCCGGACTCCCAGCGGAAGCCTTTCCACGGCGACGGGATGCGTCGGCGGGGCTGTCGGCGGAGTCCGATGGGTCCGATTTCGCGCGACCGGCGTCGCGGCGGGCTCGGGCGCGGGCGGCGGCCTTGCGCTCGGCGAGGCTGGGACGCCGGGATCCGGCGGGAGGGCCTGGGGTGTCCGGGGCGGAGTCGCCGTCGGGAGGCTCTGGGGTCGGCGGAGTCATCGCTCGCGACGCTAGCAAGGACCGGTCCCGGCAGGCGGACGGCAGGGCCGCCTCGACCAGGCCGGAACGCACTTCCAGGTGAATTCCGCGTCGGATGAACCTCGGGCCGTGCCCGCGCGTCTGACAGGTGCGAAGAAAAAATCCCCGATTCGCGTAAGAGGGGCGCGGACCGGAGGTCTCGACGGCAGAGGGACCGAACCGTGCCGGAGGGAGCGTCGGGAAAAAACTTCGGGGAAGTCGCGTAAGGGAGTGGCGTTCGGGGCGTCACTCCGGCGCGGGACGAAGCACGGGGACACATCGCGGGGGCGATGGACGAGGTCGGATACCTGTTCGTGGCAGGTGCCCGACCAGGTCGCGGAGGGGAGCCGCGACGGGTGCCGGCAGGTCGTGGGGACGGCTTGCCGGGACTGAGGTGGAGAGGGCCGAGATCTGCCGGGGAGGGCAGGTGACGGCCACGTCGCGGAGGGGAGCCGCGAGCTCCGTCCCTGTCAGGCCGGGGAGGACCTGACAGGGACGGAGACGGCCAGGGCTTGCCGGAGGGCAGGCACCGGCCGGGGTCGCGGAGGGAGTCGCGACAGGCACTGGCAGATCGTGGGGACGATCGGCCGGGGACGGGGGTGGCCGGGACCTGCCGGGGAGGGCAGGTGACCGGCCGCATCTCTCAGGGGACGACCGCATCTCCGAGGCAAGTTGTGAGGGGCTCCGCCTGGCCGGGGTGCCGTGAGGGGCTTCGCCTGGTCGGAGCATCCTGAAGAGACTCCGCCTAGCCGGGGTGTCACGAGGAGCTTCGCCTGGCCGGAGCGTCCTGAAGAGACTCCGCCTGGCCGGGGTGTCACGAGGGGGCTCCGCCTGATCGGGGTAACAGGTCCGCAGGGAATGGCCTGGACCTGCCGGTGGCGCGTAGCCCAGCTACATCTCCGAGCAGAGCCGCGAAAGAAACCCCCAGGCAGAGCCGCGAAAGGCACCGCCCAGGCAGGGTGACGGCTCGCGAGTGGGCGGCCCGGGCCTGCCGGGAGCGCGTAACCCAGCAGCATCCAGGACCCAACAGCCTCCAGGGCTCTGACGGACCCGGTCTCGGCCTGCGGTCCAGGCGGCTCTGGGCGGGAAAGATCCATCGCCGGAGAGTGGGCGCGGAGTGTCGCGAGACGAAGCCGTCGAAGAGTGACTGCGGGCCCAGCGTGAGTGAGCGTCATCACAATACTCGGCGTGAAACTGCTTCAACGCGCCCGGGCAGCCGGTTATTTCGTCCGCCAGGCCGCCAGGAGGGCCCCGACGGCGCTGGGCCATCCGAACGTATGTGACTCAGGCCACATCTAGTGAAGTAGTTCCCGATTAACTTTGGGTAGTTTCCACAGCTAGAAGCTCGATGCGCGCCACTCGTTCGGCCGAAAGCCCGGTCGCGTCTTGCTCATTGAGGCGCCGCTTCGTTACTGTCCTGCGGTCCCCATTACAGTCAGGTCACGAAGCAGAACGCTGAGCGAATCACCCCCGAGGTTCGTTCACGGGATCCCCCGCCCGAGTTCGCTTCCGCCCGACTCCCCGACGATGGAAGGCTCTGTCTTGGCTTCACACCGCTCCCCCGGCGGCCAAGCCCCTTCCCCGGCGCTGAAAGACGCACTGGACGGTGCAGTCATCCGCGTCCGGGGACAGCACCGCATCGCCCCGCCCTCCTCCGCCCTTCGCGGGCGGGTCGTGGTCGCCGCCGTCGCGGCCGGCGCGTTCGCCGCAGCCGCCGCCGGGCAGACCCTCAAGTCCACCAGCGGCGGAGACTCCGACGCCGCGGTCACCCCGCTCGCCAACGCACAGAACGCGAGCGCCTCGTTCACCCTCGGCAGCGCGGGCTCCGGGGGAGCTCCCGAACTGCTGCCGACCGGCCACGCCGTCGACGCCTCCGCCGAAGCCGCGAAGATGGCCGACAGCGCCAAGGTCACCAAGGCCCGCGTGCAGGCGGAAACCGAAGCCGCGCGCCAGGCCGCCGAAGAGGCTGCCCGTCCGAAGACCTGCATGCCCGCTCACGGCACGTTCACCTCCGGCTTCGGCGCCCGCTGGGGCACGAGCCACCTCGGCATCGACATCGCCAACTCGATCGGCACCCCGATCTACGCCGCCTCCGACGGCACCGTCATCCAGGCCGGCCCCGCCAGCGGTTTCGGCCTCTGGGTACGCGTCCAGCTCGACGACGGCACCATCCAGGTCTACGGCCACATGAACAGCTTCTCCGTCCGCGAGGGCCAGAAGGTCAAGTGCGGCGAGCAGATCGCCGAGATCGGCAACCGCGGCGAGAGCACCGGCCCGCACCTGCACTTCGAGGTGTGGCAGGACGGCAGCAAGAAGATCGACCCGCGCCCGTGGCTCGCCGCCCGCGGTGTGAACGTCAGCTGACCTGCACATTCTCGCTCGCCGGGCAACCAGTGCAGTGACAACCTGCTTCTGCACGGCGGTCGCCACCTGAGGCTGAACCGCAGGTCTCGCTGGGTCAGGCAACTGGTGCACCTAGCACCTGCCACCGCACGACGATCGCCGTCCGAGCTCGGCCTGCACGCCTCGCCGGTCAGACATCGCTGCGCTCGCATCTGCTGCCGCACGACGGTCACCGCCGGGGCTTGAATCGCACGTTTCGCTTGCTAGGCAACCGGTGCAGTGACAACTGCCGCGGCACGGCCGTCGCCGTCTGAGCTTGAACTGCACGGGTCACCCTGGCGAGTAGCAGCGGAATCTGCTTAGCACGCAGGAAATCTGTGGGCGCTGAGCCGTACCGCGTGTACGCAGTCCGCGTGGCGCAGCAGAAAATCGGTCAATCGGGCCTGCTTTCGTCGTAGTGCACCGTGTGGAAGCCGCTCCGCGACCCGGCCGCAAGGAAGCTGCGGCGGACCATGCGTAAACGTCTGAGCTGACCTAAGGCGTCAGGTGTGAGCGATGCTGATCGACGGGCATCACGGATCGCTGCCGGGAAGGCGGCGAACGAAATAGGCGACGGCTACCTGCCATACCGTGCACAGATCCGCGCGTCTTCGCCACGGCATCCATCGCGCGATCCCCTCGTCGGCGCGCGACACTCCTCCGCAGACGACACATCTGCCGTCTGGTCCCAATGCGTGCTGCCTCAGCAACGCACGCCACGCCGCGGCCAGCCGTGCCACATCCCCTGGCACGTCCCGAGCTGGCCGGGTCGCCGTCCCCACAGCAACCGTCCCCGCGACTCTCCTCAAGTACTCCTGTACCCCAGCGGCAAATACCCCAAACAGCACCGCGTCCATCCCCCTACGCCCCTTCCACAGCATACCGCACTTCATCGAACTTGTGTTCGATATAGCCAAGTATGCCGGAGGGGACCGACAAGATCGGGCGGACCGCTGGGGAGTTCACTCGGTCCGGCGAAAAATGTCCAGAACGGAGGCGGGACAAGGCATCGGGCGCGGACGGCTTGTGTGCGCTGGGAGCGCTCGCGCGCTAGAAGTTCAAGGGTTAGCGCTCAGAGAGACATCCAGTATCGGCGCTACGGCACCGCGCGGAAGCAGAAGGGCAGACCGGGGCTGTGCCGGTTATCGGCGCAGCAAGTCGCTGCCGAGGTGAACCGCCTTGGAGCAAACCCGCGGAGTAGTCGTGGCACGGGTACGAGATTGGCGAGCGCAGCGGGCGGGCTCTGGAAGCTCGGCCCCGGCTTGTTCTGCCCGCCCTGCTGGCGAACAGGATCGGAAATCCGGCCCAGGCGACGGGGCTCGCTAACAAGAAGCCAGATCGAACGGCACCCCGGCACCCCGGCACCCCGGCACCCCGGCACCCCGGCACCCCGGCACCCCGGCACCCCGGCACCCCGGCACCCCGGCACCCCGGCACCCCGGCACGGAGGATCACACCTCCGAAACCGCGGCAGCCGTCAGAGTTTCACCATGGGCACGCTGCCGATCAGCATCAGCCGGACCTTGCCCGAAGCTCCGAAGTCGATCGTTGCCGTCGCGCGCGGGCCGATGCCGTCGCAGGAGATGACTGTGCCCAGGCCGTACTTGTCGTGACTCACCCGGTCTCCGACGTCCAGCTTCAGTGCCACCGTCTCCTTCCAGCCCTTCCCGAACGGCGAGCTCGAAGACGTCGACGTCGAGGACCGGCGACCCCACGTCGTCGCGGCTCGGGGGCCGGAGGAGGAACCAGAAGAGGAGCCGAAGTTTCCGAAGCCGGGCGAGGACGGTTCGAGACGACGCCAGTCGACGAGGTCCGGGGGCAGCTCGTCCAGGAAGCGGGAAGCCGGGTTCATCTGCGGCTGTCCCCAAGCCGACCGGGTGAGGGCCCGCGACACGTAAAGCCGTTGCCGCGCACGGGTGATCGCCACGTAGGCCAGTCGGCGTTCTTCGGCCAGCTCCGCGGGATCGCCCAGGGCGCGCATGTGCGGGAAGACTCCGTCTTCCCATCCGGTGCAGAAGACGACCGGGTACTCCAGGCCCTTGGCGGTGTGCACGGTCATCAGCGTGACCACGCCCGCACCGCCGTCGCCTTCCTCGCCGCCGTCTGAGGCGGGGATCGAGTCGGCGTCCGCGACCAAGGAAACCCGTTCCAGGAAAGCCGGGAGGGAACCGGGAGCGGGGACGCCGTCGTCCAGGACCAGTTCCGCGTTCTCGTCGTTGGTGACCTCGGCGGTGAACTCCGCGAATTCACGCGCCACCGTCACCAGTTCGGTGAGGTTTTCGACGCGCGACGCGTCCTGCGGGTCGTCCGATTCCTCGAGCTCCGCGCGGTAGCCGGTGCGCTCCAGGACCGCTTCGAGCAGGTCGTGCACCTCGGTGCCGGACGACGCCATCTCCTGCAGTTCGTCCATCAGCGTCACGAATCCGGTGATCGCCTTGGCCGAGCGCGGGTTCAACAGCGCCACCTTGTCCTCGACCGCGTCACGCAGCGCGGCCCAGAACGAGATCCGCTCCCGTTCCGCGTGGGTGGCCACGACTGCCTCGGCACGGTCGCCGATGCCGCGCTTGGGAACGTTGAGAATCCGCCGCAGGCTGACCGTGTCGTCCGGGTTCGCGAGGACGCGCAGGTACGCGATCATGTCCCGCACTTCGCGCCGCTCGTAGAACCGCACCCCGCCGACGACCTTGTACGGCAGGCCCAGCCGGATGAAGATTTCCTCGAACACTCGCGACTGGTTGTTGGTGCGGTAGAACACCGCGACGTCGGAGTAGTCCGCCTCGCCCTTCTCCGCCAGCGAGTCGATCTCCCCGGCGACGAACGCGGCCTCGTCGTGGTCGTTGTCCGACACGTAGCCGACGATCTTCTCGCCGTCGCCCGAATCGGTCCACAGCCGCTTGGCCCGCCGGTTGGGGTTGCGCGCGATCACCGCGTTGGCCGCGGACAGGATCGTTTGCGTGGAACGGTAGTTCTGCTCCAGCAGAATCGTGTGCGCGTTCGGGAAGTCGCGTTCGAATTCCTCGATGTTGCGGATGGTCGCGCCGCGGAAGGCGTAGATGGACTGGTCCGCGTCGCCGACCACGCACAATTCGGCGGGCTCGATGCCGGTGTCCGTCGCTTCGGTGCCGGCCAGCACGCGCACCAGGGTGTACTGCGCGTGGTTGGTGTCCTGGTACTCGTCGACCAAAACGTGCCGGAAGCGCCGCCGGTAGTACTCAGCGACGTCCGGGAACGCTTGCAGCAACGACACCGTCCGCATGATCAGGTCGTCGAAGTCGAACGCGTTCGCGCTCGCCAGCCTGCGCTGGTACTCGGTGTAGACCTCGGCGACCCGGCGTTCCAGATCGTTGGCCGCCTTCGAGGCCGCCTCGTCCGGATCGACCAGCTCGTTCTTCAGGTTCGAGATGTGCACCGCGAGCGTGCGCGCGGCGTACTTCTTCGGGTCGATGTCGAGATCGCGCGCCACGAGCGTGATGAGCCGCTTCGTGTCGTCCGAGTCGTAGATGGAGAAACTCGACGACATGTCGAGCGTTTTCGCCTCGCGGCGCAGGATTCGCACGCACATCGAGTGGAACGTGGACACCCACATCGCGTTCGCGCGTTTGCCGACGAGCGCCGCGACGCGTTCGCGCATCTCGGCGGCGGCCTTGTTGGTGAACGTGATCGCCATGATCTCGCCCGGATGCACGCCGCGCTGGCCGAGCAGGTAGGCGATCCGGCGCGTGAGCACACGTGTCTTGCCCGATCCGGCTCCCGCGACGACCAGCAGCGGACCTCCGGCGTGCGTCACCGCCTCGCGCTGGGCGGGGTTGAGGTCCTCGAGCAGGTCTGCGGTTCCCGGCCGGGCAGCGCGGGCGGGCGGGTCTGCGGGGAGATCGAAGAGGGTGTCCATCGTCTGTCAACGCTACCCCGGGGGTACGACAGTCCCGGAACAGCCACGGGGTCGGCCTGCGCTTCCGGACGTACGCCGCAGTGTCGCCTCGCGTCCGACGCGCGAGGCCGTCGCGACGCGGAGCATCGAACGGTATGGACGACAAGATTCCCGCCCGGCTGAGGGCTTCCGACGGCGACCGCGAGCGCGTCGCCGAGACCATCCAGGCCGCCGGTTCCGAAGGACGGCTCACTCTCGAAGAGGTGGAGGAGCGGCTGCGCGCGGTCTACGCCGTCCGCTACACCGACGAACTCGGCGAACTCACCTCCGACCTTCCCCGCGCGGAGCCAGTACGACCGCGCGGCGGCGGCTGGCCGCTCACCCGGGCCGCCCTGCGCGAACATCCGGCGTTGCGCGTCCATCTCGGGATCGTCGCGGTGCTCGCGACCTTGCTGATCGTGCGATGGGCGATCGGCGGCGCGCTGTTCTTCTGGCCGGCGATGCCGTTGTTCTGGCTGTTCATCAGCCTTGTGCTGCACGCGCGGGTGCGGGCGTTCCGGCGGCGACCGGGCGCGCCTGTGCCATACTGAACCCGTGCGGCACAGCAGCGAGCGATTTTTTTACGGGACCCGGACTCCGGCTCCCGTGATCGCGTAGTGCCCCACCCGCCATCACCCGCAGCCCCGGAGTCCACTGGACCCGGGGCTTTCGCCGTCCCTGGGCCACAGGGAGTCCGGACTTCAGAGAGGTCCCGATGAACGCGCAGACGCAGAACGCCGACGGACAGCCCGCCGAGCACACCCCGGCGGGCGAGGACATCTCTTCGCTTCGCGAGGAGATCGACTGGCTCGACTCCGAAATCCTCCGGCTCGTGAAGCGCCGGGTAGAGGTGTCGAAGACCATCGGCGCGGCCCGGATGGCCGCGGGCGGCACGAAAATCGTCTACAACCGCGAGATGGACGTGCTGGCGCGCTACCGCGAACTGGGTCCGGAGGGCCGTCAGCTGGCGATGCTGCTGCTGAACCTCGGCCGCGGCAGGCTGGGCCGCTGACCCGGTATCCGGGGCATCCCCGATTCGCTCCGCACGGAAACCGGGCAGACTGGACACATGATTAACCTCATCGCCGTCATCATCGCGATCGCGAGCGTGCTGGCGTCCCTCGGCCACGTCGGCTACCTGGCAATGCTGAACAACGCGGCGGGCAAACGGGCGGGCGGGGCTCCGGTGGCGCAGTACGTGCGCGGCCGCTGGGCGCTGGCCGGCGGTGCGACCGCGGCCTCGCTGTTCGCCTGGCTGCTCACTTCGGGCAACGTCGTGCTGGACATCCTCGCCATCGTCATCGCGGTCGGTAGCGGCGCGACGTCGGTGAAGGCCCTCCAGTCGACGCAGGCGAAGTACCGCAGCGGCGGCTGATTAGCCCCCGAACTGGGGAAATACCGGGCGTCCTGCTGCGCTGCGTGACGTGCCGCCCGTTCGGGCGCGCCCGGTCGAGTGAAACCGGTGCAAGTTGCAGGATGGGTGAAGACATTCGCCTGCCGGTTTCCTACTGTGAAGTCCGTGAGGACCCTGGCGTCTATGCCGGGCTATGCCCGGAGGACGCGCGGGAGCTGCGGCTCCGCG
Organism: Amycolatopsis sp. NPDC114484; assembly: GCF_055633755.1. NCBI lineage: Bacteria > Bacillati > Actinomycetota > Actinomycetes > Pseudonocardiales > Pseudonocardiaceae > Amycolatopsis > Amycolatopsis sp. NPDC114484. The sequence continues at coordinate 244,720 of NZ_JBVKDQ010000010.1, read as the reverse complement.
CGCCGTTCTCCGCGTGCGCGTGCATTTGCTCGGGAGTTCGCAAGTGTGGACGCAAGCGCCGTTCTCCGGATCCCTGCTCCGTTCGGGTTGACGATCGCCCCGGTGCCGTCACGCCCCTCTCGCGGAGGGGTCGGACCGGCATGACGGGAAACACGATGGGCGGTTCGCGGCACGCTGACCGTCCCGGCGCGGTGTCGGACGCCGAGGTCACCGTCCCCGGACGGCACCGCGTTCGCGCCGACGGCACTTGGACTCCCGTGGTGCCGCCTCGCGCCGCCGGGCATCACCGGCACCGCACCGGCCCGGCCGCTCCGGCGCAGCGGCAGCGAGGCAGCGAGAATCCGCAGCAGCGCGGCGCACCGGCTCCGCGCGCGAACCGGGTGCCCGATGACGGCAACCGCCCGGCCCCGAACCAGCCGGCTTTCCCCACCGCGAGCGGCACGTTGCCGATCGGCGAGCCCCCGCTGCCGCAGCCGCAGCGCCGCCGGGCACCGGTCGAGCCGCAGGGCCGCCGGATGCCAGTCGAACTGCAAGGTCGCCGAGCGCCGGTCGAGCCGCAAGGTCGCCGGATGCCAGTCGAGCTGCAAGGCCGCCGAGCCCCCGTCGAGCTGCAGGACCGCCGAGCGTCCGTCGAACCCGCACGCCGCCAGGCCGCCGTCCCGGATCGGCTGGCCGAACCCCGTCAGACCGTCGTTTCCCCTGGCCGGCCAACCGAATCGCAGAGCCGCCGAGCCGCTCCGACGGCCCGGCAGGCGGAATCCCCGAGCCGCCGGACCGAATCCCGCGCCGCCTTCGCGCCCCCGCAGGACCAGATCCCCGAGGAGCACCGCGCCTTCGCCCCGTCGGCGAGCGCGCTCCCCCAGCCGACCCGACGCACCCGCCAGGAACGAGTCGCCACCACCTCCGCCGCGCTGGCCAACCGGCCGGACAGCCCCCGCGAACGCGTCGAGCTGAACGCGGTCGCGGAAGAGCCGCCCCGGCGCCAGCGCGTCACCCTCGGCGAGCCCGCCGTCTCGACGCAGGAGAAAGAAGAGCAGCAGGACGACGAGGTGCGCGTGTACGCCGCGCCGCTGCTGGACGGCCTCGGCACGTTCGATCTCGGCTCGGTGCCCGCGTCGGTCACTCCGCCGAAGACCTGGCGCAAGGCCGCGTGGTTCGCCACCGGCGCGTCCGGCGCGGTGGTCGTCGGACTGCTGTTCGCCGGAACGTTCCTGGTCGGCGGGCCCACCACCACGACGACCGACGCGGTCGGCGGCGGCGGCTGGCCCGGCAGGCAGAACGGCGGCAACCCGAACCTCAGCGCGCTCATCCCGAACGGGCAGCACGGCGGCGTCGGCGGCTCCGGCCCGCGCGACGGCACCAGCACCAGCCCGGACGGCGTCACCTCGGACAACGGTACGTACCCGCAGCAGGGCACCGGTCCGAGCAGCTCCGCGAGCAGCAGTTCCGCCGACGTGACCACGTCGCCTGGACCCGGCACCGGCAGCAGGACGTCCGCGCCGACCACCACGGACTCGCCCTCGTCCAGCGAGCCGCCGCAGAAGCCTCCGGTCACGCCCGCTCAGCGGGAAACGAAGGACCCTTATTTCACGGCCGCCGATCCGAACACGATGGGCAACAACTCGGAGAAGTTCTTCAACAACGTCACCACCGACCCGTCGGAGGCCTCGTCGGTCACGTCCGGCGACCTCAAGCAAGAGGGTCCGCAGGGCCTGCGCAAGCGCTACGCCAACGTCGCGTACTTCGAGGTCAAGAAGGTCACCATCGACCCGCAGCACGGCACCACGGTGAACACCGTCGAGGTCACGCACCAGGACGGCAGCAAGAGCACCGAGGAGCGCACGCTCGCCTTCGACGACAACGGCAAGATCACCGACGACGGCCACTGACCAGCACACTGTCTGCAAATGCCGATGCACGTGCGGAGCGGTGAGCGGTTGTTCCCTCGTCCGGTTGGGTGACATAAGCTGCCGTTCGTCGTACGACGGCGGCATTCCGGCGACGGAGTCTGGCGGCCGACTGTCGGCACAGGGTTACCTGGCGACTACCAGGTTCGGCGCCGACCACGAATCGGCTGTCCGGGCCGCCCGGGGACACCGCCACCGTGTCGGGTCCCGCCCCGAACCCCAGAGCGAGGATTTTCGTGCTTGAACGGCAGCGAACCCGGCGAGAACCCGACGCCGTGCGCGTCGAGGACGTGATCCCGCCGGAACTGCTCGAGGACGTGGCCGAAGCCGACCGCGAGTATCTCGAGCAGGTGTTCCGCGAACCGCAGAAATACCTGCCGCCGCGCACCCACCGCCCGGTCGTCCGGTCCGAGGAACCCGTCGAAGAGCCCGAAAGCAAGCTCGCCCGCCGCGCGAAGCTGGCCGGGCTCGTCGGGGCGGGCGCGCTCGTCGCCGGTGCCGTCGTCACCGCCTCGCTGCTCAGCGGCGGACCGCGGCCCACAGTTCCGATCGCCAAGGAAACCGCGATGCCGGCCGGGTTCAGCGGCGCGGCAGCGCTCGGCGGCCAAGCCGTGCCGCAGCAACGCAAGAGCCACTCGTCCGGCGGCACGACGTCGGGGCAGAGCGAAAGCACGACGCAGTCCAAGCACACCGACTCCGCGGCGACTACGCCGTCGAATTCGGGCACCACGACTCCGCAGACCACCTCCGGCACCTCGTCGTCTTCTTCGCCGAGCGCCCCGTCCTCTTCGGAGTCGCACAACAAGTCCGCCACCTCGTCGGCGGCCGCGCCGGGTCCGGTGAAGCTCGAAGCGGTGCGCAAGTTCTACGCCTCGATCGACCACCACCCGGAGAACGCGCTTTCGCTGCTCACGCCGAGCGTCGCGCGCGGCGAAACCGGCGACCTGGTCCGCGCGTGGAGCGGCGCCGACTCGATCGACGTCCAGGAATTGCACGTCCAGGACGACGGTTCGGTCTTCGCCGTGGCGCTGGTCCACCAGGCCGACGGCACCCTGGTGCGCGTGACCCAATTGTTCGACGTCGTCGAGCAGGATGTGATCTCCCAGGCCCGCGTCCTGTCCGCGGTCTACTCCTGACCTGCGCGAACGTGGTTATGCCGGGTCGTCGGAAGTGTGCCGCGTGCGTGTGCGCAGAGTGAGCGCCTAGCCTTGTCACGGGTCGGTCTCGGCAAAACCGGCGCACGGTCCACAGCAGGTGCCTACGCTCCGGTGCTGCGGCGGGTTCGAACTCACCCCTTTGGGGTAGACAAGTCCCGCCCCGGGAAGTCGGAGCCCCAAAGGGAGGTCGCGTGAGCGACGAGGGTCGTCTGGTCGCCGACCGGTACCGGATCGTCGGAAAGATCGGTTCCGGCGCGATGGGGGCCGTCTGGCGCGCCCACGACGAGGTGCTGGGCCGCACGGTCGCCATCAAGCAGCTTCTTCTCCAGCCCGGGCTTGAGAACCACGAGGCGGAGGACGCCCGGCAGCGCACCATGCGCGAGGGCCGGATCGCCGCCCGGCTGCACCACCCGAACGCGATCTCCGTGTTCGACGTCGTCACCGACGACAACGGCCAGCCCTGCCTGATCATGGAATACCTGGCTTCCACCAGTCTGGCGCAGGTGCTGCAGGAAAAGGGCACCCTGCCGCCGATCGAGGTCGCGCGGATCGGCGCGCAGATCGCCGCCGCCCTTCGCGAGGCGCACGCGGTCGGCATCGTGCACCGCGACATCAAGCCGGGCAACATCCTGCTCGCCGGCAACGGCACCGTGAAGATCACCGACTTCGGCATCTCGCGCGCCAAGGACGACGTCACGGTCACCAAGACCGGGATGATCGCGGGCACCCCCGCTTACCTGGCCCCCGAGGTCGCGATCGGCGGCGACCCCGGCCCCGAGTCAGACGTCTTCTCCCTCGGCTCCACGCTGTACGCCGCTTGCGAGGGACAGCCGCCGTTCGGCCTGTCCGAGAACACGCTGAGCCTGCTGCACGCGGTCGCGGCCGGGCAGATCAACCCGCCGCGTCAATCCGGTCCGCTGGCGAGCGTGCTCGCGGTGCTGCTGCACCCGGAGACCCAGCACCGGCCCACCGCCGACGAATGCGAGGAGCTGCTGTCCGCCGTCGCGCGCGGCGAGACCCCGCTCGGCGGCCCGGCCGGCGAGACGATGCTGGCCTCGTCCTCGGGCACCCTCGGCTCGGCTGCGCTCGGTGCGGCGGGCGGCGCGGCGGCGGCCGGTCTGCTGCACCCCGACGACGAGCAGGCCAGCCACTCCGGCACGTTGCTCGACGACCCGGGCGTCACGCAGCAGTACGACCCGAGCGCGCAGCAGTACTACGGCGAGGACCCGTACCCGCCGGGCTCCGGTTACCCGGAGGACGACTACGACGACCGCGGCTACCAGCAGGACGGCTACCAGGAGCCGCCGCTCTACGGCGACCCGAGCCGCAACGGCCTCGCCGCCACGCGCGCGGTCCCGGTGCCGGAGCACTACGAGGACAACCCGTACGACGAGGAACCCGCACCTCGGACCCGGGTACAGACCGCGCCCGAGGACGACGATGACGAGAAGCCCGGCGCTTGGAAGAAGCCCGCGCTGATCGGCGGCGTCGTGGTGGTCGGCCTGGTCGCGCTCGGCGTGTGGCTGCTGACTCCGGGCAATCCGCCGGACGCCTCGCAGCCGGCCCCGCCTGTTTCGTCCTCCGCGGTCGCGCCGACTTCCGTCACACAGCCGCCTTCGGAAGCAACCACTACGTCCCCGCCTACGTCTTTCCGGGAAAGCGCGACCCGCGAGACCCAGTCGACGCGGCACTCGAAGCGGTCAACTACGGCGGAGGACACTCCGACGCAGGAACCGTCTCAGACTCGGGTGTCTCAGACCAAGCAGTCGCAGACCAAGCCGCCGCAGTCGGAGACCTCGGCGACAGCGCCGCCGACAGCGACCAGCTAAGCGATCCAGGGACAGCATTGAGTTCAGAAGGCAGCATCGTCGGCGAGCGGTACCGGCTCGACCAGCCGATCGGACGCGGCCGCGCGGGCATCGTGTGGCTCGCGTTCGACACGCGGCTGTTCCGGACCGTCGCCGTCAAACGCATGTACCTGCCCGTCGGCCTGCCGCCGGAGCGCGCCGAACAGGCCCGCGCGATGGCGATGGAAGAGGGTAAGGCCGCGGCCCGGATCGACCATCCGTGCGCGATCACGGTGTACGACGTGCTGCCCGACGGCCAGGACGTGTGGCTGGTGATGGAGTACATCCCTTCGCGCGGGATGTCGGTGTTCCTCGCCGAGCACGGCCGCCTCACCCCGGAGCAGGCCGCGTTCCTGGGCATTCAGCTCGGCGACGCGATGGCGTCGATCCACTCGGCGGGCATCGTCCACCGCACGCTCGAACCGAACACTGTCCTGCTCGCGGACGACGGCAGCGTCAAGCTGACCGACATCGGCATCACCGGCGGCGGCCCGCACGCCGCTTACCGGGCTCCTGAGGTCACCCGTGGCGCTCCCCCGTCGGCAGCTGCAGACGTGTTCTCCCTTGGCGCGACGCTGTACACGGCGGTCGAGGGGGTGCCGCCGTTCGGCGACGACGGCCAGTCTCCGGAACGGCCTGCCGAGAACGCTGGCCCGCTCGCCGGGGCGTTGCAGAAGATGCTGCGCCCCGACCCGTCGGCCCGGCCGACCATGGACGACACCGTGCACGCGCTGAAGGCGATCACCGTCGGGCGCGAGCAGACCGCGTTCATCCCGCCGACCGCGCCCGCGCTGCCGCCCGTTCCGACGTCGCGGCCGGTGCCGGCGCAGCAGCCCAATCCGGCCGAAGCCACGCAGCAGATCCAGCCGGACGCCACCCAGCGGATCCTGCCGCCGCAGCAGCCGATGCCCGCGCAGCAACCGGCTCCGCTCATGCAGCTTCCGGTCCAGCAGGTGCCGCAGGCTCCCGCACCGGCGCAGCCGATGCAGCAAGCGATGCAGCAGCCGACCGCCCGCTACATGCCCACCCCGGCGCAGCAGGCCGCGTCCGCTCAGGCCGCTGCTCGCGAGAAGGCGGCCGCACGACGGCGGATCATCCTCACCGTCGCGGCGATCCTGTGCGCGATCCTGATCGGGATCGGCGTCTCGCAGCTGCTTTTCGTCTGAGCCTGTGTCAGGCGACGTTCTCGGTCGCCTCTTGCATGGCTTCGAGGAATGTCTGCACGGCCGGGCTGCCCGCGACCCGTGCGGCCACCGCGGCGTGAATGTGCCTGCTCGGCTGCGGATTGCGGACGCGGCGCACCACCACGCCCGGATGCGGCGTGCCCAGCCCCAGCTCCGGAACCAGCCCGACGCCGAGCCCGGCGGCGATGAACCCTTGCGCCGACGGATAGTCCTCGGACTCGACCACGACGTTCGGGTGGAAACCGGCCGACGCGCAGGCACCTTCCAGGATCGCCCGGCACGCGCCGGGGATCGGATCGACGCCGACCCACGGTTCGTCGGCGAGGTCGGTCAAGTCGAGCACGCGTTTGCGGGCCAGCCGGTGCGCACGCGGCAGCACCGCGCGGTACGGATCGTCCAGCAGCGGCACCAGCTCGATGCCCCGGCCCGGCTCCGAGGGCCGCGGGTACACGATGATCGCCAGGTCAGCGCGGCCTTCTTCGACCTCGGTGAGCGGGTCGCCCGGGTCGATGAGCTTGAGATCGAGCCACACGCCAGGGTGTTCGCGACGCAGCGCGGCCACCGCGTACGGCACCATCGTCGCGCCAGCGGTAGCGAAGTAGCGGATGGCGAGCTTGCCGGTACGGCCTTCCTTCAGCTCGGTGAGCGCGGCCTCGGCTCGGGCTAGCTCCGCGCTGAGCGTCTCGGCGTGTTCGGACAGCAGCGTCCCCGCCGGGGTCGGCTGGACGCCGCGGCCGACGCGTTCCAGCAACGGCGTGCCCGCTTCGCGTTCGAGCACCGCCAGCTGCTGGCTGATCGCCGACGGCGTGTACCCGAGATTCCTTGCCGCAGCAGTGATCGAACCGCTCGTGATCACCGCGCGCAGCACCTGCATGCGCCGCACATCGAGCATGGCTTCAATCCTACAGCTTTGCTTAATCGTCCCTGCAGTTATTTTCGCTTGTCCTTACACCTCACCGCGGCAAAGCTGGCTAGTGAGGCGAAGGAGGAACCTGGGGTGGGCGAGACGAAGACGCTGCTGAGGATCGCGGCGCTCGCGTTGATGTGGGGATCGAGTTTTTTCTGGATCAAGCTGGGGCTGGAAGCGTTTTCACCGGTGCAACTGGTGCTCGCGCGGCTCGTCCTCGGCGCGGCGGCGCTGCTGGCGCTGTGCCTGATCGGGCGTCGGAGCCTCCCCGCGCAGCGGAGCACCTGGGGACATCTGCTTGTCGCGGCGTTCTTCCACAATGCCTTGCCATTCCTGCTTTTCGCGGTCGGCGAGACCACTGTGGACTCCGGAATCACCGGGGTGCTGAACTCCACCACCCCGCTCTGGGTGCTCGTGGCGGCCCCGTTCCTCGGGGCGTCGAGCCGGATGAACGCGACGCGGATCGCCGGTCTGGTGATCGGGCTCGGCGGGATCCTGCTGATTTTCGCGCCGTGGCAGGCGTCCGGACTACTAAGCTGGGGTGCGCTGGCCTGCCTCGCCGCCGCGGCGAGTTACGGGTTCGCGTTCGTCTACGAAGGACGGTACCTGTCGAGCACCGGCTCCTCGCCGTACGCGATCGCGGCCGGGCAAATGCTGCTGGCCACGGGGTTTCTGGTGCTGGCCATGCCGTTCGGCGGGTTCACTCCGGTGCATCTGAGCCCGGTCGCGCTGATCGCGGTGGTGATCCTCGGCCTCGGTTCGACCGGGATCGCGTTCGCGCTCAACTACCAATTGCTGGCGAGCGAAGGCGCGGTGGCCGCGTCGGTGGTCGGCTATCTGCTTCCGGTGGTGTCGGTGTTGCTGGGCGCGGTTTTCCTGCACGAGCAGCTGAACCTGCGCGTGATCGCGGGCATGCTCGTGGTGCTCGTCGGCGTCGCGCTGACCAGGTTGCAGCGGAAACCGGCGGTGGCTCCGGAAGAAGAACTGACTCCGGCTTAGACGAGACGGCGGTCCGAGGCCCAGCGGGACAGCTCGTAGCGATTGGACAGCTGGGTCTTGCGCAGGACGCTCGACACGTGCGTCTCGACCGTCTTCACCGAGATAAACAGCTCGGACGCGATTTCCTTGTACGCGTAACCGCGGGCGAGCAGGCGCAGAACGTCGCGCTCGCGCGGGGTGAGCAGGTCCAGTTCGGGGTCGTTGATCGGCGCGGAGCCGGGACGGTCGGCGAAGGCGTCGAGGACGAAACCGGCCAGCCGCGGGGAAAACACCGCGTCGCCGTCGGCCACCCGGACCACCGCGCGGACGAGTTCCTTCGACGAGATCGTCTTGGTGACGTAGCCGCGCGCGCCGGCGCGGATGACTGCGATGACGTCCTCCGCCGCGTCGGACACCGACAGCGCGAGGAACACGACGTCCGGCAGCTCCGGGCGCACGCGGCGGAGCACCTCGGCACCGCCGCCGTCGGGCATGTGGACGTCGAGCAGCACGACCTGCGGACTGGTGCGCACGATGCCGGCGACCGCTTCGGCGACCGACCCGGCCTCACCGACGACCTGCACCTCGTCGGTGATCGAATCGAGCTCCGTGCGCACTCCCGCGCGGAACAACGCGTGGTCGTCCACGAGGAAGACCTTGACCGGTTCCCGCTGGCTTTCCGTCACGACTGCCCACTCCCTCGCTTCGCCTGCCCCCGAGCATAGCGAGGTCACGCCACCCCTTTGCTCGCTTTCACCGGCATGGCGAGCTGGACTTCGGTGCCTTCGCCGGGCGCGGTGCGCAGCTTGCAGGTGCCGCCGTGGCGTTCCATCCGGCCGCGGATCGAGTCGGCGAGGCCGTGCCGGTCGGCGGGCACGACGTCCGGGTCGAAGCCCTTGCCTCGGTCGCGCACGAACACGGTGACCTCGGTGGGCTCGACCTCGGCGAACACGCTGACCTCGTCGACGCCGGCGTGTTTGGCCGCGTTGACGATCGCCTCGCGGGCGGCCTGCACCAGCGCGGTGAGCGGCGGGTTCAGCTCGGCGTCGCCGACCACGACCTGGCCGACCGAGATCGCGAACTGGTCCTCGACCTCGCCGCACGCCGCGGCGAGCGCCTCGGACAGCTGCTGCCGGACGCCTTCTTCCTCTTCCTTGGTCCGCTTGTCGCTGGGTTTGCCGTAGCCGCCGGGGCCGTACAGCCAGCCGCGCAGCTCGCGTTCCTGGCCGCGGGCGAGGCGGGCGACCTCGGCGGGCTGGTCGGCCTGGCGCTGGATCAGCGCGAGGGTCTGCAGGACGGAGTCGTGCAGGTGCGCGGCGATCTCGGCGCGTTCGTCGGTACGGATGCGGGCCTGGCGTTCCTCGCCGAGGTCGCGGACCAGCCGCAGCCAGAACGGGATGGTGAGGACGGCGACGCCGATCAGCGTCGCGAGCACCGCGATCAGGGCGAACTTGACCTGGTCGAAGTCGCCGCTGGCGAACACCACGAAGCCGATGCCGGTGGCCACCAGCGCGACCCCGGCGAGGATCCGGACGATCGCCGCGAGCCTGCCGCCCTCGCCGACCAGTCCGTCCCGGGCCCCGACGCGCCAGCGCCGCCGCTGCGACTCGTCCGCCTCCCGCCAGACGACCGCCGCACCGAGCGCGGCGAGCGCGAGCGGCACCGCGACCCAGCCGCGGATGGCGCCGGTGAGCGTGCTGCTGGCGATCGCGAGACCGATACCGAGCGCGATCAGCCCATACGCCTGCTGCCGGTCGCGGGGCTTGGGCGCGGTCTCGTTCTCCTCCGAGCTCTGCGGGACGAACACCCAGAGCAGGCCGTAGGCGAGCAGCCCGGCCCCGTTGAGCGCGGCCAGCAGCGCGAACACGACGCGGACCCAGCCGACCGGGACCCCGAGGTGATCGGCGAGCCCGCTCGCGACGCCCGCGACCGCCCGTCCGGAGCGTCGCCGGTACATCTTGGGCCGCGGTTCGGGTTCGGCGACCTCCATCGCCTGGGCGGACATGAGTGCCGAGGGCTCCTCGTCGGCTGAGGAAACCCGCCCTGGGGCACTGATGTCGAGAAAGTCCTGCACGAGTCCCATCGTCACACGCGAGAGCGGCACGGACATCGGGGAAGGCCCTGATCAATTCCCCCAGACGGCCGCCCGAGGGGAAATTCCGCGAACCTCCCTGCCGCCCGCCGGGACTCGGTACGATGCAGGGGGCGAGCGATCACAGTGCGTACACGGGGCGGGGAGGCCGGATGACCGAGCAGCATCGCGCGGAGCACGTCGAGTCCGCAGGCGATTACTACGCCCGGACGCAGGACGTGAACCAGATCTTCTCCGTGGGCGTGGACTCGCCGGAGACGCGCGGCGCCACCGAGCGGGACGCCTCGCAGTACTCGGTCCAGCAGGGCCAGCAGCTGCTCCAGGGCCAGCAAACCCGGGGCGACGCACCCGCGCCGGACGCGAACTACGCGTCGTACAGCCACGAAGACCTGCACAAAATGGTCAACGAGGGCTTGAACTTCGAGGGCATCAACGACCGCAGCCGCGTGACGAACACGTACGGCAACTGGCTCGCCGACGCGTCCAACCAGTTCCGCGACGCGGCCAACACCGCGGGCGCGGAGTGGCAGGGCACGGCCGCGACGCAAGCGCACTCGTTCTTCCAGAGCACGGCCGAGCACACGGAGAAAACCGGCAGCGCGATGCAGCTGGTGTCGAACCGCTACTCCCAGCAGTCCGCGGCGGCCGACTACGCGCACAAGAACATGCCGGAGCCGACCGGGTTCAATCAGAAGGCCGAGATGGCCAAGGCGACCGAGCAGTTCCAGAACGGCAACCCTCTGCAGGGCGTGATCGCGCTGAACGACGTGGCGGTCAAACAACAACAGGCCGACGCGGCGCACCAGCAGGCGGTCCAGGTGATGCACGGGCTGGACACGACGTACCACGAGACGTCGACCACGCAGCCGGTTTATTCGCCGCCGCCGCAGATGAACAACGACAGCACACACGCGAGCAGTGCCGCGCCGGTGACTGTGCCTGGTGGGGCTTCCAGCGGACCTTATGCCGGACCTGGCGGGTCCGGTCCGGTGGCTGGCGGGCCGGGGAATGGGTTCACTGGTACGAATCCGCCGCTTGGCGGTCCTGCTGCGGTCAACTCCTTCCCACCTGGGGGCGGCGGCAACCCTCCGAGTGTCCCTTACAGCCCCGGGCCGGGGCTCAACACCGGTACTGGGCCGCTCAGCAACCCCGCGGTATCGGGGGGCGGGAACAACCTGCGGACCACTTCGAACATCGGCGGCCGTCTCTCTCCGGAGGGGCTCGCTATGGGCGGCGGCGGCGGGAACTCCGGTTCCGGCGAAGACACTCCGCGTAGCCGATCGGGCGGCGCTGGCCGGGGCGGTGCGGGCGGCCGGGTGACTGGCGGTGCTGGTTCGGGTGGTTCCGGGAAGCCGGGCGAGTCCGGCGGCAAGGGTGCGGCCGAACGGCTTGAGCGCGGGGCTACTGCTGCCGCGAACGCCGGGAAGGGCGGGAAGCCGGGTGCCGCTGGTGCGGGCGCGGGTGCGGCGGGTGCTGGGAAGAAGAAGGAAGAGGACAAGGAACACAAGAACAAGATCCCGACGCAGATCGATCCGGACGAGGTCTTCGAGGTCAAGCCGGAACGAGGACCGGACGGGGAGAAGATCACTCCTCCGGTTCTCGGCGGCTGATTCTTTCCCTCCCTTGAATCGACAGACCTAGGAGCAATCGATGCCAACCGTCTGGGACCCGAAACCCTCGGCCGGAAGCTCTCCCGCCGCGGGCACCGCAGGCAACGACTTCCTGGCTGGGCTAACCGAAGGCCCGGGTAGCCACGAAGCCGCGGAGAAGATGAAAACCGCTGGGAACACGCTGAAGACACTGGCTCAAAACGGCTCTTTCGCAGTCAATGAGGCTGGCTTCAACGCATACATGAAAGCATGCGATTTTTTTCTCAGCGGATACAATCAGATGGCGCATGACTTGGCCATCCTCACTCAATTCGCCGAGATGGGAAGCTCCCAGTACTCAGTCTTGGTAGCTGGGTTCAATGTTGAAGTGGCAGCCGTAGGCGACGACGCGATGCTGCCCAACTTGATCCTCATGAGGGACGCCGTCGAATCCGCGAAAGAAGCACTTGCCATTGCGCGCAAAAACTACCGGGAAGCCGAAAGCGCGCACACCCAGTCCTTCGAACAGCTGAACAGGAAAATTGACAACTAGTGATCACATCGCGAACCTCTAGGCTCCTGGTTCTGCTCAGTGCGGCCGCGATGGCGCTGGCTGCGTGCGACAACTCTGTCGGCGGCACCGCCGCACCAGGGCAAACGACCCCCACGACTCCTTCCGCGCCCCCGCCCTCCTCCGGAAATCCCTTCTCCGCAAGGAACCAGTGCGCCCTGCTTGACCAACTGCTCGCAGGGCAGGGCTACCCGAAAGCAATCCCTTCTGTCGCTGATTCAAAACGCTCCTGCGCCGCCCAGAAGCCCGGAGGCGGTCTAGACGCCACTGTTGTCGGCCTCACCCTGCAAGACGGTCAGCGCTACACCGACAATGTCGCCGACCCCAGCAAAACCCGCACCGGCAAGGTCAATGGCACCCGACCCGTTCTCGAAGAGCGGGAGCCGCTGGGTTCAAGCGGCCAATGCATGCTGAAGATGGCCGTTGAACCCAATTCGCGAGCAATCATCGACGTCACCAGCGGAACCGACACCGACGCCGCGTGCAAGACCGCCGAAGGCCTGGCTGACAAATTGGATCCGCTACTCCCGAAAAGCTAACAGCCGCGCCGTGACGAACCCGGCATCACGCTTCACAAGCGTCAAAGCACAGGGGTAGCGTCCAAAATCTCGCCTCGTCGCACGTCGGATAGCTTATCGAGCAACGCGCGCGCCTTGGCCACCGCGCTGGACGAGCGACTTCCCTGGAACGAGAATCCGCCTCGCGCTCAGCATGTCTGGAAAGCAACTTGCGAACCTTAAAAATATTCGTCTTTCTCGGCGCAATCACGGGAATGCTGACCGCATGCGACAGCACCGTCCACGGTACCGCAGAAACAGGCCAGGCAGCTCCGCCTGCCTCATCCGACAACCCCTTCGCCGCAAGGAATCAGTGCGCACTGCTGGATCAGATCCTGGCTGGCCGCGGCTACCCCAAGGCGATTCCCTCCGTCGCTGATTCGAAACGCTCCTGCGTCACCCAGAAGCCAGGAGACGGCCCGGACGCTGGGGTCGTCGGCCTCACTTTGCAGAACGGCCAGCGCTACACCGACAACATCGCCGACCCGAGCAAGGCCCACCCCGGCAACGTCGATGGCCGCCCTCTGATCGAACAGCGGCAGCCAATCGGCTCGAGTGGATCATGCCTGATCGCCTTGGCGGTCGCGACCAACTCTCGCGCGCTTATCGATGTCACAAACGGCAGTGACACAGACGCAGCATGCGAGGCGGCCCGAAAGCTGGCGGTCAAGCTGGCTCCTCTTCTTCCGAAAAACTGATCCAGCCGCACGGGAAGTTGCATTGCGAAACCTTAGGGATCTTCTCCTTTGGGCTCTGCGGCCATCCTGGTCACCGCGTGCGACAACTCCGTCAACGGCAAAGCAGCTCCGAGCACACCAGCTTCCTCCGCCGCATCCGGGAATCCCTTCGCCGCCCGAAACCAATGCGCCCTCTTGGACCAGATTCTCAGCGGGAAGGGCTTCCCGAAAGCGGCACCCACGGGAGCCCAATCAAGAAGGTCCTACGCCTCCCAAATCGGAGAAGAAACGAATTCCACTACCATCGGACTTCTGCTTCAAGAAGGACAGCGGTGCCCGGAACCGCTGGGATCCTCTGGCCAGTGCGATATGTTCCTGGCGGTCGAACCCGACTCGCGCGCAATCCTCGACGTAACCGGCGGTACGGATACCGCGGTCTCATGCTGGCCAGCAAGCTGGAGCCTCAGCTGCCGAATGGCTGACCCCATCGCCGAAGCCCGCTCGCAGAAGAGACTGACAGCGACATGAAGTCTCCGGCAGCTCCTCGGCCAGGTAGCCCCAGTTAGGGGCTCATCTCGGGGACAACCTCAGGGACCTTCCCCGATGTGCCCTCCCCCTCCATCGACCATGCTGTGAAGCATGAGTGGTGCGAACGACGTGCGGCCTCCTCGGACCAACCCGCTGAACGGGTTCGAGGAGACCGTCAAGGACTTCTGGGCCAGCAGGCCTCGGCGGCCGCACTCGGGGCGGAAGGTTGCGGGGGTCGCGGCTGGGCTGGGGGATCGCTACGGGATCGATCCGGTGGTGATTCGGGTCGCGTTGGCGGCGGCGACTGTCTTCGGGGGGTTCGGGCTGGTTCTTTACCTGCTCGGGTGGCTGTTCTTCCCTTCGGAGGGCGACGAGGTTTCCGGCTTCGAGGCGTTGCTCGGGCGCGGTCGGTCGAGCATGACGAAGGCCTTCGCGGGCGTGCTGACCGTCGCGGTGATTCCGGTGGTCGGGTGGACGTTCGGCGGCGGCTGGTTCGACGGCGGCGGCCTCATCGGGTTCGCGTTGCTCGCCACGTGCCTCTATCTCCTGCATCGCACCCGCGGGCAGGACAACCGACCGGCGCCGGTCGTCGCGTTCGCGGCGGACGGAACCGCTTCCGGAACCGGAGCTTTCACGATGAACAGCGACACCCCGACTCCCGCGGCGGCGGCGCCGGGCTGGGATCCGCTGGCCGCCGACCCGGCGGGCTGGGATCTGCCTGATCCGGCGGCGCCGACTCCGCCGCCCCCTCCGACCGGCGACTACAACGACCACGAACCGAGGCCGCCGCGGCGGCGGTCCAAGATCGGGGCCGCCACGTTCGGTGTCGCGGTGATCGTGGCCGGCATCGGGGTCGCGCTCGCGCTGAACGGGTTCGACTGGTTCTCGCTGCGGCACATCATCGGCATGACGCTCGCCGTGCTGGGGGTCGGGCTCGTGGCCGGGGCGTTCGCCCGCGGTGCCCGCGGCCTGATCGGGCTCGCGATCCCGCTGTCGATCGCCGGGCTGGTGCTCACCACCAGCACGTTCGACAACCTCGACGTGCGCGGCGGCTTCGGCAACCTGTCGGCCGCCCCGCGGTCAGTCGCCGAATTGCAGCCGGAGTACCGGCACGCGGCCGGGAACATGAAGATCGACCTGACCCAGCTGCCCGCGAGCGACCCGATCACCACGACGGTCTCCAACGGAGCGGGCAACACCGAGATCATCGTGCCGAGGACCGCGGACGTGACCTTCACCTGCGAGAACTCCGCCGGCGAGGTCGACTGCCTGAACCGCACGTCCAACGGCGTCGACCAGCCGACCATCACCGGGACCGACAACGGCGACGACAACGTCGGCGGACAGAAGATCACGCTCCACGTCACCAACGGCGTGGGCCAGGTGGAGGTGCGCCGTGGCTGAGAACCCTTACTCCTACGACGAGCCCGAAGCCCCGGTCCGCCGCCGCGGGGTCGACTGGATCACGCTGATCGTCGGGGTCGCGACGCTGCTCGTGTCCGGCTACGTCCTCACCGACGGCTCCAGCTGGCTGCCCACCTTCGACTTCCGCTGGATCATCGCGGGCGGCGCGGTGTTCTGCGGGGTCCTGATGCTCGGCGCGTCGTTCCGCAAGCGACGACCCTGAAACACAAAAAACGGGGCCCGGAAATCCGGGCCCCGTTTCCTATGTCATTCCCATTCGATGGTGCCTGGCGGCTTGCTCGTCACGTCCAGCACCACGCGGTTGACCTCGGACACCTCGTTCGTGATCCGGGTCGAGATCCGCTCCAGCACCTCGTACGGCAGCCGCGTCCAGTCGGCGGTCATCGCGTCCTCCGACGACACCGGGCGCAGCACGATCGGGTGGCCGTAGGTCCGGCCGTCGCCCTGGACGCCGACGCTGCGGACGTCCGCGAGCAGCACCACCGGGCACTGCCAGATCTCCTGGTCCAGCCCGGCCGCGGTGAGTTCCTCACGGGCGATCGCGTCGGCCTCGCGCAGGGTCTCCAGCCGGTCCGCGGTCACCTCGCCGATGATCCGGATGCCCAGGCCCGGTCCGGGGAACGGCTGGCGCTGCACGATCGTCTCCGGCAGCCCCAGTTCGAGCCCGACGCGGCGGACCTCGTCCTTGAACAGCAGCCGCAGCGGTTCGACCAGCTCGAACTGCAGGTCGTCGGGCAGGCCGCCGACGTTGTGGTGGCTCTTGATGTTCGCGGTGCCCTCGCCGCCGCCGGACTCGACGACGTCCGGGTACAGCGTGCCCTGCACGAGGAACCGGTAGTCGCCCTGTGCCTTGAGGTCACGCTCGGCCTGCTCGAACACGCGGATGAACTCGCGGCCGATGATCTTGCGCTTCTGCTCCGGGTCGGTGACGCCGGCCAGCGCGTTGAGGAACCGCTCGCGCGCGTCCACGGTGACCAGGTTGACGCCGGTCGCGGCCACGAAATCGCGCTCGACCTGGGTGCGCTCCCCCGCGCGCAGCAGGCCGTGGTCCACGAACACGCAGGTCAGCCGGTCGCCGATGGCGCGCTGCACGAGTGCCGCGGCGACCGCGGAGTCGACGCCGCCGGACAGGCCGCAGATCGCCCGTCCTTCGCCGATCCGCGAAGCGACCGCAGCGACCTGTTCGTCCACAATGGACGAGGTGGTCCAGCCGGGCTGGACGCCGGCGATCTCGTACAGGAACCGGCGCAGCACCTCCTGGCCGTGCGGCGAGTGCGCCACCTCCGGGTGGTACTGCACGCCCGCGAAGCGCCGTTCGACGTCCTCGAAACCGGCGACCTCGGCACCGTCGGAGCTGGCCGTGACGACCGAGCCCTCGGGGGCCTTGGTGACGCTGTCGTTGTGGCTCATCCACGCCGTCTGGTGGTCGGGCAGCCCGGTGTGCAGGACACCGCCCTCGCCGACGATCCGCACGTCAGTACGGCCGAACTCGCGCACGCCGGTCGGCTCGACGACGCCGCCGAGCGCGCGGGCGAGCAACTGGTGGCCGTAGCAAATGCCGAGGATCGGCACGCCGGCCTCGACCAGCTTCGGGTCCATCGCGGGAGCGCCCTCGGCGTACACGCTCGACGGGCCGCCGGACAGGATGATCGCGGACGGGTTCTTGGCGAGAAGCTCCTCGACGGTCGCGCTGGACGGCACGACCTCGGAGAAGACCTGCGCCTCGCGCACGCGACGGGCGATCAGCTGCGCGTACTGCGCCCCGAAGTCCATGACGAGTACCGGACCGGTGGGAGTGGCCACCTACGACCTCCAGGCGAATGAGCGCTTTTGCCACCATCGTCCCAGGTGGGCTCGGTCACGTCGGCAATGCCCCCGGAATGAGGACAGCCACCGTCCGCGAACCGGCTTACCGTCCCTCCATGACCAACGACTGGACCAACGAACTGGCTGAACAGCTCGACTGGCACTGGCAGCACCACGTACGCCCGAAGCTGGAGGGTCTCACCGACGACGAGTACTTCTGGCAGCCGGTCGCGGACTGCTGGACGGTGCGTCCCCGCACCAACGACACCGAACCCGGCACCGGCGACTTCACCATCGACTTCTCGTTCCCGGAGCCGACTCCCCCTCCGGTGACCACGATCGCGTGGCGGCTGGGCCACATCATCCCGGGCGTGCTGGGGATGCGCTCTGCCTCGCACTTCGGCGGGCCTCCGACGTCCTATCAGGACTTCCCGTACGCGGGCACTGCCGACGAAGCGCTGAAGCAGCTCGACGACGCGTACGCGACCTGGATCGCCGGCGTACGCAGTCTCGACGCCGAAGCGTTGGCCCGTCCGTGCGGTCCGGCTGAAGGGCCGTACGCGGAGCTGTCGATGGCCGCGCTGGTCTTGCACATCAACCGAGAGATGATCCATCACTGCGCGGAGATCCTGCTGCTGCGCGACCTTTACCGAAACCGCTGACCAGCAGTCCCAGCAAGATCCCGAGCAGCGCGGGCATGCCGTGGTTGTCGTGCAGCACTGTGTCGAGCACAGCCAGCGGCACGATCAACAGCGCGGCGAGGTACAACCCCTGCGGCGGCTGGGCGGCGCGCGCTCGCAGCACGACCACGGCGAGCGCGCCGAGCAGTCCGGCGACGCACATCGAGTTCCCCGCCCCCACCGGATTCAGCCAGACGTAGCTGAGGAACTGGCCGAACAGTCCGCATCCGAAGTAGAGGACGAACCAGGAGACGCGGCCGAGGCACCATTCCGCGAACGTGCCGACCACGGCGAGGGCGACCAGGTTGAAAATCCCGCCGAACAGCTTGCCGTCCTGGAAGAACATGCCGGTCAGCAGCCGCCACCACTCCCCGGCGTCGATCGCGGTGGCGTCGCGCTTGAAGAGGTCGAAGAGGGACGGGTCCGCCAGCTGGGCGACGAGCACCGCTGCGGTCACGAGGAACACCGCGCCGGTCAGCACCGGACGGCGCGGTGTTCCGACGCGGGCGAAGAAGGCCCCGGCCGGACTGGCGGACCAGCGAGAGGCAACCGAGTTGGTCATGGGCTGACGATATGGCGGCGGCCCGCCGGAGACCCCCGACAAATGTCATCTCCGAGCCAGGACAGGTGCCACAAAAGAAGGACCGAGTCCGGCGTGCCGGGCCTGGTGCTGCCTAATACCTTGAGCGCATGGACACGATCACCCCACAGCCGCGGGCCGCGTGGATCGCCGGTCAGGCTGAGCAGGGCGCGAGCACCCTCGTGGTGCACCACCCGTTCGACGGCAGCGAAGTGGCGACGGTCGCGGTGCCCGGCGCGGACCAGGTGGAACGGGCGGTGGCCGCGGCGGCCGCGGTCGCGAAGGAGTTCCGGCGCACTCCCGCGCATCAGCGCGCGGCCGCGCTGGAGCACGTTTCGCGCGGGCTCGCGATGCGGGCCGAGGAACTCGCCGAGGTGATCACGGCCGAGAACGGCAAGCCGTTGAAGTGGGCCGAGGCCGAGGTGAAGCGTGCGATTTCGGTCTTCCGGATCGCGGCTGAGGAAGCGCGCCGGTTCAGCGGCGACGTCCAGCGGCTCGACGCCGACCCGTCCGGCGACGCCCGGCTCGCGCTGACCCGCCGGGTGCCGCGCGGGCCGGTGCTCGGGATCGCGCCGTTCAACTTCCCGCTGAATCTGGTGGCGCACAAGGTCGCGCCCGCGCTCGCGGTCGGCGCGCCGATCATCGTCAAGCCCGCGCCGCGCACGCCGCTGTCGTCGCTCGTGCTCGGCGAACTGCTCGCCGAGACCGACCTGCCGGAGGGCGCGTTTTCCGTGCTGCCGCTGGGAAACGAGGAAACTCAGGCACTCGTCGCCGACCCGCGGCTGCCGGTCGTGTCGTTCACCGGATCAGGTCCGGTCGGCTGGTCGATCGCGGACGCGGCGGCGCGCAAGCACGTGGTGCTCGAACTGGGCGGCAACGCCGCGGCCGTCGTGCTGCGGGACTGGCCGGACGTCGAGGGCGCCGCGCAGCGGATCGCGACGTTCGGGAACTACCAGGCCGGCCAGTCGTGCATCGCGGTACAGCGGGTGATCGTGGACGCGGCGATCGCGGACGAGTTCGTGCCCGCGCTAACCGAGGCCGTCGAAGCGCAGGCAACCGGAGACCCGTACGACCGCAACACTGACGTCGGCCCGGTCGTCGATGAGGCGGCCGCGGAACGGATCGTCGCGTGGGTCGAGGAAGCGGTGGCCGGTGGCGCGCGGGTGCTGACCGGCGGAACCCGTTCGGGCGCGACGGTGGCGCCGACCTTGCTGACCGACGTGCCCGCGGATGCCAAGGCCTGGTCGGAGGAAATCTTCGGGCCGGTGCTGGCGGTGTCCATTGTGGATGGCGTGGACGAGGCTTTCGCTTCGGTGAACGCGTCCGCGTATGGGTTGCAGGCTGGGGTGTTCACCAGCGACGTGCAACTGGCGTTCCATGCGTCGGCGGAGCTGGAAGTCGGCGGGGTGATCATCGGCGATGTGCCGTCGTATCGCGCGGATCAGATGCCTTACGGCGGCGTGAAGGGTTCCGGCGTCGGCCGGGAAGGCGTGCTGTCGGCGATGCACGACCTGACCGAGGAACGGGTCACGGTTTTCACCGGGGTCGACCTCTGACCACAGTGGACCTGCGACCGGCAACGGCCGCGGACGCACGCGACATCGCCGACGTGTGGCTGCGGTCGTTCTCCTCCGCGCTGCCGACCGTCCGCCGCGCCCATGACGACGATGCGGTGCGTTGGTGGTTCGCGAATATCTTGGTGCCGCAGCAGGAAACCTGGGTGGCGGTTGCCGAGTCCACTGTGGCCGGACTGCTCGTGCTCGACGGCGCGGAACTGGCGCAGCTCTATCTTGACCTTCCGTGGCGCGGGCGCGGCATCGGCGATCAGTTGGTGGACTTGGCCAAACAGCTCCGTCCCGACGGGCTGACACTGTGGACGTTCCAGATCAACGAGTCAGCACAACGGTTTTACCGCCGCCACGGTTTCGTCGCCGTCGAATACACCGACGGACAGCGAAATGAAGAGCGCGAGCCAGACGTGCGTTACGTCTGGCCCGCACCTCAAGCGGACTGAGCGAACTTGAAAACCCCGTTGGGATCGTACTTTTTCGCCACCTGGTCCAGCCGGGCCGCGTTGTCGCCGTAGTAGGCCGACTTCCAGTCCGGCAGGTCCGGGTCGATGTAGTTCACGTAGCCGCCGCGCGCGCCCGCGTCTGCCAGCCCAGAGACCACAGTGGACACAGACTTGCGCGCGCTCTCCTGACTGCCCGCGGTCGCCGGGGCGTAGACCTGGATGCTGGCCAGCGCTTTCCGGTGCGGAAACGCGGTGGCCGTCGGCGCGATATCCCCCACCGCGCCGCCAAGACCGTCGATCAGCAGGTCCATTCCCTTGTGCCCGGACGCGAGATCGGCGATCTTGCCGCCGTCGACCGGATCCGTGATGATCCGCGAAGACGCCACGAACGTCTGCCGTTCCGAACTGCCGGAGAAGTAGTTCATCGCCGCGCCGTAGCCGAGAGTTTTCATCGTGCGACTGGACGGCGTCACCGACAATCCGCTGAGCGCCGACGTCAGCCCCGCCGAACTGCCCACGAGTGCCCCGCCGATCCGGCACGCCCCGCCCGGACCGCCGGAAACCACGCAGTTCGACCACAATTCGGGCGGAGCGCTCGGCAGCCAGCGCTGCCACGCGTCGACCACGTCGCTCGCCGAACCGGACGGGAACTTCAGCGAAAACACCGTGACGGTCGGCGCTTCCACGGTGCTGAAGGTGAACGACGTGACCACGCCGAAGTTTCCGCCACCTCCGCCGCGCAGCGCCCAGAACAGGTCGTCGTCCGCTTGCGCGCTCACCGTGCGCAGTTTGCCATCCGGCGTGACGATTTGCGCGGACCGCAGCCGGTCGCACGTCAAACCGTATTTACGGGTCAATACCCCGATTCCGCCGCCGAGCGCGAGCCCGGCAATGCCGACAGTCGGGCACGAACCGGCGGGCAGGCAACGGTCTGCTTTCGCCAGTTCCGAATAGACGTCCCCGAGTTTCGCGCCCGCGCCGATGACGACCTGGTCGCCCTGGACGTCCACGCCGGCCATGCCGCCGACGTCGATGACCAACCCGCCGTCCGGCGCGGAATACCCGGCATAGCTGTGCCCACCGCTGCGCGCGGCGAGCGGGACCCGGCCGCCAGCCGCTTCAACGCACGCCTGCACGTCCTCGGGCTTCGTGCATTTCGCGACCGCCGCGGGATTACTCCCGTCGAAAAGCGGGTTGAACGCACGTTTCGCGGTGGCGAATCCGCCGTCGCCGGGCAGCACGAGATCCCCGGAGAGCTTGCCGCGCAACGCGTTCCAGTCCGGCGGCCCGGACGGCTTCGAGCTGGTACTCGGCGGCACGGTCGTTCTGGACGTCGGGCTGGTCTGCGGCACCGACGGTCCCGGTTTCGCCGTGCAGGCCGCGGCCACCGCGCCGACCGCCGTCAATCCGGCGGCGCGCAAAAACGTCCTTCTCCCGACTGTCATGTTCATTCAGACGCCTCAGACCTCGGGTCGGTTGCGAAAAGTCCGGTCAGCAATGCCGCGAGGGCGAATTCGAACCGCTCGGCGTGCCGGGCCCCGTCCCGCAGCGCTTGCGCGAGCAGCGGAAAGCGGTCCTCGTCGAGGTGCGCCATACTGTCCACATCGGACTGTGCGCCGGGCGTGCGGCCAGCCTCGGCGAGCGTGTGGCCGAGGACGAAAGTCATCACGGCGTTCACCATGTCGAGTCCGCGCGCCGGCGGCAACTCCAGCAGCCCCAATGCGGTTTCGATCACCCGCAGCGAGTCCGGGGTAGCCGCGGGACGGGTCGCGGCGAGCGGCAACACCCCCGGATGGGCGAGCAACTGCTCCCGGTACGCCCGGGCCACCCGGCCCAGCCACCGTTGACCGGATTCTCCGGGCTCCGGTTCGATCCCGGCCAGCGCCGAGACGAGCCGGTCGACCAGGGCGTCGAACAGCGCTTCCTTGTTCGGCACGTAGTGGTAGAGCGTCATCGCCTCCACGCCGAGTTCCGCGCCGAGCTTGCGCATCGACAGTGCGGCGATGCCGTGCTCGTCCACGAACGCGAGCGCGGCGTCCACGACCCGCTCCCTGGTCAGCCCGGCACGCGGCCGGGCCCTCCGGTCGGACACTGGTCCCCCTTGACGTTTCTTACAGCGTAAGGTACCACTGTCCTCGTCTCTTACAGTGTAAGAATCGAGGAAGCGATGACTGGCCCCAAGACTGTCCTGAGGCAGTTCCTTTCGATCGTCAACAGCCACGACCTGAGCGAACTGGACACCGTGGTTGCCGACGACGTAACCGAATCCGGCCCCGTGGTGGTCGACGCGCCGACCGGCGGACTCGCCGCCTTCCGCACCGGCTGGACGCAAATGCTGTCTGCCTTCCCGGACCTGCGAGTGGACCTCGATTCGCTGCTCGCCGAAGGCGACCGGGCCGCGGCCACGGTGACACTCACCGCCACCAACACCGGCTACTACCGAAGAGGCTTCGCGACCTGCAAGCGCGGAACGTGGCGCGGCTTCCTCCTGGCGCGGGTGACCGACGGCCGGATCTCCGAGCTCGACATCCAGACCGACCGGCTCGCCATCCTGCAGCAGTTGGGCATCGTTGGCGACGACGACGAACTCGCCGCCGCCCGCCAGGCCGGCTGAAGTCAGATCAGCGGAGCCATCTCCGGCACCGGCCCGGAAAGCGCCGAACCATCGCTGCGGCCGGTCAACCACGCCAGCACCGTTCCCGGCGTTCCGGTCACGAGATCGCCGCCCTCGCCGAGAGTCCAGGTACGGACGCCGTCGGTAATACGGAACGAAGGCAACGCGCGCGGGCACATCCGGATCAGGGTGGCGACGACCGCGTCGAGATGCTCGCCGAGCAACGCGGTGGCGCTGGCGAAATCATGGCCAGCGTCAAGGTCAGCAAGGTGGATCGTGGTCTCGGACAACCGTAACGTGAGTACGTCCGCGCCGGTCAGCTCGCCGCCGTGCCGGTGCCGGACGCGCGCTGACCAAGTCTCGTCCGACAGCCGCGCGGCGTGGTCGGTCAACCGTTTCCCGGACGCCACCAGGTCGGCCACGATTTCCGCCGGAGCGCGACCGGCACCGGCCTCGATGTCGTCGTCCCGGGCGTTGCCGGGGCCGTACATCGACCGCTCGACCCCGGTTTCCGCCCAGCTCAGCAGGTTCCCGAGGGCGTCCGCGTTGCGCGCGAGGTGGGTGAGCAGATGCGCGCGCGTCCAGCCGGGCAGCGCACTCGGCTCGGCGAACGCCGCCTCCGGCATCGCCTCGGCGACTCGTGCCCATTCGTCGTGCAGTTCCCGGATCCGGTCCAGCGCCGCAGTCGTCACCGGGCGATCTTAGGTCAGCGACGCAGTGCCGCGGGCGCGTTCGCCGGAACCGCCGGGTTCTTCGGCGCGACCGGCTCCATCAGGGCGTACCCGCTGCTCTGTTCGGGCCGCTCGTCGGCCTCGCCCTTGTTGGGCCAGAACGAGAACGCCCGCTCGGCCTGCGCGGCGAT
Organism: Amycolatopsis sp. NPDC114484; assembly: GCF_055633755.1. Classification (NCBI taxonomy): domain Bacteria; kingdom Bacillati; phylum Actinomycetota; class Actinomycetes; order Pseudonocardiales; family Pseudonocardiaceae; genus Amycolatopsis; species Amycolatopsis sp. NPDC114484. The sequence continues at coordinate 220,745 of NZ_JBVKDQ010000010.1, read as the reverse complement.
GGTGAGCGACGGGTTCACGCCGAGGTTCGCGGTGATCGCCGAACCGTCCACAACGGACAGTCCGGGATAGCCGTACACCCGGTGGTACGGGTCGATCACGCCGGTGTCGGCGCTGTCGCCGATCGGCACGCCGCCGATGAAGTGCGCGGTGAGCGGAATGTCGAAAACCTCGCCCCAGGTGCCGCCCGGCATGCCGCCGATCCGTTCCGCGGTAAGGACGTTCGCCTCGTGCCCGGCCGGGATGAAGCTCGGGTTCGGCTCGCCGTGGCCCTGTTTCGACGTGTACTTCCGCCGCCCGAACAGACCGGGCCGCGTGTAGGTGGTGATGGAATTGTCGAGGCTCTGCATCACCAGCAGAATCACCGTGCGCTCGCTCCACCGGTACGCGTTCAGCAGTTTCGCCGACTGCACCGGGTGTTTGACCAGGAACGTGAGCGCCTGCCGCCAGCGCGGAACGCTCGAAGAACCGTCGGTGGCAACGGTTTGCAGCAGGCTCATCGCGTTGCTGCCCTTGCCGTAACGCACCGGCTCGATGTGCGTGTTCTCGTCCGGATGGATCGACGAGGTGATCGCGACACCGCGGCTGAAGTCTCGTTCGGGGTCCACAGTGGTCCGCGCCGCGCCGATGATCGCCTCGGAGTTCGTCCGGGTCAGCTCGCCGAGCTTGCCGGACAATTTCGGCAGCGCGGCCGTGTCCTTCATGCGGTGCAACAGGTTCTGCGTACCCCAAGTGCCAGCGGCGAACACCACTTGCGACGCGGTGACCGTCGTCCGGAAACGCCGCGAACGGGTCCCGGTCTTCTGCAACGTGATCGCGTAGCCGTTGCTGCGCGGGCTTACCGACGTCACCGTGGTCAGCGGAATGACCTTCGCGCCGTCCTTCTCCGCGAGGTACAGATAGTTCTTCACCAGCGTGTTCTTCGCGCCGACGCGACAGCCGGTCATGCACGACCCGCATTCGGTGCAACCGACCCGGTCCGGCCCGGCACCGCCGAAGAACGGGTCCTTCACCGTCTCGCCGGGCTTGCCGAAATACACCCCGACCGGCGTGGCGTGGAACGAATCCTCGACGCCCATGTCCTTCGCGACGTCCCGCATCACCACGTCGGACGGCGTGATCGTCGGGTTCGTGACGACGCCGAGCATCCGGCTGGCCTGGTCGTAGTGCGGCGCGAGTTCGCTTTCCCAGTCGGTGATGTGCGCCCACTGCCGGTCTTGGTAGAACGGCTTGAGCGGCCGGTACAGCGTGTTCGCGTACACCAGCGAACCGCCGCCGACGCCAGCGCCGGCCAGTACCATCACGTCGTTGAGCATGTGGATGCGCTGAATGCCGTAACAGCCGAGCTGCGGGGCCCAGAGGTAGCGCTTGAGATCCCAGGACGTCTTGGCGAACTCGTCGTCGGCGAACCTCCTGCCCGCCTCGACCACCGCGACGCGGTAGCCCTTCTCGGTCAGCCGCAACGCCGCGACGCTGCCGCCGAACCCGGACCCGACGACGAGGACGTCGTAGTCGGGTTCTTGCCGCGCGGTGGTGGTGTTACTGGCAGTCACAGGAAAGAGGGTAACCCCCGGGGAGCCGCCAGACCAGAGGTAAGTTACTGACGGGTTACATCACCGCGCCTTGCGCCGCGGGGCGAAGCGGAACAGCTCGCCGAGCGCCCGGATGATGGCCGGCCGCTCCGCCGGTTTCGTCCCGCGCAACGCCACCACCAGCGCCAGCAGCCGGATCAGCAGGCTGCCCACCACGATCCCGCCGAGCCACCACGCCGACGCGGACTCCCCCAGCAGTGCCATCCGCTCACCCTTCAGGCGTGCCCCCGGATTCAAAAGATAACGAAAGCATAACGGAGTCTGGCGCGAACGGTGCGAAAAAGTCCTCCGACGTACGTGAAGGGCCCCTTGAGGGAATCTGATTCCCTCAAGGGGCCCTTCACGGCCGATCAGGCGAAGTTCAGCCGCGCACGGTGAGCCCGACGCGCTGGAACTCCTTCAGGTCCGAGTACCCCGTCTTCGCCATCGCGCGGCGCAGCGCGCCGAACAGGTTCACCACGCCCTCCGCGTCCGAGGACGGGCCGAACAGCAGCGTCTTCAGGTCCACCGCGTAGTCCGAGTCCGGGCCGGCCACCACGCGCGAACGCGGCAGCGACGGGTGCGCGGCAGCGGCCGTCCAGTACAGGCCCTGCCCCGGGGCGTCCGACGCGGTCGCCAGCGGGGCACCGAGCATGACCGCGTCCGCGCCGCAGGCGATCGCTTTCGCGATGTCGCCGGACGTCGTGATGCCGCCGTCGGCGAGGACGTGCACGTAGCGGCCGCCGGTCTCGTCCAGGTAGTCGCGGCGCGCGGCGGCCGCGTCCACGATCGCCGTCGCCATCGGGGTGCCGATGCCGAGCACGCGGTCGGTGCTGGTGACGCCCTCGGTGGAGCCGTAGCCGACGATGACGCCCGCCGCGCCGGTGCGCATCAGGTGCATGGCGGTGCGGTAGTCGCTCACGCCGCCGGCGATCACCGGCACGTCGAGGCGGCCGATGAACTCCTTGAGGTTGAGCGGTTCCGCGTCGCGCTGCACGTGCTCGGCGGAGATGATCGTGCCCTGCACGACCAGGATCTCGACGCCCGCCGCGATCAGATCCGGCGTCAGCTCGGCGGCGTGCTGCGGGCTGACCCGCGCGGCCACCGTCACGCCGGATTCGCGGACCGTCTTGATCGCCTCGGTCAGCAGGTCGAGCCGGATCGGAGCGGCGTGCAGCTCCTGCAGCTCGCGCACAACCGCGGCCGGGTCGTCGCTGTCCTCAGCCGCGCGGACGAGGCGGAAGATCGCTTCTTCGACGTTCGCGTGCCGGGCCCAGAGCCCTTCGGCGTTGAGCACGCCGAGGCCGCCCAGCTCGCCGATCGCCACCGCGGTCCCCGGCGACACGATCGCGTCCGTCGGGTGGGTGACCAGCGGCAGGTCGAACCGGTACGCGTCGATCTGCCAGGCAGTGGACACCACCGACGAGGACCGCGTCCGCCGTGACGGCACGATCTCCACGTCATCGAGGTCATACGCCCGCCGCGCGGTGCGGCCCATGCCGATCTCGACCAGATCCCGCACGTGATGTCCCTTCTCGCGCCTGACGCCTTCGCGGTCCATTGTCGCGAGTCGGCACGGGTGACCTGCGCGCGGGGGACCGTTGCGGTGGCGACAACCACCGGTTGTGCGCACGGTTGTTTGCCACCGGCGCGGACGGATGGTTGGCTGCCCGGCTGAACGAGGGGGACGGATTTGGCGCTGGGCAAGGACTTTCACCGGCTGTGGCTGGCCTACGCGGTCAGCATCGCGGGCACCTACTTCGCCCTCGACGCCTTCTCGATCATCGCGGTACGGGTGCTGCACAGCAGTGCCGCGCAGGTGTCGTTGCTGGCCGGAGCCGGGCTCGCGGTGGGCTCGCTGGCCGCGCTCCCGCTCGGTCCGTGGGTGGAATTCCGGCGGAAGCGGCCGGTGCTGATCGCCATGGATCTCGTCCGGTTCGCCGCCCTGCTCACGCTGCTGCCCGCGTATCTGCTCGACCTGCTGACGTTCGCCCAGCTCGTAGCGGTATCGGTACTCGTGGCGGCGGCGAACATCGCGTTCACGTCGGCGAGCGGGGCGTATCTGAAGGCGCTGGCGACTGGTCCAGACCTGCTCACCGCCAACGGCCGGTTCGAGACGACACTGTGGACCGCGACCGCGCTCGGCCCGCCCGCGGGCGGCGCGGCGATCGGGTTCTTCGGCCCGCTGGCCACTGTGCTTCTGGACGCGATCAGCTATCTGCTGTCCGCCCTTTCGCTCTCGACGATCCGCACCCTCGAGCCCAAACCAGTCCGTCCCGCCGCCTTCCGCGCCGCCGACCTGGTCGAGGGCTGGCGATACCTCTTCCGGCACGCCCGGCTGCGGATGCTGTTCCTCAACAGCTGCCTGGTCAACGGCCTGATCATGACCACCGCGCCGGTGCTGGCGGTGCTGCTGTTAGGCGAACTCGGCCTGCCGACCTGGCAGTACGGGCTCGCGTTCGGCGTCCCGTGCCTCGGCGGCCTCGTCGGATCCCGGCTCGCCCGCCGTCTGGTGCCGCGCCACGGCCGGGTGCGGCTGCTGCCGATCCTCGCCACCGTCCGGACGGTCTGGGTCGTGCTGCTGGCCTTCGTGCCACCCGGGATCGCCGGGCTGTTCTGGGTGATGGCAGTGGAGTTCGGCCTGATCGTCTGCGCGGCGGCGTACAACACGGTCCTCGCGACGTACCGGCTCGAGGAGACCGAAGACGGATACGTGAGCCGGATGTTGTCCGCGTGGCGGATCAGCAGCAGTGCCAGCACCGCGGGGTTGACGCTGCTGTGGGGTTTGGTGGCGACGTGGCTAGGCACGCGCGGCGCACTGGGCCTGGCGGGTGCGTTGATGCTGGCGACGCCGTTGCTGCTGGCCGGATGGAACCGCGCTCAGAACGAGACGCGCGCGGTGGAATCGGTCCGCAGCACGGATTCCTGATCGAAGAGGTGCTTGTAGTCGGTGCGGATCTGTTCGAGATCGGCGTTCGCGTGCTGGTTCGTCGGCGGATACAGCACGACGAGCACGATCGAATGCTCCCGGACGACCGCGCCGGTGCCGGATCGCCATTGACCGGTGCCCTCGAGCTGGGTGAAGCCGTCCGGGAACCGCGGCGTGATGTCCTTCGCCGAGAAATTCGCGAACTCCTTCTCGGTCACCTCGCCGCCGCCGGGCTTGGCGGTGCCGAAGTACAGCTCGGTGCGTTTCCACAGCGAGCTGTCCGGTGAATCCGCCGCGGCCGCGGAAGCCGCCCCTCCCCCGAGCACCATCGCCGTAGCCGCCGTCAGCACGAACCGCCGGGAAAACTGCATTCGCCCGCTCCCCTCGCCGTCACCTGGAGATCCAGTGTGGCGGGAAGGAGGAGCGGGCGAACAGGGCGGATCGGGTCGATCAGCGGGTCGTGTAGTTCGGGGCCTCGACCGTCATGGTGATGTCGTGCGGGTGGCTTTCCTTGAGTCCGGCCGCGGTGATCCGGACCAGCTGCGCCTCCTGCATCGCCGCGATCGTCTCCGCGCCCGCGTAGCCCATGCCCGCGCGCAGGCCGCCGACGAGCTGGTGGACGACGTTCGACAGCGGACCGCGGAACGGGATCCGGCCCTCGATGCCCTCCGGCACCAGCTTGTCCTCGTTGAGCACGTCGTCCTGGGCGTAGCGGTCCTTGGAGTAGGACTTCGCCTGTCCGCGCGACTGCATCGCGCCCAGCGAGCCCATGCCGCGGTAGACCTTGAACTGCTTGCCGTTCACCAGGATCAGGTCGCCCGGCGATTCGGCGGTGCCCGCGAGCAGGCTGCCCAGCATCACGGTGGACGCACCGGCCGCGATCGCCTTCGCGATGTCGCCGGAGTACTGGATGCCGCCGTCGCCGATCACCGGGACGCCCGCCGGGCGACAGGCCTGGTCGGCCTCGTAGATCGCGGAGATCTGCGGCACGCCCACGCCCGCGACGATCCGGGTGGTGCAGATCGAGCCGGGGCCGACGCCGACCTTCACGCCGTCCACGCCCGCGTCCACCAGCGCCTGCGCCCCGGCCCGCGTGGCCACGTTGCCGCCGACGATGTCGACGGTCTCGCCCAGTTCCTTCTTCAACAGCCGCACGGTTTCCACGACCGCGCGCGAGTGGCCGTGCGCGGTGTCCACCATCAGCACGTCCACCCCGGCCTCGGCCAGCGCCATCGCGCGCTTGTGGCCGTCCGGGCCAACGCCGACCGCGGCGCCGACGACGAGGCGGCCGTCCGGGTCCTTCGAAGCCCGCGGGTACTGCTCCGTCTTCACGAAGTCCTTGACCGTGATCAGGCCGCGCAGCTTGCCCGCGCCGTCGACGATCGGCAGCTTCTCGATCTTGTGCCTGCGCAGCAGCCCGAGCGCGGCCTCCGCGGTGACGCCGACCTGCGCCGTCACCAGCGGCGTCCTCGTCATGACCTCGCTCACCAGGCGCGTGTGGTCGACCTCGAACCGCATGTCGCGGTTGGTGATGATGCCCACGAGCGCGCCGGAGGCGTCGGTGACCGGGACGCCGGAGATCCGGAACCGCGCGCACAGCGCGTCGACCTCGGCGAGGGTGTCGTCCGGGGAGCAGGTGACCGGGTCGGTGACCATGCCCGCCTCGGACCGTTTCACGACCTCGACCGCCGCCGCCTGCTCCTCGATCGGGAGGTTGCGCTGCAGCACGCCGATCCCGCCCTGGCGGGCCATGGCGATCGCCATCCGCGCCTCGGTGACCGTGTCCATCGCCGCGGAGACCAGCGGAACGTTGAGCTTGATGTTGCGGGTGAGCTGCGTGCTCGTGTCCACCGCGCTGGGCACCACGTCCGATTCCGCGGGCAGCAGCAGCACGTCGTCGAAGGTCAAGCCGAGCATCGCGAACTTGCTGGGCACTGCGGGGGTGATGCTTTCGCTGGTCATGAGGGGCGAAGGGCCTTCCTGGCGGGAGCGGGCTGGTGTCGCGGGCGGCGGTGCCTGGCGTGGGCCGAGACTGGTCGGACCTTCCCCTCATGATATCCGGGCCGGGGCCCTGGCCCGGGTGGGTGGCCCGCCGGGTACCGTGCAGGCCGTGCCGCACGATGTGTTGCCCCCCGATCCGTTCGCGGACGACCCGGACGATCCGGCCCGGGCCATCCCCGACCCCGACGACCACCTCGAAGAGCCGATCAGCGCGGACGAGCGCACCGAGCTGCTGGCCGACCTGTCCGACCTCGCCGTGTACCAGGCTTTGCTGGAGCCTCGCGGGGTCCGCGGCATCGTGGTCGACTGCGGCGAGTGCGACGAGCCCCACTATCACGACTGGACGCTGCTGCGCGCGAGCCTGGAGCAGCTGCTGTCCGACGGCCGGATGCGCCCGCACGAGCCGGCCTTCGACCCGAACCCGGCCGACTACGTGAGCTGGGACTACTGCCGCGGATTCGCGGACGGGGTCACCGCGAACGAGAGCGCGTACTGATCGTTCGGTCCTGAACAGCTGGAAAGAAGGTCCTGGTGAGCTTGACCACCAGGGCCTTCTTCGCGTGTGCGGACGTGTGCGGACAAGTTGTCCACAGAGTTGCCCACAAGTACGCGGTCCTGTGGGCAACCGGTCAACGACGGTTCTTCACGTTCTCCGCGTAGGCGATCATCACGCGCTCAGTCATGTTCGGCCACGGCGGACGGTGCACCACGGCCAGCGTCGCGAGCGCAGCCGCCACGAAACCGGTGCACGCCCCGATCAGCGCCATCCGGCCCCCGTCGACGGCGGGCGTCCACGTCACGCCGTCGGAGTCGATCGTGTACAGCCCGACCGCACGCCCCGGCCCGCCTCGACGGCCTTGCCGGGTGACAGTGATCAGCACCGTCCCGCCGGTGGTCTCGTAGGGCTCCCCGAAAACCAGCACCGCGCCTCCCCCGTTGAAAACGAAAAAGGTCCCGGCACTGTGCGTGCCGGGACCTTCGTGAACCTATGAGCCGCTGGTGCCGTTCGGCGCCTGTACCCCTTGCGACGACTCGTTGCGCGGGCTGCTGCCCGTGCCCGGATCGTTCGGGGTGGCGCTCGGCGACGGCGGCGGCGAACTCGGCGGCGACGTCACCGGCGGAAGCGGCGTAACCGACGTGACCGGCGGCGGATTGGTGTGCCCGCCCCCGGTTCCCGGCAGCGACGTCGACTGGCCAGGCGGCTGCGCCGCGCTGCTGACCGGGTCGTGCACCGGCGGGACGGCCGGCGGCGTCGACGACTTCTGGTCCGCGGGCGGGGCCGTCGGCTGGCCGAGCTGTGCGGCCAGTTCGCGGTGCTGCTGCAGGAGCTGGTTGCGGTTGTCCGCGTCGGTGACCTGGGTGAGCGCGGCCTGAGCATCGGCGAGCGCGCGCCGGGCGTCCGCGAGCCGGTTGTCGGCCAGCGCCAGGTTCGCCTTCTCCAGGTCGAGCTTCGCCGCGGCGGCGGCCTCGACCGAGCGGGCGTGGTCGCCGTAGAGCACCTTTGTGAGGCCCCACAGCGTGTCGCCGGGCTGGGCGTCGCGCGCGGCGAGACCGGTGCCGGTGAACGCGATGGCAGCGGCGGCGCACGCGGCGGCCACCGGCACGAGATAGCGGCGGCGACGGCCGCGGCTTTGGTACTTGCGTGCCAGCGTCGCGGTCTTCACCGTGGTGACCGCGGTTTCGACGTCGACCAGCTCGGCGAGCGGCTCACTGTCGATGTCGCGGCGCCACGCGAGCAGCAGCGCGTTCAGTTCCTGGTCCCCGAGCCCGTCGGCGACCGCCGGATCGGTCCCGCCGAGCGCGTCGAGCAGCGCGTCGTCGGCCTGGATGGCCGTGAGGTCGCCGTCGGCTTCCGCTTCGTACCCGGTCAGGCCGCTGGCCTGCGCGGAAGGTGACAGGTCTCTGTCCCGGTCCTCGCGATCGGTCACTCAGATCACCTCCTCGGCGGCAAGCACCTTGCGCAGCCGGGCGAGTGCCCGGTGCTGGGCGACGCGGACGGCGCCCGGCGTGGAACCGACGGCTTCCGCCGTCTCCTCCGCCGACAGTCCGACCACGACCCGCAGAACAACGATTTCCCGCTGTTTGTCCGGCAGCACCTGCAGCAACTGCGCCATCCGCTCGTTCAGCTCACCCTGCAGTGCACGTTGCTCCGGGCCGACGCCGACCTCGATCTCGTCGGGGATCTCGGCGACCGGCTCCGCCCGGTTGCGAGCCGCGGCGCGGTGCGCGTCGGCAACCTTGTGCTGGGCGATGCCGTAGACGAACGCCAGAAAGGGGCGACCCTGGTCACGGTAAGAAGGCAATGCCGTAAGCACCGCGAGACACACCTCCTGCGCGACGTCGTCTGCCGAAGCGAACGAACGCTCCTGCCTGCCAACCCTGGCACGGCAATACCGCACCACAAGGGGACGAATGGCGGCCAGCAACCGCTCCACTGCCTGAGGGTCTCCCTCGACAGCAGCGGCGACCGGCTCGTCCAGTCCATCCCCCACAGTGGCCATCGCAGACAACAGTCCCAGCGTTACGTGTAGGCGTGCAAAGAGTCCGGCGCGTGGTCGTCCCCGTCCTGCGCCGGTCACAGCTACCGTACCGTCGGAGTCCTACCAGACAACCGCCAGAGGTGGTGACCGGCGCGCCGGGCGCGGCCGGGCGGCGATTGTCGCAGGCAGACGGGGTGGGGCAGTGCCGTCACGCGGTGGGGACGCGGGCGACGACGCGGAGCAGGGGCCAGGACAACAGGTACGGGCCAGGGCTTGGCTGCCCTGGCCCGTTCGTCACCGCGGGAATCGGATCGGAAGTCCCGTACTGGCTTGCTCGGCCTCGGTCAGGACACGAGACCGCGGCGGAAGCCGTGCGCGACGGCCTGCGCGCGGTCGCGGACGCCGAGCTTGCGGAACAACCGCCGCGCGTGCGTCTTGACCGTGTCCTCGGAGAGGTACAGCTCACGGCCGATCTGGCCGTTGCTCTTGCCCTGGCTCATGCCGCGAAGCACTTGCAGCTCGCGCTCGGTGAGCTGCACGCCCGGGTCGGACGGCTGCCGCGGCGCGGGCACCGAGGTGCTGGCCAGGGTGTGCGCCAGCGCGGCGACCAGTTCGGGCCGCGAGGCGTCCCAGCGCAGGTAGCCGCGCGCTCCGCCGGCGATGGCGGCCGCGATGCTGCCCGCGTCGTCCGGGGCGCCGAACACGATGACATTCGCCTGGGGGTTCGCGGAGACGAGCCGGCGGGTTGCCTCGACGCCTGTCGGGACCGCGCGTTGCGTCCCGACCAGCACGACGTCGACCGGCTGACGGGTGTACCGGGCCAGCAGCTCGTCACCGTGCGCTACGCAGTCGATGCGACTGACCCCAGGCACCGCGGACATCACACGGGTGAGCCCTTCGCGGACACTGCGTCGGTCGTCGCAGATCAAGACCGTCGTCACGGGGTTTCCTTCCTGCAGCCGGGTGACATTCCACTTCCCCTATCGGACGCTTTAGTCCGAACCTTGACACGATCCGGTGGCTTTTTTTGAAGTTTCTTAGCCCGGATGCCGGAACGCCCGTTCCCGCAGGCCTACCCGGGTCCGACGGGCACCCACGGCGATTCGTGTGCGATGCGCATCACGCAAGGATCCGCGTGCCGTAACACTGCGTGCAACACCTGACGGCTCCTGAATCGATACTCCTCGGCCCGGTCGGGTTCCAGGTCAGCGGCGACGCGGGTGGCCACCCAATTAAGTGAATCGAGTTCATACTTTTCGCCGTCGGCGACGGCGGCGAGGACGAGTTCCCGCGCGCCTGGTTGTCCGGCGGCGAGGAGGGCGACGCCGAGGACGATGCCGGACTTCACGACGTGTCGCTGAGCGTGACGAGCGACGGCGGTCTCGTAGGCCAGGCGGGCCGGGGCGACGGCTGCTTCGGGCCGACCGTCGGCGAGTTCGATCTCGGCGCCCACCCAGCCGCCCCGGACGGTCGCCCGCCAGCGACGGTCGGCTTGGGCGGCCCTGACGGACAGGCGACGGGCGGCGGAGATGCGACCGAGGGCGAGGTTGTCGGCGGCCAGGCCGAGGAGGGCGTCGGCTCTCGCGCCTTGGAGGTCTAGGCCGTGGGGGTCTTCGAGGCCGCTTGAGCTGATGGATGAAGCGGGCGCGCCGGGGCTCGCGGTGGCGGGCGGGGTTGGGGTTCGCGTCTCGGCGGCTGTGGGAGTTGATCGCGGGGCAGACGAATCCGCTCCCCTGCCAGGTTGGCCTGAGTCAGCGGCAGTCCCGCGCGAGTCCGTGCGCACAGCAGCTGACCCGGCTCCGGTGCCAGCTCGGACCGAGCCAGCAGCGAGCGACCTTGAGCGAGCCGCTGACAAGCCGCCGACTGCTGTGTCCGAACCGCCGCCAACCGTTCCTGGACTGCCGTCGAACGTCCCCGCGCCGCCACCAGCCGTCCCGGCACCGCCCGCCAGCTCAGCCGTGCGTTCCCCCAAGCCGCCGCCAGTCGTCCCCGTGCCGCCGCCAGCCGACCCCGAACCGCCGCCCGCTAGCCCAGCCGCGCGTCCCCCCAAGCCGCCAGCCGACCCAGCCCCACGCTCCCCCGCTCCCCGCAGCCCGACAGCCAGCAACGCCTCCCCGTCCAGCTTTCGTGCCGCCGCGTGTCCGCCCAGTTGTCGCCGATGCGACGCGAGCGTGCTCGCCGCCAGCGAGGCCGTCAGCGGATCCCGGCCGCGTCGAAGCGGGTCGAGCAAGGTCGCGGCCGCCGCGTACTGGCCGCGGGCGCCCAGCACGATCGCCGCCAGGAGGCGTTGCCTTGGCGAGCCGTCGCGAGGTATCGAGTCCGTCGGCCCGGCGTCCGAACCGAACGCGAGGGCCGTCAGCGCTTCTTCGTCCACCTCACCTTTCTAGCGTGGAGCACCGACAAGAACGTGCTCCACGCGATCGGCCGCGGCGGAAAGATCCGCCAGCAGCTCGACTTTCGGCGGCAACAGAGCCGGATCCCAGCCGGGGCCGCAGGCGAACAGGCGCGTCCGCTGCCGTCCGCGCGACACGCGCGCGAAGAGCCGAGGGTCAGCGTTCGCTCGATTCGCCCACAGCACCACCGCGGCAGGCGCGCTCCGCCGTACCGCTACTGCCAGCACTTCTTGCGGCAGCGCAATGCCGAAGAGCTGCGCGCCGATCCGCCGTCCCGCGAGAGCGGCCGCGAGCGCGTACACCGGCATGTTGTCCCGTTCGTCCGGCACACACGCGAGAAGGACCGGCCGTTGGTTTCGAGGCTCGTCGAGGACCGGCGTCGCGCGCACTAAAGCCGCGTACACGCACTCGGCAAGCAGGTACTCCACTTCCGCACCCGCGTGCACCCCTCGCCACCGAGCACCGAGCGCAGTGAGAACGGGGTCAATCACGCCGGTCCACGCCTGAAGCACGCCTAGCTCGCCGATGGCGTCCACGAGCATTCGCTGTACCGCGCCGACGTCCATCGCCAACGCCGCAGTACTCAGCCGACGCGCGAGTCGCGAAGGGACTTCAAAGTCAGCGGCCTTCGCTTCCGCTGCCTCGGCAGGCTCCGCAGGCGCTGGCACGAAGTCCGCGCGCGGCATCTGCTCTAACGCGTACTGCGCGGCCTCCGCCGTCGAAGCGCCGCGAAGGAGCGCGCGCTGCATAAGTTCGAGACGACCGATGTCAGAGCTGCCGTAGCGGCGATGTCTGCCGTCGGTGTGGCGACTGGGGCCGAGACCGTAGCGGCGATCCCAGGTTCGCAGGGTGGACGGCGCGACACCGAGCCGGCGGGCGACCGAGGCCACCGGCAGGGTGGGTTCTCCATCGCCTGATCCGGATCCCACCCGGTCAATATCCAGCCCGCTCGCGGTCCCGGCAACCCGAGCCAAAAGCCCTGCTCACACATCTGGGGGATGCCTAACGGCTGAATCGCCGCCGATCTATTGAACAACTATTGGCGCGCTTCTAACGTTACCGCCGTTGCACCGAATGGAGTATCGGCACCACAGCAGAGCAGCTAATGGCATCGACCGGATGACGGAGGCGGTCAGGATGGCAGACACGCGCAGGCTCCCCGGCCCCAACGCAGACATGTGGGACTGGCAGCTGGAGGGGTCGTGCCGGGGGATGGACAGCGGATCCTTCTTCCACCCGGACGGAGAGCGGGGACCGGCGAGGGCACGGCGCGAGGCCAGGGCCAAGGCGATCTGCCTGTCGTGCCCAGTGCTGGAGATGTGCCGCAAGCACGCGCTCGCCGTGCACGAGCCCTACGGCATCTGGGGCGGACTGTCCGAATCGGAACGAGACCACATCATCAAACAGGACAAACGCGCGTTGACCATGGCGCACGTCTGACTTTCCTCACGGCGCGGAAGGGGCGGGGTCCACAGTGTCCATCGTGGACACCGTCGACGCCGCCCCTCCGCCGTTTTCAGGCCACATCGAGAGCGCGAGGTCGATGACGGTCATCAGCGAGTCGAGGCTGACGCCGTCCCGCGCCTGCATGGTCAGTCCATAAAAGACAGTCGCGTAAAGCGCGCCGAGCGCCTCAGTGTCCACAGTGGCCGCGAGGTCGCCTTCTTCCACTCCGCGGCGAAGGCGCGCACAGAGCTGGCGTCGCACATTGTCGCGCGAAGCGGCGAGGAACTCCCACACGGAAGCATTGGCTGGCGTGCAATTGGTTGCCGCGAGAACGACCATGCATCCCTTGGGGTGGCCGGGTTCCACGTACGCGCAAGCGTTGTTGCGAAGCATCGCTTCGACCGCCGCGCGGGCTGTCGGCTCTTCGTTCAACGCGCGCATCGTGTGCCGTCCGTGCGCAGATTGGTAGTGCTCGACCGCTTCGCGGAACAGTGACTCCTTGTCCCCGAAGGCCGCGTACAGACTCGGCGGCTTGATCCCCATCGCCTCAGTCAGCTCCGCCAGCGAAGCGCCGTCGTAACCGCGCTCCCAGAACACCAACATGGCCTGGGTGAGCGCGTACTCGCGGTCGAACGCGCGTGGGCGGCCGCGGGGTGACATGGACCACCTTCTTTAGTGAGCGATACAAAAATCTTGACCCAGCCCATCGTACGCGGCTATTTATGTAGTCATCACTAAAGAAAGAGGTGGGGGCATGGGCGCCCTGGACGGCAAGGTCTCGCTGGTCACCGGCGGAAGCCGCGGGATCGGCGCGGCGATCGCGCTCCGGCTGGCCGAGGACGGCGCGGACGTCGCGATCACCTACGAACGCGCCGCGGACCGGGCGGCGGACGTGGTCGCGTCCATCGAAAAACTCGGCCGCCGCGGCCTCGCCCTGCAGGCAGACGCCGCGGACGCGGACGCCGTGACCAGTGCGGTCGACCGGACCGCGGCCGAACTGGGCGGACTGGACGTGCTGGTGAACAACGCCGGGGTGTTCCAGGTGGCACCGATCGACGAACTGACGACAGAGGCGATCGACCACACGCTGGCGATCCACGTGAAGGCTCCGCTGGTGGCGGCCAGGGCAGCAGTGCGGCACATGACCCGGGGCGGCCGGATCGTGTCGATCGGCAGCGATCTGGCCGAACGCATGCCGTTCGTCGGAATGAGCCTGTACGCGGCTAGCAAGTCGGCGGTGATCGGGATGACCAAGGGCCTGGCGCGAGACCTGGGACCGCGCGGAATCACCGCGATGGTGGTCCACCCGGGCTCGACGGACACGGAGATGAACCCGGCGGACGGGCCGCATTCCGGGGACCAATTGGCGCACATCGCGTTGGGGCACTACGGAAATCCGGCGGATGTCGCGGCGGCGGTGGCGTACCTGGCGGGTCCGGACGGCCGGTATCTGACGGGGACGTCGATCACGGTGGACGGCGGATTCACCGCCTGATCAACGGAAAGCCGCGGCCCCAGCGCCGCGGCTTTCCCCAGCACCGCAACAAAAGCGGGGCGGCACTCCCCAAAGGAAGTACCGCCCCGCCAAAACGCAAGCGCAGCCGAAACTACGTCAGTGCGAGTGTCCGTGCCCGTGTCCGCCGTCCGGCTCCTCCTCGACCGGCTTCTCGACCACGGAGCTTTCCGTGGTGAGCACCAGCCGGGCGATGGACGCCGCGTTCGCGACGGCCGAGCGGGTGACCTTGACCGGGTCGACGATGCCGCCCGCGATCAGGTCGGTCAGTTCGCCGGTGGCCGCGTTGAAGCCCTGGCCCCAGCTCTGCTCCTGGACCTTGTTCACGATGACCGCGCCCTCGTGGCCCGCGTTCGTCGCGATCCAGAACAGCGGGGCGGTGAGCGCGTCGCGGACGATGCGCACACCGGTGGCCTCGTCACCGGTCAGGCCGAGGTCGCCCTCGAGTTCCTTGACCGCGTGCACCAGCGCCGAGCCGCCGCCGGGCAGGATGCCCTCTTCGACGGCCGCCTTGGTCGAAGCCACGGCGTCCTCGATGCGGTGCTTGCGCTCGTTCAGCTCGGTCTCGGTGGCCGCGCCGACCTTGATCACGGCCACGCCGCCGCCGAGCTTCGCGAGCCGCTCCTGCAGCTTTTCGCGGTCCCAGTCGGAGTCGGTGGTCTCGATCTCCTTGCGGATCTGCGCGGTCCGCCCGGCGATGGCGTCCTTGGTGCCGCCGCCGTCGACGATCGTCGTGTCGTCCTTGGTGACGACGACCCGGCGGGCCTTGCCCAGCGAGCCGAGGTCGACCTCGGACAGCTTGCGGCCGATCTCCGCGGAGATGACCTCGCCGCCGGTGACGACCGCGAGGTCGTCCAGGAACGCCTTGCGGCGGTCGCCGAAGAACGGGGCCTTGACCGCGACCGCGGTGATCGTCTTGCGCAGCGAGTTCACCACGAGGGTGGACAGCGCCTCGCCGTCGACGTCCTCGGCGATGATCAGCAGCGGCTTCTTCGCCTCGACGACCTTCTCCAGCACCGGGAGCAGGTCGGCCAGCGACGAGATCTTCTCGCGGCTCAGCAGGATGTAGGCGTCCTCGAGGATCGCCTTCTGGTCCTCCGGGTTGGTCGCGAAGTGCGCCGACAGGAAGCCCTTGTCGAACTGGACGCCCTCGGTGATCACCAGCTCGGTCGCCAGGGTCGACGACTCCTCGATGGTGATGACGCCGTCCTCGCCCACGCGCTCGACGGCCTCGCCGAGCAGCTGGCCGATCGCCGCGTCACGCGAGGTGACGGTGCCGACCTGGGCGATGTTGTCGCGGCCCTTGACCGGGGTGGCCTTGGCCTTGAGGACCTCGACGACCTTCTCCGCGGCCGCCTCGATGCCCTTGCCGACCGCGGTCG
Organism: Amycolatopsis sp. NPDC114484; assembly: GCF_055633755.1. Classification (NCBI taxonomy): domain Bacteria; kingdom Bacillati; phylum Actinomycetota; class Actinomycetes; order Pseudonocardiales; family Pseudonocardiaceae; genus Amycolatopsis; species Amycolatopsis sp. NPDC114484. Next base: position 205,032 of record NZ_JBVKDQ010000010.1, on the reverse strand, counting down.
GGTTGGCGCCGGCGGCGACGTTGCGCAGGCCGTGCTTGACCAGCGACTGGGCCAGCACCGTGGCGGTGGTGGTCCCGTCGCCCGCGACGTCGTTGGTCTTGGTGGCGACGCTCTTGGCGAGCTGCGCGCCGAGGTTCTCGAACGGGTCGTCGAGCTCGATCTCGCGAGCGACGGTGACGCCGTCGAGGGTGATCGTCGGGCCGCCGAACTTCTTGTCGAGGACGACGTGGCGACCGCGCGGGCCGAGGGTGACCTTGACCGCGTCGGCGAGCTTGTTCACCCCGCGCTCGAGCGCGCGACGAGCGTCCTCGTCGAAACTGATCTGCTTGGGCATAACGCTTTCCGCTTACCTTTCGGTTGTCGTGCGACGCAAAACGCCCCGCACCCCGGCATGAGCGGGGCCCGGGGCGTCCTTGCGCTGCGAGTGACGCGTCAGTTGATGACGGCCAGCACGTCGCGGGCGGAGAGGATCAGGTAGTCCTCGCCGTTGTACTTGACCTCGGTGCCGCCGTACTTGGAGTAGATGACGACGTCGCCGACAGCCACGTCCAGCGGAACGCGGTTGCCCTTGTCGTCGATGCGGCCCGGGCCCACGGCCAGAACCTTGCCCTCCTGGGGCTTCTCCTTGGCGGTGTCGGGGATGACGAGGCCGGAAGCGGTCGTCTCCTCGGCCTCGCTCGTCTGGACAACGATCTTGTCCTCGAGCGGCTTGATGTTCACGCTCACCGGGTTGACCTCCACGGTCGTCGAAAGCGTCGGCATGATGACTGGTTACGGCTCATACCACCCCCGCCGTCGCGGGTGCCGGGGCGTGTCCGGGCCGTTCATTTAGCACTCTAGCCATGGGAGTGCCAGCTTCGCAAGGAGGGTCCGCTCACGAGCCGCGACCGCGGACGGAAGCCGCTGACCGGCGGCTTTGTTCCAGGCGGATTCCGCACCCCGTCCCGGCGCGCCAATCCGCTGCTCACCGCGCCTTGTCTCCCGTCCCAGGCCCCCTGGGCACCGCCGCGTGCCCGATCGGCCCCCATCCGGCGGACAAACCCCACCAGGTCCCCTCGCTACTGGTTGGATCCGCACAGACAGGCATCTCACTCCTGGAGCCCCTATGCCCCGCTCACTCCCGTGGCGCCTGGCCGCCGCGACGACCGGGTCGCTGGCACTCGCCGCGATCGCGGTCACCGTCCCGGCCTCCGCCCAGCCAGCCAACGAGGCCCGCCAACGCACCTTCGCCGACGCCGCCTCCGAATTCGGCGTCCCGCTCGACGTCCTGCTCGGCGTCTCCTACCTGGAATCCCGCTGGGACACCCACTCCGGCGCTCCCAGCACCGCCGCCGGTTACGGACCGATGCACCTCACCGACGTCCGCACCACCGGCCTGCGCACCAGCGAATTCGACAACCCCGACGAAGACCCCCGCGGAGACGACTCGCGCCCGACTCTCCGGCTGAAGGCGCTCAAGCCCCCGACTCCCCCGTCCGGCAGCCAGACCATCGACAAGGCCGCCGAACTGCTGCACACCGACGCCGCGAAGCTCCGTACCGACGCCGAAGCGAACATTCGCGGCGGAGCGGCACTGTTGGCGGAGTACCAGCGAGAGCTAGGCGTCAAGAGCGACAACGCGAAGGACTGGTACGGAGCCGTCGCGCGTTACAGCGGTTCCGAAGACGTCACCGGTGCGCGCACCTTCGCCGACGAGGTCTTCGCCACCATCAGCAGCGGCATCGCGCGTACGACCGACGACGGCCAAGCCGTCAAGCTTGCCGCGACGTCCGACGTCACCCCGGATCGCGCCCAGGCGGAGCGCCTCGGGCTGCGCGCCGGGAAGCCGCCGGCCACCGAGTGCCCGCGGTCGATGTCCTGCGAGTCGGTGCCCGCGCCGTTCCAGAAGATCGGCGACAGCTACGGCAACTACGACAAGGCCGACCGACCGCGCGACCAGAAGATCGACTACATCGTCATCCACGACACCGAGGGCACCTGGGACTCGGTGATGAACCAGGCCCAGACTCCTGGCCAGACCGCGTGGCACTACACGGTCCGCTCCTCGGACGGCCAGGTCGCCCAGCACGTGCCGACCAAGGACGTCGGATGGCATGCCGGGAACTGGTACCTGAACGCGAAGTCCCTCGGCGTCGAGCACGAGGGCTTCGCCGCGCAGGGAACCTGGTTCACCGAGGCGATGTACCGCCAGTCCGCGAAGCTCGTGCGCTACCTCGCACACCGCTTCGGCGTTCCGCCGGACCGCGCGCACATCCTCGGCCACGACAATGTGCCAGGCCCGAACGCGGACAAGATCAAGAGCATGCACTGGGATCCAGGCCCGTACTGGGACTGGGCGCACTACTTCGACCTGCTCGGCTCGCCGCTGAAGCACGACGGCGCGCCGGATTCCGACCTGGTGACGATCGCGCCGGAGTACTCCGCCAACCGGCCGGTGTTCACCGGCTGCGACAAGATCGGGTCCGGAAACCCTTGCCCGGAGCGGAGTTCGGGATCTGTCGTGCTGCACACCGAGCCGAGCGAATCCGCGCCGCTGCTGTCCGATGTGGGCATGCACGGACCTAATCCGTCCACAATGGACGTCGCGGACATCGGCAGCCGCGCGGCCACCGGCCAGAAGTACGCCGTCGCGGACACCCGCGACGACTGGACCGCGATCTGGTACCTCGGCCAGAAGGGCTGGTTCCGCAACCCGGGCGCCGCGCCCACCGCGTATCCGGCCGACGGATTCGTCGCGACTCCCAAGGAGGGCAAGGCGACCGTGCCGGTCTACGGGAGCGCGTACCCGGAGGCCGGGGCGTACCCGAAGGACATTCCGGTGCAGGAGCTCAAGCCGTTGCCGTATCAGCTCGGCGCGGGCCAGAAGTACTCGGTCGGCGGACTGACCGGCTCGGAGTACTACTCGGCGTCCTTCGACGTCGCGACCAACAAAGTCGTGAAGGGCAAGGCAAGGTACGTGGAAATCCAGCTCGGCCACCGCGTGGCGTACGTCAGCCGCGACGACGTCGATCTCGAACCAGCGTCCTGACCGCTCGCTGAATGCCCGGGCCGGGGAAGCTTCCGGCCCGGGCAATTCACGCGTCCAGGGCCACCTTCACGCCAGCGCTCGCCTCGGTGTTGCGCCGAGTCTTGGCCCAGCCGTTGCGCCCGCGCACCAGCCGGAACAGCGCGCGCCAGGACGTGATGTAGAAGGTGTAGATGTAGGCCGCGTACAACAGGCCCATGCCGATGCCGCGGAAGATGTTCTTGCTGCGCAAGCATTTCATCTGATAGATCGGGCCCCACACGACGAACGGCAGCAGCCCGAACGAACCGTAGATCGCGAACAGGATCCAGGCGCCGCCGGCGAACCACGTCCACACCTGGCCCGGATCGCCCGCGGTGGTCACGAGAAGCAGGATGAACGGCACCGGGTACAGCAGCGAGCCGAGCAGCTGCATCCACGGCTGCGCGAGGTAGTACATCATCTCCGCGGCACCCAAAGTGGACACATGCGGAGAGTCCCAGATCCGGCGCAGGTACCGCATGCATTGCATGGTCCCTTGGCCCCAGCGTGTGCGCTGCACCAGGAATCGGCGGAGGCTGTACAGACCTTCTTGCGCCACATGCGAATCCGGCGTGAACCCAGTGCGCCAGCCCGCGGTGAGCAGGTGGACGCCGAGTTCGAAGTCCTCCAGCAGCGAGCCGCGCCACGGAGCCAGCTCCTCGCCGGCGATCGAGTCCAATGCGGACAGTCGGGTGAACTGTCCGTTGCCGCCCATGGAGATCGTGCCGGTGAAGCCGCGGGAGGTCTGGATCGCCGCGATCGCGGTACGGAACTCCAAGTCCTGCAACTGGGCGAGCTTGAGCCCGAACGCGCGGGAGAACCACGTACGGCCGGGCGGACGGCTGCGGAAGTTGCTCATCCGCACGTCGAGCTGGACCGCGCCGACGGTCTCGTCGCCGAACAGGTGGTCCGCCGCGCACACTTCGAGACAGTTGGCCGCCGGGCGGCCGTCCGCGTCGACCACCACGACCACCACCCGGTCCCGATCCGCGTCGGGGCCGAGCCAGTCGTCGAGCTCGCGATAGGCGGCGTTGAGCGCGTCTCCCTTGCCAGTACGCGCTTCCGGGCGCTGGCGGGCGACGAGGTGCAGATTCGCGTCGTAGCCGCCGTTGCGCCGCCACACCGAGCGCACGACGCGGGCGGTGCGGTCGTCGGAGTCGTCGTCCACGACCCACACGTGCGCGCGGCGGAAGGTGCCGCGCAGGTACTTCACCGTCTCGCGGATCACCACCTCCTCGTCGCGGCAGGGGACGAAGAAGTGCCAGGAGAAGTCGTCCGGATCGCCGACCGGAGCGGGCTTGCGGCGCAGGTACGGCACGACGATCACCACGACGTACACGAGGAACGCGACGCTCATGGTGAGCGCGAACGCCTGCGTGATCGACAGCAGGACCTTCAGGCCGGAGCCGCTCACGCCGCGGCCCGCTTCTCGGCCTTCGTCTTCCGCGTCGCCAGCCAGACGAACAGCACCAGCGAGATCGCGCCGCCGATGACGCTGACCAGGGAGCCGAGCAGGGTGTGGCCCCAGTAGTAGCCCTCGTCGGTGCCGAGGCCGTTGACCAGCCCGACGATGGTGAGAATCCGTAACTGATTAACCAGTATCACCGCGATCGCGGAAATTCCCAGCGAGAAAAAGAGCCTGCGGGCATTCTGTGGCCGGAACCACAGAAGTGCGGCGGTAACCAATAGCAACGGCAGGAGAAGGAAAGCCGACGAGCATTCCGGAGTCATCCGCAACCCGAATGGAGTATCGCTAGACAACCCGAAGTAGACCGATTCCCGGTTTCCGGCCACATAGACCCCCGATGAGGTGACGACCCGGAGGATGGCACCGGCCAGCCGCACCTCCAGTTCCCGGTACCCGCGTTCCACGAGCACCAGCACCACCCCCGCGGCGAGCACCCCGAACACCGCCATACGCAGCGTAAACCGGGATGCGCCGGACACCGGCGCGTTGACTGCTGTCACGACGACCCTCTCGAGAAGAAACCCAGCGGAACCGGGGCGGGTCCGGCCACGGTCGTGTCCGCGACGGTGCCCGCCCTTCGCCGGGCAGCCCCTTTCCGGGGATACCCGAGCAGCTTTCGGCATATTCTTACCCAAGCTTGCTACGCCATTCGAGTGATACTTCACCCGGCCTGGGAAAAACCGGAATTTATATCACCCGATGTGGTGATCCAGCGAAAAAGCTGTGCCATTTCTGAAACGTCCACCGATAACCGATCCGCGTGCCGACTCTTGCTCAGCGGGTTTAGTCCGCGCAGCGGCTCGCCCTGAGAAAAATCGGAGGACCAGTGAAGAGACACCTCGTGCGACGAGGCGGCCTGCTCGCCGCTGTCGTGGCGAGCATCGCCCTGGCCGGAGCCGCTCCGGCCAGCGCCGCTCCCGGCGACGGGTCGGCCTACGGCGTCGACGTCAACGTCACGCTGCTGGGCCAGCCCGCGGTGCACCTCGGCCCGCTCGCGGCCGCGAACACCAACGGCCCGACGGAAAGCACCGCGGTCTCCGCGAACGTTCCCGGCGTGCTGACCACCGGCGTGATCAACACGTCCGCCGTGCGCGACGACAACTCCGGCGCGGTCACGGCGAAGGCGTCCGTCGCCGACGTCGGGCTGCCGCTGCTCAAGGCCGCCGCCGGCGATGTCGGCGTGAAGGCGGTCGAGGCCGTCTGCACCGCGACCCAGGAAGGCGTCAAGGGCAGCAGCACGCTGGTCGGCGCGAACCTCGGCAGCCTCGGCAAGGTCGACGCCAACCCGGCGGCGAACACCGAACTGAAGGTCCAGGTCGGCCCGCTGCACGTGGCGACGCTGATCCTGAACGAGCAGATCAAGAACAAGGACGGCAGCCTCACCGTCAACGCCCTGCACCTCAAGCTGCTCGGCGGCGACGCGCTCGGCGCGCTCGGTTCGGGCGACGTGATCCTGTCGTCGGCGACCTGCGGTCCGGCCGCTCCGCCGATGCCGCTCGCCTCGGGAGCAGGCATGTGGATCGGCTTCGGCGTGCTCGCCGCCGTCGCGGTGCCGGTCGGCCTGCGCTTCACCCGGCGTCGTTCGGCTGCCTGACCCGGTGAGGTGATGGATCGATGTACAAGATGCCTGGCGCCGGGGTCGGCGTGGCCGGTGGCGGGGTGGGCACCCTCGCCGCCACCGGCGCCGACGTCGGCTGGTGGCTCGCGGTCGGCATCGCGCTGGTGATTCTCGGGATCGCCGCGCTGATCGCCGTCCGCCGCCGGAATCGGCGGTTCTCCCGCCTGGACGGCTGAAGAATCCGGGCTGCCGGCGTGATCCCGCCGGCAGCCCGGATTTCCGGGACACTCGAAAGGGTGAAAACGTTGGACGTGATGCTGCTGGCCGGGACGCGCCCGGAGGCGGTGAAGCTCGCGCCGCTCGCGCTGGCCCTGGACGCCCGCCCCGGGCTGCGGCCGCTCGTCGTGCACAGCGGTCAGCACCAGGGCATGGTCGAACAGGCGCTGGCCCCGTTCGAGGTGGCGATCGACGCGTGGCTCGACGTGCCGCCGCGGGTGTCCGGCACGCAGGCGGAACTGGTGTCCGGCCTGCTGCCCGCGCTCGACGCCGCGCTGCGCCGGTACCAGCCGTCGGCGGTCGTCGTGCAAGGCGACACCACCACCGGTCTGGCCGGCGCGCTCGCCGCGTTCTGGCTCGGAATCCCGGTGGTGCACCTCGAAGCCGGCCTGCGCACGCACGACCTGGCGTCGCCGTTCCCCGAGGAGGGAACGCGGCAGATGATCTCGCGGATCGCGGCCCTGCACCTGGTCCCGACCGCGGCCGCGGGCGCGGCGTTGCTGGCCGAGGGCGTGCCGTCGGAGCGAATCACGCGTACTGGCAACACTGTCGTCGATGCCGTACTGGCGGTGGCCGCGCGCGATTTGCCCGCTCGCGATCCGGCGCTTGCCTTGCTGGAGATGGGAATCGCCGAAGCGGGCGAGCAGCTGGTGCTGGTCACGTCGCACCGACGCGAGTCGTGGGGCGAGCCGTTGACGCGCACGCTGACTGCGGTGCGTCAGATCGTCGATGCCCATCCGCGAGTGCAGGTGCTGTTCCCGGTGCATCCGAATCCGGCTGTGCGGGAACAGGTCGAGGAAGTGCTGGGCGGGGTCGCGCGGGTGACCGTCACTGAGCCGTTGGAGTATCCCGATCTCGTGCGCGCGCTGCGGTTGGCGTCGCTCGTGCTGACGGATTCCGGTGGGATACAAGAGGAAGCGCCGACGTTCGGTACGCCCGTGCTGGTGCTGCGCGACACGACGGAACGGCCGGAGGCTGTCGAAGCCGGTTGCGCTTGGCTGGTCGGCACCGATACGGAGCTGATCACCGACACTGCAGCGCGCATCCTTCGCGGGGAGATTAGCGCTGCCGCGTCAGCGAATCCGTACGGAAACGGCTCCGCTGCGGCACGGTCAGCTTTGGCGATCGAGGCTTTGCTGGGCGTGCCCGTTGACTCCGCCGCTCTGGTGAGTCCTAAAGGGACACAATGTTGACCGGCAGGCCCGGGTTCGCCGAGAAGTCCAACGGAGCCACGGCCCGGCCCGCCGCCACCACATGCGCGCCCAACGCCGCGATCATCGCACCGTTGTCCGTGCACAACCGCGGTCGCGGCACGCGCAGCTCGATACCCGCCTCCGCGCAGCGCTCCGCCGCCAGCTCCGAAAGCCGCGAATTCGCTGCCACCCCACCGGAAATCACCAACGTGCCGATGTTCTGTTCACGCGCGGCACGGATCGCCTTCGAGGTGAGGACGTCCGCGACCGCCTCCTGAAAGGACGCCGCGACGTCGTTCACCGGCACCTCGTCGCCAGCCCGCTCGGCGTTCTCCACCCAGCGCGCCACGGCCGTTTTCAAGCCAGAGAAGGAAAAGTCGAACTTCGCGTCGCGCGGACCGGTCATCCCGCGCGGGAACGCGATGGCCTTCGGGTTGCCCTGCTTGGCCGCCTTGTCAATCGGCGGCCCGCCCGGATACGGCAGCTCCAGCACGCGCGCGACCTTGTCGTACGCCTCGCCCGCCGCGTCGTCCACAGTGGACCCAAGTTCGGTGATGCTCGACGCGATGTCGTCCACTCGCAACAGTTGCGTGTGGCCGCCGGAAACCAGCAACGCCAACACCGGCTTCGGCAACGGGCCGTGCTGCAATGTGTCCACCGCGATGTGCCCGGCGAGGTGATTCACGCCGTACAGCGGCACATCCAGCGCGGTCGCATAGGCTTTCGCGGCCGAAACCCCCACCAGCAACGCCCCAGCGAGACCCGGCCCGGCCGTCACCGCGATCGCGTCCACATCGGACAGTTTCAACCCGGCCGTGGCGAAGGCCCGCTCCGCCGTCGGCACCATCGCTTCGAGATGCGCGCGGCTGGCGACCTCGGGCACGACCCCGCCGAAGCGGGCGTGCTGGTCCACACTGGACGCGACCTCGTCGGCGAGCAGCTCCACCGTGCCGTCGTCGTGCAGCCGGACGAGGCCGACTCCGGTTTCGTCGCAGGAGCTTTCGATGCCCATGATGACGCGCGCCATCAGCCGGCCACCTCGTCTCGTGCCGGGGCCTGCGCGGGGCGGGCCATGGTGAACGCGTCGGCACCGGAAGGCTGGTAGTAGCGCTTCCGAATGCCAAGTGTTTGAAAACCGTGCGCCTCATACAGCTTCACGGCGGGGTCGTTGTCCGTGCGCACTTCGAGGAAGACCGCCGCGTGCAGCTCGTCGGCGCGCGTCAGCAACGCACGCAGCAGCGCCTTGCCGATTCCCTGCCCCTGCGCTTCCGGCACGACGCCGATCGTGTGCACGCTCGCTTCGTAGTCACCGCGTCGCCCGACCACCGCGAGGCCCGCGTAGCCGAGCAGCGTCTTCTCGTCGTCCGACCGCGCGGCCAAGTAGTAATGCCCCTGGTCAAGCTCGGAATGAAACGCGCGCGCACTCCAGGGATCGTCGCCGGGAAAGAGGATCTTCTCGATCTCCGCACACCTCGCGACGTCAGCGCGGCGCAACTGGTCAAGCTTCACAGCGCGGTCACCCTCTTGCGCGCCGTGGGCTCAACAGCGTCCGGACGACGCAGATACAGCGGCGTCAGCGGCTCCGGCTCCGCGCGCTCCAGAAGCGCCGTACGCGCGACGCGCACCAACCCAGCCGGCGACGGAAACCGCGGCTCGATCGGCACCACGCCCACCGCCGCCGCGTACTGCAACGCCCCGTCCCCCGCCGCGACGCGAATGTCAGTGTCGACCTCCGCGGGCCGCTGTACGTGGGGACCGTCTGTGCGCGCGCCCGAAGCGTCGTACGCAGCCCAGTAGACCTCGCGGCGCCGCGCGTCCGTGAAGACGAGAACCGGCTTCTCCGTGCGCACCACGTCAGCAGCGATCGCGTCGAGGCTGCACACCGGGTACGCCGGAATGCCGAGCGCGTGCGCGTACGCAGCCGCCGTGGCCATGCCAGCCCGCAGTCCCGTGAAGGGCCCAGGCCCGACGCCGCACACGATCGCGTCGAGCTCGCGGAGCGTGACCCCGGCCTCTTCCGCAGCCGCGAGGGCATGCGGGGTGATCAGCTCGCCGTGCGCCCGAGGATCCACCGTGACGCGGTCCGCCCGAGTGACGAGCTCAGCCTCGTCGACGGCAACGATGCCCGCCGTCACCGCCGGAGTAGCCGTGTCGATCGCCAATACCAGCACGATTTCCCAGGATAGCTCTGGTCCGAAGGGGACCCGGGAGCGGGTTTGAGGTCCAGGAAGACACGCTCCGTGACGGAGGTGTCTCTTGTGGCCTCGCTGGGCGGGCGTGCCGACCCTTCAAGGCAGGCTCCCGGCAACTGCCCGGCTTGGGGGATTTTGTCCGCACGCGGAACCTCGACCGATTAAGCTCAGTCAGAGCATCGGTAGTCGCAGACAGTGCCGCCGGGAGCGAGGGGGAGCGTCATCGTGGGCAATGGACAGTCGTCCAGCAGCAGCCAGCCGGTGGACGGGCGCGCTGGGTATGTCGACCCGGAAGAGCAGGCCAGGCGCGACCGCCAGGACAAGCAGTTCGGCGAAGCGATGAACTCCAACGGCGTGCGCGTCTACCAGCAGCGCGCGGCCGAGGACGCCAAGGTGAACGCAGCCGCGGCGGGCGGCGGGTTCAACATGGACATCGATGCGATGAAGAAGCTGCAGCCGAAGTGGCAGGGGATCGCGGAGAAGCTCAGCGACGCGACCCAGCTGGCCACTCAGCTCCAAGCTGTGCAGAAGCCAGCCAATGACGACGCCAGCGGACTTCAAAAACAAGCTGCCGACCGGCACGCCGCAGCCTACTTGTCCAGCCTCCAGCAACAACTCAAGTACGCCCAGGGTTACGCCGATCAGTTGAAGAACGCCATCGCGAAATACGAAGGCCAAGATCACGCCAACACGGCCAGCCTCCGTAAGCAAGGATGACCCGGTGAAACCGATCGCCACCGCTGCGAGCGCCGCCGGCGTCCTGCTGCTCGCCCTTACCGCGTGCTCCTCGCCGAACGGCGGCCAGCCTGCTCCGGCGTCGTCGAACCCTCCCGCGTCCTCCAGCAACGCCGCGTCCGACGTGCCCAAGGTGGCAAACCCCCTCGACGTCGCCAAATACGAGCAGGACCCCTGCTCGGTTCTCACCCAGGCCCAGGCGACGCAAGCGTTCAACGCGGTCCGCAACCGCAAAATCGCAGGCAACGTCGCCCCGGTCTGCACCTGGAACGACAGCGAGAACAGCTCCCTGGCCATCGGCTTCCTCCCCGGACAGGGCGGGCTCGCGACCGTCTACCAAAACCGGAGCAGCGGCGGCTACTTCGAGCCGGCCCCCTCGATCGACGGATACCCGGCCGTGTTCACCAACGTCCTCGACAACCGCCAGGACGGCGGCTGCCAAGTAGCTGTCGGCGTGCGCGCCGACGAGGCATTCACCAGTTCGGTCATCCTCTTCAAACAGTCGCCGTCCTATGGCGACCCGTGTTCGGTCGCACTCAAAGCGGCCGGAGCGGCTTTAGCCACGGTCAAGGCGGGTGCGTGATGGGAACGGCTTACACCCCTCAGCAAATTGTCGATCTGATCAAGAGCGGGAGCGGCTCCGGCGGCATGTTCGCAGGCGGCGGCACGAGCAGCCAGCTTTCGGAATTGCACCAGGACATCGCCAACGAAATGCGGCAGCTGCAGGGCTCGATGAGCGAATACTGGCAAGGAGACGCCGCCGGTCAGGCGTACACCGGGGCTGGACCGTTGGTCCAGGCCAGCCAAGTCAGTGGCCAGCACTTGCAGCAGGCGCAGAACCTGTACCAAGGCCAGGGCGAGTCCTTCAACACCCTGCAGGCCAAAGTCCAGTCAGTCGGCGACATCGGCGACGAACCGGCAGGCGACTGGGTTTCCGGAACCCCTCTCTCGTTCCTTTCGAACCGGCAGGACGAGATCGACGAATGGAACCGGAAAGCCCACGAGGTCACCGAAAGCTACGACGCTTACCACCAGCAGTCGACGGACAATTCGAGTCGCTGGGCGGACTCGTCCCAATACGGTCAGCTCGCGATGCCCTCCGCGGGCGGTGACTTCACCATCACCCAGCCCGGCGGCACCGGCACCGCTCATCTGCCCACTCACTACACCCCGGGCGGCCCTGGCGGCACCGCTGGCACGTACTCCGAGGGCGGCTACGTCGGCGGCGACAACACCAACAGCACCGGCAGCACCGGCGGCAACACCAGCCACCGCGACCACACCAACGATCGCACTGGGCCGCCGGGGGTGACGCCTCCTTCGGAGAATCACCGGTGGGATCCGGGGTCCTATCCCCCGCTGCACAACGAGACGCCGGGCAAGTACCACCCGCCGCACAGCGATCTGCCGGACGACACCCGGACGTCCAGCTACGTTCCGCCGGACCTGACGAGCACCAACAACCCCAACACCACCAGCAACCCCAACTCCTGGTCGTACAACGGCAGCAACTCCAACCCCAACGGCGGTGGCAGCAGCAGCCTGTACACGCCGGGGTTGCCGGGAACCGGCGGCGACGTGAGCGGACGAGGCGGCAGCGCGGGCGGCAATGGCAACACCGGCAACGGCAATACCGGCAATGGGAACAGCGTCGGCCGAGGAGCGGGTACCGGTACCGGTCCCTTCGGGAACGGCGAAGCCGCCGGTCGGGGTGGAGCAGCGGCCGGAGCCAACGGGCGTGCGGGGGCGTCGGGCATGGGCGCGGGCGCGATGGGGCGCGGGCAGAAGGGCGAGGGCGAAGAGGACCTCGTCCACGAGACCGCCGACTACCTGGTCGAGCAGGACCCGGACGCGGCGCTCATCGGGGACCTTCCCAAGGCGGTTCCGCCGGTGATCGGGCTCTGACGGGATGCTCGTGCTCGCTCGCGAGGTGGTGCTCCCTGCCGACTGTCTTCCCGTCGCGGCGGGGCTGGCTGGGGTTTCGCTCCCGGCGGCGCTCTCGCCCGATCCACTCTGGCGCGACCCTGAGGAGACGCACGCTTACCGCGAAGCCGCGGTAAGCGCTATGGCCGACCAAGGTGTGTGGGGTCGTGGCGGTCCGGACGAGACATTCGTCCGGACCATGACCGTGTTGTGCCGTGGGGCCAGTGAGCTGTCGGCGACCGTCGAAAGCGGGCGGGATCGGCGGTATCGGCTGGTCGTCGCGGCGCGGGGGAAGGACGCGGTGCTCGCCTGTCACATGCCGTCGACCAGCACTGTCGTGTTGCGACCGGCCCGGCCGGAAGCGCTGGCGGAGGACTTGATCCGGGAGTTGCCGCGCGTCCGGCCTGCGGAGGGTCAGGCGGTGTCGGTGCCGGAATCAGCGTTGAACCTGGCGATCGACGGCGGGCCAGCGAGGCAGGACGTCCGGCATTTGCTCGACGTCGCCGCGCTGCCCCGGGAGGGCGGCGGGCAGATCACCGCAGCGGTCCGCGACGGGCTCGGCGGACGGCGGATCAGCGGCCGCGACATCTGCACGTATTACGACACCGCGCGCGGGCGCTACCTGTTCTCGTTCTCCGAAACCGACGGCGGCGAGCGGTATGTGAACGTCGCCCCGGCCCGCCACGAAACGATGGTCGAGCGGGTGCGCGCGCTGCTCGATAATCTCGCCTGAACCTGGGTACCCCTGACAATCGGGAGCTGTGAATCGCGTCGCAGGTGGCGACCGGCACAAGGCGGTACGGTGCGATTCCAGGTGCCGGTGACGCAGGAGGTCCGCGAAAGTGCCCGATCCGCTGTTCCCCGCAATCACCGCCGGATCCGGCAAGGAAGCGCTGCGCTTCGGCGACCGGAAACTCACCTACGCCGAACTCGGCGCGGTCGCCGGGGCGCTGGCCGCCGAACTGCCGCGAGACCGCCGGGTCGCGGTGTGGGCGACGCCGACGCTGCACACCAGCGTCGCGGTGGTCGCCGCACTGCTCGCCGGGGTTCCGGTGGTGCCGCTCAACCCCAAGATCGGCGAACGCGAACTCGGGCACATCCTCGCCGACAGCGAACCCGCGCTGGTGCTCGCCGAACCCGGTGTCGAACTGCCCGCCGCGCTCGATCTGCCGCGGCGCGACATTCCGTTGCAGGGCGCGGGGAAACCGCCGGCCGGCGAGCCGGATGCCGAAGCTCCCGCGTTCATCGTCTACACCTCCGGCACGACCGGCCCGCCCAAGGGCGTCGTGCTGCCTCGCCGGGCGATCTCGAGCACTCTCGACGCGCTTGAGGACGCTTGGCAGTGGACGGCCGACGACGTGCTCGTCCACGGGCTGCCGTTGTTCCACGTGCACGGCCTGATCCTGGGCATCCTCGGCCCGCTGCGCCGCGGCGGCTCGGTCCGGCACCTGGGGCGGTTCTCCCTCGAAGGCGTCACCGAGGAACTCGCGAACGGCGCGACGATGCTGTTCGGCGTCCCGACGATGTACCACCGGATCGCCGAGACGGTCGCGACCGACGAAGCCCTCGCCAACGCGCTCAAGACCGCACGGCTGCTGGTCTCCGGCTCGGCCGCGCTGCCGGTGCACGACCACCAGCGGATCACCGCCGCGACCGGACAGCAGGTCGTGGAGCGCTACGGCATGACCGAGACCCTGATGAACACCAGCGTCCGCGCCGACGGCGAGCGCAAGCCGGGCTCGGTCGGCGTCCCGCTCGCCGGGGTCGACCTGCGGCTGGTCGACGAGGCCGGTGCCGAAATCGGCGAGCCGGACGCGGTCGGCGAGATCCAGGTCCGCGGGCCGAATCTGTTCACCGAATACCTCAACCGGCCGGACGCGACGGCCGCCGCGCTCGACGGCGGCTGGTTCCGCACCGGCGACATGGCCACTCGCGACCCCGACGGCTACGTCCGGATCGTCGGGCGCAAGGCCACCGACCTGATCAAGAGCGGCGGCTACAAGATCGGCGCGGGCGAGATCGAGAACGCGCTGCTGGAACACCCGAACGTCGCCGAGGTGGCGGTGACCGGCGAACCGGACGACGACCTCGGCGAGCGGATCGTCGCCTGGGTCGTGCCGGACGGCGAGCGCCCGGCGCTCGAGGAACTCGCCGACCACGTAGCGAAGCTGCTCGCGCCGCACAAGCGGCCGCGCGTCGTGCGGTACCTGGATGCGTTGCCACGCAACGACATGGGCAAAGTCATGAAGCGAGCGCTGGGATGAGGACCACCGCGCGCGAGCTGCTTGCCGCCATCTCCGCCGGGTTCACCGACCTGTCCCTCGCAAACACTCCGGCGGACGATCCGCTCGGCTGGCCGGGATATCCGGAGGCCAGGGCAGCGGCAGCCGCGCGCACCGGCGAGACCGAATCGGTCGTCGTCGGGGAAGCCCGGATCGGCGATGTGCCCACGGTGCTGATCGCCTGGGAGTTCGGGTTCCTCGGCGGTTCGATCGGTCAGCAGACCGGCGACCGCGTCGAAGCCGCCTTCGCCCATGCGAAAGAGCGTGGACTGCCGGTGGTGTCGCTCGTCGCGACTGGCGGCAGCCGGATGCAGCACGGCATGCGCGCGCTTTCGCAGCTCCAGCGAATCGCGCGCGCCGCCGCGGACGCGCGCGCGGCGGGTGTCCCACAGATTTCCGTTCTGCGCGACCCGTCCACCGGCGGCGGCTGGGCGACGCTCGGCGCCGGTTCGGACGTCGTATTAGGACTGCCAGACGCGCAAGTGGGCTTCGCTGGCTCCCGCGTACGGCCTGCGACGTCGCCTGCGGAGGCGTACACCGTCGAAGCGAAGCTGGAGTGGGGTCAGGTCGACCGTCTCGTTGCGACGGATGAGCTGGGTGCCGTACTCGCGCGATGGCTGCAGCTGTTGGCTTCGCCGTCGACAGAGCCCGCGCCCCCGCCTAACGCCCGTCGCGAAACCGCGCTGCCAGAAACCGGCTGGGACGCTGTGCGAACGGCGCGCGCTTCTTCGCGAGCGCGGGCGCCCGAGTACCTCGACGCGTACTTCGACTGGCGAGAGAACGTACAAGGCGACCGCGCCGGTCACGTCGACGAAGGCGTGCAGTGCGGCTTCGGCTGGCGAGAAGGCCGCGCGATCGCGTACGCAGCACAGTGCGGCACCGCGACGCGTCCAGCAGGCTTTCGCACTGCAGCACGACTCGTCCGGCTGGCGTCCCGGCTAGGGATTCCGGTGTTGACGCTTGTGGACACTCCCGGCGCGGCAAACGACGCCGAAGCGGAAGAAGGCGGGATCGGACCAGCGATCGCGGAACTGTTCGAGGCGATCGCCACCGCTGCGGTGCCGGTCACCACGCTGGTGATCGGTGAAGGCGGTTCCGGTGGCGCGCTGGCTTTCGCCGCTCCGGGCGCGACCTGGATCGCCCCGGACGCCTACTTCTCGGTCACTTCGCCGGAAGCCGCGTCGGCGATCCTGAAACGCCCGATGACCGACGTGCCGACCGTGGCCGACCAGCTGCGGTTGCGTCCGCAGGATCTGGTCGGCCTCGGCCTGGCAGTCGGAATTGTCGAACCCTAGAACCCGAGAGCCCTAGAGTCCTCAAAGGTCACGCCTCGACGGCGCGGACCCGCCACTTGCGCTGCGCGTAGGACGCGAGGGTAGCCGCGACAGCGACTCCCGCGGTTGCACAGCTTGCGATGGCCACGAATACTGCCGTCATTGCGGCTCCTCCTCACGGGGTGCGCGCGTCGAATGCCGTCGGCGAATCCGGATGATCCGCTGGCCGACGCGTGCGAGTTGATGGGGTTTTACAGGTATCTACCTGCTATAACGCATGGTCCCCGCTACGCGTTACCTCCGCTACCCCCGTGCGGGAGTGAGACGTATCACGTTAGGCTTCGGGTCGATCGCGGTAGGTGACGTCGGGGGCTCTGCGCAGTGAGTCCTGCAAACGCGAAGGGAGCGATGTGACAGAGGCAGCAGACGGGAGGGGGCCGTCGGGCGGCGCCACCGTCACGGACGACGCGACAATGCGCCGGGCGGTCGGCGCGGCCGCGGTCGGCAACATCACCGAGTGGTTCGATTTCGGGGTCTACGGCTACCTCTCCACCACCATCGAGGCGCAGTTCTTCCCGCCCGGCAATCCCGCGCTGGCCCAGCTCGCGACGTTCGCGACCTTCGCGGTGGCATTCCTGGTGCGTCCGCTCGGCGGCCTGTTCTTCGGTCCGCTCGGCGACAAGATCGGCCGGACCAAGGTCCTCGCGGTGACCGTGATCCTGATGGCGACCGGCACGTTCCTCATCGGACTGATCCCGTCGTACTCGTCGATCGGGCTGGCCGCGCCGATCCTGCTGGTCTGCGCGCGGGTCCTGCAGGGCTTCTCGACCGGCGGCGAATACGCGGGCGCGATGACGTTCATCGCCGAGTACAGCCCGGACCGCCGCCGCGGCTACTTCGGCAGCTTCCTGGAGTTCGGCACCTTCATCGGGTACGCGCTGGGCGCGACCGTCTCGTCGGTGCTGCCGCTGGTTTCGACCCCGGCCTTCATGGACACCTGGGGCTGGCGGATCCCGTTCATGGTGGCGCTGCCGCTCGGCATCGTCGGCGTCTACCTGCGGACGAAGCTCGAGGAGACGCCCGCCTTCCAGCAGCTGCTCGACGAGTCCGGCAAGCGCGAGGACGCCGAGGCCCAGCACGTGGTCCGCACGATCTTCTCGAAGTACTGGCCGACGATGCTGCTGGCCGGCGGGCTCGTGGTGACCTGGAACGTCACCAACTACATGCTCACCAGCTACATGCCGACCTACCTCAAGGACGACCGCACGATGTCCGCGAACGGCGGGCAGGCGATCTCGGCCACCGCGGCGGAATGGCTGCAGATCGGCGTGCTGTGGCTGGGCGTGCTGCTGATCCCGTTCCTCGGCAAGCTCAGCGACAAGTACGGCCGCAAGCCGATCCTGTGGGTCGGCGCGGGCGGGCTGATCGTGCTCGGCCTTCCGATGGTGCTGCTGCTCAAGAGCGGTTCGCTGATCTCGGTGCTGCTCGGCCTGATCCTGATGGGACTGCTGCTGATCTGCTTCTCCTCGACCTGCCCGTCCACGCTGCCCGCGCTGTTCCCGACCGAGGTCCGGTACGGCGGGTTGTCGATTTCGTTCAACATCTTCGTGTCGGCGTTCGCCGGGACGGTGTCGCTGGTGATGAGCGCGCTGGTGCTGGCCACAGGGGATCTCAAGTGGCCTGGGTACTACCTGATGATCGCCGGGGTGGTCGGCGTGATCACGCTGCTGAAGCTGAAGGAAACCGCGAAGAAGCCGTTGCCCGGATCGGCTCCGGCATTCTCCAGCAGTGAAGAGGCTGCGGCGAAAGCCAGCCAGTAACCGGCCGATGCTGCCGCCGTCCGTGAGGGGAACCCTGAGGGAATCAGAGTCCTTCAGGGTTCCCTTCACAGCCGGTTAGGCGGCGATCAGCTCGGTGACTCGTTCGGTCCAGGAGCCGTGCGGTTCCAGCACGACGGTCCTGGTGTCGTCGTCGTGGCGGGTCAACCGGACGACCAGGTGGTCCTCCGACAGCCGCTCCGCGCTGCCCTCGCCCCACTCGACCACGACCGCGGACGACTCCAGGTCGGTGTCCAGATCGAGGTCGTCCAACTGGGACAGATCGCCGCCCAGCCGGTACGCGTCCACGTGGATCAGCGGCACCCCGGCCGCCCCCGCGGCGTGCACTCGCGCCAGCACGAACGTCGGCGAACTGACCCGCCCGCCGACGCCGAGACCGTCCGCGATCCCGCGGGTCAGCGTCGTCTTCCCGGCCCCGAGCGGACCGTCCAACAGCACCAGATCGCCCGCGCGCAGCGCCGCGCCCAGCGTCCGCCCGAAGGCCATCGTGTCCTCGGGGGTTTCCAGAATCACCTTGTCCACCACCAGTTTCGCCGGTTCGGCGCGGCGCTGCCACCACAGCGCTGCAGCAGGTCGATGAGATGGCTGTTCACCAGCTCGGGCTGTTCGAGCTGCACCATGTGCCCGGCTCCGCGCACGCGCGCCAGTTCGGCGTCTGGCAGCTCGGACGCGATTCGCTCGGCGTGCGCGAACGGCGTGAAACGGTCCGAGTCACCGCCGATGACCAGCACTTGCGCGTGTTTCAGCCCGGCCAGCACAGCGTAGCGATTGTGGCTTCCGAGAGTGTCGACGAAGTTGATCAGCCCGCGTACCGGCGTGACAGCCAGCATTTCCAGCATGAAGTCGACCAGGCGCGGCGAGACGTCGCGGCTGCCGAACGCGAGACGTCGCACTGCCTGCCGGGTCAGCTGACCGCCCGCCGCGCGCACGAACTCCACCAACCCGGGTTGCCATCCGGCCAGCTCGCCGACGCCGCGCGTGAGCGGGTTGTACTTGGACAGCAGCGGCCTCGGCAACCCGTGTGCGCCGACTTCGCCCGCCGCCGTCGCGATGAAGGCGACGCCGCATACGCGATCCTCGAAGAGGTCTGGCCGTTGCGCGGCCAGCTCCATGATCACCATGCCGCCCATGGAATGTCCCATGAGGACAATCGGTCCTTCGGACACCATCGCGCGCAGCACGCTGTCGAGGTCGTGCGCGAGCTGTTCGATCGTTGAGGTCTCAGTGGACGCTTCTCCGGACAGACCGTGGCCGCGATGGTCGTAGTAGACCTGCCGTACGCGCGGCAGACGCAGCGAAGCGACGTCGCGGCGCTGGAAGTGCCACGAGCGCCGCGAAAGCGCGAAGCCGTGTACGCCGACGAGAGTCAGATCCGGCTTTTCGCAGTCCTCAGGGTCGATCTCCTCGACCGACAGCGGCGTACCGTCTTCAGCGGCGACAGTGGACGTACGGTCCGGTTTCAGCTCGCCCAGCGGCTCGTCGGCGAAGGGGTCCTCAATCGGTTTACGTTGCTGCGTCGCCACAACTGCCGCTGCGGCACCTGTCACTACCGCTCCGACTCCGCCGACGATCGCCCACAGCCGTGCCGAAGGAGTCACGCCCGCTCCCCCACGTACCGACGGTGTACGCGCGGCCGGTACATCGATGTGACGATCTCGTAGTCGATGGTGCCGAGCTTGTCCGCCCATTCGCGCGCGGTCGGCTCGCCAGCCCAGCCCGGCCCGAACAGCACGACCTCGTCACCGACCCGAGGCACGTCCTCGTTGCCGACGTTCACCACGAGCTGGTCCATGCAGATCCGCCCGACGACCGGCCGCCGCCGCCCGCCCAGCCAGACGTCCATCCGCCCGGACAGCGTGCGCGGCACCCCGTCGGCGTACCCGGCGGGCACGAGCGCGAGCGTGGTGTCCTCCTGCGCGGTCCAGGTGTGACCGTAGGAGACGGATTCCCCGGCCGCCAGCGGCTTCGTGAGGACCACGCTGGAGCGGAACGTCATCGCCGGGCGCAGGTCGTCCTCGGTGGGCACCGGGTTGAGGCCGTACATCGCGATGCCCGGGCGGACCAGGTCGAAGTGCAGGTCGGGCCGGGTGAGCGTGGCCGCGGAATTGGCCAGGTGCCGGATCGGGTCGAGGCCGGCCGCGCGGGCCGCGTCGTACGCCTCGGAGAACAGCTTCGCCTGCGCGTCGATCGACGCGTGCCCCAGCTCGTCGGCGCAGGCCAGGTGCGACCAGATGGCCACTACCTCGACGCCGCGCGCCTTGGCCGCCGCCTCGACCAGCGCGGGCCAATCGGCGGGCGGGCAGCCGTTGCGCGACAGCCCGGTGTCGATTTTGAGGTGCACGCGGGCGCGTTTTCCGGCGCGCTCCGCGGCGGCGTCGACCCGGGCCAGCTCACCGAGGGAGCTGACGCCGAGGTCGATGTCCGCCTCGATGCCGGGCGTGAAATCCAGCTCCGGCACGTCCAGCCAGCTGAACAGCCGCACCGACAGTCCGGCGGCCCGCAGGTCGAGGCCTTCCTGCAGCGAGCAGGTGCCGAGCCAGGCGGCCCCGGCTTCGACTGCGGCGCGGCCTACCGGAACCGCGCCGTGGCCGTACGCGTCGCCTTTGACCACGCACATCACGGCCGCACCGGGTGCCCGGGCGGCCAGCAAGGAAACGTTGTGGCGCACTGCGCCGAGATCGACCACGGTCTCGGCGTGCGGAGAACTGGCAGTCATAACGACTGCCAGTTTCCCACGTCATCGGCTCAGGAGAGACGCTGCCCGGACGTGCCGGAGAACACGTGCAGCTCGTCCGGACGGATCCGCAGGTGCAGGGTGTCGCCCATGCGCGGCGGCGTACGCGGGTCGACGCGCGCGACCACGTTGCGTGACGAACCCTCCGCGGTCTCCTCGACGCCCGCGCCGAGCTTGCCGTAGACGTAAGCGTCCGAGCCCAGCTCTTCGACCAGCTCGACCTTGATCGGCAGGGCGCCGTCGGCGTCGGTGGTGACCTCCAGCGACTCCGGACGGAAACCGATGGTGACCGTGTCGCCGTCGGCCGCGGACCGGACCTCGGGCTTGAGCGGCACCTGCACGCCGCCGACCTCGGCACCGTCCGCGGTGAGCTTCGCGGCGACCAGGTTCATCGCCGGCGAACCGATGAAGCCCGCGACGAAAACGTTTGCGGGCCGGTCGTACAGCGCGCGCGGGGTGTCGCACTGCTGCAGCAGACCGTCCGACAGCACCGCGACGCGGTCACCCATCGTCATGGCCTCGACCTGGTCGTGGGTCACGTACACGGTGGTGACGCCGAGCCGGCGCTGCAGCGCGGCGATCTGCGTACGGGTCGAGACACGCAGCTTCGCGTCGAGGTTCGACAGCGGCTCGTCCATGAGGAACACCTGCGGCTCACGCACGATCGCGCGACCCATCGCGACACGCTGGCGCTGACCACCGGACAGCGCCTTCGGCTTGCGGTCCAGGTACTGCTCGATGTCCAGCAGCTTGGCCGCGTCGAGCACCTTCTGCTTGATCTCCGACGCGGGCCGCCCGGCGATCTTCAGCGCGAAGCCCATGTTCTGCGCGACCGTCATGTGCGGGTACAGCGCGTAGTTCTGGAACACCATCGCGATGTCGCGCGAACGCGGCGGCAGCTGCGTGACGTCGCGGTCGCCGATCCAGACCGCGCCGTCGTCGATGTCCTCCAGGCCCGCGAGCATCCGCAGCGCGGTGGACTTGCCCGAGCCCGACGGTCCGACCAGCACCAGGAACTCGCCGTCGGCGATCTCCAGGTCCAGCGCGTCGACGGCGGGACGCTCGGTCCCGGAGTAGCGCCGGGTCGCCTTGTCGTAGGTGATGCTGGCCATCGGTCAGTCCTCTCCCAATTTCGCGGAAACCCCGTGCGCGGCCTCGCGCGCCTCGAGGTGGCGTTGCTGGATCTCGATGCCCGCGGCGCGCTGCGCCCCGGTCGGCTCGTCCAAAACGAGCTGGTTCTTGGTTCCGGTCCACGCGGGCGGCTCGGCGGTGCCCGCGAGCGCCCAAGCTGCCTGTCGAGCGGCACCGAGCGCGACGTACTCGCCGACCTCGGGAATCACCACGGGAAGGCCGAGCACGATCGGTGCGATCGCCCGCACCGCGGCGGACTGCGCGCCGCCGCCGATGAGCAGCACTCGCTTCACGGCCATGCCCTGCGCGCGCACCGCGTCCAGCCCGGCGGCCAAGCCGCAGACCATGCCCTCGACGGTCGCCCGCGCGACGTTCTCCGGCGTCATGTTCGCCCTGGTCAGACCGTGCAGCGAACCGGTCGCGCCGGGCAGGTTCGGGGTGCGCTCGCCGTCGAGGTACGGCAGCAGCGTGAGCCCGCCCGCGCCCGGTTCGGCGGCCATTGCGAGCCGGTCGAACTCGGCTAGCTCGACCCCGAGCATCGCCGCGCCCGCGGTGAGCACGCGGGCGGCGTTGAGGGCGGCGGTCAGCGGGAGGAAGCGGCCGGTGGCGTCGGCGAATCCGGCGACCAGGCCGCTCGCGTCGGCCGCGCCGGTCTCGGTGACGCCGAAAACCGTGCCGCTGGTGCCGATCGAGATCACCGCGTCGCCCGGAGCCAGTTCGAGGGCGAGCGCGGCGGCCATGTTGTCGCCGGTGCCCGCGGAGACGAGCATGCCGTCGCTGGTGTGCCCGGCGACGTCGGAGGGACCGAGCACCGTCGGCAGATCCGGAGTGCGGCCGCCGAACGCGTGCGCGAGGACGTCGGGGCGATAAGTGTTGTCCGTCGGGGAGAAATAGCCGGTGCCCGAGGCGTCGCCGCGATCGGTCACCGCGGTTTCCGGACGGCCGAGCAGCCGCCAGGTGAGCCAGTCGTGCGGCAGCAGGACGCGGGCGACGCGGTCGGCGTTCTCCGGTTCGTGCTCGGCGAGCCAGCGGAGCTTGGTGACTGTGAAGCTGGCGACCGGCACCAGCCCGACCGACTTCGCCCACACGGCGGGTCCGCCGAGTTCGTCGGTCAGGTCCTTGGCCGCCTGCGCGGAGCGGGTGTCGTTCCACAGCAACGCCGGACGGACTACCTCGCCAGCTTCATCGAGCGTGACCATGCCGTGCTGCTGACCGCCGACGCCGATGGCCTTGACGCCGTCGAGAACGTCGCGAGTGGCGTCCGCAAACGCTTGCGCCCACGCTGCGGGGTCGACCTCGGTGCCGTCTGGGTGCGGTGCCCGGCCGGCGCGCACGATCTCGCCCGTGCGCGCGTCGCAGACCACGACCTTGGTCGACTGGGTCGACGAATCGACCCCGGCCACCAGCTCAGCTGTCATAGGGCTGCCCCTCCTCGACGTACTCCGCGGCCTCGACCGCCGTGCCTTCGTTCAGCGCGGCCTCGATCTCCTCGGTCGGAGTGGCTTCGCTGGTGATCAGGAGGTCGTAGTCGCCGACGGTGCCGTGCGCGTACGTCGCGGTGCGGCCGAACTTCGAGTGGTCGAGCACCAGCACGTTGCGGTTCGCGGCGCGCAGCACGGCCTTCTTCAGCTCGGCGTAGTCGCGGACCGGGTGGAACAGCCTGCCGACCGCGACCGCGCTCACCGAGACGAACGCGATGTCCACGCGAATCCGTTCGAGCAGCGCGAGCACGTCGGGGCCGGAGCAGGAGTCGTACTCGGGGTCGTAACGCCCGCCGGCGAGGACCACGTCAACGCCGGTGCCCAGCAGCCGCGCGGCCTGCAGCGAGTTGGTGATCACGGTGAGGCGCTCGATCTGCGCGAGCCGTTCGACCAGCGGGAACAGCGTCGTGGAGTCGTCCACGAACACGGCCTGACCGGGCTCGACCTGCTGGATCGCGAGGTCGGCGAGGGCTTCCTTCTCGGCCGAGTGCAGCGTGAACCGGCTGGCGGTCTCCATGGTGAGCGCGGGATACGCCTCGACCTTGCCGCGCAGCTTCCGCAGCATGCGCTTGTCGGCGAGTTCGTCGAGGTCACGGTGCATCGTCATGAGGCTGACGCCGAACCGGGCGGTGAGGTCGTCGATCCGGACTTCGCCCTGGTCGATGACGTAGTCGAGGATCTCTTGCCGCCGCTGCTCCACCGCGGCGTCGGACGGGCGCGTCTTCGGCCGTCCTGGCGTGTCTCGACTCACATCTCGTTCTTACCAGATATCGCGAGCCGAGTTAACACGTAACTCGATAACTCTTCGCATGGCTTCTCCGCTCTCGCCGACGTCCGTGAGGGGAACCCTGAGGGAATCAGATTCCGTCAGGGTTCCCCTCACAGACGTTCGCACCGGCCGGTGCTCCGCAGCGTTCTGGCAAGCGTCGCTACCGCACACCGCGCTACTGAGGCAACCTCATTGGGCCAGCGCTGGTCAGGGTGCGGTCGCGCGGATCAGCCGAAGCGCGGTCGGGATGGCATCGACCAGACCGGACGCCGACGTCGGCACGTCCTCGGCAGCGAGCGCGCCCGCCAGCGAATGCACCTGCGCGGCAGCCGCGGCGGCCAGCCAGGGGTCGAGCCCAGCGGCGAGCAGCGAGCCGACCAGGCCGGTGAGCACGTCGCCGGAGCCAGCGGTCGCCAGCCACGAACCGCGCGGGGTGTTGACCGCGACGCGGCCGTCCGGAGCGGCGACGACCGTGCAGTGGCCTTTCAACAGCACGACGGCGTCGTACTTCTTCGCCGCTTCCCGCGCCGCGGCGATCCGATCCGCGCCCGGGCGGCGGCCCATCAGGCGTTCGTACTCGCCAGCGTGCGGGGTGAGCACGAGCGGAGTGTCCGGGTCGCGGGCGTCGAGGACTTCGGGGGTGTGGGCGATGAGCGTGGTCGCGTCGGCGTCCGCGCACACCGGGACGCCCTGGCCGAGGATGTGCCGCAGGATCTCCCGGCCTTCCCCGCCGGTGCCGATGCCCGGTCCGACCACCCACGCCTGCACCCGGCCCGCGTCGGTGACCGAGCCGGTCGCGACGATCTCCGGCCAGCGCGAGCGCACGACGTCCGCCGCGTGCCCGGCGTAGCGGACCATGCCCGCCGTCGCGCGGACCGCCGACCCGGACGCGAGCACCGCCGCTCCCGGGTACGTCGCCGATCCGGCCGCGATCCCGACGACGCCTTGGGTGTATTTGTCGTCCTCCGGCCCGGGAATCGGCCACGCCTCGGCGACGTCGGCCAGATCCAGGCGTCGCAGATCCGGCTCGCCCAGCCACGGCCGCAGGCCGATGTCCACCAGCACGACCTCGCCACATTCCTGCGGGGCCAGCACGTGCACGGGTTTCAGCGCGCCGAACGTGACCGTGCGCGCGGCGGTGACATGCGGACCGTCGACCGCGCCGGTGTCCGGGTCGACGCCGCTCGGCAAATCCACCGCTACTACCGGCGCTTCGATCCGCGCGACCAGCTCGGCCGCGTCCGGACGCAACGGGCCACGGGCGGAAATACCAACGATGCCGTCCACCACGACATCCGCCCGCTCGATCCATTGTGGACTGTCTGCTATGGACACCACTCGACCGCCGGATCGCCGTAGCGCAGCCAATCCGGCCGGGTGCGCCTTCTCCGGCTTCAGCAATACCGCAGCCACCGCGACCCCGCGCCGACGCAGGAAAGCGCCAGCCCACAAGGCATCGCCACCATTGTTGCCCGAGCCGACCAGCAGCACGACCCGTCGACCGGAGACACCGCCGGTGTCCTCGGCCAGCAGTCCGGCCACCTCTGCGGCGAGGCCGAAGGAGGCCCGGCGCATCAGCTCGCCGTCCGGAGTGCGCGCGAGCAGCAGGTCCTCCGCCGCGCGAATCCGTTCCGTAGTCCAGATTCCTTGCACGGCGGCCCCCGGCTACTCGACAGTGACGGACTTCGCCAGGTTACGCGGCTTGTCGATGTCGTACCCGCGCGAACTCGCGATCTCCGCGGCCAGCACCTGCAGCGGCACGGTGGAAACCAGCGGCTGCAGCAGCGTCGGCACCGCGGGCACCTCGATGAGTTCGTCGGCGAACGGGCGCACAGTCTCGTCGCCCTCCTCGGCGATCACGATCGTGCGCGCGCCCCGCGCCTGGATCTCGCTGATGTTCGACACCAGCTTCGAGTGCAGCACCGCGCGGCCCTTCGGCGACGGCATCACGACGACGACCGGCAGGCCCTCTTCGATCAGCGCGATCGGACCGTGCTTCAGCTCGCCCGCCGCGAAGCCCTCCGCGTGCATGTACGCGAGTTCCTTCAGCTTCAGCGCGCCTTCCAGCGCCACCGGGAACCCGACGTGGCGGCCGAGGAACAGCACCGCGCGCGAGTCGGAGATGCGCCGCGCGATCTCGCGCGTCTGGTCCACAGTGGACAGCACCTTCTGCACCGCGGCCGGCATGGCCTCCAGCTCGGCGAACTCGCGAGCGACCTCGTCCGGGTACTTCGTGCCGCGCGCCTGCGCCAGCGCGAGGCCGACGAGGTAGTTCGCGGCGATCTGCGCGAGGAACGCCTTGGTCGAGGCGACCCCGATCTCCGGCCCGGCGTGCGTGTACAGCACCGCGTCGGACTCGCGCGGGATCTGCGCGCCGTTGGTGTTGCAGACCGCCAGGACGCGGGCCTTCTGCTCGCGCGCGTGCCGCACGGCTTCGAGGGTGTCCGCGGTCTCGCCGGACTGGGAGACGGCGACGACGAGCGTGTCGCGGTCGAGGACCGGGTCGCGGTAGCGGAACTCCGACGCCAGCTCCACCTCGACCGGCAGCCGACACCAGTGCTCGATGGCGTACTTCGCGACAAGGCCGGAGTGATACGCCGAACCGCAGGCGATGACGAAGACCTTGTCGACGTCACGCAGGTCCTGGTCGGAAATGCGCTGCTCGTCGAGGATGATCCGGCCGGCCTCGAAGTGGCCGCGCAGCGTGTTCGCCAGCGCCTCCGGCTGCTCCTCGATCTCCTTGAGCATGAAGTACTCGTGGCCGCCCTTCTCGGCGGCCGACAGGTCCCAGTCGACGGTGAACGGCTTGGCCTGCGCGGCGTCGCCGTGGAAGTCGGTGACCTCGTAACCGTCGCGGGTGATGACGACCAGCTGGTCCTGGCCCAGCTCGACGGCCTCGCGGGTGTGCTCGATGAACGCGGCGACGTCGGAAGCGACGAAGTGCTCGCCCTCGCCGACCCCGACCACCAGCGGCGACGACCGGCGCGCGGCGACGATCGTGTCCGGCTCGTCGGCGTGCGTCACGACCAGCGTGAACGCACCCTCCAGACGGCGGCACACCGCGGCGACGCTGGCCGGCAGGTCGCCCTTGGTGTCGCCGTCGGTGTAGGCGCGGGAAACCAGGTGCGCGGCGGTCTCGGTGTCGGTGTCGCTGGCCATCTCGATGCCCTCGGCCTCGAGCTCGGCGCGCAACGCGGCGAAGTTCTCGATGATCCCGTTGTGCACCACCGCGACGCGACCGGTGGTGTCCCGGTGCGGATGCGAGTTGCGGTCGATCGGAGCCCCGTGGGTAGCCCAGCGGGTGTGCCCCATGCCCGCGGTGCCCGCGAACGCGTCGCGGCCGACCTCGTCGAGCCGGGCCTCCAGGTTGGCCAGACGGCCGGCCTTGCGCTCGACAGTCAGCGCGCCGGCGCCGTCCAGCACCGCCACGCCAGCCGAGTCGTAGCCCCGGTATTCCATGCGGCGGAGCCCACCGAGCACGACGTCCAGAGCCGGGCGGTGTCCGACGTATCCCACGATTCCACACACGCGAACTAGCGTAACGAGACAAGTCCAGTCCCCTACTCCGGTCCCTAGAGCGGGGTTTTCAGTGCCGCTGAGCTGGGCGAGCGACCGCGCGGACAACCGTTGACCGGGTCTTCGCGCAGTGTGGCGGCGGACCCCTAAACCGATCGGGGTGGCGCACCGGGCCGGGGCGGGGCACGGGCAGTAAGGTCACGCGCATGGCCAGCAAGCCCAAGCAGCTGCTCACGGAGCTGTCCCACCCGGGACCCCACGAGGTTTTGCGCGGCAACCTCGCCCTGGTCGGACTGCCCGGCGTCGTGTTCACCCCGCGCCAAGGCCTTGGCCTGCCCGCCATCGCGTTCGGGCACGGCTGGATGCAGCCGGCCACCCGCTACCGGCAGCTCCTGCACCACCTCGCGAGCTGGGGAATCGTCGCCGCGGCCCCCGCGACCCAGCTCAGCCCGCTCCCGTCGCACCGCCTGCTGGCCGGCGACCTCCTGACGACGCTCGACGTCGTCACTACGGTCCGCCTGGGCCCGGACGGCATCAGCGTCGACCCGCGGAAACTGGGCCTCGCGGGCCACTCCACCGGCGGCGGTTCGGCAGTGCTGGCAGCCGCCCAGTCCGCCGGAGCAGACGACGAGGCCCGCCCGAAGGTCCGCGCGGTGGCGACGGTCGCCGCGGCGCAGACGTTCCCGCCCGCGACGGAAGCCGCGAAGGTGATCAGCGCCCCCGGCCTGCACCTCGCGGTGGACGGCGACCTGGTCGCCCCGGCGGTCGGCCACGCGGACGCCATCGCACAGGCTTGGGCAGGCCCGGTACAGCTGCGGACGCTGGCGAAGTCGTCACACCTGGCGGTGACGGAGGGCCGGCACTGGAGCCAACTGCTGCTGCAGGGCAAACCGCAGCGCGCGACTCAGCAGCTGACGAAGGCGCTGTTCACTGCGTTCTTCCTCACGCATTTGACGGGTACGGACAAGTACCTGCCGCTGCTGGACGCGGATGTGAAGCGCGCGCCGATCGAGGTTCCGGAGGACGAGGAACCGGCTGCCTGATCAGCCGGTTCGGCTCAGGTAGCCAGCCAATCGGTGTTCGTGTAGTCGTCCTCGTCGTGGTGCACGCCACGCCGATGCCGCCCCGACGCCGGAGCGGCGGGCGGTGCTGGAGCAGGAGCCGCCGGAGGCGTGCTCGGCCGTTCCGGAGCAGACTCGGCGGGCACGTAGCCGGCGCGACGTTCCTTCTCCGCCTCGTCATCCTCGAAGCCGAAGCTGACCTCGCCCTTCGGCTTGTCGCCGACGGTCGACTCCATCACCCAGCCACCGGCCTTCGCCGCACGACGGGCGCTCTCCTGCACCCGGACGATCACCTGGCCGACCGTGCGCAGCTGCTTGTCGCTGGCCTCTTTGCTTTCCTTGAGGTCTTTCCGGACCCGGCTGCCGATCAACGCGAGCCGTTCCTCCGCCTCGCGTTCGATCTGGGCCATCTTGTGGCGGAACCCCGCCCCCAGGTCTTCGCTGCTCACCGCGTCCTCCCCCGTTCTAACGGCCAGGCTGATCGTCGTCGAGCAACGAACCGCTGATCCGGTTCGAGTTGGACTGGGAACCGAAAAGACCGCCGTCGACACGGTACGCGCTCGACGCACGTTCCTGCTCTCCTCCGCCGCCCGGTGCGCTGCCGAGGCCGCCCATCATTCCGCCGCCCATCATGGCCGGGGTGCCGGAGCCGCTCGCCTCGTGGTGCACGGGCGCGGTGCCGAGCTGTGAGGTGTCGGTCGGCGGAGCGTCGCCTGCCGAGGCTGCCATCGGGTCGCCGGTGTCGCCGAGGCCGACGTGCGGAACGGTGCCGATCCCGGGGTCGGCGGAGAACGGGTCGAGCACGGACTGAGCACTCGTCGAGTCGTCCGGTCCGGACGCCGCCGCGGCCGGTGCTGGCTCGTGTGTCGCGGGCAGTTCGTGCGAGGGCGCCTGGCCGGGGACGATCTGATGCTCCCGCGCGGCTGGCTGATCGGGGACGGATTGGTGGCCTTGCGCGGCGACTTGATCCGGGACTTGGTGGCCTTGCGCGGCGACCTGGTCCGGGACCGCCTGGTTGGCGGCAGCGGCGACCGGCTGGGCCGGCGCCTGCGTCCCGGGAGGCGTCGGACCGCCCGGCGTGGCCTGCCCGCCGACCGCGGCTCCCCCACCGCCGGTTCCCCCGTTGTGGTTGCCGGGGTTCAGCGCACCGTCGTCGCCGAGGGTGTACTTCGTCGGATGACCGGAGCCGTCGTCGATGGTCACGACCGTCGGGCCGTCGGCCCCGGAGGGCCGCTCGGCCACGATCGACAGTTTGCCGTCCTGGATGTGGATCTTGCCGTCCGGACCCGGCTGGTACTTCTGCCCAGTCCCCTGCGCGCCATCGTGTCCTTGCGCCCCGTCGTGGTTCTTCGCGGCGTCCTGGCCCGGGGTTCCGTCGTGGCCCTGGCCGGTCCCTTGCGCACCGTCGTGGCTCTGCTGGCCGGGCGCGGTCGCCGGATCCGGATGCTGCCCCGGCACCGGGGTCCCCGGCGGCTGCGTCGCACCGGGCTTCGCCTGGTCGCCGAAGTCGAGGTCGTAGGTCTTCTGCTTGCCGGTGCCGTCGTCGACGTTGATCCCCATGTGCCCGTCCTTGCCGGGTTCGGACATGGAGATCTTGTGGCCGTCGTGCTCGACGGTCATCGTCTCGGGCTCTTCGGGCTTGAGCGCCGCGCCCGTCTTCGGATCGATCGGGTACGGCTGCCCGGTCTTCGGATCGACCTCAAGCGGCTGGTGGGTGACCGGGTTGAGGCCCTCCGCCGACTGCGGCTGGGTCTGTGGCTGGGTCTGCGGTGTTTCCGGCATCTTGGGCGTCTGCGCCGCGGCCGGGGTCGGTCCGGAGCCGCCGGTGCTCGGCATTCCCGAGTCCTTGCCGCCACCGCCGGAGGACGACGGCGTGGTCTGCTGGCCGCCCCCGTCCGACTGCTTCCCGCCGCCTTGGTCAGCGGGCTTCGACGACGTGGTGAAGAGATCCTCGCGGGCCTTGCCCAGCGAGGCGCCCAGCTCGTTCCACACCTGGTCGACGCTCGTCCGCGTGTGCTCGCAGACCTGCTGCCAGTTGGTGACGTGCTTGTCCATGAAGCCGCAGAACCCGGCGAGCCACTTCTTCGCCCACTCCTGCCCGGCGTCCTTGGTGTCGTCGCCGAGGTCGCAGTTGTCTTCGTTGACAGTGTTCTTCAGGTCCTCCGGCATGAACCGCACGAAGTGCTTGAAGTCGTCGTCGCTCGCGTTGCGCCCCATCTCGGCGACGCGGATCAGCCGGTCGATGTCGCCGGGCGAGAACTGGCCTTTACTGGGGTACTCGGTGATGTAGTAATCCTGCAGCCACTGGCATTTCGCCCGGATCAGCTTCGCGATCGAGGCGATGCTGCGGTCGATCAGACCCGCCCCGTCCTTCAGGGTCTGCTCGACGGTCTTGGTGCCGTCGGTAATCCCTTTCCAGGACTGCTGCGCCGCATCCCGAGCGTTGCCGGACCAGTTGGCGAACACAGTCGCCATCCGATTGTCCTGGTCCGCCGCGGCGTCCACAATGGACGCGTTGACGTCGGTCAATTCCTTGGCGGCGGCCTTGAATTTGTCGAACGGGATGTCCCGCTGCTCGTCGAACGGATCGCCGACGTGCGGCTGGAACGGATGGTCCGGCAGGTTCTGCGCGACCAGTCCACGAGCGCGGCTGTAGAGCGGCAACAGGTTCCGGAACGGCTGCAAGCCCGAGACTCCGAGGTCGAGAATCTCGTTCGAGTTCGCGACGCCCGGATCCGTCTCGGTGTTCTTGGCCCCCTGGTCTTTCAGCTTCTGCTTGTCGCCGTCGACCGCCTGCTGCTGTTTGTCCTGCTCCGCCTTCGCGCCTTTGTCGGCGTCGCCCTTCGCCATGCTGTACCACTTGTCGACGTCACCAGCGCTCGACGTCTCCCAGTCCATATCCCCTTCGGAGATATGGAACCGGTCCTTGTAGTAGTCCCGCCAGTGGTTGCGGTCCTCGTCGCCTTGGAAGCCGTAGCTCTGCGCGTCGCCCTCTTCTTCTTCGTCCTCGACGTAGTCGAAGTAGCGAAGCGCCAAACCCCGTTTGGTGTTCTCGGGAACGCTGGGGTCGTTCATCAACTGCTGGAACTCTTGGAAGGACGGGATGGTCCCGTTGCGCTCGGCCATCAGCGCTTGCCGCTCTTCGTGATGGAGTCCGAGCTGCTCGCCTCGTTGGACGTGTACTTCTTGCTCGCCGACCCGAGGTTGTTCCCGAAGTCCTCAGACGCCTTCACGTAGCTGTCGACGCATTTGCCGACCGCCTCGATGCCGGTCTTGTACAGCTGGAACGAGCCGTGGTGCTTCCGCCCGAAGTCCGCTTCGGTGATCTGCAGCTGCTTCAACGCGGGCAGCGTCGTCTGCAGACGGTCCTTCGCCGCGTCCCGCACGAATCCGCCCGCCGTCTCCAGCATCTGCGGATCGACATTCTGTCGGTTCCCCACGCTCGCCCCTCCTCGACTGCCCAGTGCTTCCGGACCTTGGACGCACGGAAGCCGTCGGCGGTGCCGGACACTCGTCTACGGAATGTACCCGGAGAGTGACGAGGGGCGCAGCGATTCGGGCAGTTCGGTCAGGAGACCGCGGACACCACCCCGGCCAGCCGATCCGCCGCGGCCTGGGCCGTGGCGTGGGCCGGGGCTTCCACCATCACCCGCACCAGCTGTTCGGTTCCCGAGGGGCGCAGCAGGACCCGCCCTTCCTCGCCGAGTTCGGCTTCGA
The DNA here is from genome assembly GCF_055633755.1 of Amycolatopsis sp. NPDC114484. Taxonomy (NCBI): domain Bacteria; kingdom Bacillati; phylum Actinomycetota; class Actinomycetes; order Pseudonocardiales; family Pseudonocardiaceae; genus Amycolatopsis; species Amycolatopsis sp. NPDC114484. The sequence goes on along the minus strand of NZ_JBVKDQ010000010.1, from coordinate 172,838 downwards.
CCTCGCCCACCGCGTCGCGGACCTCGGCGGACCCGGCCACCGCCGCTTTGTCCGCCACCGGGACGTTGACCAGCACCTGGGGCAGCCGGTTCATCACCGCGGACAGTTCCGCCAGCGGCTTGCCCGTCGCGGCCATCCGGGCCATCAGCCGCATCGCGGTCAGGAGGCCGTCGCCGGTCGTGGCGTGGGCGGGGAGGACCACGTGGCCGGACTGTTCGCCGCCGAGGGCCAGGCCCGAGGCGCGCAGTTCCTCCAGCACGTAGCGGTCACCCACCGCAGTCGTGACGACCGTGATGCCGTGTGCCTTCATCGCCAGGTGCAGGCCGAGGTTGCTCATCACGGTGGCGACCAGGGTGTCCTTCACCAGCGCGCCTTCTTCGGCCAGCGCCAGCGCCAGGACTGCCATGATCTGGTCGCCGTCCACCAGTTCGCCGGCCGCATCGACGGCCACGCAGCGGTCGGCGTCTCCGTCGTGGCCGATGCCGAGGTCGGCACCGTGTTCGACGACTGCCGCGCGCAGCAGGTCGGGGTGGTTTGAGCCACAGTTGTCGTTGATGTTGATGCCGTCCGGCTCCGCGTGCAGAGCCACGACCTCAGCACCGGCCCGGCGGTACGCCTCCGGGGCGGCCGCGTACGACGCGCCGTTCGCGCAGTCCACCACGACCTTCAGGCCGGCCAGCGGGTGCGGCGTCGCGGCGACCAGGTGGTCGATGTACTTGTCGAGCGCGTCCGGGACGTCGGTCACGCGGCCGACGCCGTCGCCGGTCGGGCGGGTGATGCCGATCGCGTCGAGGCCGGATTCGATCTCGTCCTCGATGCTGTCCGGCAGTTTGTGCCCGCCGGCGGCGAAGAGCTTGATGCCGTTGTCCGGCATGGGGTTGTGCGAGGCGGAGATCATCACGCCGAGATCCGCGTCGAGCGCGCCCACGAGGTACGCGACAGCGGGGGTCGGGAGCACGCCGAGCCGCAGGACGTCCGCACCGGCCGAGGCGAGGCCCGCCACCACGGCGGCCTCCAGCATCTCGCCGCTGGCGCGCGGGTCGCGGCCGACCACGGCCACCGGACGGTGCGAACGGTCGTGCGCCGCCAGCACTCGGGCGGCGCTCGCCGCGACCGACAGGGCCAGTTCCGGGGACAGGTCGGCATTGGCCAGACCGCGTACCCCGTCGGTGCCGAACAGTCGAGCCATCTCGACCTCCTTGTCTTGATTCACCGGCCTCGGGGCGCGCCGGGCCTCGACAAACCTAGCGCCGGGCCCGGCAAGGGTGATCCCCTGCCCTACCCCAAGACAGTCGTGCCAGTGGCGAAGAACGCATCACCGGGCCCGGAAAACGCCGGAAGCGCCCATCCGATGGACGGATGGGCGCTTCCGGGGTTGCGCCAGAGTGCTGAAAATCAGCGCTTGGAGTACTGCGGGGCCTTACGGGCCTTCTTGAGGCCGTACTTCTTCCGCTCCGTGGCGCGCGCGTCACGGGTCAGGAAGCCGGCCTTCTTCAGGGCCGGGCGGTCGTCGGCGTCGACCTCGACCAGCGCACGGGCGATGGCGAGACGCAGCGCGCCCGCCTGGCCCGAGATCCCGCCGCCCTTGAGGTTGGCGAAGATGTCGAAGGAGTCCGGCTTCTCGACGGTGACGAGCGGCTCCTTGATGAGCTGCTGGTGCACCTTGTTCGGGAAGTACTGCTCAAGGGACTTGCCGTTGAGCTTGAACTCACCGGTACCCGGCACGACGCGAACGCGGACCACGGCCTCCTTGCGGCGGCCGACCGTCTGCGCGTTGCCACCGGCGGCACGCGACGGGCGCGGGGCGGCGGCGGACTCGCTGGTCGCCACGGCCTCGGCGGGGGTCTCGGTCGAAGCGACGACCTCGGTCTCGGTGCTGGTCAACTGTTCCTCACTCACTGCGCGACCTGCGCGATCTTGGTGATCTCGCGCGCCTGCGGCTGCTGCGCGGCGTGCGGGTGCTGCGGGCCGGCGTACACCTTCAGCTTCTTGGCCATGGCGCGGCCGAGCTTGTTCTTCGGCAGCATGCCCTTGACCACCTTCTCAACGAGGTGCTCGGGCTTGGTGTCGAGCAGCTCGCCGAAGGAGCGCTTCCGCAGACCGCCGGGGTAACCGCTGTGCCGGTACGCGAACTTCTGCTCGCGCTTGTTACCGGTGAGAGCGACCTTCTCGGCGTTGACGATGATGACGAAGTCACCGGTGTCCACGTGCGGGGCGTAGGTCGGCTTGTGCTTGCCGCGCAGCAGCGTGGCGACCTCGGTCGCGAGCCGTCCGAGCACGACATCCTCGGCGTCGATCACGTGCCAGGCACGAGTGACGTCGCCGGGCTTGGGGCTGTACGTGGGCAAGGGTCTACCTCGTCGTCATTGCGTGTGGGTAATGTGCGGGCCGAGCGCTGACGCGCCGCAACGCACAACGACATATGAAGATACCCCTGTGGTCCCGCCAGTTGTGCAGCGGGGGTGCGAAGGCGCCTCGTCGGCCGGTCACAGCGTACCTGACCGGTTCCCGGAACCACCACGCCGCCGCGCGGGTCGTACCAGGATGAGACGATTCCGACGCGCGGCCGCGCGAGCACGACGAGCATCTGGGGACTGCAGTTGAAGACACGAGCGAGGACGATCCGAGCCGTACGGACGGCGGGAGCCGTCGCCGCCGTGCTGGCTCTCGCGACCGCGTGCGGGCAGGCCCGCGCCGGCACCGCGCTGCCCGACGGCGACCAGGCCGCCGCGTACGTCGGCGCGAAGTTCGAGAAGGCCATGGCGAAGCTCGGGGACACGATCGTCGACCCGCGCAACGTGACGAACTCGGCGGACCGGTACTTCAAGTTCGACGACAAGTACCTGCACAACATCGTCACCTCCGCGCGCACCGGCAGCCCGGAGAGCCGCATCGTGCACAACCGGTCGCAGAAGAACCCCAACGAGTTCCTCGACTCGTTCACCCCGGCCGAGGGCACCGTCGAGTATCTCTACCTCGGGCCGGCCTACAAATCGCTCGCGCCGACGCCGTGGGTGTCGATGCCCAAGCCGGAGGCCGGGCTCGTCCAGCCGTGCGCGTGGGGCGGGGTGCAGATCGCGTGCAAGATGGGCGACTCGGTCGACAGCTCGTACAAGGCGGACAAGAAAGCGCTGCGCGGCGCGAAGAGTTCCGCGGACGGCACTGAGCAGCTGACCGTGAACGTGCCGTTTTCGATCTTCCTCGACCGGCGCGTCGAACTGCTGCCGGACAAGCTGGTCAACCAGGTCGGGCCGGAGCTGCGCAAGGCCGTCGTGCCGAGCACGATCACGCTGAAGCCGGACGGTTCGCTCGCCGAGTTCACGATGGCGGCCAAGTTCGAGGGCGACGGGCACAAGGTCGAACTGCGCTACGACTTCAAGTTCACCGGCGAGGCCACCGCCTCGGACCTGCCGACGGTTCCGGACGCCTCGCAGGTCACCGTGCTCGCGGACGACGCGGCCAAACAGGACTTCTACCGCCGGCTCGGCGAACTGCAGGGGCGCTGATGCGCACTCTCCCGCCGGCTCCCGCGCCCATCGAACCCCGAGGTGACCTCCGATGACCCAGCCTCCCGACCAGCAGCCGCAGGGGCAGCCGCAGTGGTGGCAGCCGGGGACGAACGCGCCGCAGCAGCAGGGTTACCCGTCCGAAGTGGACAGTTCCGGCTGGCAGGGCGGGCAGCCAGCGGGCGGCCAGTGGGCGCAACCTCCGGCGCAGCAACAGTTTCCGCAGGCGCAGTATCCGCAGCAGGGTTATCCGGCGCAGCCGTACGGTCAGCAGCCGAGCCAGCCGTACGGCGGGCCCGGGCAAGCGCACAGCCAGCCGACTCCGGCTCAGCCGCAAGGCCAGCCGGGACAGCAGCCGTCCGGAAATCCTTACGGCGGCGGGTTCCAGCCGTCCGAGTACGGCGGGCTCGGCGCGTTTTCCTCGGCCAAGCCAGGGAAACCGCGGTCGAAGAAACCGTTCCTGATCGGCGGCGCGGTCGTCGTGGTGCTGGCCGCCGCGGCCGGGATCTCGTGGGCGACCGGGGTTTTCAGCGGGGACACTTTGGACCAGAAGTCGTTGCAGGACGGCGTTTCCAAGGTGCTCAACGAGAACTACGGCGAGCCGGACGTGAAGAACGTCGCGTGCCCGTCGGGGCAGACTATCGAGAACGGTGCCACGTTCGACTGCACGGTGCAGGTCGGCGGGCAGCCGAAGAAGGTGACCGTGCGGGTGCTCAACGACAAGCCGGAATACTCCGTCGGCGCCCCGCACTGAGCGGCGCGATTCCTTTCCCGCACACGAAAACGGCGGGCCGACACCCGAAGGTGTCCGGCCCGCCGTGGTTTCGGAGCTTGGCTCAGAACAGGTTCTGCACCGAGCGGTCCGTCGCCTGGTAGCCGTCCGCGATCTGCGGCAGCACGGCGGCGATCTGCGCCAGAAGCTGGGTGAACTCGTCGAACTTCTGGTCCCACTCGTTCTGCGCCTGGATGTACTGGTCCTTCGCTTCACCGGTCCAGCTGTGGGTCAGCGGGTTGAGGTCGCTCTTCAGGTTGTCGAAGAGCGTCTTCAGCTCGCCACCGGTGGAGGTGCAGTCCTCCGCGGCGCGGTGGATGGTACCCGGATCAACAACAATGCGGCCGTCAGGCATGTCGAACTCCTGTCAGAAGAATGAATGAGGAAAAAGCCGAATCTGAACGGAAAAGAACTGGATCAGCCGAGAACGCCGAAACCCTTGTTGAGCGAGTTGATGTGCTCGTGCTGCGCCGCCTCGCTCTTGGCGTAGGTGGAACCCGCTTCCTGGAGCAGCTCACCGATGCGGTGCAGCGCGTCGTTCAGGCCGCGACCGCAGTCGTCGAAGCGGCGCATGACGTTGTCGAAGGCACGCTGCGCGTCGCCTTCCCAGCCCGCGCGGGTCGCTTCGATGTTGGAGCGCAGGTCGCTCAGGTTCTTGTTCATCCGGCTGGTCGCGTCGACGACGCGCCCCTCTGCCGCGGTGAATTCCTTCGGATCCCCAGTGAAACCGCCAGCAGCCATGGGAGCTACCCCCTTCGTCAGTGGTTGTGCGCGCCGGCTGGTGTTTCCGGCACTGCACCTACGACGAAGACATTGCCAGTTCGGTTCACACTTGTCGCGACTTCTTCGCAAGTAGTTGCTTGCGGAAACGCCGGATCAGGGAACCGCGGGGCAACGGCCGGGTGAACGGTCTCCACGCACCCCGGAAAAAACCTTGTCCACCAGCGTGGTTAGCACACGCACAGCCGGTTCCCGGAATATTTCAGGAGTCCCGGCTCATGATTCGCGACTGCGAAAAGTCCTCGTCCTCTTCACTCGTCCGTGTCTGTTCGGGCGAAATCTGGGGACGAACGGGAACCGGCTCGGGAGCGGCGGGTTCCACCGGCATCGGCAATCCGCGGGCCGCGCGGAACCGGCGGGCGGCCCCGCGCAACGCGGACGGCGCGGGTTCCGCGGCTCCGGAAAGCCGTCGCCTGCCGAACTCCTTCAGCAGTTCCCGGTTTTCGCCGCGGCGCCGTTCGCTGCGCGCGAGCGCGGTGCCCGCGACCCGGCGCGAGAAGGTGACGGCGTCCTGGCCTGCTCGGGTGAATGCCGCTGGCGCGGATTCCGGTTCGGAGGCCACGGGAACTCCTTCAGCTGGTGATCTTCAACGTGCGCACCACCTGCTCGCACGCGGCGTCGACGCGCTGCTGCACCGCCGGCGATTGGTACTGGCAGCCGACGTGCACGCGGATCCGCCCCTGTACGAGCACATACCAGCGGACGGTAATCCGATCCGGTTTGCTCTCGACGTAGCCGATCACGCTCCGGCCACCGTAGGTCAGATCGGGGCGGAACGCAGTGTAGTTCGCGTTTCCGCTGACCCCGGATTGCAAAGAATCGACGAGCTTCTGCCGGTCCGCGGTCGCGTCGTAGTCCATGACGAACTCCTGCGCGAGCACGAGATCGTTGCCCCGCTCGGCGTCCTGCGGGTGCAGGATCACTTGCCGGTCCGCGACCTCGTCGGTGGTTTGGACCCAGTCGCTCGGCGCGACGAGGCTGAAGTCGTATTGGGAAAACGAGCGGCCCTGATCGGAGCCGTTCCCGCTGCTGACGAAGTACCCGACCCCGCCCGCGATCAGCGCCACGACCGCCACCACCGCGGCGATCAGCCACAGCCGGCGACGCTTCTTCTCCTTGCCGCCGGAACCGCTCGACGCCTCCGCGGCGGGCGCGGAGAATATTCCGTTCCCGGAACCGTTCTGCCCCAACGCGTTCTTGCCCGGTCCGGTCCGCAGTGGACTCGGGCCAGCGGGCGTTACCGCACCGAACGGCGCGCTTTGCGGTCCCCTGACCGGATCGGCGGGCGAGAACCCGCGCGGCGGCAATGGCTGCCCCGGACCGTTCCGCGCGTTCGGCACCGGCGGCAGGCCGCGCCGGGTCGGCGCGTCCCCGCGGACGATCTCGGTGCGATGCTCGGCTTGCCCCGGGATCGACGAACCGGGCACCACTCCGGTGCGGTCCGGTTCCAGCAGCACCGCGCGGAGCGCGCCGCGCGCGACGACCGTCTCCGGCTGGTCCAGGCTCGTCGGCACCACACCGGTGCGCTCGTGCACCAGCCGGGAGATCATCGGGATCCGGCTCGAACCGCCGACGAGGAAGATCGCCGCGAGCTGCTTCGGGCGCAGGCCCGAATCGGCGATCGCGGCACTGGTCAGCTCGACCACGCGGCCGAGCGGAGCCCCGATCAGCCGTTCCAAGTCCACTCGGGTCACGTGCGCGTCCGCGAACGGCGGCGGCAACGGGACATCGGTGTACGTATGCCGCGACAGCGTCTCTTTCGCACCGCGGACGTCCTGGCGCAGCACCCGGCGTCGCCGACGCTCAGCCAGCTCCCGGCCCTCGACCAGCTGCTGCCACGCCTGCGGATCCGTGCCGGACACCAGCGACCCGACGTGCTCCAGCAACGCCTGGTCGATGTCCGCCCCGCCGAAGCTCGGGTCGCCCCGAGTGGCCAGCACCTGGAACCCGCCCCGCTGCGGCGGCGCGCCCGGCACTCGCGCCGCGCGCGCGGCCTCCGGCGACCGCTGGACGACGCTGACGTCGACCGTCCCGCCGCCGAGATCAAGCACCGCCAGCGCGTCGCCAGGACGGCCGGAAAACTCGACCGTCCGATCGCCCGGCGAAGCTTCCGGGGCGAAGGTGGCCGCGTGGTACACCGCCGCGGCCACCGGTTCCGGCACCAGCGCCACCTCGCGCGCCAGCCTGCCCGCGGCCTGGCGCAGCAGCCGGGTGCGGATCGCGCCCCAGTCCGCCGGGTGGGTGAGCACCAGCAGGTCCACCTCGGCCTCGCCCGCGACGCGCCGCGCCTCCGCGACCGCCCGGTCCAGCACCGCGTGCACGACGTCGATGACCCGCAGCACCGAATCGCCGAGCAGCAGATCGCCCTCGTCGATCCGCCGCTTCGGATTCGGCTCGTACCGCGACGGGTCGACGGCCGCCTGCCGCTCGGCCTCCTGGCCGACGAACAGCGTGCCGTCGGACGCCGCGTACACCGCCGAGGACATCAGCGGATGCCCGTCGACCACCACGACCTGCGGCTCGCGGCCGTTGACCGACACGACGACGCAGGTGCTCGAGGTCCCGAAGTCGACCGCGACCCGCACCGTCACCGGGCACCCCTTCCGTCAACCGCGACGGCGCCCCGGCCGGTCAGTCGGGCTGGATCCACGACACCTGCACGAGCTGCTTCCCGTTCTTGCGGCTCAGCATGTTGCCCCGGCCCGGCGGCATGGCGCTCGGCCGGATGTTGCCGATCAGGTTGCCCTCGTCGCGCGAACCGTTCATCACCATGCCGGTGGCCGCCAGCTCCTTGAGCTTGCCGATGATCGGGTCGTACGCCGCCCGCGACGCACCACCGGTGCGCCGGACCACGATCAAGTGCAGGCCGACGTCCTTCGCCTGGGCGAGGAACTCCGAGAGCGGCTTGAGCGGGTTGGTGGACTGCGTCGCCACCAGGTCGTAGTCGTCGACGAGGATGAACAGCTCCGGACCGGTCCACCAGGACCGCGTCTTCAGCTGTTCCTGGGTGACGTCCGGACCCGGCAGCCGCCGCGTCATCGACCCGTGCACGTCCTGGACCATGCTGTCCAGCTGCGCCGAGGAAACGGCGTAGCCGAGCAGCGCGTCGCCCTCGAGGAACCCGAGCATCGTGCGCCGGTAGTCGACCAGCAGGATCACGGCCTCCTGCGGCGTGTAGCGCTCGGTGATGCCGCGCGCGATCTGCCGCAGCAGGTTCGTCTTGCCGGACTCGCCGTCGGCGAACGCGAAGAAGTGCGGATCCGCGTCGAAGTCCAGGTAGATCGGCTGCAGGTCTTCCTCGTTGACGCCGATCGGGACCAGCTTCGTGTCCCGCTTCTGGTCGATCCGCAGGACCTCTTCGTAGGTGATCATCTCCGGCAGCAGGCGCACCTGCGGGGCCACCCGGCCGCGCCACGCCCCGCGGATCTTCGCGACCGCGTCCGCGACGCCCGCCGCGACCGTCTCCGGATCGCTCGACCCGTCGATCCGCGGCAGGCCGGTCAGCAGGTGCAGCTTGTCGCGGGTGAGCCCGCGTCCCGGCCGCCCGGCCGGGACGTTGACCGCGATCCGGCGGTCCATTTCGGACTCCGTCGGGTCACCGAGGCGCAGCTCGAACCGCGTGCCGAGCATGTCCTTGATCGCCGGCCGGAGGTCGGCCCACCGGTTGGCCGAGATGATCACGTGCACGCCGTAGGCGAGACCCTGCGTGGCCAGCCGCGTGATCGACGTCTCCAGCTCCTCGAAGTCGTCGCGCAGCGCCCGCCAGTTGTCCACGATCAGGAACGCGTCGCCGAAGGCGTCCTGCTCCGGCGTGATCTCGCCGCGGCGCTTCCGGTTGCGGAACTCCGTCATCGAGTCGACGCCCAGCGCCCCGAACCGGCCTTCGCGCTCGGTCAGCAGCGTGGTCAGCTCGGCCACGATCCGCCGCGCCTTGTCCGGCTCGCGCCGGGCCACCGCGACCCCGCCGACGTGCGGAAGGTCGGCGAGACCGGAGAGGGTACCGCCACCGAGGTCGAGGCAGTAGAACTGCGCTTCCTCGGGGGTGTGGGTGAGCGCCATCGACATGATCAGCGTCCGGAGCATGGTCGACTTGCCCGACTGCGGACCGCCGGCGATGACGCCGTGGCCCTGCGCACCGGCGAAGTCCGCCCACAGCAGGTCGCGCCGCTGCTCGTACGGCCGGTCGACGATGCCCATCGGCACCTGCAGCCTGCCGTTGCCGAAGAACCCGACCGGGGAGAGGCCGCGGTCGTCGGTGGGGTTGAGGTTCGGCAGCATCGTGTCGAGCGAGTTCGGCTCGTTCAGCGGCGGCAGCCACACCTCGTGCGCCGGCGGGCCCTGCCCGACCAGGCGGCTGACGATGACATCCAGTTCGCTGGGCTCGACGGCCTCTTCGGACTCCTGCTTCTTCGGAGCCTCTTCCTCGAAGACCGGTTCCGGCTCGGGTTCCTTCGGCAGTTCCACGAAGTCCGGCACGAACAGCTGCGGCCGCTTGTCCGCGCGCACCACCGTGGCGGCCGGCCCGGCCGCCTTGATGCCCGCGGGCCGGTACGGGCCCGAGACGTAGGAAGCCTTGAACCGCACCAGGGTCGAGGTGTCGTACTTCAGGTAGCCGCCACCGGGGACCGACGGCAGTTCGAACGCGTCCGGCACGCCGATCGCCGCGCGGGACTCCGCCGCGGAGAACGTCTTGAGGCCGATCCGGTAGGACAGGTGCGAGTCGAGACCGCGCAGCTTGCCCTCTTCCAGCCGCTGCGACGCGAGAAGCATGTGCATCTGCAGCGACCGGCCCAGCCGGCCGATGGCGACGAACAGGTCGATGAAGTCGGGCTTCGCCGCCAGCAGTTCGGAGAACTCGTCACAGACGATGAACAGCGCGGGCAGCGGGTCGAGGTCGGCACCGTTTTCGCGGGCCTTCTCGTACTCCCAGACGTTCTTGAAGTTGCCGCCGTTCTTCAGCGCTTCCTGGCGGCGGTTCATCTCGCCCGCCAGTGCGTCCTTCATGCGGTCGACCAGCGTGACCTCGTCCGCGAGGTTGGTGATGACCGCGGACACGTGCGGGGCCTTGTCCAGCCCCAGGAACGTCGCGCCGCCCTTGAAGTCGACAAGGACGAAGTTCAGCGTGCTCGACGAGTGCGTGGCCAGCATGCCCAGCACCAGGGTGCGGAGGAACTCCGACTTACCGGAACCGGTCGCGCCGATGCACAGGCCGTGCGGGCCCATGCCCTCGGCCGCGGCTTCCTTGATGTCCAGCTCGACCGGCTGGCCGTACTCGCCGACGCCGAACGGGACGCGGTAGCGGTCGCGGATCGGCCGGGGCCGCCACGCCTGCTGGACGTCGAACGTCATCGGGTCGCCCGGGATGCCGAGCAGTTCCAGCAGCGACGGGTTGGACAGCAGCGGCTCTTCCTCGCTGACGTCCGTTCCGCCGCCCCCGCCGACGCGGTACGGCGCGATGAGCCGGGCCAGCGCCTCGACCTCGACGACGCTGAGCTTGTCCGGACGGCCGAACCATTCGACCCCGCCCGCGCTGCGCGCGCCGAGCCGGTCCTCCTCGACCACGAGCCGGAGGCCGCGCCGGGCGGCGAGGTTGCCGACCGAATCGGAAAGGTCGACCAGGGTGACGCCGACCAGGCCCTCCTCGAGGATGATCTGCTCCTCGCGGGTGACCTCGGCGTCGTCCACGATGATCACGATGTGCGGCTGGTCCGGGGCGGGCGTCGCGTTGCGGGAGAACCGCTGCCGGTCGCGCAGTTCCTCGTCCAGCCAGTCCTCGATCTGCTTGAGCGAGCCGGCCATCATGCGCAGCTGGCCGATGCCGTCGGACAGCGTGGGGTGCTGGGAGTGCGGGAGCCATTTCGCCCACTCCCACTCCTCCTTCGCCCGACCCGCGGTGGCGACCGCGATCATCACGTCGTCCGGGCTGTGGAAGGCGACCAGCTGGGCCAGCATCGCGCGGGTCAGCGCGCGGGTGCGGTGCCGCTCGCCCTGCATGCTGACCGCCGCGAACCCGCGGAGGGTGATCTGGGTGGGCAGGTCGGGCACGATCGAATGCGCGCGCACGAACCGGCGCAGCGCGAGGGTGGCGATCGGCTCCAGTTCGTCCACCGGGCCGGTCTGGGGCGGGACCAGCCGGGTGGCGAGGCGGTGCGAGCTGCGGCCGACGCGCAGGTGCAGGAAGTCCTGGTCGTTCTGCCTGCGCTCCCACATCCGGCGGCTGGCCGCCAGCGACCACAGCGACTGCGGGTCCGGGTGCACCCATTCGAGAGCGGCGCGCTGGTCGACCATCGCCTCGCGGGCGCGGTCGCGCATCTGGCCGAGATACCGCAGGTAGTCCTTGCGGTCCTCGTCCATCTCGGCCTTCTTCTGGCCACCGCCCTTGCCGCCGCCTCCGGCGAGCATGCCGACGGTGCCCATCAGCATCATGCCGCTCATCATGATCGTGGTCGGGTTTTTCGCGCCGCCCGCCGTGAACATGAAAACCATCATCCCGAGCGACGCGAAGATCATCACGCCCGGAATCGCCTTGGCGACAATGCTTCCCGGGATCGTGCGGGGCACCTCGGGCGGCGGCTCGAGATGCACCTCGCCGCCGGGCGGGCGCGGCGCGGCCAGCCGCGGCGACTTCTTGAACTGCAGCGTGCTCATCTCGAAGGACCCCTCTATTCCTGCTCGACGCCTGCACCCGGGTGCGCGGGACAACCTATCGAACGTCGCCCCGGAAATCCGGCCAACTCCAGGATCGGCATCTCGCACCCCCTCCGCGGGCCCCCGGCGGGGCCCGTCCTCCCAGTGCGCCCGAGTGTAAGGACCACCACCGACAGTTAACGGACCAGGCGGACGAACCCACTGGTCGGTCTGGCCTAAGCGGGCCGGTACGGGTATTTTCGCCGACGATTTGCGGACACGCGCTGAAACCTGTCCCCAGGTTCGGTATAAGTTCCCCCGGGAGCTGACTTTTCAGAGCGGGGGATCTAGTGGCAACGGGCACGACGGTATTCAGCAGGGTCACGGTGGTCGCACCGACGACACGCATCGACGTCGCGCTTCCGGCCGACGTGGCGGTGGCCGACCTGCTGCCCATGCTTCTGGAGATGGCCAAGGAGGTCACTCCGGACGGCGGGGCCCGGCACGGCGGGTGGGCGCTGGCCAAGCTCGGCGACGCGCCGCTCGACCCGAGCCGGACGCTCGCGTCCCTCGGCGTGGTCGACGGCGAGCTGCTGCAACTGCGCAAGCGGAACGAGAATCCGCCGCCGCCGATGTACGACGACGTGGTCGACGCCATCGCGGAGGCCGACCCGGACACCTTCCGTCCGTGGACGAAGGAGACCGCGCGCCGGTTCGGCCACGTCGCGGGCGGGCTAGCCCTGTTCTTCTCCGCGCTGGCGCTGTTCTTCAGCGGTTCCCTCTACGGCGGTTCCTCGCTCGGCCCGGCGATCGCGGGCGGCCTCGGCGCGATCGCCTGCGTCGCGGTCGGAGCCACGCTCGCCAAGGCCTACCAGGCCGAGGCCACCGGCGTGCTGATCGCGTCGGCGGGCGGTCTTCCGCTGGCTTTCGTGAGCGGGTTCTACATCGTGCCGGGGCTGTCCGTCCGGGCGAACCTGCTGCTCGGCGCGGTGCTGGTGCTGATCGTCTCGGCGGTCTGCATCCTCGTGGTCGGCGCGGGCATCCGGGTCTTCATCGCCACCGCCACCGCCGGCGTGTTCGGCTCGCTCGCCTTCCTCGTCGCGACGCTCGTGACCAACGCCGACACCTCGTCGGTCGCGGCGGGCACCGTCGCCGTCGCGCTGGGCTGCATCTCGTTCCTGCCGCGCGCCACCATCTGGCTCGCCAAGCTGCCGCTCCCCTACGTGCCGAGCACCGCCGAGGAGCTGAAGGAAGACACCGGCTTCCCGGACTACAAGGCGATCGAGCAGCGCACCGCGGTCGCGCACGACTACATGACCGGCCTGATGATCGGCTGCGGTGCCACCACGGCGGGCGCGGCGGTCCTCGCGGCCACCGCGCCGAACGTCTTCGGCGTCATCCTCGGCGTCGTCGCCACGCTGGTCCTGCTGCTGCGCGCCCGTGCCTACGCCAACGGCGCGCAGGCCATCGCGCTGCTCACCACCGGCATGGTCGCCGCGGCGGGCATCCTGCTCGGCTGGCTGTTCTTCTCCGCCACCGCCGAGCAGCGGCTGCTGTACGTCTTCGGCGCGCTGATCCTGATCGCCGCGGCCGCCCTCGTGGTCGGCGTGGTCTTCCCGGACCAGCGCTTCTCGCCGCCGCTGCGGCGCACGGTGGAGATCATCGAGGCGATCTGCATCGCTGTGGTGCTGCCGCTCGCTCTCGGCGTGATGGACCTCTACTCGACGCTGCGCCACCTCAACCTCAAGTGAGCCGCGCGATGGGCTCCCGGCGTTCCTTCCCCCGCAGGCTCGGCCTTCCCGGCCGCGCCGGGGTGGCGCTGTTCGCGGCCGGGCTCGGGCTGCTGTCCCCGTTCGCCGCCGCTCCGGCGTCGGCACAGACCGCGAACGCTCCCGCGGGCACCTGGGCCACTCCGCCGCCGCTGGGTCCCGGCGACGCGCCGCCCGCCGACGGCCACGGCCCGGACACCCCGTACAAGAAGAAAAACGACTGTGTGCAGCGCAGTCTCGGGCAGAACGTCGAGATCAAAGGTCGCCCGTGGGGCCAGGACTACCTGCAGCTGCCGAAGGCGCAGGAGATCGTCCGCGCGGCGACCGGATCGGTCGGCGGCGACCAGAAGGTCGCCGTCATCGACACCGGCGTCACGCCGCATCCGTGGTTCCAGGGCCGGGTGGAAAGCGGCGGGGACTACGTCGCGAAGCCGGACAACGGCGCTCCGGAAGGCCTGCAGGACTGCGACGGCCACGGCACCGAGGTCGCCGGGATCATCGCGGGCAACCCGCAGGACCCGAACGTCGGCTTCATCGGCGTGGCCCCGGACGCGCACATCGTGTCCTACCGGCAGCTGAGCGAGAACTACTCCAAGGACGACAGCCCGCAGCAGCCCTCGTCTCCCCCGGCGGGCGGGACCGGCCAGCCGCCCGCGGGCAGCAGCAACAGCCCGCATCCCCCGGCGGGCAGCAGCAACAGCCAGCTCCCCCCGTCCTCGGGCGGCGGCACCGGCAGCGGAAGCGGCACGTCGGCGCAGCAGGACAACAAGGGCGACAACCGGGATCTGGCGAAACAAGGCACCGCGGGCACGCTGAACACGCTCGCCCAGATCATCCGCGGCGTCGCCGACCGCGGCGGGATCGGCGTGATCAACATGTCGGTCGACCACTGCCGCGCCGGTACCGCGCCCGGCGACATCCAGGACGGCGAGCGCAAGGTCCAAGCCGCGGTGCACTACGCGGCCGAGCGCGACATCGTGGTCGTCGCGGCCGCGGGCAACGTCTCGGAAAACTGCCCGCAGAACGACCAGGCCGACCCGAACAAGCCGAAGTCGGTCGTCACGCCGCCGTGGTTCTCCGACGACGTGCTGTCCGTCGGGGCCATCCAGGAGGACGGCGGGGTCGCGCCGTTCAGCGTGCACGGCCCGTGGGTCGGCGTCGCCGCGCCGGGCACCAAGATCGTGTCGCTCGACCCGGCGGAGCACTCGTCCGGACTGGCGAACCTGACCATCGCGAACGGCAACCCGTCGCCGATCCAGGGCACCAGCTTCGCCGCGCCGTACGTGGCGGGCGTCGCCGCGCTGGTCCGCTCGATGTACCCGCACATGAACGCGCGCGACGTGGTCAAGCGGCTCAAGGCGACCGCGCAGCACCCGGCGGCTCCGGGCGGGCGGGACAACTTCCTCGGCTACGGCGTGATCGACCCGGTGGCAGCGCTCACCGCGAACCTCCCGGGCGACACCGGCAATCTCGCGCTGCCGAAGCCGGTGGTGCAGGAGGCCAAGCTGCCGCCCGCCGACGGCGTCAGCTCCACGCCGATGATCGTCGCGCTCGCCGGCACCGGCGGCGGGGTGGCGGCGCTGCTGATCACGCTGTTCGTGGTGCACACGATCCGGCGGAACCGGTCCGGGGCACCGCCTCCGCGATAACCCGGGCACGAAAGAGGGCCGCTCGCCGCGATCACCGCGGAGGGCGGCCCTCTTTGTTTGTCCACAATGGAGAGTGCCCGGTTCCGGGCACGGAAAAGGCCGCTCGCCGCGGAGATCGCGGCGAGCGGCCTTCCCGGTCATTTTCCGGGTTTCGGCGGCTTCCCGTCCTTCTCCGGCCGCCGCGCGGGCGGGTCCTGGCCGATCACCGGAGGAGTCACCTGCGCGGGCTCGCCGAAGATCTCGGACGTCTTCGCCGCCGTCCGCTGCCTCGGCTTGTGCTGCGAACTTCCGCCGCCACCGCCTCCGCCGCCCATTCCGGCGAAGCCCATCATCGGCATCATCGACGTGCCCGAGCCCTGATTCGCCGCCGCGGACTGCGGGGCCGGGGCGACCGGCTCGACCGGCGGGAGGCCCGCCTGGCCTTGCTCCAGCCGCGGATCGGCGGCGGTTTCCTTGCCGTGATGGGAAGTCTCCGCGGCGGACGGGCTCACCGAATCGTCCGAAGAGGACGCCGAAGAGGCCACTGTGGACTCCCCCGCCGCGGCGTCGGCCGACGGACTGGTCCCGGACGCGGCACCCGCCGGGGCGCTCGCGGGCCCGTCAGCGTCGTGCAGGCGGAACTGCTCCGCCGGATAGTGGTGCCGCAGCTCGATGCTCGACGGGCTCCCCGCCGGAGCGTCCACCCCGGCGCACAACCGGCCGAACTCGCGCAGCACGTCCTCCGCCGCCTCGTGCAAGGACTTCAGCGACTGCTCGGTCTCCCGCATCTGCGAACGCGCCCGCGAAGCGCCGCCGCTGGGCAGCATCGCCGATTCGGACAGCAGGTCAGCGGCGTCGACCAGCACCTCCTCCGCCGCGCCCGCGATCTTGCGCAGCGATTCGGTGAGCTGGTCGATCGAACCGGCGAGCGCGTCGAGCGCGTCCTCGGCCCCCTCGCTCGCGGCGCGAATTTCGCCTAGATAGGCGACAAACGCGTCCGCGTCGGGCCCGGACCACGACGCGTCGATCCGGCCGAGGTCCTCCGCGAGGTCGGTGGACACCCGGGCCGCCGTGCGGGCCGCGGCGCGCAGGCTCTCGGCCTCCGCGTCCAGTTCCTCCCAGCGGCCGGTGAGCGGCCGGTAGTAGGTGGCGACCGGATCGGTCACGCCCAGCTCGCGCGCGAGCTCGGTCACGTACGCCACAGACGGCTCCGTCACGAGATCCTCCCGGCGCGCTCGATCCGCTCGCCCGCGTCGGCGTCCCGCTCGGTGTGGCCGGTGGTGAGCTGCTCCAGCGCCGCGGTGACCGACCGCAGCGCGGCCACCCCGGCGGTGAGCTGGCCGCGCAACGCTTGCGAAGCCCGCGCGTACGACTCCGGCACGCCCAGGCGCGCGGCTAGCTCGCCGTACGCCTCGGCCGTAGTCGCTCCCGCGCCCACCTCGCCCGCGGCGGTCTCCAGTTCGTCGGCCGCCCGCGCGACTTTCGCCGCGTAGCCGCCGACGACCGCGCCGTCGATCCGCACGGCGCTTGTTCCCGGACTGCTTCCCGGCGCTGCCACGTTCGTCCCTCCGCTCACCCGGCTATGTCCGAGTGTGACGGACGGAACCCGCCGTCAGTTCCCGGCAGGTTGCTGCTGTCCGGCCGCCTGCGGTTTGTACGAGCCCGCGTTCGGGTCGATCGGCACCGAATCGAACTGCTTCATCACGTTCTGCACGTTCAGCGACGCCCCGGTCGGCAGCAGCCCGATGATCGACTCCGGGGCCGGCAGCCGGTTGTTCAGCCCCAGCTCGTCCGCGGTCGCCGCGTCCGGCACGCCGTAGCGGATGCCGCGGTCGGAGATCAGCTGGATCGGGCCCTTGCCGAAGGTCGCGCTCGATTCGGTGGCCGACTGCACCACCGCGCCGTACCCGGTCGGCATGTAGAACCCGGTGATCGGCACGCCGTTCGGGCCGGTGTTGCCGACGCTGATGATCTTCGAGGTGCCGTCGGCGTTCTTCTCCACCGGGATCTGCTTGTTGATGTAGACCGAGGTGTGCGCCTGGCTGTGGTCGGCGTTGAGGGTCCAGCCGAGGCACGCCACCGGCGAACCCTGCGTGGCGTCGAGAACGGTCGGGACGACCTGCGGGTAGTTGTCGACCTTCACGTAGCCGGAGTCGCCCTGCTGCAACACCTTGACGTTGTTGATCTTGTCGAGGCCCAGCGTCGGCGTGGTGGCCGTGCCGCCGCTCTTCGCCGTGCGGACGATGTCCGCGACCGCGGGCGACACCTTCTGGATGCCGTTCTTCGCGATGAGCCAGAACTCCTGCGCCCCGCCGGTCGGCTGGGTCGAGAAGACGTTGCCGACGGTCAGGCCGTCGAAGCTGCTCGAGGGCGTCGTGCCGTCGCCGTCCACCAGCGGCGGGGTCAGCTTGGTGACCTCCGGGATCGCGTTCAGGAGGGCCTGGGACACCTTGCGCGACTTCGACGGCAGCTGAAGCGCGGACCGCACCGGGTCGTTGGCCCCGGACGGGACCTCGGCGCGCACGGTGTTCGAGTTCGGCCGGCTCTGCGTCGCGGGCAGCCGGTAGATGAGGTACGTCTTGCCGTTGCCCGCGTCGCCGAGCAGCGCCTGCTTCTCCTGCAGTTCGCTGCCGAGCTTGTCGATGCCGGCGATCACGTCCGTGTTGGTCTTGTTCGCCGCGTCCTGCTGCGGCAGCGACGGGTCGAGCACGACCTCGTCGCAGACCGCCCAGTTGGGAGTGGTCCGCTGGTCCGCCGACGGCAGCAGCTGCGGACCGTCCGGGATGCCGGTGAGCTTCTCGCGCGGCATGTTCTTCAACTGTTCATCGGAGACGACAGTCGGGTTCTTCGCCTCGGCCGCCTGCGGCTGGCCGCCTTGGCCGCCCTGCTGTCCCTGGCCGCCCTGCTGCTTCTGCGCCATGAGGATCAGCCGCGCCGACGCGAGGTTGAACGTGGGGATCAGCCGTGCCGGATTCCCGGTGACGACATACACCGTGCCGGACTGCTCGCCGATCACGATGTTGTCCGACGACGGCACCGCGGGCGCGGGGCTCAACAGGCCCCACAGCACGAAAACGACGGCGCCCAGCACACCGAGGATCACGCCGACCGCGGTCGCGCGCCCGTGCGAGCGCATCGGGTCGTGCAACATCACCGCGTCGCGGCGGACCAGCGCGGACTGCATCCTGCGCAGGACGAACTTGTATGCCTGAACCTGAGACTTAGTCGTGGGTGTTGATGGCATTCTCGACCTACAGTCCTCCCCGTCGCGGTACGGTTCCGCAGGATAGCCGTACGGGGACCGTCTGGTGTGGGGTTTCTACCAACTCCGGTTAGGGTCAGGCATCCCGGGACCGGCTTTCCGGGTACGCAGCACTCACGAGGGGAAGAGAACGCGCGGATGTCCGTCAGCACGCCTCCACGTCCGCCTGGTCCGCAGGGACCGCCACCGCCTCCCGGGGGACGTCCCCCGGGTCCGCCGCAGCGGCCCGGCAGAACCGGCGGACCCGGTGCGGCTCCCGGCGGACCCGGCATGCCTCCTCGTACTCCCGTTCCCGGCGGGCCTGGCGGTCCCGGCGGACCTGGCGGCCCCGGACGGCCCGGCGGACCGGTCACTCCCGGACCCGGCGTTCCGAAGCCCGGCGCGCCTGGCCCCAAGCCTGGCGTCCCCGGCGGTCCCGCGGGTCCCGGCGGACCGGGCGGGCCTAAGCCTGGCCCTGGTGGACCGGGTGGTCCCGGCGGCCCTGGCGGACCTGGTGGCCCCACCGGCCCGCGCACTGGACGTCCTGGCGGCGGCGGACCCGGCGGTCCGCGTCCAGGCGGTCCCGGGGGCAATGGTCCCGGTGGTCCCGGTGGTCCCGGCGGCCCAGGCGGTCCCGGAGGCGGCGGCCCCGGTGGTCCGGGCGGCCCTGGCGGCGGCGGTCCCGGCGGACCGGGCGGTCCCGGAGGCGGCGGACCGGGTGGTCCCGGCGGCCCTGGAGGCCCGAGCGGCGGCGGCCCCGAAAACAGCGAACCCGCACCGACCGGTGGCGCCACGGCGACCGCACTCCGGATGGCCCCGCCCTCGCGGCGGCGTTCCGGCGGCATCTCGCTCGGCCCGCTGCCGGTGGTCAACCTCGTCGTGCTGGAAGTCGGCGTCGCGATCGGGCTCGTGCTGCTCGCGATCAACATGCAGCTCAAGTACGTCGCGATCGGCGTCGCGGCGTTCGGCCTGATCCTGGCGTTCCTGCGCGTCGGCGGACGCTGGTTCACCCAGTGGCTCTCGCTGACGCTGCGGTACCGGTTCCGCTCGCACGGCCGCGTCGCGACCCCTCCGCCGCCGACCAGCATCGAGGAACTCGCCGAGGAAAGCGCCGTAACCGGCCCGGAGGACGCGCGCGTCAGCCTGCTGCGGCTGGCGGTGCCGGACCTCGTGGTGGCGCACGCCGTCGACCACGAACGGCAGGAAGTCGGCATCGCCTGGAACGACGGCACCTGGACCGCGGTCCTGCTCGTCGAGCCGATGCCGGCGATGATCTCCCAAGCAGGCGGCGCGCCCAGCCTTCCGCTGTCCGCGCTCGCGCCGTGCCTGGAAGACCGCGGCGTGCTGCTGGACTCCATCCAGATGATCTGGCACAGCTACCCGGGTTCGGCCGCGATGCCCGCGGACGCCCCGGCGCTCAGCTCCTATCTCGAGGTGCTCGGCCCGCTGCCCGCGGCCGCCCGCCGGACCACGTGGATCGCGGTCCGGCTCGACCCGCGGCGCTGCCCCGAGGCGATCCGGGAACGCGGCGGCGGCGTCGTCGGCGCGCACCGCGCGATGATCGGTGCGCTGTCGCGGGTGCGCAACGCCCTGGAGTCCCAGGGCGTGCCGACGCGGCCGCTCGACCCGGACGAGTTGTTGCGCGCCAGCATCTCGGCGGCCGAGCTCACCGCGGTCGCCGGTTCGAACGAGAAGGTCAGCCTGCAGGAGAGCTGGACCGGCGTCACCGCGGCCGGCATCGGGCACTCCAGCTACGCGATCACCGGCTGGCCCAAGGGCAAGATCAGCGGCAGCCTCAACGGGCTCACCAGCGTGCGCGCGCTGTCCGCGACGGTCGCCATGGCGATCTCGCCGTCCGCCGACGAGGGCCGCATCGGCCTGCGCGGCGTGGTGCGGCTCAGCGCACGCAACCCGCGCGAGCTGGACGCGGCCGACCAGCGGCTGCAGAGCATCGCGGAGCGGCTGGACGTCGACCTGACCCCGTTGAAGGGCATGCAGATCTCGGCATTCTCCGCGACGCTGCCGATCGGAGGGACCGCATGAGCACGCGAGTTCGGGACGCTGGGCAGAACTCAGGTGTCGCCCCGGAATTCACGGTCGACCCGGCCATGCTCGACGCGATCAGCCCGTCCGGCGACCGCGGCGGCGTCGTCCTCGGCTCCGGCCTCAAGGGCGAACCGCTGACGGTGTCGGCACTGCGCTCGCAGCCGACCCGCATCGTGCTCGTCGGCGGCCTCTATCTGGCCCGCCAGGTCGCGATGCGCGCTTTGGCGACGGGTGCCTGGGTGGTCGTGGCCACCGGTCGTCCCGCGGCGTGGCAGGTGCTGCAGCAGGCGGCCGGAAGCCGCGACGGACGTCCGTCGCCGCTGGTGCAGATCCGCCGGCTCTCCCCGGTCGAACTGCCGCGCCCGTCCGAGGACGCCCCGCTGCTCGTGGTGACCGACGGCGGCCCGACCCCGCAGGACCTGTTCCCGCCCCGGTCGCCGTGGCAGACCACGGTGTACGTGCTGCCGTACCTGCACCCGCAGGCAGGCACCACGGCGAACGCGGCGGACCTCGTGCTGATGCAGCGGCTGCCCGCCGGACAGGCCGAACTGGCCGCCCGGATCTGGCGGCTGCCGCCGCAGATGATGCGCCAGCTGACCACGCTGAAGGACGACCAGGTCGTCGCGCTGGGCACGAACCTGTGGCGTCCGCTGCGGCTGGTCACGACGCAGAAGGAACAGCAACTGCTCGGCCCGGTTCGCCGGGGCGACTGAGAACCGCCAGAACAGCGAAGGCCTCCTTGCCGGAATCCCGGCAAGGAGGCCTTTTCACAGTTCGCGGTGTTCGGCAGCGGTCCAGCTCTTCATATTCGGCGGGACATTGATGTCCCTGGCCCACTCCGCCAAGCGCTCAGCCACCGATTGGTACGGCAAAGTCCCGGTCGCGGTCGCGATCACCAGGTCGTACGCGTCGTCCTCCGGCGCGTCCAGGTCGAAGCCGTTGAGCCCGTAGAAGACGTACACCGACATCCAGCCCAGCCGCTTGTTCCCGTCGATCAGCGGGTGGTTGCGGACGATCGATTCCAGCAGCACCGCGGCTTTCTCATGCAGATCCGGATACGCGTCCTGCCCCATCAGCGAGGACTGCGGCCGGTGCGCCGCCGCGTCGAGCAAGCCCAGATCGCGCACCCGGGGCACCCCGAGATCGGCGGACAGCGCGAGCAGATCGTCGAGCGTCAGGTAGTCGATCACTGCGCGAGGCGATCAAGCAGGGAGGCGTAGCGGGCCCGGCCGTCGCTGGAAAGGTCGCGCACCCGGTCGTCCCGGACCCGGCGGGCAGCGGCGTCCGCGATCGCCCGCACCACCGCTTCGTGCTTGCTCACCCCGTCCGCCTCGGCAAGCAACGCGAGCGCACGCTCCAACTCGTCGTTCAACCGCAAAGTCATCGCCATGAGGTTCATGATACCACTTTGGTATCATGAATGGGCGGCTCTTTCAGCTGGTCCGGCGGCTAAAGCTCGGTCGACGACCGCACATTCCGCGTCTGCTCCGCCCGCGCGGCCAGCAGCTCGTCCGGCGGGTAATCCACCGCCGTCAACGTCAATCCGTGCGCCGGGGCTACCGCGCTGTCCCGCGCCCCGCTCGCCAAAACCTCGCCAGGCCAATCGGTTCCGCGCCGGCCGTCCCCCACGAGCAGCAACACCCCGACCAGGCTGCGGACCATCGAATGGCAGAACGCGTCCGCACTGACCCGGACTTCCAGCAGATGCTCGTCGATCCGGCTCCACTCCAGCCGCTGCAGCTCGCGGATCGTCGTGCCGCCCTCGCGTTGTTTGCAGTACGCGGCGAAGTCCTGCAGCCCCAACAGAGACCGGGCGGCGGCGTTCATCCGCTCTGTCGACAGTGGACGGCCCCACGCCAGAGTGTCGTTGCGGCGCAACGGATCGACGCCCCACGGCGCATCCGAGACGCGATAACGGTAGTGCCGGCGGATGGCCGAGAACCGGGCGTCGAAACCCGTCGGGGCCACGCTCGCGTGCAAAACCCGCGCATCGGCGGGCAGAAGCTTGTTCCAGCGGCCGCGCATCCGTGTCAGATCCGGGATTCCCTGTTCGTCCACCGGGATCCGGCCCGGCGCACCAGGTGCGAACGGGACGACGTCGACGTGCACGACCTGCCCCGTCGCGTGCACTCCGGCGTCCGTGCGGCCCGCGACGACCACGGACTTCGGCACCGACTCCCCCGGCGGCTGGCGGTGCAGCGCCTGCTCCAGCTCAGCCTGCACGGTGCGGCGGCCGGGCTGACGGGCCCAGCCGGAGAAATCCGTGCCGTCGTAACTCACGTCCAAGCGCAGACGAACGAGCCCGCCCTCCCCGTGGGGAGCGGCGGGCTCGTCCGATGCAGACAGTGCCGGCAGGACTCAGTCCTTCTTGGCGTCGGCGTCGCCCTCGGAGGCAGCGGCCTCGTCAGCGGCCGGAGCCTCTTCGGTCGCGGCGGGAGCCTCAGCGGCTTCCTCGACGACCGGAGCGGCGGCGACCTCGTCCTTGGCGAACTTGGTGCCGCGGGCCCGCTCGGCCTCAGAGGTCACGGTCTTCTCCGAGACCAGTTCGATGACGGCCATGGCGGCGTTGTCGCCCTTGCGCGGCATCGTCTTGGTGATGCGGGTGTAACCGCCGGCGCGCTCCGCGAAGTGCGGACCGATCTCGGCGAACAGCTTGTGCACGACGTCCTTGTCCCGGACGACCTTCTGCACCAGGCGACGGTTGTGCAGGTCGCCCCGCTTCGCCTTGGTGATCAGCTTCTCAGCCAGCGGGCGGACCCGCTTGGCCTTGGCCTCGGTCGTCGTGATCTTGCCGTGCTCGAACAGCTGAGTGGCCAGGTTGGCCAGGATCAGCCGCTCGTGCGCGGCAGACCCGCCGAGCCGGGCTCCCTTGGTAGGGGTGGGCATGACTTTCTCCTAGTTCAGCTCACAGCGTCCGGGCACGAGGCCTCAGAGCTGCTCGGTCTCTGCGTAGTCCTGGCCATCGTCGTGGCCGTCGTCCGAAATCCCGCCGCCGATGCCGGCGACCCCTTCCGACCAGCCTTCGCCGTCGTAGCTGGTGGCAGCCGCGGACGGGTCGAACCCGGGCGGGCTGTCCTTCAGCGCGAGGCCGAGGCCGACGAGCTTCAGCTTGACCTCGTCGATCGACTTGGCGCCGAAGTTGCGGATGTCGAGAAGGTCCGCCTCGCTGCGCGAGACCAGCTCGCCAACGGTGTGGATGCCTTCGCGCTTCAGGCAGTTGTACGACCGGACGGTGAGGTCCAGGTCCTCGATCGGCATCGCGTAGGCGGCGATGGTGTCCGCCTCCTGCGGCGACGGGCCGATCTCGATGCCCTCGGCGTCGACGTTCAGCTCGCGAGCGAGACCGAACAGCTCCACCAGCGTCTTGCCGGCCGAGGCCACCGCGTCGCGCGCGGTGATCGACGGCTTGGTCTCGACGTCCAGGATCAGCTTGTCGAAGTCGGTGCGCTGCTCGACACGGGTGGCCTCGACCTTGTAGGTCACCTTCAGCACCGGCGAGTAGATCGAGTCGACCGGGATCCGGCCGATCTCCGCGCCCGCCTGCTTGTTCTGCAGGGCCGGAACGTAACCGCGGCCGCGCTCGACGACGAGCTCGATCTCGAGCTTGCCCTTGCCGTTCAGCGACGCGATGTGCAGATCCGGGTTGTGCACGGTGACGCCCGCGGGCGGCACGATGTCGGCAGCCGTGACCTCACCCGGGCCCTGCTTGCGCAGGTACATGGTGACCGGCTCGTCCTCTTCCGAGGACACGACCAGTTCCTTCAGGTTCAGGATGATGTCGGTGACGTCTTCCTTCACCCCGGGAACGGTGGTGAATTCGTGCAGCACGCCGTCGATGCGGATGCTCGTCACGGCCGCGCCCGGGATGGACGACAGCAGCGTGCGACGCAGCGAGTTGCCGAGCGTGTAGCCGAAGCCGGGCTCCAGCGGTTCGATGGTGAACCGGGAGCGGGTCTCGTTGACCGTCTCTTCGCCAAGAGCCGGCCGCTGGGAAATCAGCATTTCTTAGTTTCCTTTCCAGACGACGCCCGCCATATGACGTCGAAGGGATGGCGTGGCGGCGGCGCACTCTGGGCGCCGCCGCCCGGTAGCCGATCGCAGAGACCGGCTACTGAATCCTCTGGGGCCGAGCCCCAGACCCGAGCCGGGGGCGAGCCCCCTGGACCCCCAAAAACTACTTGGAGTAAAGCTCGACGATCAGCTGTTCCTGAACCGGAACGTCGATCTGCGCGCGCTCCGGCAGCTGGTGGACCAGCACGCGGAGGTTCGACGGGACGACCTGCAGCCACGCCGGAACCGGACGCTCGCCGAAGGACTCCTTGGCCGCGACGAAGGGCAGCATGCCCATCGACTTCGGCTTGACGTCGATGATGTCCCACTTGCTGACCTGGTAGGACGGCACGTTGACCTTGACGCCGTTGACCAGGAAGTGGCCGTGGCTCACCAGCTGCCGCGCCTGACGGCGGGTGCGGGCGATGCCGGCGCGGTAGATCACGTTGTCCAGCCGGGACTCGAGGATCTGCAGCAGGTTCTCACCGGTCTTGCCCGGACGCCGGACGGCTTCCTTGTAGTACCGGACGAACTGGCGCTCGAGAACGCCGTAGGTGTAGCGAGCCTTCTGCTTCTCCTGCGACTGCAGGAGGTACTCGGACTCCTTGATGCGCCCGCGGCCGTGCTGGCCCGGCGGGTAGGGGCGACGTTCGAACGCCTGGTCGCCGCCGATGAGGTCAACCTTGAGGCGACGCGAAATACGCGTCGCGGGGCCGGTGTAACGAGCCATTTCTTAGTACTCCTCCCCGTTCCTCAGACCCGGCGCCGCTTGGGCGGGCGGCAGCCGTTGTGAGGCTGCGGGGTCACGTCCTGGATGGTGCCGACCTCGAGGCCGGCCGCCTGCAGCGAGCGGATCGCCGTCTCGCGGCCCGAACCCGGGCCCTTCACGAAAACGTCGACCTTCTTCATGCCGTGTTCCGCGGCCTTGCGGGCAGCGTTCTCGGCGGCCATCTGCGCGGCGAACGGAGTCGACTTGCGCGAGCCCTTGAAGCCCACGTGGCCGCTCGACGCCCACGCGATCACGGCGCCGGTCGGGTCCGTGATCGAGACGATGGTGTTGTTGAAGGTGCTCTTGATGTGCGCGTGACCGTGCGCGACATTCTTCTTTTCCTTGCGGCGGACCTTTTTGGCCCCCGCAGTGCGGCTCTTGGGTGGCATGTTCTGAGGGTTCTCCTGTTAACGCGCGTTCTCTTGGTGAGCGGCGACCGCTTCCTGCTGCCCGCGCCGGATGATGGATCCGGCGTCGGTGTAGAGGTTCCGCAGCGCCATCGGGCGGGCGTAGAGCGCCTTGGGCGAGACACAAGCCGCGGAGCGACGGACGGAACCGCCCATGCGCACGACCTTCTTGCCCTGGGTGCTCACTTCTTGCCAGCCTTCTTCTTGCCGGCGACCGTCTTCTTCGGGCCCTTGCGGGTGCGGGCGTTGGTCTTGGTGCGCTGACCGCGCACCGGCAGACCGCGACGCCAGCGCAGACCCTGGTAGGTCCCGATCTCGATCTTGCGCCGGATGTCGGCGTTCACCTCACGGCGAAGGTCACCCTCGACCTTGAAGTTTTCGTCGATGTAGTCCTTCAGCTTGACGAGGTCTTCGTCGCTGAGGTCCTTGACGCGGGTGTCGGCGTTCAGCTCGGCAGCAGCGATCATCTGCTTCGAGCGGGTACGGCCGATCCCGTAGATGTAAGTCAGCGCGATCTCCAACCGCTTCTCGCGGGGGAGGTCCACGCCAGCGAGTCGTGCCACTGGTGCTCCTTTATCGAGTTTGTCTTCAGGTCTGCTCCCCGTCCGGTTCCGGAACCGACTCGCCTGTCGTGCCCGTGGCTCGCGCCGCGGGTGTCCCGGCCCCGGCCTGAAGTCCGGGGGTGCGCCGGACCGCTCGCGCGGTCCGGCAGGCACGGGGAGGTTGGGTTGCCGTCAAGCGGCCTGCTGCAGTGCGGTGGTCAGCCCTGACGCTGCTTGTGACGCAGGTTCTCGCAGATCACCATGATCCGGCCGTGACGGCGGATCACCTTGCACTTGTCGCAGATCTTCTTGACGCTCGGCTGAACCTTCACGTCTTCCTGCTTCCTGCTCTGCTCGGCTCTGGCGTGATCACTTGTAGCGGTAGACGATGCGACCACGGGAGAGGTCGTAGGGCGAAAGCTCCACGACAACCCTGTCTTCGGGCAGGATGCGGATGTAGTGCTGCCGCATCTTGCCGCTGATGTGTGCCAGGACCTTGTGGCCGTTCTCCAACTCGACGCGGAACATCGCGTTGGGGAGCGGCTCGACCACGCGGCCTTCGACCTCGATGGCCCCGTCTTTCTTAGCCATGTCCTCCGCAATCCCTGATGCACGCCTGTTGTGCACAGCGTGATCGGCTTTGAGCTCGAGTCCTTGCTTACTGGGTGGCGCTCGGCCACACTCGGCCCCGGGTCCATGAGGTTCGCGAGAATTCACGAGCATGCTGGAACCGGCGCATGAGCGCGCCGACTTGACAGTGTACGCAACCCGTGCGATGGCTCGGCGACCGGGGTGCAGGTCGACCCGTGTGAGTGGCGGCGCGGGCCGCTCAGGACTCCTCGGGAAGGGTGAGCACCCAGGGACCGTCCTCGGTGATCGCGACGGTGTGCTCCCAGTGCGCGGCCCGGGAACCGTCGATGGTGACGACCGTCCAGCCGTCTTCCAGCTCAAGGGTTTCGCCGCTGCCGCCGGTCAGCATGGGCTCGACCGCGAGCGCCATGCCGGGCTTGAGCCGCGGGCCCTTGCCGGGTTTGCCGACGTTCGGCAGGAACGGCTCCATGTGCATCTCGCGGCCGATGCCGTGGCCGCCGTACTCGAGGATCATCCCGTATTCGCGGCCGTCGTCCCGGCTCGCCTTTTCGGCGGCGGTCTGCACGGCGAACGAGATGTCGGTGAGCCGGGAGCCCGCGCGGACGGCTTCGATGCCCGCCCACATGGCGCGTTCGGTGGCCGCGGACAGCTCGTGGTCCTTTTCGCTGACCTCGCCGATCTCCAGCGTCACCGCGGAGTCGCCGTGCCAGCCGTCGAGGATCGCACCGCAGTCGACCGAGATCAGGTCGCCCTCGGCGAGCACCTGCTTGCTGGACGGGATGCCGTGCACGATCTGCTCGTTCACCGACGCGCAGATCGACGCCGGGAACCCGTGGTAGCCCTTGAACGAGGGCACCGCGCCGGCGTCGCGGATCGTCTGCTCGGCCAGTTCGTCGAGCTCGGCCGTGCTGACCCCGGCCCGCGCGAGTTCGCGCACGGCGGCCAGGGTGCGGGCGACGACAAGTCCGGCCGCCCGCATGGCCTCGAGCTCGCCGCGGGTCTTGACCTCGATCATGCGCCCGCGGCGGAGCACTTGCAGAACACGCAATCCTCCGAGATTCACGTGCGGTCGCGCAGCGCTTTCAGCACGCGGTCCGAGATCTCCTGCACCTCGCCGACGCCGTCGACCTTCACCAGGATGTCGGCGTAGTACTCCAGCAGCGGCGCGGTCTCCGACACGTACACCTGCTGGCGACGGCGGATCACGTCTTCGGTGTCGTCCGAGCGGCCGCGCGACATGAGGCGGCCGACGACGACGTCCTCGGCCACGTCGAGCTGGATGACCGCGTCGAGCTTGCTGTCGGCCTCGCTCAGCATCTCGCCGAGGACCTCGGCCTGCTTGGTGTTGCGCGGGAACCCGTCGAGCAGGAAGCCCGCCTTCGCGTCCGGTTCGGCCAGCCGCTCGCGGACCATCTCGTTGGTCACCGAGTCCGGCACGAGTTCGCCCGAGTCCAGGTACCGCTTGGCCTCCTGGCCGAGCGGGGTCTCCTGGCCCACGTGCGCCCGGAACAGGTCGCCCGTCGAGATGTGCGGGATCCGCAGCTGCTCGGACAGGGCCACCGCCTGCGTGCCTTTGCCCGCGCCGGGCGGGCCGACGAGAACCAGTCGCGTCACTTCAAGAACCCTTCGTAGTTGCGCTGCATCAGCTGGCTTTCGATCTGCTTCACGGTGTCGAGGCCAACCCCGACCATGATCAGCACAGCCGTGCCACCGAACGGGAAGTTCTGGTTGTTCCCGCTGCCGGTGAGGGACAGGAAGAAGTTCGGGAGGATCGCGATGATGCCCAGGTACAGCGAGCCGGGGAGCGTGATCCGGCCCAGCACGAAGCTGAGGTACTCGGCGGTGGGACGCCCGGGCCGGATGCCCGGGATGAAGCCGCCGAACTTCTTCATCTCTTCCGCACGCTCGTCCACGTTGAACGTGATCGTGATGTAGAAGTAGGTGAAGAAGATGATCAACAGGAAGTAGAGCAGGATGTGCACCCAGCTGCTCTGGTTGACCAGGTAGTTCTGGATGAAGGACTGCCAGCCCGAGTTGCTCTGCGGGTCGCCGATCAGCTGGCTGAGCAGCTGCGGCAGGTACAGCAGCGACGAGGCGAAGATGACCGGGATGACACCGGCCTGGTTCACCTTGATCGGCAGGTAGGTCGAGGTCCCGCCGTACATCCGGCGGCCGACCATGCGCTTGGCGTACTGCACCGGGATCCGGCGCTGGCCCTGCTCGACGAAGATGACGCTGGCGATGATCACCAGACCGAACGCGAGGACCACGACCAGCGCGACGCCGCCGCCGTTGCTGATGATGTTGGCGCCCTCGGCCGGGATGCGGGCCGCGATGTTCAGGAAGATCAGCACCGACATGCCGTTGCCGACGCCGCGCTCGGTGATGAGCTCGCCCAGCCACATCATCACCGCGGTGCCCGCGGTCATGGTGACCACGATCAGCGTCAGCGAGTAGACGCTGTTGTCCGGGATGATCGGCTGCGAGCAGCCCTGGAACAGGGTGCCGCGGTCAGCGAGCGCGACCACGCCGGTGGCCTGCAGGATCGCCAGCGCGATCGTGAGGTACCGGGTGTACTGGGTCAGCTTGTTCTGGCCGGACTGGCCTTCCTTCTTCAGCTCCTCGAACCGAGGGATGACCACGGTGAGCAGCTGAATGATGATGCTCGCGGTGATGTAGGGCATGATGCCCGTCGCGAACAGCGACAGCTGCAGCAGCGCACCCCCGCTGAAGAGGTTGAGCAGCTGGTACACGCCCTGCTGATCGGCCTGTGCGGTACAGGCCTGCACGGCGGCGAACGAGACCCCCGGAGCCGGGATGGTTGCACCGATCCGGTAGACCGCGACGATGGCTAGCGTGAACAGGATCTTCTTGCGTAGATCCGGCGTCGCGAGAGCCGAGCGGAATGCGCTGAGCACGCGGGGGACCTCCTCGGCGTCGTCGGTCGTCCCAACCGACGATCGGCTTGGCCGGTACGAGACCGGCGGGATGTCTGACTCACTGGCAAGCCAGGAACGCTTCAGGGCAAACAGGCCCGGAAGCGTGCCGCCGACTCTAACAGCTTCGCATGGGCCGCCCGCAGCGCCTGTGCGTTTTACGTCTCAGCGCGAGCCAGCCCGCCGACGAAGAGCCGCAGGTAGGGCCGCCCGGAGCAGAGATGATCACCTGTTCGGCCCGCGCCATTCGGCGGTCTTTGGCTCAACAGCACGGAAACCACACCAGCCACAGCACCGGCTAGCGGCTCCGTGAGGGCCACCTTCACAGCCCCTGATTCCCTCAGGGTTCCCCTCACAGCCCTAAAACCGGCACCCACGCCCCCAAGCCATCGAGGCACCCAGCCCCTCCCCCGCACCCCGATACGAAGCCTCCCTGCACAATCAGCTTCGGGGTGCCCCACGCAAGATCGGGGCGCAATGTCGCCGCCAGGCGACGAGCCGCCCCCAAGACCACAAACAAAACGGGCCCGCCCGGCAAAGCCGGACGGGCCCGTTCTAAAACGCAAGCAGATCAGCTAACGGTGGCCGAACCACCAGCAGCCTCGATCTTCTCCTTGGCGGAACCGGAGAACGCGTGCGCGGTCAGCTCGAGCTTGACCCCGTTCAGGTCCCCGTTGCCGAGCACCTTCACGAGCTTGCCCTTGCGAACGAGACCGTTAGCAGCCAACTCCTCCGGCCCGACCTTGCCACCATCGGCGAACACGCGGGCGATGTCGCCCACGTTCACCGGCTGGTACTCGGTGCGGAACCGGTTCTTGAACCCACGCAGCTTCGGCAGCCGCATGTGGATGGGCATCTGCCCACCCTCGAACCCGGCGGGCACGTTCTTCCGGGCCTTGGTGCCCTTCGTACCGCGACCCGCGGTCTTGCCCTTCGAACCCTCACCACGGCCGACGCGGATCTTGTCGCGCTTGGCGCCAGGAGCCGGACGAAGGTGGTGGATCTTGATGGCGGTCATGCCTGGACCTCCTCGACCTCCACCAGGTGGCGGACGGTGTGGATCAGGCCGCGCACCTGGGGGGTGTCCTCACGCACGACGCTCTGGCGGATCTTGCGCAGCCCGAGGGTGCGCAGCGACTCGCGGTGAGCGTGCTTCGTGCCGATCTTGCTCTTGACCTGAGTGACCTTGAGCTGAGCCATGTCAGACCCCCTGGCCGGCACGCTGACGCAGCATCCGGGCCGGGGCGACGTCCTCGAGCGGCAGACCGCGGCGAGCGGCCACCTCCTCCGGACGCTGCAGCCCCTTCAGGGCCGCCACGGTCGCGTGCACGATGTTGATGGCGTTGTCGGAGCCGAGCGACTTCGACAGCACGTCGTGGACGCCCGCGCACTCCAGCACCGCGCGCACCGGGCCACCGGCGATAACACCGGTACCGGCGGAGGCGGGACGGAGCAGCACGACACCGGCGGCTTCCTCACCCTGGATCGGGTGCGGAATGGTGCCGGCGACGCGCGGAACGCGGAAGAAGTTCTTCTTCGCTTCCTCGACGCCCTTGGCGATGGCCGCGGGAACTTCCTTGGCCTTGCCGTAGCCGACGCCGACCTGACCGTCGCCGTCGCCGACGACCACCAGGGCGGTGAAGCTGAAGCGACGACCGCCCTTGACGACCTTGGCGACGCGGTTGATCGTCACGACCTTCTCAAGGTGCGGGGTCTTGTCCTGGCCGGCCCCGCCACGGCCGCCGTCGCGCCGGTCCCGGCCGCCACCACGACGGTCGTTGCGGTCGTTGCCGCCCTGACCGCCCGGTCCGCCCTGGCCGCCGCCGAATTGCCGTGTACGTCCCGGCATCAGGCTTTCCTTCCATTCACGAGCATGTGCATCAGAACTTCAACCCCGCCTCACGGGCGGCGTCGGCAAGCGCGGCGATGCGGCCGTGGTAGGCGTTGCCGCCACGGTCGAACACCACTGCCTCGATGCCGGCGTCCTTGGCGCGCGAAGCGACCAGTTCGCCGACCTTCGCGGCCTTGGCCTTCTTGTCGCCCTCGAACGACCGGAGGTCGGTTTCGAGGGTGGACGCCGACGCCAGGGTGTGACCGGCGAGGTCGTCGATCACCTGCACGGTGATGTGCCGCGAGGACCGCTTGACGACCATGCGCGGACGCACCGGCGTCCCGCTGATCTTCTTGCGGAGGCGGAAGTGCCGACGGGTCTTGGCGACGCGGCGGCGGGTCGAGATGTCCTTGCCGACCGGCTTGCGCTTCGTGGTAGTCGTGTCGCTCATCACTTACCCGTCTTTCCGACCTTGCGGCGGATCTTCTCACCCTCGTAGCGCAGGCCCTTGCCCTTGTACGGGTCCGGGCGGCGCAGCTTGCGGATGACCGCGGCGGTCTGGCCGACCTTCTGCTTGTCGATGCCGGACACCGAGAACCGGGTCGGCGACTCCACCTTGAAGGTGATGCCTTCCGGCGCCTCGATCTTGACCGGGTGGCTGTAGCCGAGGGCGAACTCGAGGTCCGATCCCTTGGCCTGCACACGGTAACCGACGCCGTGGATTTCGAGCTTCTTCTCGTAGCCCTCGGTCACGCCCACCACGAGGTTGTTCACCAGCGTGCGGGTGAGACCGTGCAGAGCCCGGCTCGTGCGCTCGTCGTCCGGACGCTTCACCAGCAGCGTGCCGTTTTCGTCGCGCTCGACGACGATCGGCTCGGCGACGGTGTGCTCCAGGGTGCCCTTGGGCCCCTTGACCTTGACGTTCTGGCCGTCGATGGTCACCTCGACCCCGGAGGGGACGGCGACCGGCAGCTTTCCGATGCGTGACATGTCTGTGCCCCCTTCCTTACCAGACGTAGGCGAGGACTTCGCCGCCCACGTTGTTGCGCTTGGCCTGACGGTCGGTCTGGAGTCCGCCGGACGTCGAGATGATCGCGACGCCGAGGCCACCGAGAACGGACGGCAGTTCGGTCGATTTTGCGTAGACCCGCAGACCCGGCTTGGAGACGCGGCGAAGGCCGGCGATGCTCCGCTCGCGGTTGGGGCCGTACTTCAGCTCGACGATGAGGTTCTTGTGCTTCTCGCCCGGCTCGTCGCGGTAGCTCGCGATGTAGCCCTCGCGCTTGAGGATCTCGGCGATGTTCGCCTTGATCTTCGAGTGCGGAAGCACGACCTCGTCGTGGTACGCCGAGTTCGCGTTGCGCAGACGGGTCAAGAAGTCTGCGATCGGGTCGGTCATCGTCATGGTGACCTGTCAACCTTTCTCGCCTGGTTCCCCGCCTCGCCCGGCCGGAGAGGTCTCCGGCCGGCGCGGCGGGGCCTGTGGCGAACTGGGAATAGAGTTTCGAGCCTTACCAGCTGGACTTGTGGACACCGGGCAGTTCGCCCGCGTGCGCCATCTCCCGGAGGCAGATCCGGCACAGGCCGAACTTGCGGTACACCGAGTGCGGACGCCCGCACCGGTTGCAACGGGTGTAGGCACGCACCGCGAACTTCGGCTTCTTCGAAGCCTTGCTGACTAGCGCTTTCTTGGCCATCGGCTCAGTTCTCCTTGAACGGGAAACCGAGCTTGCGCAGCAGCGCCCGGCCCTCGTCGTCGGTGGTGGCGGTCGTGACGACGGTGACGTCCATGCCGCGCGGGCGGTCGATGTCGTCCGGGTTGATCTCGTGGAACATCGACTGCTCGTTGAGACCGAACGTGTAGTTGCCGTTGCCGTCGAACTGCTTGGGCGAAAGCCCGCGGAAGTCGCGGATACGGGGCAGCGCGATGGTCAGCAGCCGGTCGAGGAACTCCCACATCCGGTCGCCGCGCAGCGTGACGCGCGCACCGATCGGCTGGCCCTCGCGCAGCTTGAACTGCGCGATCGACTTGCGGGCCTTGCGGACTTCCGGCTTCTGCCCGGTGATCAGGGCGAGGTCGCGGACCGCGCCGTCGATCAGCTTGCTGTCCCGGGCGGCGTCCCCGACACCCATGTTCACGACGATCTTCACGACGCCGGGAATCTGGTGCACGTTGGGGATGGAGAACTCCTTCTGGAGCTCGCCCTTGATCTCTTCGCGGTACCGGGTCTTCAGACGCGGCACGATCTTCTCTGCGGTGGTCATGTCAGATGTCCTTGCCGTTCCGGCGCGAGACCCGGACCTTCTTGCCGTCCTCGCCGATGCGGTAGCCCACCCGGGTCGGCTTGCCGTCCGCGTCCACGACCATCACGTTCGACACGTGGATGGGCGCTTCCTGCGTCACGATGCCGCCGGACTGGGCGCCGCGCTGGGTCTGGGTGATCCGGGTGTGCTTCTTGATCCGGTTGACACCCTCGACCAGCACGCGCTCCCGCTCCGGGTAGGCCTGAATGACCTTGCCCTTCGCGCCCTTGTCCTTGCCGGCGATGACGACGACCGTGTCGCCCTTCTTCACCTTCATCACAGCACCTCCGGCGCGAGCGAAATGATCTTCATGAACTTTCGGTCGCGCAGCTCGCGGCCCACCGGGCCGAAGATGCGGGTGCCCCGGGGCTCGTTGTCGTTCTTGATGAGCACGGCGGCGTTCTCGTCGAACCGGATGTAGGAACCGTCCGGACGACGGCGCTCCTTCACCGTGCGGACGATGACGGCCTTGACGACATCGCCCTTCTTCACCCCGGCGGCCGGGATGGCGTCCTTCACGGTGGCGACGATGATGTCGCCGATGCCGGCGTAGCGCCGCCCGGACCCGCCGAGAACGCGGATGCAAAGGATTTCCTTCGCGCCCGTGTTGTCGGCAACCCGAAGCCGCGACTCCTGCTGGATCACGTCAACTCCTGTATGTCGCGCTGGTTCTCGCTGTCGCGAGCCTTGCGGAACCAAGGACTCCCAAAAGAGCCCTGCTTACTTGGCCTTCTCCACGACCTGCACCAGACGCCAGCGCTTGGTCGCCGACAGCGGCCGGGTCTCCATCAGCGTGACCCGGTCGCCCACGCCCGCCTCGTTGTTCTCGTCGTGCACCTTGACCTTGGTGGTGCTGCGGAGAACCTTCGAGTAGCGCGGGTGCTTCTTGCGGTCCTCGAGCTCGACCACGATCGTCTTGTCCATCTTGTCCGAGACGACGTAACCCTCGCGGACCTTGCGGTAGTTCCGGGCGGTCTTCTCGGTGGCAGCCTCGCTCATGCGGCACCTTCACTTTCGGCGTCGGGCGCCACGGACAGGCCGAGCTCGCGCTCGCGCATGACCGTGTAGATCCGCGCGATGTCCGTGCGGACGGTGCGCAGCCGACGGTTGTTGTCCAGCTGCCCGGTCGCCATCTGGAAGCGGAGGTTGAAGAGCTCCTCCTTGTATTCCTTCAGACGCAGCACGAGCTCTTCGGCGGTGAGCTCACGCAGCTCGGATGCCTGTGCGGCTCCGTTAGCCATCAGAACTCACCTTCCCGGGTCACGATGCGGCACTTCATGGGCAGCTTGTGGATCGCGCGGCGGAGCGCCTCGCGGGCGGTCTCCTCGTTCGGGAAGCTGATCTCGAACATCACGCGACCCGGCTTCACGTTGGCGATCCACCACTCGGGCGAACCCTTACCGGAACCCATGCGGGTTTCCGCCGGCTTCTTGGTCAGCGGGCGGTCCGGGTAGATCGTGGTCCACACCTTGCCGCCGCGCTTGATGTGACGGGTCATGGCGATACGAGCGGACTCGATCTGCCGGTTCGTCACGTAGCTGTGCTCAAGCGCCTGGATGCCGTACTCGCCGAAGTTGACCTTGGTACCGCCCTTGGCGGCGCCGTGGCGCTTCGGGGAGTGCTGCTTGCGGTGCTTGACCCTGCGCGGGATGAGCACGTCTCAGCCCTCCGTCTTTTCTGCGGTCTCAGCGGCCGGGGCCTCAGTCGCGGTGTCGCTCTTCGCGGCAGCGGCGGCGCGGCCGGCCTCGGTCGAGGTCGGGGTCGTGCCCGAGGCGCCGGAACGGCGCGGACGGGACGGCCGGTCGCCACGGTCGCGGCGCGGCGCGCGGTCCGCGGCCGACGCGGCGGCGTCGCGCTCGGCGCGCGCCTTCAGTCCGCCGACCAGCTCGCCCTTGTAGATCCACACCTTCACGCCGATGCGGCCGAACGTCGTCTTGGCCTCGAAGAAGCCGTAGTCGATGTCGGCGCGCAGCGTGTGCAGCGGGACCCGGCCGTCGCGGTAGTGCTCGGAACGGGACATCTCGGCACCGCCGAGACGACCGCCGCACTGCACGCGGATGCCCTTGACCTGCGGCGAGCGCATGGAGGTCTGGATCGCCTTGCGCATCGCGCGGCGGAACGCCACGCGGTTGCTCAGCTGCTCCGCGACACCCTGGGCGACCAGCTGCGCGTCGGCCTCGGGGTTCTTCACCTCGAGGATGTTCAGCTGGACCTGCTTCTTGGTCAGCTTCTCCAGCGCGCCGCGGATCCGGTCGGCCTCCGCGCCGCGGCGGCCGATGACGATGCCCGGCCGGGCGGTGTGGATGTCGACGCGGACACGGTCACGGGTGCGCTCGATCTCGACCTTGGAGATGCCGGCGCGCTCCATGCCGGTGGAGAGCAGCTTGCGGATCTTGACGTCCTCGGCCACGTACTCCGCGTACTGCTTGTCGGCGTACCAGCGCGACTTCCAGTCAGTGGTGATACCCAGGCGGAAGCCGTGCGGGTTGATCTTCTGGCCCACTACCGGCCACCTGCCTTCTTGTTGCTCTTCTTCTCCGCAGGCCGCGACTCGACCACCACGGTGATGTGGCTGGTGCGCTTGCGGATCCGGTACGCACGGCCCTGGGCCCGCGGACGGATGCGCTTGAGGGTCGGGCCCTCGTCGGCGGTCGCGGACTTGATCCAGAGCGACTCCGGGTCCAGCTGGAGGTTGTTCTCGGCGTTGGCCGCCGCGCTGGCGATGACCTTCGCGAGCGGCGTGCTGGCCGCCTGCGGCGCGAACCGGAGCACGGCCAAGGCCTCGCTGACGCTACGACCCTTGACGAGCTCGATCACCCGGCGCACCTTCATCGGCGAGTCCCGGACGAAACGAGCCCGCGCGACGGCCGAGGGCAGCTCTTCGGCTGCGGCCGTGGCGTTTGACTGGGCGTTCATCTGCTTCCCTTAACTTTCTCTGGCCCGCTCAGCGGCGGCGCGACTTGCGGTCGTCCTTGATGTGGCCCTTGAAGGTCCGCGTCGGGGCGAACTCGCCCAGCTTGTGACCCACCATCGCCTCGGTGACGAACACCGGGACGTGCTTGCGGCCGTCGTGCACCGCGATCGTGTGACCCAGGAAGTCCGGGATGATCGTGGAGCGCCGCGACCAAGTCTTGATCACGGTCTTCTTGCCCGATTCGTTGAGAGCGTCCACCTTCTTGAGCAGGTGGTCGTCCACGAACGGGCCCTTCTTAAGGCTGCGTGGCATGTGCTTCTACCTCCCTGCTCAGCGCTTCTTGCCGGTACGCCGGCGGCGGACGATCAATTTGTCGGACGGCTTGCTCTTGCGAGTGCGGCCTTCGGGCTTGCCGTTCGGGTTCACCGGGTGGCGACCACCGGACGTCTTGCCCTCGCCACCGCCGTGCGGGTGGTCGACCGGGTTCATCACGACACCACGGACAGTCGGGCGCTTGCCGCGCCAGCGGTTGCGGCCCGCCTTGCCCCAGTTGATGTTCGAGTGCTCCGAGTTGCCGACCTCGCCGACGGTCGCGCGGTTGCGCACGTCCACGTTGCGGATCTCGCCCGAGGGGAGACGCAGCTGGGCGTAGGGACCGTCCTTGGCGACGAGCTGCACGCGGGCGCCGGCGGACCGGGCCATCTTCGCGCCGCCGCCGGGGCGGAGCTCGATCGCGTGGATCACGGTGCCGACCGGGATGTTGCGCAGCGGCAGGTTGTTGCCCGGCTTGATGTCGGCGCGGGGGCCGTTCTCAACCGTGTCGCCCTGCTTCAGCTTCTCCGGCGCGATGATGTAGCGCTTCTCGCCGTCGGCGTAGTGCAGCAGCGCGATGCGCGCGGTGCGGTTGGGGTCGTACTCGATGTGCGCGACCTTGGCCGGCACGCCGTCCTTGTCGTGACGACGGAAGTCGATCACGCGGTAGGCGCGCTTGTGGCCACCGCCCTTGTGCCGGGTGGTGATCTTGCCCGAAGCGTTGCGGCCGCCGGTCTTGCTCAGCGGGCGCAGCAGCGACTTCTCCGGCGTGGACCGGGTGATCTCGGCGAAGTCCGAGACGCTCGAACCGCGACGACCCGGGGTCGTCGGCTTGTACTTGCGGATGCCCATTGTCAGCTCAGTCCTTTACGCGGTGGGTCCGCCGAAGATCTCGATCGCCTTGCTCTCAGGCGAAAGAGTCACGATGGCGCGCTTGGTGTCCTTGCGCTTGCCGAAGCCGGTACGAGTCCGCTTCCGCTTGCCCTGGCGGTTGGCCGTGTTGACGCTGACGACCTTCACGCCGAACACCTTCTCGACCGCGATCTTGATCTGGGTCTTGTTGGCGTCCGGACGGACGATGAACGTGTACTTGTGGTCCTCGAGCAGTCCGTAGGACTTCTCGGAGATCACCGGCGCGAGCAGGATGTCGCGGGGGTCCGGAATGGCGACCGAGCTCACTTCTCGTCACTCCCTTCCGAAACCTCGCTCGAACGCGCGAGGGCCTTGACGACCTTCCCGCGGACGGGGCCTGCCACGAACGCGTCGTAGGCGGCCTTGGTGAACACGACGTCGTCGTTGACCAGGACGTCGTAGGTGTTG
This sequence comes from Amycolatopsis sp. NPDC114484, assembly GCF_055633755.1. NCBI lineage: Bacteria > Bacillati > Actinomycetota > Actinomycetes > Pseudonocardiales > Pseudonocardiaceae > Amycolatopsis > Amycolatopsis sp. NPDC114484. Next base: position 134,493 of record NZ_JBVKDQ010000010.1, on the reverse strand, counting down.
AGCTGGTCAGCCCAGATCAGGTGCACGTACGGCAGGTTCCGCGCGGACACCCAGGCGAGCTCCTCGTCGCGGTGCAGGACCACGAGAACGCGCTTGGCCTGGGTCGCGGCGGCGATCGCCGTCTTGGCGGTCTTGGTCGACGGCTTCTCGCCGGTGACCAGTTCCGTCAGGACGTGCAGCTGGCCGGCGCGAGCCCGGTCGGAGAGGGCGCCACGCAGAGCGGCGGCCTTCATCTTCTTCGGGGTGCGCTGGGTGTAGTCGCGCGGCGTGGGGCCGTGCACGACGCCACCGCCGGCGAACTGCGGCGCGCGGGTCGAACCCTGGCGGGCGCGACCGGTGCCCTTCTGCCGGTACGGCTTCTTGCCGCCACCGGAGACCTCACCGCGGGTCTTCGTGTCGTGCGTGCCCTGGCGCGCGGCGGCCAGCTGGCCCACCACGACCTGGTGCATCAGCGCGACGTTGGCCTGCACGTCGAAGATCTCCCCGGGGAGCTCGACGGTGCCGTCGGCTTTACCGGCCGGAGTCTTCAGCTCGACGTTCGTCATCGTCAGTTTCCACCCTTCGCGGCACTGCGCACGAACAGCAGGCCGCCCTTGGGACCGGGCACCGCGCCCTTGATCAGCAGCAGGCCGTCCTCGGCACGCACCGCGTGCACGGTCAGGCCCTGCGTGGTGACCCGGTCGCTACCCATCCGGCCCGCCATCCGCAGGCCCTTGAACACGCGGCCGGGCGTGGCGCAGCCGCCGATGGAACCCGGCTTGCGGTGCACGGCCTGCGCGCCGTGGCTCGCGCCCTGGCCCTTGAAGCCGTGGCGCTTCATGACACCCGCGTAGCCCTTGCCCTTGCTGGTACCGGTCACGTCGACCGAAGTGCCGGCCTCGAACACCTCGGCGGTGATCTCCTGGCCGACCTCGTAGGTCTCGGCGTCGGTGGTGCGCAGCTCGGCGACGTGCCGGCGCGGGGTCACGCCCGCCTTGTCGAAGTGGCCGGTGCGCGGCTTGTTCACCTTGCGCGGGTCGATCGCGCCGAACGCCAGCTGCACGGCCGCGTAGCCGTCTTTGTCGGTGGTCCGGACCTGGGTCACCACGTTCGGACCGGCCTTGACGACAGTGACCGGGACGACCCGGTTCTGCTCGTCGAAGACCTGGGTCATGCCGAGCTTGGTGCCCAGGATGCCCTTCATTTGCCTGTCAGACATGAGTTCTTATCTCCGCCGCTCGCCCAACGCTTACTGGATGTTGACGTCGACGCTCGCCGGGAGGTCGATGCGCATGAGCGCGTCGACCGTCTTCGGCGTCGGGTCGAGGATGTCGATCAGACGCTTGTGCGTGCGCATCTCGAAGTGCTCGCGCGAGTCCTTGTACTTGTGCGGCGAGCGGATGACGCAGTAAACGTTCTTCTCGGTAGGCAGCGGCACCGGCCCGACAACACGGGCGCCGGTGCGCGTGACCGTTTCCACGATCTTGCGCGCCGAGGTGTCGATCGCCTCGTGGTCGTAGGCCTTGAGCCGGATGCGGATCTTCTGTCCCGCCATGGTGGCTGCGTTCCTTGTCGTCTCGTGCCGCTTTGTCTCGTCAACCTGGGCCGGAGCCCGGGTTTCAGCAGTTCAACGGCCCTGTCCCCGGTCCACGCGGTCGGGCGTGTCGCGCCCGCCGCACAGACGGATCCCTAAGGATCGTCGTCTTGCCTGGTCTTCCTCTTACGTGAGGAGGCCGCGGGCCGACCTGGTCTGAACAAGCACCGCGGTCGTCCCCACTGGCCTTTGCCCGCTAGCCTCACCCGAAGGAAGAGCTCCACGGACCGTGGCCGCTCATACCAGGGCGGCCGGAACCCAGTCGATTGAAAACCGATAAGGATTCGGCCGCCCCAGGACGAGCAACCTGAATAGTGTCGCACACGTGAGTTGACGCCCTGAACTCGGGGGTGTATTGACCCGAATTCAGGGCGCCGACGTCACTTGTTGATCTTGGTAACCTGGCCCGCGCCGACGGTCCGGCCACCCTCGCGGATGGCGAAGCGCAGACCCTCGTCCATGGCGACCGGCTGGATCAGCACAACGCTGATGTCCGTGTTGTCGCCCGGCATGACCATCTCGGTGCCCTCGGGGAGGGTCACGACGCCGGTCACGTCCGTGGTGCGGAAGTAGAACTGCGGGCGGTAGTTGTTGAAGAACGGCGTGTGCCGGCCGCCCTCGTCCTTGGACAGGATGTAGACCCGGCCCTCGAACTCGGTGTGCGGGGTGGTGGTGCCCGGCTTCACGACGACCTGGCCGCGCTCGACGTCCTCGCGCTTGATGCCGCGCAGCAGGAGGCCGACGTTGTCGCCCGCCTGGCCCGTGTCGAGCAGCTTGCGGAACATCTCGACACCGGTGACGGTGGTCTTGGTCGACTTCTCGCGGATGCCGACGATCTCGACCTCTTCGTTCACGTTGACCACGCCACGCTCGACGCGGCCGGTCACGACGGTGCCGCGGCCGGTGATCGTGAAGACGTCCTCGATCGGCATCAGGAACGGCTTGTCGAGCTCGCGGACCGGGTCCGGCACGTTGTCGTCGACGGCGTGCATGAGCTCGAGGACCGCCTGGCCCCACTTCTCGTCGCCCTCGAGAGCCTTGAGGCCGGAGACGCGCACGACCGGCGCGTCGTCGCCCGGGAACTCCTGCGAGGACAGCAGCTCGCGGACCTCCAGCTCGACGAGCTCGAGGATCTCCTCGTCGTCGACCATGTCGGCCTTGTTCAGCGCCACGACGATGTAGGGCACGCCGACCTGGCGGGCCAGCAGCACGTGCTCGCGGGTCTGCGGCATCGGGCCGTCGGTCGCCGCGACCACCAGGATCGCGCCGTCCATCTGCGCGGCACCGGTGATCATGTTCTTGATGTAGTCGGCGTGACCGGGGGCGTCCACGTGCGCGTAGTGACGCTTCTCGGTCTGGTACTCGACGTGCGAGATGTTGATCGTGATGCCGCGCTGCTTCTCTTCCGGCGCGTTGTCGATCTGGTCGAACGCACGGGCCTCGTTCAGCTCCGGGTACGCGTCGTGCAGAACCTTGGTGATCGCCGCGGTCAGCGTGGTCTTGCCGTGGTCGACGTGACCGATGGTGCCGATGTTGACGTGCGGCTTGCTCCGCTCGAACTTCGCCTTCGCCACTGGAATGTCCTCCTGGACTGATTTCGCGTTGTGCTCGTGGGGCAGCGTGGCTGCTGCCCCACGAATGTTCCTTCGTCGTTGCTGCGGACGTTCAGGAGAGTTCCTTAATGCCCGCGCGCGGTGGGGGAGTTACTCCCCCGTCGCCTTCGCGATGATTTCCTTCGCGACGTTCGCGGGAACCTCGGCGTAGGAGTCGAACACCATGGAGTAGTTCGCCCGGCCCTGGGTACGGGACCGCAGGTCGCCGACGTAGCCGAACATCTCCGACAGCGGGACCAGTGCCTTCACGACACGGGTACCGGCGCGCTCCTCCATGGCCTGGATCTGGCCACGGCGGGAGTTGAGGTCGCCGATCACGTCACCCATGTAGTCCTCGGGAGTCGTGACCTCGACGGCCATCATCGGCTCGAGGATGACCGGGCCGGCCTTCTTCGCGGCTTCCTTCATCGCCATGGAACCGGCGATCTTGAACGCCATCTCGGAAGAGTCGACCTCGTGGTACGCGCCATCCAACAAGGTGAACTTCAACCCGACGAGCGGGTAGCCGGCCAGCACGCCGTACTGCATGGCGTCCTGTGCGCCCGCGTCGACCGACGGGATGTACTCCCGCGGCACGCGGCCACCGGTGACCTTGTTGTCGAACTCGTAGAGAGCACCGTCGGTGCGCTCGAGCGGCTCCAGCTTCACGATGACCTTCGCGAACTGGCCGGAACCACCGGTCTGCTTCTTGTGGACGTAGTCGAGCTTGTCCACGGTCTTCTTGATGGTCTCGCGGTAGGCGACCTGCGGCTTGCCGATGTTCGCCTCGACCTTGTAGTCGGACTTCATCCGGTTGACCAGCACCTCGAGGTGCAGCTCGCCCATGCCCGCGATGATCGTCTGACCGGTGTCCTCGTCCAGGTTGACCTGGAACGTGGGGTCTTCCTCGGCCAGCTTCTGGATCGCCAGGGAGAGCTTCTCCTGGTCGGCCTTGGTCTTCGGCTCGATGGCCACCTTGATGACCGGGTCCGGGAAGGTCATGGACTCGAGCACGACCGGGTTCTGCGCGTCGGCGAGGGTGTCACCAGTGGTGGTGTCCTTCAGGCCGATGACCGCGTAGATGTGGCCGGCCAGGGCCTCGTCGACCGGGTTCTCCTTGTTGGAGTGCATCTGGAAGATCTTCCCGATGCGCTCCTTGCGCTCCTTGGTCGCGTTGACGACCTGGGCGCCGGAGGCGACCTTGCCCGAGTAGACCCGGATGTAGGTCAGCTTGCCGAAGAACGGGTGCGCGGCGATCTTGAACGCGAGCGCGGAGAACGGCTCCTCGGTCGTCGCGTGCCGGGTGACCGGGGTCTCGCCGTCCGGCAGCAGACCCTCGACCGGCGGCACGTCCAGCGGCGACGGCAGGTAGTCGATGACCGCGTCCAGCATCGGCTGCACGCCCTTGTTCTTGAACGCGGAGCCGGCGAGCACCGGGAACGCCTCGCGGGTGACGACCAGGTGGCGGATGCCGCCCTTGATCTCGTCCTGGGTCAGCTCCTCGCCCTCGAGGAACTTCTCCATCAGCGCGTCGTCGGTCTCGGCGACGGCCTCGATCAGCTTCTCGCGGTACTCGGCCGCGCGGTCGGCCAGCTCGGCCGGGATGTCCTCGACGGAGTAGTCGTCGCCCTTCTGCACCTCGCCGCGCCAGACCAGGGCCTTCATCCGGACCAGGTCGATGACGCCCTCGAAGTCGTTCTCCGCGCCGATCGGCAGCTGGATGGCCAGCGGCCGGACGCCGAGACGGTCCGAGATGGTCTGCAGGGTGTAGTAGTAGTCCGCACCCAGCTTGTCCATCTTGTTGACGAAGCAGATGCGCGGGACGTCGTACTTGTCCGCCTGCCGCCAGACCTGCTCGGACTGCGGCTCGACGCCTTCCTTGCCGTCGAAGACGGCGACCGCGCCGTCGAGCACCCGCAGGTTGCGCTCCACCTCGACGGTGAAGTCGACGTGCCCGGGGGTGTCGATCAGGTTGATCTGGTAGTCGTTCCAGAAGGTGGTGGTCGCAGCCGAGGTGATGGTGATGCCCCGCTTCTGCTCCTCCTCCATCCAGTCCATCGTGGCGGCGCCGTCGTGGACTTCGCCGAGCTTGTAGTTGATCCCGGTGTAGAACAGGATCCGCTCGGTGGTGGTGGTCTTACCGGCGTCGATGTGCGCCATGATGCCGATGTTGCGGACCTTGTTGAGGTCGGTCAGCACTTCACGTGCCACGAGAATGTTCCCCTGTCTCGAACGTGGGGCCCGGCATGGCTTCTATCGGCAGCCGGGCGGTCATCACCAGCGGTAGTGCGCGAAGGCCTTGTTCGACTCGGCCATCTTGTGCGTGTCTTCGCGACGCTTGACGCTGGCGCCAAGGCCGTTGCTCGCGTCCAGCAGCTCGTTCTGCAGCCGCTCGATCATCGTCTTCTCGCGGCGGGCCTGCGAGAAGGAGACCAGCCAGCGCAGCGCCAGCGTGGTGGAGCGGCCGGGCTTGACCTCGATCGGCACCTGGTAGGTGGCGCCACCGACGCGGCGGCTCTTCACCTCGATGGTGGGCTTCACGTTGTCGAGCGCGCGCTTCAGCGTGACGACCGGGTCGGTGCCGGTCTTCTCGCGAGCGCCTTCGAGAGCGCCGTAGACAATGCGCTCGGCCAGGGACCGCTTGCCGTCCTTCAGCACCTTGTTCACCAGCTGGGTGACCAGCGGGGAGGCGTAGACGGGGTCGGAGATCAGCGGCCGCTTCGGCGCCGGACCCTTGCGAGGCATTAGCTCTTCTCCTTCTTCGCGCCGTACCGGCTGCGCGCCTGCTTACGGTTCTTCACACCCTGGGTGTCGAGCGAACCGCGGATGATCTTGTAGCGAACACCCGGCAGGTCCTTAACCCGGCCACCGCGCACGAGCACCATGGAGTGCTCCTGCAGGTTGTGGCCTTCGCCCGGGATGTACGCGGTGACCTCGATACCGCTGGTCAGCTTCACACGAGCAACCTTGCGCAGGGCCGAGTTCGGCTTCTTGGGAGTCGTGGTGTACACGCGGGTGCACACGCCACGACGCTGCGGGCTCCCCTTGAGGGCCGCGGTCTTCTGCTTGGCAGCCTTGTCCTGGCGGCCCTTGCGGACCAGCTGCTGGATCGTGGGCAATGGACCAGCTTCCTGTCGTGATCTTGCTTCTTCGTGTCTTCACCGGTCCCCGCGGTCGGGCGTGTCGGCCCGCGTCACGGTCTCTCGACCGGTAACTTCCCGGAGGGATTTTCCGTCGGAACCCCACGTGGCGAGGCTGGTGAACCGGGTGCAAAAGCACCCCGCTCATGCCCAACGGCACGCGGAGCGGCCCGACGCCTGCCGGGCACGGTCTCCAAAGATACCCGTCCACTCGCGGAGCGGTCCGGGCGGGGGGTCGCTACGGTCGCCGACCGGTCATCGTAACCCCAGATCGGGGCCTTGGGACGGCGCCGCGCGGGACTTCCCGAGAGGGGAGAACGCCGGTCTCCGGGACGCTATTCCCGGGCGGGTTCCCGCGGTCAGAGCGCACTCGGGTTCGCATGGCGGGACGCGGCGACCAATGAATGGACCCGTGCCGGGCACGATCGCGCCCCGGCTTCGCCGTCGGCTCCCGGCATGACGGACGGGACTCGAGACGGCGTTAAGAACGCGAGAGAAATTCTTCCGCGGCAAGAAGAAGAGCCGCTGGGTGTTCCACAATGGACCGCGCCCGGGGTGACAATCACCTCACCGGAGACGGTGCCCGCCTCAGGGCTGGGCGGGAGCCGCGAACCCGGCCCGGCGGCGTGCACCCGCCGGGCCGGGCCGCGGGTCAGTCCTCGTCCGGCTTCGCGTGGTCGGGCTTGCCCGGGTTGGGGTCGCGCGACAGATCGATCAGCGGGTGCACTCCAGCCCCCTCCGGCGCGGCATGGCTGCCGCCGGTCTTCTTGTCCCCCGGCTGGTCGACCTTCTCGCTGCCGTCCATGTCGCCTCCTCGTTCGGTTCCCCTGCCGGTCTGCACGGTACCTGCCGGGGAAATCGGTGGACGGACTCCCCAAGATGAGGGACGTGGACTGGAAGATCAGCGAAATCCCGGCCGAACACCCCGACGCGACGGCGATCCTGCGCGAGTACATGGACGAACTGGCGTCGCGGTATCACGGCCGTCCGGCCACGCCCGCCGAGGTGGACGCGGCGCTGGCCGACGAGCCCAGCGACGGCCTCGTCTCGCCGACGGGAGCGTTCCTGATGGCCTATCGAGACGGAAAACCAGCCGGTTGTGCAGGAGTCCGGATGGTCGAGCCGGGCCTGAGCGCGTTGACGAAGGTGTACGTGCGCCCGGAGCATCGCGGGCACGGCGGCGGCAAGCTGATCGTCACAGCGGCCGAAGAGGCGGCGAAGCGACTGGGTTCGGCCCGGATGCGGCTCGACACCCGGGACGATCTGGTCGAGGCACGAGCGCTGTACGCGTCGATGGGCTACGCGGAGATCGAGGCGTTCAACGACGACCAGTACGCCGAGCACTGGTTCTCCAAAGACCTCAGCTGAGCCGTCCCGCACAGCTGGCGACCTCGCCGTCCGCGGCCTTCGCGGACCGCGCCAGCACGCCGTTCACCGACACCCGGCATTCGACCGGGCCGCTCGACTGGCCCATCAGCTGCACGGTCGGCGGGACGGCTGTCTTCGGCCAGGTCAGGGTCTTGCTCCAGGGCAAGGGCACCGACAGCTCCTGGTGCACCAGGCCGAGGCCGTTGTCGTCGTAGACCACGGTGGCGGTGCCGGAGCCGGCGAGCTCGTAGGTGATCTGCCGGCTGGACGGAGCGGGTGCGGCCGGTGCGGTGGACGTCGTCGGGGGCAGGGTGCGGGTCACCGTGCGGTCTGGGGCGCGCTGCGGCACTGAGGTCGTGGGCGCGGAGACGGCCGCCGGAGCGGGCGCGGGGTCGTCGCCGAGGATCACTACTACCGCGGCGACGGCGACCACTGCTATCCCGGCGATCGCGAGCCGGCCGATCAGTTGTCTGTCCATGTTCCTTCTTTCCGGGACCGCCGGCGGTTCCCGGGGACGAGGGGAACCACCGGCGGAGACGGGGTCAGCCGGGCAGGATCCGGCCGGGGACGCCGTTCAGCGACTGGATCAGGCCCAGCACCGGGACGCCCAGCGGCGCGAACGTCCAGATGTTGTTCAGGTTCGACGTGTCCGGCTCGTCGACGACGGTGACACCGGGCTGGTCCTGCGCGGCGGCCAGCGCGGGCGCGGCGGCGCCGAGCACCGCGGCTCCGGCGAGCGCGGTGGCGGCGATGGCTCGGACGACGGTCTTTTTCACGGGCTTCTCCTTCTGTGCTCAGGAAACGACGGCTCAGGAAACGGCGGTGACGAGGTGGAACACCGGCGCGAGGAGCTGGGCCGGGGCCGGGGTGGTCGGGCCGAGGAGACTGCCCGCGTCGAGACCGGGAACGACCCAGACCGACGGGCCGCCGCCGGTCGGTGCGCCCGGGACGCCGGGCAGGCCCGGGGCGGACAGGTTCGGCAGGGACGGCAGCGAGGGCAGGCCGCCGGTCGGGAGGGACGGCAGGCCACCAGTCGGAAGGGACGGCAGCCCGCCCGTCGGGAGCGAGGGCGAACCGCCGGTCGGCAACGAAGGCAGGCCAGCGGGCAGACCAGCGACCGACTGACCAGCAGCCGACTGACCAGCGGAGGACTGACCCGCAGCCGATGGACCCGCGGCGGGCTGACCGGCGGCGGACGTCTCCGGGGTGGCGGCATTGGCCACTCCCCCGGCGAATCCGGCGAACGCCCCGGCCGCGGCGAGCGGCAGCAGGATCCGGGCGGCAATGCGTTTCATCAGGGTTTTCCTTTCTTCGGGGAACTGCGGGGAACTGCGGTCAGCGGAGCGCGCCGCTGATCGGGACGATGGTTCCGTCGGGGATCCACTGCCCGGCGTAGTCGCGCGCGGCCTGCATGCCGGGCGCGTGCGGTTCGTTCGGGTACATCGGCATCGCGTTGACCTGCGCGGCCGCGAACAGCTGCACCTCGCCGTTCACCGCTGTCCACTGTGGACCAAGCCAGGTCCGGAAACCGCCTAGCGACGGGCTTTCCCCGCCGAAGCTGTTGCCGACGGCCACCGCGTAGCTCACCGCGAGCTGGTCGCGCGGGTCGAAGCGCAGTGGCAAAGCCGCGCTGGCCACGGTGTTCACGATGGGCCCGTTGAGCAGCCACGGCGCGAGGTACAGGCCGAACTGATGGGTCGGTTTGAGCCGCTGCGATTCGGCGGCGCGGCTCATCGCGAGGTACCCGTCGCTCCAGCCGGAGACGACCACCAGCGCGGTGTCCGCCGCGGCGTCCGGGCGCACCGGCAGACCGACGCGCGCGGCGGTTTCGCGGACGAGCTGCGCGGCCCGCACCCCACGCGGCGATTTGTCTTCGACCAACGTGATCGCCGACGGCTTCCGTGAGGCGAGAAACTCGACCAGCTTCACCAGCGAACCGCGGTCCTCCGGTGACAGCGCTTCTGCCGGACAGCTGGTGAGCACGTCGCGTTTCGCCGCCACCAGACCGCCGAGTGCGGCTTCCGCGCATTCCGGTGCGTCGGCGTCCGAAACCGATGGGCCCGCTTCGTTACCCGCGTCGACGTCGACCGTGGTGGTCGCGTCGCCCTTGTGCACCACGAGAGTGCTGCGTCCGGCCGGAAGGTCGACCTCGGCCCAGCTGCCTTCCGCGCCGGCCCGCGTCGCCGCCGTGGTTACGATCCCGCCCTCGACGCCAGCGGACAGATCCGTGCCCGCGCTCGCCGGGAAGTGCACGAGATTGCGCCCGGGCCGGTGTGGACTGACCAGCACCGGCACGGTCGCGCCGCCGACTGTCGCGTCGGCCAGCACCGGCACTCCGGGGACTGGCAACGGTCCGGGCTGCGGCACCGCGGCAAGCGCACTCCACGCGACGAAACCAAGCGCAACACCGGCGACGCCGTAACGGTAACCGCGAGTGGAAGCGTTGCGAGAAAACAAGATCGCCGCCACTACGGTCACTGCTGCGGGCAGCAGGACCACCACGATCAGCGAGATGCCGAAGAGCGTTTCGTACAGCCGTCGGTCAAAGGCGACCCCGGAGATGCCGAGCTGCACGACGCCCGCGAGCGTCAACAGTCCGGCGAGACTGACCGAAAGCGGACCAACGCGCAACGGCGTCGGGCGCCATTGCTCCACCGGCACCCACGCCGACAGCAGCGTCACGCCGAACCACAGCGCGGCCGCGGCGACGTACACGGTGTCGATGGCGAAGGAGATCCCCGAGCCGTCGACGGAGGTTTCCAGCACCACGAGCACGACCAGCGCGAGCGAAGCCCAACGACCCACCGAAGGCCACCGCAGCAGCACCGGCACCGCCAGCGCGAGCACGACGTGGACGATCAGTGCGACCAGGTTGACCTCGACCGTCGCCGCCGACACCGCGGCCAGCACCGCCGAACCCACACCCAGCACGCCGGTGGCGAGCCACAGCTTGCGCGGCAGCGGACCGACGAGCGGACGCAAAATCCCGGTACCGGCGAGGAACGCCGTCGCCAGCAGCAGTATCAGCCGCAGCACCAGCGCGGCACTGTCCACACCGGACGATCCGGTGGCGACCGGAGTGACGTGGTGATCCATGGAGACCTTCCGGACTTGTCCTCGGGGCCGGTGCCGTGAAGGGCCCCTTGGGGGAATCTGATTCCCCCAAGGAGTCCTTCACGGCACGCGTCCAGCGGGAGTTACTTCACGTTCTGGTCGGCGACCACGAACAGTTCGGAGTGCGGCTTGGCGTTGCCGAAGTCCCCGTGCGGCCACGACTTCCGGTTGAAGTTGAGACCGACCTGCCCGGTGAACTCGTCGCGGAAGTTCTGATCGACCGCGACCTTCCCGTCCGGCGACAGGTTCAGCAGGTTGACCTTGTGGTCACCGTCCAAACCGGACCGTGCGACGAAGTAGTTCGACACCGCGATGTGCTGCGGCTGCGTGGTTTCGTGGTAGAAACCGTCCTCGCCGAGCGCGAAGTTGTCGTACGCGCCCCAGTGCGGACCAGCCCCGGGCACGCCCGGGTTGATCGGCGCGGAGCCGACCACGGTCGGCAGGTCTCCCCCGCCGCCCTGCTGCGCCTTCTCCAAGGTGTCGACGCGGCCCTTGATGTCCTCGACCTTGTCGCCCGCCGCGACCAGCTTCTGGATGTCGAGCACGTACACGCCGCCGGTGGTGCCGGGGTCGTCCGGGCCGAGCGCGCCCTTCTGCCTGCCCTGCACCGCGTGGTACAGGAACCGGTCGTCCGGGCTGGTCTGCAGCCAGCCGCCGTTGGAGCTGGCCCCGTTGGAGTCGTTCTGCGCGTAGATCGGCTTGCCCGCGGTGCCGTCGTCGAACACCTCGATCCAGTGCGGATCCTTCGCCGTGATGTCCGGCGTGTAGAAGATCGCGCCGCCCTGCATCGTCTCGGCGAACGCGCCCTTGTGCCCGGGCTGGTTCGTCACCGTGGTCTCCATGACCGCGCGGCTTTCCGAGTGCAGCGGGTCCGCCGGGTTCGCCCGCGGGCCGTCCTGCAGGTAGGACACCGCCTTCAGCTTCGGGTGATTGCGGTCGGAGATGTCCCAGGTGCGGATCGTCGGACGGCGCAGATACGGCGACGGCTGCTTCACCGGGTCGAGGATGATGTTGCGCGGTTCGGCGTAGTCACTGGTGACGAGAGTGTTGAGATCCTCGCGCGCCTGAACGCCGTGCGGGTTCGCGCAGGACGGTTTGCCCAGCTGCGGCAGGTTGTCGCACAGCTTCGCGTTGTCGCCCTGCGGGGTCGCCGCCGGATTCTGCGACAGCACCTGCGCGTTCTGGTCGAAGTGCACGACCTCGCCCGGGCTACCGGCGAAGCCGTTGCCGATCTGCGTGGAACCGTCCTGATACGCGTACGGACCGGGCACGACCGGACCGCCCATGTAAGTGCCGTACGCGGTGCCGTCCTTCAACACCCAGTACGCGTCCGGCACAGACCCACCGAGCGTCTGCGTCGGCAGGCTGATGCCCTTGAGTTTCAACTGTGGCAACGCACTGACGTCGAACGCGTACGTCGCCGCGGCGAACAACGCGCCAGCGTAGATCGTGTCGCCCTTGTGCCACACGTACTGCATATGGTGCGGCTCGTTCTCGACGAGCGGCCCGACTGTCGCGGTGTTCACCACCTTGCCGTACGTCGGCGAGCCCTGCGTCGCGTCGATCACCGCGAGGAAATCGGGGCCGGGCAAGGCATTCTTGATTTTTCCGAGGCCGCCGCCGAGCGAACCCGGCAGGTTTTTGACGTCCTTCACCGCGGTGTCGGCGATGTTCTCGTCGCCCGCCCAGACCAGCAGCCACTTCTTCGGCGTGCCGTCGGCGGAACGCGCTTGCGCGGCAAGATCTTTGCTGACCAGGTGGTTCTGCACCCAGTACTGCTTGCCGTCGGACGCGGTTTTGGCGTCGGTGACCACTTGGACGTCGGCGTAGGCGCTGGTGGTGGACCCGGTATAGGTCACCGCGCCGATCGCGAGCGCGACCGCGCCGGCGACGGTCAGCGCTTTCCGCCATCGGGGCGGGGCGCCCGAGGAGGAGCTGAATCGCATTGTGTCTCCCTGTTTGTGTTCCCGTGAAGCGCCCGCGAAGGCACTTCTTTCCCCGTTCCGCGGGCAGCACGAAACCCACCCGGAACGAGGAAAGCGTTTATCCCCTCGGGCCTGCGAAACCCGTTGCGGGGCAAGAGAAATCAGCCAGCCAAGCGCGGCCGGGAGAAAAGGTCAGGAATTCCTACACAGCGCGCTGGCCTGCTGGCGCAGATCAACGTGCAGGCGCCACACCAGGGCAACCGGAAAGGACATGCGCGAAATACTCTGGCGAACCGCACGCACTGTCAATGCGGTGATCAATCGTGGGAACGTCGACCGAAGGGGTGAATATCCCACGAACTGGGCCGACTTGCCCGGCCCTGCGCGCGCGACCGCCGAGAGCGGCGGCGCTGACCTGCGATGCTCCGTTCGGCCCAAACTATGTACGGCGCTTCAGAGTCCAGGGCGGCGCCGTTCGCCCGATATGTTCGTTACCTTTTCGTGACCATGTGCCGGGAACTTCCGCCCGCTGGGCAACGACGGCACCACGACCCGACGGCGCGAACCGGACCGAAACGGCATAATCCGCTCAATGGCAGACCCGTTCCCCTGGTACATCGCTGTCGGCTACCTGACCGCGTTCGTGCTGCTCTGGATCGCGGGCCGGACCGAGGGCGGCGGCACGGTCACCTCGGCGATCAGCAACATCGCCTGCGGCCTGGCCTTCCTCGGCACGACCCTGACCTGGTTCGCGGTCAGCATGGACGTGCGCGCGCCGCTGGCGGTGTGGATCGCGTTGCCGGTGGCCTTCATCGCCTTCGTGCTCTGGCAATCCGCGCGGCAGCGTGGCCGGCTGCGTCGCCTCGGCACCACCGAAGCGGCAACGTTCGGAGTCCTTCCCCAGCATGGGCGCACCGTGGCGTTCGACCGACAGGACGGCCTGTCGCCGCGCCGGCTGGTCGAACTCGAACACCAAGGGCATCGGCTGCTCGGCGTCGAGTACCCGCTCACTGATCGCGGTTCCGCGGCCGACCGCGTCGCTGATCGCATCGGCGGCATCTACACGATGACCGAAGTCCGGGTCCCGGACAGCCCGGCGCTGCGGATCACCCCGCGCGTCGGAGCGTTCGAACCGGATCACGCCACCCCGTTCGAAGACGCCCGGATCACCCGGATCCAGGTCGGCACGCCGAAAACCCGCGAAGAGCTGGAAAAGGTCGCGGTGGACCCGGAATTCGACCGGCGGTTCGAGGTCACGACCGAGGATCCGGAGTTCGCCGCCAAGGTGCTCACCCCGGAAGTGCGCGAGCTGATCCTCGACGATTTATGGTTCCGAGTCCACGAAGTCGTGTTCGACCGCGACGCCCTCTGGACCGTGGAAGCGGACGGGCTGAACGAAGACCGATTGCTCGGCAACGCCCGCCACCTCGCGATCTTCGCCGCGGCCGTAGCGCCGAACCTCTGGCGGGACACCGAGTTCTCCCGCGTGACCGCCCGTGCCGAAACCGGCTACGACCTGTGGTTCGGGCAGCACCGCGGCTTCGTGCGGAACCGGGTGAACCGCTACCGCGAAGCGATGGACCGGCAGCCGCTCGCGCCGACGACGGTGCTGACGCGCTCGCTGCTCGCCGGGGCCATGGTGGTGGGCGGTCTGCTGCCGATCGCCAACAGCGTGGCCGCGGCCGCCGGTCTCGCCACCGAGGTCCAGCTCACCGTCGTCGATTCCACCCCTGGCGATCCCGGTCGTTCCTGCGGGCTCAACCGCACCCAGATCTGCGACAGCCAATCCCCCGCGGTCCGCGGGACGTATCAGGACGACGGCCGGACCCGAGAAGTCCTTACGACCTGGCACCTCGGCCACCTGCCGGACCGCGGCGACGTCGTCCCGGTGCGGATCGGGCCGATCTGGTGGCACCCGGTGTTCCAGAGCAACGACGCCGTCGCGCTGACCATCCTGGCCGCTTTGGTCCCGGTCGCGCTGGGGCTGCTGTTCTTCAAGATGATCTTCCGGCCGAAAGCGCCGCGCCGGGTCCGCGTCCTGCGCGAGAGCCGGGAATCCCGGCAGGTCGACGTCGGACGACCCCCGTCCTGAGCACGCCCGGTTTGCTGACCTGCGGTGATCATCCGCCCCGGATTCCGCACTCTTGAAGCACGAAGGCGACAGAAGCGGCATAATCCCCGGCATCAGTGAGGTGCAGGGGAAGGTGTGACCGCCGTGTCCGAAGAGATGGACCGACTCGTCGCGGAGTTCGAGAAGTTCCAGACGAAGCTCAAACAGGCCGAGGCGCAGTTCGCGAAGGTCGGCGACATGCAGGAGGAACTGAGCGCGCTCGAAGCTCAGGTGATGTCGCCGGACCGGTCGGTCACCGTGGTCGCGGGCCCCAGCGGTTCGGTCAAGGACCTCCGGCTCTCCCCGGACGCGCTCCGCCAGCAGCCGGACCAGCTGGCGTCCACGATCCTGGCGACGCTGCACCAGGCCGTCGCCGAATCCGCGCGCAAGCAGGCCGGGATCGTCGACGAGCACGTGGGCACGGCCTTCGGGCTGAACGTGTCCGAACAAGTTCTCGAAGCACAAGCCGCGGGCATGGGAACCACGGTGGAGGAATTGGAGTCCAACCTCCCGGAGGCGCAGCCGCAGCGGCCGGCGACGCCGGTTCGCGACGAGGAGGACTTCGCGAACAACGACCTGCTTCGCACCCAGCAGCAGCCGGCGCAGGCCGCTCCGCCGCCGCCTTCCGCTTCGGCGGGCGACCAGTTCCTCAAGAACTTGTTCAACGACGAGGAGGACCACCGATGACCCACAGCGTCGTCACGACCGCCATCACGAAGTACTCGACCGGACTCGACAACTACAAGAGCGAGGCGGGCAAGTTCGGCAACCTCGTGGGCCAGGCAGACGTGGGCGACAAATCGTGGGGCCTGATCGGGCTGGTCGCCAAGCAGACCTACACGGGCAAACTCGAAGAACTCAAGCAGCTGCTCGAGGCCATGAAGAGCGGCGTCGAGGTGTTTCAGGAAAAGCTCGGCAAAGCCGCGGAGATCTACGACGGGCACGAGAAGGACACCGTCATGACCTTCGGCAAGTTCGACGCGAAGATCGACGGACCGCTCTGAGCGAGGGGAACTCATGGGACAGGACAGCGTCGCCGACGGCGTAAAGATCAAGCACGAAGACGGGTTCGGCCACGACGCGCTCGAAGCGGCCAAGAAGACGCCGTTCGTGGGCAAGGGCGTCAACACGATCTCCGGTGCCATCGACAACTACGGCGACGCCAAGAGCTTCGGCGACTTCGCCTCCGCCAGCGGACAGCTGGTGCAGGACGGCGCCGGCTTCGTCGCGGGCGCGGCGGTCGACCTCGCGAGCTTCGCGCTCGACCCGGTCGGCTGGCTGGTCAGCAACGGCCTGAACATGCTGATCGAACTGATCCAGCCGCTGCAGGACGCCCTGCACTTCGTCACCGGCGACGGTCCCGCCCTCAAGGAAGCCTCCGGCAACTTCGTCGAGATCGGCAAGGGCTTCGTCACCCTGGCCGACAACTTCGTCAAGGAAGGCGACGAGGCGCTCAAGGACTGGCAGGGCGAGGGCGGCGACGCCGCGAAGAAGGCGCTCGCCCAGTTCTCCGAGGGCATCAAGGGCATCGGCTCCAGCGCGGGCGCGGTCGCCGAGACCCTGCAGATGTGGTCGATGGTCATGACCGTCATCGAAGAGGTCGTCAAGGCCCTGATCTCCGAACTGGTCAGCTGGCTCATCTACCTGTGGCTGCCCGCGCTCGCCGCCTCCGTCGTCAGCCTCGGCTCGTCGGTCGCCGCCGCGATGACAGCCTCGGTCGCCCGCGTGGCCAGCACGGTCAGCCGGGTCACCAGCCACCTCGGCAAACTCGGCCAGCTGATCGAGAAGTTCCTGACGTTCCTCGCCAAATGGGCCGACGAGATGATCAAACAGGGCTCGAAACTCACGCCGTCCGGGGCCCGGATCACCCCCGGCACGGAAAAGGCGATCGACGGCGCGTTCGCCGCCGCCTCCGGAACCAGGGCGAGCGCCTTCGGCACCGCGACGGTCGACGCGCTGAAGAACGCGCCGGGCGAGGCGATCAAGCAGGTCATCGGCGTGAACCCGAGCGACCTGAGCAAGGGCTCGTCCTACGTCGGCAAGGGTGCGTTCGACTTCGTCGACAAGACGATCAGCAACACCCGGGACATCACCAAGTCCGAGGGCGCGAGCGACGAGGCCGGGGATCACACGGCGAAGGAAACCAAGGAAAACCTGGACATGTAAGGGGAACGGGCGCGGCTGGGACCCCCGGCCGCGCCCGGAGCGGTCAGAGCCGGTGCCCGCAATCCGCGCAGAACACCGCTCCCGCCTTGGCTTCCTTGCCGCATTCTCCACAATGGACAGTCGGGGCCAGTGAACTCCCGCACCCCGTGCAGAACTTCCCGCCGTTCACCTTCAGGCCGCAGTCCGGGCAGGTGAGTTTCGCGCGGGTGCCCAGGTCCTTGGTCCAGTTCTTCTCGCGCGCCTGGTCCCAGATCTGGTCCCGCTGCGCCGCCGCCTGCGCGAGAGATCTCCTCCGCCACGATCGGCGAACAGCGCAGGCACTGGCCGATTTCCTCGTTCCAGCACTGATCCGCGCACATCCAGTCGCCGCAGCCGCGGCACTGGCGAAAGCGCGGGGTGATCTCCTCGACCGCCGCGGTCAGCGCCCGGTCCTTCGCCGACGAGTTCGTCGCGCGGTCGTATTTCCACTGGTCCGCGGAGCTGCTCAGCTGCTGCAGCGTCCCGCCGAAGAACGAGCCCACCGCGCGCAACATGCCGCGCCCGGTCTCCATCGCGTCCCGCTGGAACGCCGAGCGGTACCCGTTTCCGCAGCGCTCGCAACGGAACTCGAACTGGTAGCCCTTGCGTTGGAGAGATCCGAGAAGTTGTCCGTGAACGCCCGCGACGTCAGCCACGCGCGCGAATGTAAGCCATCGGAGCACCGCGACGAAAAGCCCCCGGTCACGAGGACCGGGGGCTTTTCGTTCAGCTACGCGAGGTTCAGCGGAAGTCGCGACCGAAGTCGTAGTCGTCCAGCGGAACCGCGGCGCCGGTGCCCGAACCGAACACGTCCGGGGTGTAGTAACCGTCGTCGTAGGACGGGATCGCGTACGCCGCGACCCGCGCCTCCTCGGTCGGCTGCACCTGGATGTTCCGGTACTTGTTGATGCCAGTACCGGCCGGGATGAGCTTACCGATGATGACGTTCTCCTTGAGGCCCACGAGCTTGTCGCTGCGGCCGTTGATGGCCGCGTCGGTCAGGACTCGCGTGGTCTCCTGGAACGAAGCCGCCGACAGCCACGAGTCCGTGGTCAGCGACGCCTTCGTGATGCCCATCAGCACCGGACGGCCCGAAGCCGGCTCGCCGCCCTCGGCGACCGAGGCCCGGTTCGTCGCCTCGAACTTCGTCCGCTCGGGCAGTTCGCCCGGCAGGAAGTCCGTGGCACCGGAGTCGATGATCGTCACGCGGCGCAGCATCTGCCGCACGATGACCTCGATGTGCTTGTCGTGGATCGACACACCCTGCGCCCGGTACACCTTCTGGACCTCGTCCGTGAGGTGCATCTGCGCTTCGCGCGGGCCCATGACGCGCAGGACCTCGTGCGGGTCCGGCGTGCCCTCGAGCAGCTGCTGGCCGACGTGGACGTGGTCGCCGTCGCCCAGCGGGCCGTTCGGGGTGTTCGCGAGCCGCTGCCGCTTGGACAGCTTGTCGAAGACGATCTCCTCCGACCCGTCGTCCGGGATCAGGGTGATCTTCCAGAACCGCTCGCTCTCCTCGATCCGCACGCGGCCGTCGACGTCCGCGATCGGAGCCTTGCCCTTCGGCACCCGAGCCTCGAAAAGCTCGGTGACACGGGGCAGACCGGTCGTGATGTCGTCACCGGCGACACCACCCTGGTGGAACGTACGCATCGTCAGCTGCGTGCCCGGCTCACCGATCGACTGGGCGGCGACAATGCCGACCGCCTCGCCGACGTCGACGAGCTCGCCCGTCGCCATCGAACGGCCGTAGCAGGTCGCGCACACACCGACGGCCGACTCGCAGGTCAGCACCGAGCGGACCTTCACCTTGGTGATGCCGCTGGAGATGAGCTTGTCCAGCGCCGGGTCGCCGATGTCGTCGCCCGCGTTCAGCACGACGTTGCCCTTGGCGTCCACCGCGTCCGTCGCGAGGTTCCGCGCGTACACGCTGGTCTCGACGTGCTGGTCGCGCACGACCTTGCCGTCGCCGAGGTCCTCGCCGATCGGCATCATGATGCCGCGCGTGGTGCCGCAGTCGACCTCGCGGACGATGACGTCCTGCGAGACGTCCACCAGACGACGGGTCAGGTAACCCGAGTCGGCGGTACGCAGCGCCGTGTCCGCCAGACCCTTCCGGGCGCCGTGCGTGGCGATGAAGTACTCCGCCACCGACAGGCCTTCACGGAAGTTCGCCTTGATCGGACGCGGGATGTACTCACCCTTCGGGTTCGACACCAGACCACGCATCCCGGCCAGCGAACGGACCTGCGTCATGTTTCCGGCGGCGCCCGACTTCACGATCATGGCGATCGGGTTGTCGTCCGGCAGCGCCGTCTCCATGATCTTGTGGACCTCTTCGGTCGCCTGCGTCCACACCTTGACGAGCTCGTTGTTGCGCTCGGCGTGGGACAGCTGACCGCGCTGGTAGCGCTTCTCGACCTGGTCGGCCTTGCCCTCGTACTCGTCGAGAATGGCCTTCTTGCCGACCGGGGTCAGCACGTCCGAGATCGCGACCGTGACGCCCGAGCGGGTCGCCCAGTAGAAACCGGCGTCCTTGAGCTTGTCCAGCGTCTGCGCGACCTGCGTCATCGAGTACCGCTCGGCGAGGTCGTTCACGATGGCCGCCTGCCGCTTCTTCGGCATCGGCTCGTTGATGAACGGGTAGTCCGCCGGAAGCAGGTCGTTGAACAGCACGCGGCCCAGCGTCGTCTCGGCCAGCCACGCCTTGCCCGGCTCCCAGCCCTTCTCCGCGAGCGCCGCCTCGTCGGCCTTCGCCGGCTGCCGGTCGATGACGCGGATCTTGACCGGGGCGTGCAGGCTCAGCGCCTTGCGGTCGAACGCCATGATCGCCTCGGCGG
This sequence comes from Amycolatopsis sp. NPDC114484, assembly GCF_055633755.1. Taxonomy (NCBI): domain Bacteria; kingdom Bacillati; phylum Actinomycetota; class Actinomycetes; order Pseudonocardiales; family Pseudonocardiaceae; genus Amycolatopsis; species Amycolatopsis sp. NPDC114484. Next base: position 114,647 of record NZ_JBVKDQ010000010.1, on the reverse strand, counting down.
GCGAGGAGTACGCGTTGCCCGCGCCCTCGGCGTTCTCGTTCAGCCGGGTCAGGTGGAACAGACCGGTGACCATGTCCAGCCGCGGCATGGCCAGCGGACGGCCCGACGCCGGCGACAGGATGTTGTTCGCCGACAGCATCAGGATCCGGGCCTCGGCCTGCGCCTCGGCCGACAGCGGCAGGTGCACCGCCATCTGGTCACCGTCGAAGTCCGCGTTGAACGCTTCGCAGACCAGCGGGTGCAGCTGGATGGCCTTGCCCTCGACCAGCTGCGGTTCGAAGGCCTGGATGCCGAGGCGGTGCAGGGTCGGCGCACGGTTCAGCATCACCGGGTGGCCGGTGATGACCTCTTCGAGCACGTCCCACACCTGCGGCCGCGAGCGCTCCACCATCCGCTTGGCGGACTTGATGTTCTGCGCGTGGTTCAGGTCGACCAGCCGCTTCATGACGAACGGCTTGAACAGCTCGAGCGCCATGTCCTTCGGCAGACCGCACTGGTGCAGCTTCAGCTGCGGACCGACGATGATGACCGAACGGCCGGAGTAGTCGACACGCTTGCCCAGCAGGTTCTGGCGGAACCGGCCCTGCTTGCCCTTCAGCAGGTCGGACAGCGACTTCAGCGGCCGGTTGCCCGGGCCGGTGACCGGACGCCCGCGACGGCCGTTGTCGAACAGCGCGTCGACGGCCTCCTGCAGCATCCGCTTCTCGTTGTTGACGATGATCTCGGGCGCGCCGAGGTCGATCAGCCGCTTGAGCCGGTTGTTCCGGTTGATCACGCGGCGGTACAGGTCGTTCAGGTCCGACGTGGCGAACCGGCCACCGTCGAGCTGCACCATCGGGCGCAGGTCCGGCGGGATGACCGGGACGGCGTCGAGCACCATGCCGCGCGGGTCGTTGCCGGTCGCCTGGAACGCGGCGACGACCTTGAGCCGCTTCAGCGCGCGGAGCTTCTTCTGCCCCTTGCCGTTGCGGATGGTGTCGCGCAGGTTGTCGGCCTCCGCGGCGACGTCGAACTCGGTCGCCAGCTTCTGGATCGCCTCGGCGCCCATGCCGCCGGTGAAGTACTCGCCGTACCGGTCGATCAGCTCGCGGTAGAGCAGCTCGTCGGCGATCAGCTGACGCGGCTCGAGCTTCGTGAAGGTCGTCCAGACCTCCTCGAGACGGTCCAGCTCGCGGCCGGCGCGGTCGCGCAGCTGGCGCATCTCGCGTTCGCCGCCCTCCTTGACCTTGCGGCGCACGTCGGACTTCGCGCCCTCCGCCTCCAGCTCGGCCAGGTCGGCTTCCAGCTTCTGCGCGCGGGCCTCGATGTCGGCGTCGCGCTTCGTCTCGAGGTTCTTGCGCTCGACGCCGATCTCGTTCTCGAGGGTCGGCAGGTCGTTGTGCCGCAGCTCGGTGTTCACGCCGGTGATGACGTAAGCCGCGAAGTAGATGATCTTCTCGAGGTCCTTGGGCGCCAGGTCAAGCAGGTAGCCAAGGCGCGACGGAACGCCCTTGAAGTACCAGATGTGGGTGACCGGCGCGGCCAGCTCGATGTGGCCCATCCGCTCACGGCGCACCTTGGCGCGAGTGACCTCGACGCCGCAGCGCTCGCAGATGATGCCCTTGAACCGGACGCGCTTGTACTTGCCGCAGTAGCACTCCCAGTCCCGGGTCGGACCGAAGATCTTCTCGCAGAAGAGCCCGTCCTTCTCCGGCTTGAGGGTCCGGTAGTTGATGGTCTCCGGCTTCTTGACCTCGCCGAAGGACCACTGACGGATGTCGTCGGCGGTGGCGAGGCCAATCCGGAGCTCATCGAAAAAGTTGACGTCCAGCACGTCTAGATCCCCTTGGGGTTGATTCGGCTAGAGGAGGGGTCGGCGGTGGAGCCGGGATCCGCGGGAGGCAGATCCCGGCTCGACACCGAATCAGTGCACGACGTCGTCCACCGAGGGCGACTCGTTGCGGGACAGGTTGATGCCGAGGTTCGCCGCGGCGCGCTCGAGGTCCTCGTCGTCGGAGTCGCGCATCTCGATCGCCGCGCCGTCGCTGGAGAGCACCTCGACGTTGAGGCACAGCGACTGGAGCTCCTTGAGGAGCACCTTGAACGACTCCGGGATGCCCGGCTCGGGGATGTTCTCCCCCTTCACGATCGCCTCGTACACCTTGACGCGGCCGACCACGTCGTCCGACTTGATCGTGAGCAGTTCCTGCAGCGTGTAGGCCGCGCCGTAGGCCTGCATCGCCCAGCACTCCATCTCGCCGAAGCGCTGGCCGCCGAACTGCGCCTTACCGCCCAGCGGCTGCTGGGTGATCATCGAGTACGGGCCGGTGGAGCGGGCGTGGATCTTGTCGTCGACCAGGTGGTGCAGCTTCAGGATGTACATGTAGCCGACCGCGACCGGGTACGGGTACGGCTCGCCGGAGCGGCCGTCGAGGAGCGTGGCCTTGCCGTTCTCCTTGACCATCCGCTCGCCGTCGCGGTTCGGCTTGGTCGCGCTGAGCAGACCGGTGAGCTCCTCTTCCTTCGCGCCGTCGAACACCGGGGTCGCGGTGTTCGTGTTCGGCGCGACGTCGTAGAGCTCCTCGGACAGGTTCTTCGCCCAGTCCGGGTTGCCCTCGATCGTCCAGCCCTGCGAGGCCAGCCAGCCGAGGTGCAGCTCGAGGATCTGGCCGATGTTCATCCGTCGCGGAACACCGTGGGTGTTCAGGATGATGTCGACCGGGGTGCCGTCCTCCATGAACGGCATGTCCTCGACCGGCAGGATCTTGCCGATGACACCCTTGTTGCCGTGCCGGCCGGCGAGCTTGTCGCCCGGCTGGATCTTGCGCTTCTGGGCCACGTAGACGCGGACCAGCTCGTTGACGCCCGGGGGCAGCTCGTCGTCGTCCTCGCGGGAGAACACGCGGATGCCGATGACCTTGCCGGTCTCGCCGTGCGGCACCTTCAGCGAGGTGTCGCGGACCTCGCGGGCCTTCTCGCCGAAGATCGCGCGGAGCAGGCGCTCCTCCGGGGTCAGCTCGGTCTCGCCCTTCGGCGTGACCTTTCCGACCAGGATGTCGCCGTCGCGGACCTCAGCTCCGATCCGGATGATGCCGCGCTCGTCGAGGTCGGCCAGGACCTCCTCGGAGACGTTCGGGATGTCCCGGGTGATCTCCTCGGCGCCCAGCTTGGTGTCGCGGGCGTCGATCTCGTGCTCCTCGATGTGGATCGACGTCAGCACGTCGTCCTGCACCAGGCGCTCGGAGAGGATGATCGCGTCCTCGTAGTTGTGGCCCTCCCACGGCATGACCGCGACGAGGAGGTTCTTGCCGAGCGCCATCTCACCGTTCTCGGTGGACGGGCCGTCGGCGATGACCTGGCCCTGCTCGACCCGGTCGCCCTCGTTGACGATCGGCCGGTGGTTGAAGCACGTGCCGTGGTTGGAGCGGCGGAACTTGTACAGTCCGTAGCTCTTCCGCGTGCCGTCGTCGTGCATGATCGTGATGATGTCCGCGGACAGCTCCTCGACCACGCCCGCCTGCTCGGCGACCAGGACGTCCCCGGCGTCGACCGCGGCGCGCAGCTCCACGCCGGTGCCCACGTACGGAGCCTGGTTGCGCAGCAGCGGAACGGCCTGGCGCTGCATGTTCGCGCCCATCAGCGCGCGGTTCGCGTCGTCGTGCTCCAGGAACGGGATCATCGCGGTGGCGACGGAGACCATCTGCCGCGGCGACACGTCCATGTAGTCGATCTCGAGCGGGTCGATCAACTCGACCTCGCCGCCCTTGCGGCGACCCAGGACCTTGTCCTCTTCGAAGTGCCCGTCGTCGGTCAGCGGCGCGTTGGCCTGCGCCTTGACGTAGCGGTCTTCCTCGTCCGCGGTCAGGTAGTCGACCTGGTCGGTGACCTGGCCCTCGACGACCTTGCGGTACGGCGTCTCGATGAAGCCGAACGGGTTGACCCGCGCGTAGGAGCACAGCGAGCCGATCAGGCCGATGTTCGGGCCTTCCGGCGTCTCGATCGGGCACATCCGGCCGTAGTGCGACGGGTGGACGTCGCGGACCTCCATGCCGGCGCGCTCGCGGGACAGACCGCCCGGGCCGAGGGCCGAAAGACGACGCTTGTGCGTCAGGCCCGACAGCGGGTTGTTCTGGTCCATGAACTGCGACAGCTGCGAGGTGCCGAAGAACTCCTTGATCGCCGCGCCGATCGGGCGGATGTTGATCAGGGTCTGCGGCGTGATCGCCTCGACGTCCTGCGTGGTCATGCGCTCGCGCACGACGCGCTCGGTGCGGGAGAGGCCGACCCGGATCTGGTTCTGGATCAGCTCGCCGACGGTGCGCAGGCGGCGGTTGCCGAAGTGGTCGATGTCGTCGGTCTCGACCGGCACCTCGACGCCGGCGACACTGGTCATCTTGTCCTCGCCGGCGTGCAGCCGGACCAGGTACTCGATGGCCGAGACGATGTCCTCTTCGGTCAGCGTGCCGGTCTCGTACGGGGTGTCGAGGCCCAGCTTCTTGTTGACCTTGTAGCGGCCGACCTTGGCCAGGTCGTAGCGCTTCGGCTTGAAGAACAGGTTCTCCAGCAGCGTCTGCGCGCTCTCCTTCGTGGGCGGTTCGCCCGGGCGCAGCTTGCGGTAGATGTCGAGCAGCGCCTCGTCGGTGCCAGCGGTGTGGTCCTTCTCGAGGGTGGCCAGCAGCGTCTCGGAGAACGAGAAGCGCTCGCGGATCGCCTCGGTGGACCAGCCGAGCGCCTTCAGCAGCACGGTGACCGGCTGGCGGCGCTTGCGGTCGATGCGGACGCCGACGGTGTCGCGCTTGTCCACGTCGAACTCGAGCCACGCGCCGCGGCTCGGGATCACGCGCACGCTGAAGACGTCCTTGTCGGTCGTCTTGTCGACACTGCTGTCGAAGTACACACCCGGAGAACGCACCAGCTGGGACACGACGACCCGCTCGGTGCCGTTGATGATGAAGGTGCCCTTGTCGGTCATCACCGGGAAGTCGCCCAGGAAGACCGTCTGGCTCTTGATCTCGCCAGTGTTGTTGTTGACGAACTCGGCGGTGACGAACAGCGGGGCCGCGTACGTCATGTCCTTGTCCTTGCACTCCTCGATCGAGGCCTTGACCTCGTCGAAGCGCGGAGCGGAGAAGGAAAGGGACATCGAGCCCGAGAAGTCCTCGATCGGCGAGATCTCGTTGAGGACCTCTTCCAGACCGCCGACCGGGTTTTCTTCGCCTTCGTTGACGCGGCGCTCGAACCACGCCTCGTTGCCGGTGAACCACTGGAACGACTGGATCTGGACGTCAAGCAGGTTCGGGGTGGAGAGTGGCTCGCGGATCTTCGCGAAGGAGACCCGCTTGGGCGCTCCGGGGATTCCCGTGGCCTGCGCGCGGGATTCAGCCGAGGTGGTCGCAGCAGTGGCCTGGTTCGCGGGAGAGACTGCCAAGATGCGTCCTTCCGGGGACAATGAGCGGTGAGCAGCCGCGATGGCAACAAGCTGTCGCGGACTGTCAGGGGTGCCGTGTGCCCACTATCCTAACTACCGGCTCCGGGCAGCCTGAAAGAGGGCAGCGCAAAGAAACAGTCTAGCCCCGATGGCGCGGTCTGTCCAGGGGGCACTCCCGACGGGGCCCAGCCTGCATCGCGTCACCTTGGGGCAGTGCGTCTCCCTGAGCCTCACTGCGACCTTCCGGCTCCCGGTTCGCCCGGGTTTTCGCGCCCCTCCCGCAAGGTTCGCGTTCCCCGGCCGTGACCGTTGGCAGTAAGCGTGAACCCACGCGGCGATTGAGTCAAGATGCCGCGCGGCGGTCCCGCCGGTTGGCGCAGCGTCGAAGCGGGACAGCACAGGGTGACCGATCCGGGCGCCGCCGGAGTTACCGCCGGGTACCCGGGGGCAGCGGCGCAGGTCGGCCCGGCCGAGACGCAGGCAGGCGGCCCGCGCGCAGGTGCGATGACCGTTTTCCGCGTGGTGCGGCGGGCGCGGGATGGATCACATTCCGCGAGCGGTCGTGCGCCGAGCGGCATCGCCGGATAGGGGAACTTCGGGCAGCTCGAACGCGAATTCCGGGTCCCCCGGGCAGGGGTTGCGCGCGGCGAGCGCGGCGGTTGGCGGCGGCGCGGTCCCGGTGATCAACTGGGCGGGGCCGAACTCCCGGAGGTGCGCACGATGCCGGAACCCGACGCCTCGCTTTCCGCGCTGGTCCTGCGCAGACTGGCGATCAGCGAGCAGGTCGCCGCCGCGAAGTTCGGGGCCGGGCGGCCGGTCGACGATCCCGTCCGCGAGCAGCGGGAGCTGGCCCGCGTCCGGGCGCTGGCCCGCGAAATCGGCCTCGACCCGGGTCTCGCCGCCGGAGTGCTCTCCGACCAGATCGCCGCCAGCAAGCAGGTCCAGCACCGGCTCTACGCGCACTGGACCGAGCATCCCGGCGACCGGCCCGAGGGCGGACCCGACCTGTCCGTGCTGCGCGCCGAGCTGGACGGGCTCACAGTCGCTCTCCTGGACCAGCTGGCCGCGACCGGCCCGGAACCCCTGACGCCGCCGGAAACCCCGGACGAGCTGAAGCAGGAGCCGCTCCGGACGGCTTTCCGGTCCCTGACCCGGCGACGCTCGTGACAACGGCCCGCCCCCGGAGCTTCCGGGAACGGGCCGTGACGTCTGCCTAGGACTGTCTTACTTGGACGGCGGGGCCGAGGCCGGTGCGGACGGCGCGGGAGCGCCGGCGGCCGGTGCGGCGGCCTTGTAGGTGTCCATGTCGGTGATCTTCCAGGTGTCGCCCTGCAGCTGGGCGTCCACGTGCATCTGCGCCGTGCCGGCGGCGGTCTGCTTGGTGTCCGCGCGCGTCGACGTCTGGTCGATGAACAGCATCACCCGGGCCAGATCGCCGTTCAGCCGGATCACCGCGCTGCGGGTGACCTTGCAGGTCACGACCACCTTCTGCTGCGGCGCGAGCTTCTTGACCTGGCCCATCAGCGCGTTGTAGCTCGTCTTGACCTGATCGGTCGCGAGCAGCTGGTTGGCCGCGTCCTCGGTCTTCTTGATGTTGTTGAAGTCGTAGGAGAACAGCGTCTCGACCGCCTTCGAGACCTGGTCCTTCACCTGCGCGGTCTTCGCCACGTCGAGCACCGCGCGGTTGCTCGTCGAATCGGCCGCGTCGGAGCCCTTGACCTGGAAGATGACCGCCGCGGCGACCAGCGCCAGTCCGACCACCAGCAGCAGCGCTACCCGCACGGTGTTGCGGCTGACCACGGACCGCTGGGCCGGGAGCTCAGCGTCCTCGTCGTCTTTGGCCCGTGCCTTGGTCTCGGCTTCCTCGACGTCCGAGGGCTTCGCCGAACCGGTGTCCCGCTTCTTCCGGCGCGGGCTCGGCCGGGCCGGTTCCTCGTCGACCGTCTCGCCGGTGAGCGCGTCGACCTCTTCGGCCGGAGCGTCCTTGCTGACCCCGGCGACCTCGGCTTCCCCGGCTTCCGGTTCAGCGGCTTCGACGGTGTCTTCCCCGACCGCGGCGGGCTCGGACTCCGCGGGCTCAGTATCCGGCTCGGCCGGGCGCACCAGCCCGCCGCGCGGGATCCGCAGTTCCTGGGTCACCTCGGCCGGATCCGCGTCGGGGAGCGGCCGCGGCCGGGGGCGCGGCTTGGGCGAGGCCGCCGGCTCCGCCGGGTCCGACGGCTTGCGCAGCCCGGCGACCTTCGGCCTGCGGGCCGGTGGCGTGCTGCTGCGCGGTGGCTGGCGACGGGAGGGGGGCACTGCGGAACTCCGATCTGCGGGTGAAGCTACTGGCCGGCGGCGACGAGCGGCACTTGGTCGATCCCGGACAGCTTCCAGTCGCCGCCGACCCGGGTCATCTGGACCTCGAGCCGCAGCGCCTTGGTGGCGTTCTTGCCGCCTGCCGAGGTGTCCGTGCTGATCGCGGCCAGGAAGCTGGCCTTGCCGTCGTGATCGTTGAGCTCCTCGACCGCGATGTCCTGGATCGTGGTGGTGACCTTGACCTTCTGGTCGGTCAGCGCCTTCGAGTAGTTCGGCTGGGCCTGCGCGATCTGCTTGGCCATGTCGTCGCTGGAGACCGACTTCTGCTTGGCGAAGTAGTCGTCGAGGTGCTGGTAGTCGACCTGGGTGTAGGCCAGCACCGCGGCGGAACCGTCCTTGAGCACGTCGTCGCGAGCCGAGGCCAGGTCCCGGTCGCCGTCCAGCTCCGCGACCAGCCACATGATCCCGAACACAATCGCCACCACCAGCGCGGCGAGGGCGAACGCCCCGGACCCGAGCAGCCAGACGCGCGGCGATCCGGGAAGCGTCCACTTTTCCTGCGCCGCCACCGCCGTTGCCGGTTCGGGCGTATCAGCGGTCACCTCTTCCTCGGCGACCGCGTGCTCGGCACTCATAACACTCCAGAGTAGGTAACAGTCATCAAATCCCGGTCAGCCGACCCCGAGCAGCGCGCCGAGGCTGTTCAGCGAGACCCCGGGGCTGCCGACGACACCGGGCACCTGCGAGTCGCGCATCTCCTGCAGTTCCTGCGCCGGCCGGTTCTGGTTGGCCGCGATGTCCTGCTGCGACGGCTGCACCGGCACGCCGTTGTAGGGCGCGTTCTGGGAACCCCGGACGTTGATCGGGCTGCCCTTCGGCTCGGCGCAGTAGGCCTTGTCGGCCTCCGGACGGTACGAGGTGTCCGAGCCCGGACGGTACTGGCTGTAGGGCAGATAGCCCTTCGTGCACGACGGCGGGTTGAACAGGTTCAGCACCAGGCCGAGGTGCGCGGTCCCGTCGCCGGGGGCCACCGACGGCGCGGCGGCCGCCAGTGCCGGATAGGTCACCAGGCCCTGTTCGAGGCCGTCCAGCCGGGTCACGGTCAGGTTGGCCGTCGTCAGCAGGTTCGCGGTCAGCGCGCCGAGACCGGGCCCGGTGTCCTTGACCACCTGGCTGATCTGGGTCGCCACCTGCGGGGTGACGCCGATCAGCTTGCGCAGGTCGCCGTCGGAGTTCTTGAGCGTCCCGCTGAGCTGGTTGAGGCTCTTGGAGAAGGACGCGAAGTTCGACGCCTCGTCGTTCTGCGTGTCCAGCACCTTGCCGCCGGCCTGCAGCAGCTGCACGGTCTGCGGCAGGTACTGCTGCGCGGTGGTGGTGAAGCTGCGCGCGGTGTCCATCAGTTTCTGCAGGTCGCCGCCGGTGCCGCGGAAGGCGTCGTAGGACTCGTCGACGACCTTGCGCAGCGCGTCGGTCGGCACCGAGGCCGACAGCGAGTCGAGGTCGCCGAGCAGCCGGTCGGTGCTGACCGGGGTGCTCGTGCGCGCGGCCGGGATCACCGAGCCGCCCGCGAGGTAGGGGCCCTGGTCGTTCTTCGGCCGCAGATCGACGTACTGCTCGCCGACCGCGGACCGGTTGGCGATCACCGCGTCGAGGTCGGACGGCACGCGCGGGGCCGACGGGTCGATGTTCAGGTCGGCTTCGAGCCCGGTCTGGGTCAGCCGCAGCTGCCCGACGCGGCCGACGTTGAAGCCCCGGTAGGTCACCTCGGCGTTGGTGAAGATCCCGCCGGATTCGTTGAGCTGCAGCTTCACCGTGTAGCCGCTGCTGCCGAACACCGTGCCGAGGCCGGCGAAGCGGATCAGCGCGTACACGATCGCCACGACCGAGATGATCGCGAACAGCACCAGCTGGATTTTCGTCCTGCGCAGCAACATCAGCCAGCACCTCCGGAAAGCACCCCGAACAGGCCGGACAACCCGCCTTGCGCCGGCTGTCCGCCGCCCTGGCCACCGGTCGAGGACGGGGCCTGTTGCTGCGGCGCGGGCTGGCTGCCCGGGAACGACAACGGCGGCGGCTGGTTCGCCGGCGTGCCCTCGACGCCGCCGGTCAGCCCGGGAACCGGGAGCAACCCGTTCAGCCCGTTCTGCCTGCTGCGGCCGAGGTTGTCGATGACGTTCTTCAGGTTCAGGTCGACCTTGGCGAACAGGTTGAAGTAGTCGCCCTTGACGTCGTTGTAGGCCTGGTCGGTGAACGGATAGGTCAGCAGGATCTCCAGCGCCTTCGGCAGGTCGCTGCCCGCCTCGCCGAGCTTCTGCAGCGTCGGCGTGAGCGCCTTCAGGTCGGCCACCAGGTCCGCCTTGCTCTTGTTCACCGTGTCGGTCGCGACGCCGGAGAGGTTGTTGAGCGCGTTCAGCATGGTCACCAGCTGGCCGCGCTGCTGCTCCAGCACCCCGAGCCCGGGCCCGAGGTTGTCGACCGCGCCGACCAGCTTGTCCTTCTGGTCCCGCAGGGTCATGGACAGCCGGTTCAGCCCGTCGAGCGCGCGGGTGATGTTGGCCGACTGGTTGTCGAGGTTGGTGACCAGCTCGTTCGCGTTGGCCAGCAGCGCCTTGATGTCCGGCTCACGGCCGGCGGTGGCGTTGTTGAGTTCCTTGGTGATCGTGTTGAGCTGCTCCACGCCGCCGCCGTTGAGCAGCAGGGACAGCGCGCCGAGCACCTCCTCGACCTGGACGTCGCGGCCGGTGCGCGCGAGCGGGATGGTCGCCCCGTTCGCCAGCTGCCCGGTCGCCTCGGTGCCGCCCGGCGAGGCCAGCTCCACGTACTTCTCGCCGAGCAGGCTCGACTGCTTCACGTTGGCCATCGCGTTGGCCGGCAGCTTGACGTCGCCGTTGACCTCGACGGTCACCTCGGCGTGCCAGCCGTCCGGCGTCAGCCCGATCGCCTTGACCTGCCCGACCGGCACCTCGTTGACCTTCACCCCGGACTGCGGGACGAGGTCGAGCACGTCCTTGAACTGGATCTTCAGCGTGTACGGGTGGCTGCCGAGGTCGGCCCCGCCGGGAAGCGGGACGTCGTAGACGCCGTTGAACGCGCAGCCGCTCAGCACGAGCGCGGTCACCGTGGTGAGCGCCCCGCCCGCGGCGAACTTCGTCAGTCGCTTCACGTCAGCTCCCCTGCGTCCCGTAGACCTGGCCCTGCAGCGGGAGCGGCAGCGGCGGCATCTGGCCGTTCTGCATCGCCTGGAGCACCTGCGCGGTGGACGGGAGCGGAACCACGCCGTCGACCACCTTCGCGATGCCGTCGCAGGCGTTGCCGAGCAGCTGCTTGGTCACCGAGGTCTGCTTGAGCAGGCTGCAGACCATCACCAGCGGCGGCGCGGTCAGCTCGTTGAGGTTCGGCCGCGCGTCGAGCGTGCCGGACGAGCCGTTGTAGACGCCGACGATGTTGGACAGCGCGACCGGCGCGACGTCGAGGATCTCGGCGAGCGAGCTGCGCTGGTCCACCAGCACCTTGGTCACGCTGGCCAGTTTGTCCACATTGGACTTCAACCGGCCGCGGTTGCGTTCGATGAAGCCCTGCACCGACTGCAGCGTGGTGCCGAGCTGCTGCACGGTCTGGGCGAGATTGTCCTTCTCCCCGGCCAGGAATCCGCTCACGTCGGCGAGCTGGCTCTCGAACTGGCGCACCTGTCCGTCGCTGTTGGCGAGCGACTGGGAGAACTTGCCGAGGTTCTGCACCGTCTGGAAGAGATCGTCCTTGTTGCCCGCCAGCGTGCCGGAGGCCTGCCCGAGCTTGGTGATCGTGTCGTGCAGCGCCTTGCCGTTGCCGTCGAGGTTGTTCGCCGCGGTGTTCAGCAGGTCCGAGAGCGAGCCGTTCTTGTTGGCCCCGTTCGGTCCCAGCGTCTCGCTGACCTTCGCCAGGCTTGCGGCGAGCTGGTCGACCTCCAGCGGCACCTCGGTGCGGTCGAGGCCGATCGTCGCGCCGTCGGAGATCCGCGGGCCGCCGGTGTAGGCCGGGGCGAGCTGGATGTAGCGGTCGCTGACCAGCGACGGGGCCACGATGAGCGCCTTGGCGTCGGCGGGCACCGCGACCGAGCGGTCGTATTCGAGGTCGACCCGGACCTGGTTGCCCATCGGCTGGATCTTGGTCACCGTGCCCATGTCCACGCCGAGCATCCGGACGCTGTTGCCCTCGTAGAGGCCGACAGCACCGGCGAAGTACGCGGTCAGATGGTTGCGGCCGGCGTCCTTGAGGGTCCACCAGAGCGCGCCCGCGACCACGAGCGCGAGGACGATCGCGATCGTGAAGCCGCGGGTGAGCGACTGGCCGAAGCGGGTGTCGGTCATTTGGAGTTGCACCCCTCCGGATTGAGCGGGCCTACCGAGGGAAGCACCAGGCCGCAGATGTAGTTGTCGAACCAGTGCCCGGTGCCGATCGTGTTGTTGAAGACCCGGATGAACGGGGCGAACTTCTGGATCCCCTGCGCCAGCGAGTCCTGGTTGCGCTGCAGCATCGACGTGAGCTGGTCGAGCTGGGTGAGCACCGGGTTCAGCTGGCCGTCGTTGTCGTCGACCAGGCCCTGCAACTGCGTCGAAAGCCGCTTCGAACCGTCGAGCAGCGTCTTGATCGCCTGCTCGCGCTTGCCGATCTCGTCCAGCAGCTGGTTGCCGTCGGTGATCAGCTTCTGCACCTCGGCGTCGCGGTCGACCAGCGTCTGCGACACCTGGCGCGTGTTGGCCAGCAGGTTCGCCAGCTGCGAATCGCGCTTGGCGATCGTGTCCGACAGCTTCGACAGCCCGGACAGCGCGCCCTTCACGTCCTGCGGGGTGTTCGAGAACGTCTGGGTGATCGCCTCGAAGCTCTTCGACAGCTGGTTCGTGTCGATCGCGTCGACCGTCTGCGACAGGCCGCGGAACGCGTCGAGCACGTCATACGGCGACATCGTGCGGTCGCGCGGGATCGGCGCGCCGGGGTCGAGGTTGCCGTTGCCCTGCGGGTCGAGCGCGAGGTACTTCTGGCCGAGCAGCGTCTTGATCTTGATCGCCGCCGTGGTCTTGTCGCCCATCCAGGCGTCCTTGACCTTGAACGACACCTTGACCGACGCGCCGTCCAGCTTGATGTCGGACACCTTGCCGACCTTCACGCCGGCGATCCGCACGTCGTTGTCCTTCTGCAGCCCGGCCGCTTCGGAGAAGTCCGCGCTGTAGGTGGTGCCGCCGCCGATCACCGGCAGGTCCTCGGAGTTCATCGCGGCGACGAGGCCGAGCGCCATGACCGCGATGCCGACCAGCGCGATCGGGATCGGATTGCGTTTCTGGAAGGACTTCATCCCTTGCACCTGTCCCGGTTCGTCGGCAAGAGCGTGAAGTTCGTGTTCGGCAGCAGCGGCGGCGCGCCGACCGTCCCCGTCATCTCGCACGCGTAGAAGTTGAACCACGAGCCGTAGTCGGCGGTGCGGGTGAGCGCGCTGACCTTCTTCGGCATGAACTGGATGAAGTGCTCGACGAGCGGTTCGTTCTGGTTCAGGTTCGTGGTGAGCTTGCCAAGAGCGGCGATGTCGTCCTTCAGCGGAGCCCGCGCGTCGGTCAGCAGCCCGGCGGTCGTGGTGGCCAGGTTGCCCAGCCCCTCGATCGCGTCGCCGATCGGCTTGCGGTCCGCGGCGAGTCCGGACACCAGCTGCTGCAGCTTCACGATCAGGTCGTTGAGCTGCGGGGTGTGCTGGTTGACCGTGTCGAGAACCGAGTTGAGGTTGTCGATGACCTCGCCGATCACCTGGTCCTTGTTCGCGATCGTGGTGGCCAGCGAGGCGGTGTGCGAAAGCAGGCTCTGCACCGTGCCGCCCTCGCCCTGCAGGACCTGGATGACCTCGTACGACAGCTTGTTCACGTCGCTCGGGTTCAGCGCGGTGAACAGCGGCTTGAAGCCGTTGAACAGTTCGGTCAGGTCCAGCGCGGGCGTGGTGCGCTCGAGCGGGATGGAATCGCCCGGCTTGAGCGTCGCGCCGCTGGTGTCGTCGCCCTCGCCGAGGGAGACGTAGCGCTGGCCGACCAGGTTACGGAACTTGATCTGCGCGGTGACGCCCGCCGGGAGCTTGCGTCCCGAGTCGACCTCGAAGTCCACCTGCGCCTGGCGCTTGTCGACGATCTTCACGTCCTTGACCTGGCCGACGCGGACGCCCGCGATGCGCACGTCGTCGTTCGGCAGCAGGAGCGTGGCGTCGGTGAACCGCGCGGAGTAGGCGCTGGTGCTGGTGGTGTTGATGTTCGCGATGCTGATGCCGAGCACGGTCGTGAACAGCACCGTGACCACCACGAAGATGGTCAGCTTGATCAGCGGTGCGGCGAGTCCCCTCACTTGACCGTCACCTCCGTGCCCCGGTAGAGCGGGCCGACGAGCAGCGAACCCCAGCCGGGGAACTGGCCCTGCGAAATCCCCATCTCCGGGCTGACCAGCGCGGCGAGGAAGTTGTTCTCCGCCGCGGTGTTGACCGGGTTGCCGCCCGGGGATCCGCCGCCGTTGGCCCCGACCGCGTCCGCCTTGAAGTTGGCCGGGTTCAGGCCCTCGCCGACGGTCTTCGGAGCCGCGCCCTGTTTGGTGCCGTCCTTGAACGGACCGTCCGGCGGCTGCTGCGGGAACGGGTCCGGCGCGGGGTTGAGGTCGTAGCAGCGCGGACCGCGCTTGTCCTCGAACCTCGGTTCCTCGCCCGGCTTGTACGGCCCGCGGTTCACGACGACCTCGATGGTGGCGTTCAGGCCGGGCTTGCCGTTGTACTTGCCCAGCGCCGCGTCCGCGACCGGCACGACCTTCGCCATCTGCTTCAGCACGCACGGGTATTCCGGCGAGTACTTGGCGAGCAGTTCGGCGGTCGGGCGCGCGGTGCTGGCGAGGCTGATGAGGTTCTGCGAGTTCGCTTCCAGGAAGGACTGCAGGTCCTGCGACGCCGTGGTGAGGTTGCCGTAGAGGCTCGACAGGTTCCCCTGCTCGGCCACCACGGTGCGGGTGGTCGTGCTCAGGTTGTCCAGGCTCTGCACCAGATCCGGCGTCGCGTTGCTCAGGTGGCCGGAGAACTCCGCGAGCGCCCGCAGGTTGTGCTGCAGTTCCGGCTCGTGCGGGTTCAGGTCGCCGATGTACTGGCCGAGCTGCGAAAGCGTCTCGCCGAGCGGTTTGCCCCGGCCCTGCAACGCGGTCGAGATCGCGGTGAGCGTGCTGGACAGCTTCTGCGGCTGGACCGCCTGCAGCACCGGCATCAGGTGCTCCAGCGCCTGCTCCAGTTCGATCGCGCTCGACGTCCGGTCCTGGGTGATCACGTCGCCCTGGGAAAGCGTCTTGCCCGACGGGTCCTTCGGAATCTCCAGCGACACATAACGTTCGCCGAACAACGTCTTCGGCAGGAATCGCGCGGAAACGTTCTGCGGAATCAGCTTCACCGACTCCGGGTCCATCGCCAGCGTCAGTTCCGCGCCGTTGTCGGTGGCCTTGATGTCCTCCACCGAACCGACGATCAAACCGCGGACCTTCACGTCCGACTGCTTGAGCAATTGGTTGCCGATGCTGCCCGCGTCGAGCTTCACGGTGACGAACTTGCTGAACGCCTTGTCGTACATCGCGATGCTGAGCGCGATCCCGCCGACGAGCACCGCCACCAGCAGCAGGCCGAGCAACCTGCGCCGTAGTGTGGTCATCCCGCAATCCTCACCGTGACGTCGGTTCCCCAAATCGCGAAACCGATGAAGAAGTTCACGACCGAAACCGTGACGATGGAAAGCCGCACCGCGCGGCCGACGGCCACGCCCACCCCGGCGGGCCCGCCGCTGGCCCGGTACCCGAAGTAGCAGTGCGAAAGAATGATCAAAACGCTGAAGATCAGCACCTTGATGAACGAATAGAGCACGTCTTGCGGTGGTAGGAACAGGTCGAAGTAATGGTCGTAGGTACCCGCGGATTGTCCGTAGATATAGATAACGACCAGCCGCGAGGCGAGGTACGAGCTCAGCAGGCCGATCACGTACAGCGGGATCACGGCCACGAACCCGGCGATGATCCGCGTGGTCACCAGGTACGGGAGGCTCGGCACGCCCATCACCTCGAGCGCGTCGATCTCCTCGGAGATCCGCATCGCGCCGAGCTGCGCGGTGAAGCCCGCGCCGACCGTCGCCGACAGCGCGAGCCCGGCCACCAGCGGCGCGATCTCGCGGGTGTTGAAGAACGCGGTGAGGAAGCCGGTGAAGGCCGAGGTGCCGATCGAGTTCAGCGCCGAGTAGCCCTGCAGGCCGACGAGGACACCGGTGAACAGCGTCAGGCCGACCATCACGCCGACCGTGCCGCCGATGACCGCGAGCGAGCCGGAGCCGAAGCTCACCTCGGCCAGCAGCCGCAGCACTTCCTTGGTGTAGCGGCGAAGCGTGCGCGGCGTCCACAGCAGAGCCCGGCCGTAGAACGACATCTGGTCGCCGAGCGTGTCCAGGGTCTCCAGCGGGCGGTTGGCGATCCGCTTCGCCCCCGAAAGGAACGTCATGGTCAGTCCAGCTTTCCGGGCACGAGCTGCAGGTAGATCAGCGTGATCACGAAGTTCACGACGAAAAGCAGCAGGAACGTGATGACCACCGACTGGTTCACCGCGTCGCCGACGCCCTTCGGGCCGCCGCTCGGGTGCAGGCCGCGATAAGCCGCCACGACAGCGGCGATGAAGCCGAAGATCAGCGCCTTAATCTCGCCGACCCAGAGGTCGGGCAGCTGCGCGAGCGCGGAGAAGCTGGACAAGTAGGCACCGGGGGTGCCGCCCTGGAGCACGACGTTGAAGAAGTAGCCGCCGAGCACGCCGATGACGCTGACCATGCCGTTGAGCAGGAGCGCGACGAGCATCATGGCGAGCGTGCGGGGCACGATCAGGCGCTGGACCGCGGAGACGCCCAGCACCTCCATCGCGTCGATCTCCTCGCGGATGGTCCGCGCGCCGATATCGGCGCAGACCGCGCTGCCGCCCGCGCCGGCCACCAGCAGCGCGGTGACCAGCGGACTGGCCTGCTGCACGGTCGCCAGCACCGAACCGGCACCGGTGTAGGACTGCGCGCCGAGCTGGCGGGCGAGCGCGCCGAACTGCAGCGAGATGACCGCGCCGAAGGGGATCGCGACGAGCGCGGTCGGCAGGATCGTCACGCTCGCGACGAACCAGGCCTGCTGGATGAACTCGCGGAACTGGAACGGGCGCTGGAAGATGCCGCGGATGATGTCGAGGCCGAGCGCGAACAGGTTCCCGGTCTCCCGCAGCATTCCGTAGCCGGGGATCTTGGCCGAGGTGGTGGTCACGCGCCACCCTGCCCGTGCCGGGGCGACCGGCGGTCCGCGCCCGGAATGCGCGCGACCTGGTCGGCGGGAAGCTGTCCCTGGTGCTGGTTCGGCACCGGACCCGGTGCGCTGACCGGCGGCAGCTGCTGGGTCTGTTCGGGGCCCGCCTGGTGGTGGAACGCGCCGGGGTTGGGCCGCACGTTGTAGTGCCGCTGCTGCTCGGGCGTGAGGGATTCGATGATCCCCTCCTGGGCCGCCGCCGGAAGCGTGTGCAGGATCCGCATCACGCGGTCCATCCGGCGCTTGGCCCCGCCGCGCTCCGGCACGCCCGGGCTGACCTGCATCTGCGGCACGACGCCGCGCACGTCCTCGTTGAGCACGTCGCCGTGGCCCGCCTCGGCCTCGGCCTGCTCGCGGGCCATCTGGGCGCTGTCCTTCTCCTCGGACATGCCGATCGGGCCGAGCTTGCGGCCGTTGAGGAACTGCTCGACCACCGGTTCGTCGCTGGTCAGCAGCACCTCGCGCGGGCCGAACATGACGAGTTCCTTGCGGAACAGCATGCCGAGATTGTCCGGCACCGTGCGGGCGAGGTTGATGTTGTGCGACACGATCAGGAATGTCGCGTCGATCTGGGCGTTGACGTCCAGGAAGAGCTGCGAGATGTAGGTCGTGCGGACCGGGTCGAGACCGGAGTCCGGCTCGTCGACCAGGATGATCTCCGGGTCGAGCACGAGGGCGCGGGCGAGGCCGGCGCGCTTGCGCATACCGCCGGAGATCTCGCCGGGGAGCTTCTTGTCCGCACCGGCCAGACCGGTGATCTCGAGCTTGTCGAGCACGATCCGGCGGATCTCGGTCTCGGACTTCTTCGTGTGCTCCCGCAGCGGGAAGGCGACGTTGTCGAAGAGGTTCATCGAGCCGAACAGCGCGCCGTCCTGGAACAGGACGCCGAAGAGCTTCCGGATCTCGTACAGCTTGTGCTCGGAGCAGGTGACGATGTCGACGCCGTTGATGACGCAGCGTCCGCGGTCCGGCTTGAGCAGTCCGATCATCGACTTCAGGAACACGGACTTGCCGGTTCCGGACGGGCCGAGCATCGCCGAGACCTCGCCGGGAGGCAGGGTCAGCGTCACGTCCCGCCAGATGGTCTGCTTTCCGAAGGACTTCGTCAGACCTTCGATGACCACCTCGGCACCCATCGCACCTCCAGGAGCTGTTCCGCGTCGTCGCGCACCGCCGCCCCGTCACCGCTGGCAGCGGCGGAGCTCGCGCGGCGAACTCCGCTTCAACCAGGTGCAACGAGCTGAGCGCGAACAGGTTACTCACCAGTTTTGTTCTCTGGCCAGCCCCCGTGCACACCTCACGCGACGGGGATCCAGTACGGCGACCGCTGGCAGCACGGTAGTGCACGTCACGTTCGGGCGCAGATCCAGATGGCCGACCGGCGCTCACCCTGACGGGTTAACCGGCGGAAACGCGGCAAACAGGGGGTGACCCGTGACCGTCGCGTGACCGATTTGTTCGCCTGAACGAGGGCACTCCCGGTCCGGGTCGGCGACTGTGCGTCTTTTTGTCCCCGGACAGCAAAAAGGGCGGGCACCCGTGTCGGGTGTCCGCCCCTTTCGAGGTGAAGCAGGCGCTCGCGCGCCCGGGATCACTTGATGGAGATCTTGGCGCCAGCGGCCTCGAGCTTCTCCTTGGCGGCCTCGGCGGCCTCCTTGTCGACCTTCTCCAGGAGCGCCTTCGGAGCGGCCTCGACCAGCTCCTTGGCCTCCTTCAGGCCCAGACCGGAGACGACCTCGCGGACGACCTTGATGACCTGGATCTTCTTGTCGCCGGCCGAGTCGAGGACGACGTCGAACTCGTCCTGCTCCGCGGCGGCCTCGGCGGGCGCGGCACCCGGGGCGGCCGCGACAACGGCGGCCGGGGCGGCGGCGGTGACGTCGAAGACCTCTTCGAACTCCTTCACGAAGTCCGACAGCTCGAGGAGGGTCAGCTCCTTGAAGGCGTCGATCAGCTCGGCGGTGCTCAGCTTCGCCATGATGGCTTCCTCTCAGAAAAACGAACTAAAACGTTCGGGGTGGGGTGGTTCAGCTCTCGGCGGGTGCTTCGGCTGCTTCGGTACCGGTGGCGTTGCGATGCTTCTCCTCCAGCGCGGCAGCCAGGCGGGCAACCTGGGACGCCGGCGCCTGGAACAGCGCGGCGGCCTGGGAAAGCTTCGCCTTGAACGCGCCCGCCGCCTTGGAGAGCAGCACCTCACGGCTGTCGAGATCAGCGATCTTGGAGATCTCGTCCACGGACAGCGCGCGGCCGTCCATGTAGCCGCCCTTGATGACAAGCGCGTTGTTGTCCTTCGCGAAGTCGCGAAGTGCCTTCGCGGCGTCGACTGCCTCGCCCTGCACGAAGGCGATCGCGGTCGGGCCGACGAACAGGTCCTCGACGCCCTCGAGACCAGCGTCCTCGGCGGCACGCTTGACGAGGGTGTTCTTCGCGACCCGGTACTTGGCACTGGTGCCGAGAGCGCGGCGCAGCTGGGACAGCTGAGTCACGGAGAGGCCGGTGTACTGGGTAACGACGGTGGCCGAGCTGCTGCGGAAGCTCTCCGCGATCTCGGCGACGGCCGCCACCTTGTCGGGCTTCGCCATGGTCGCCTCCTCTCTTGGCTAGTGTCACCACTGGCTCAAGCGGAGGCGCCCTAGAACGACAAAAACGCCCACGCGCAGCAGACGCGGGGCGTTGCCCAGTCTCGCGACCGGGGTGAAAGCCTCGTTCCTCCTGCGCAGGCCGTCCGCCGTACTGCGGAACCTTCGCTCCCCGGAGATCCGGAGAAAACCAGCGGTCTTTGGTAGAACCGTCGACCAGCATACGGGAGGGCTTCGCGGCGTTCGCGGGCACCCCCTGGCTGAGCTGCGAGAACCGGGGCAGTCTCGGGAAATCGCGGCGGAGCGGGCATCATTGGTGACGTGGCGGAACAGCGTGATCACGGAAAGCCGGAAGACGGTCCGGGCGGATCCTCGGCGCAGCCGCCCGCACTGCCGCCCGCACTGCCGCCCGCACTGCCTCAGCCCGGCGGGGCCGAGGTCGCACCGCGAACGCCCGCTCCGCCTGCCGCGAACGAGCCGCGGTCTGCCGCGCCGAATCTCCCGCAGCCGAGCGGTTCGGGCGAGCCCCAGCTGGATCCCGAGCAACTGCGCCAGTTCCAGGAATTCCAGCGATTCCAGGAGTATCTGCGGTTCACCCAGTCCCAGCAGGGCACCGAACCGGCCCCGCAACCGGACGCGGGCCTGGTCCCCGTCGGCAACCGCCAGCCACAGCCGCTCGCCGGCGGTCAACCGCCAGCCCCGCCGAACCAGCCGGGCGCGCTGACCGCGTACGAGGAGCCGCCACGCAACCGCCGCCCGGTGCCGCGCTGGGTGAAGCGGCTTGGCGGGAAGATCCTGGGCTGGGTGATCGCCCTGGTCATCCTTGGCATCCTGATCAACTGGGGCTACCACCAGATCTTCCCCAGCGACGACGGCAAAACCTCAGCCCAGATCGCCGCCGAGGGCGGCGGGCTCTATCACACGAACCACGTGTATTCGAAGAGTCCGTACGAAGCCGTCCGGATGGTCTATCAAAACGTCGCCCAGAACGTGGTCAAGGATGCCTGCGGCAGGTTCCAAGCCGACGGCGGGAAGGACATCCAGAGCAAGTTCGCCCAGGACGTCGGCCAGCCCGACTGCCGCGCGGCCGTCGAGGCGCTGCACGCGAAGGTCACCAGCGTGCGGGCTTACGGGGAGAACTCGATCCCCTCATATCTCTCTGGACAGCCGCAGTCCGGCACCCTCACGATCGACTCCTGCCAGTTCGCCATCAGCGGCGGCCCGGCACTGGGAGTGTTCCAGGTGACCCAGGTCGAAATGGGGCAATGGCTGATCACCGGCCACTCGCCCGGCCCGGAGAAGTGCGGGCCGCCGACGGCGACCTCCACCCCAGGCTGACCGTCAGGCAGGCGAACTGATCGGCAACCGGGTCTCCCCCGTGTCCGAGTACGCGAAGAAATCCACCAACGACGCCGCGAACGCCGGGTGTGCCACCGCTTCCATGTGGTTCCCCGGGACCCGCACCAGTCGCGCGCCCGCGATGCCCGCGGCGAGGCGTTCCGGCTGCGTCGCGAGTTCGTCCGACTCCCCGGCCAGGATCAGCGTCGCCGCCGACAGGTTCGTCAGCCGCATCGGGCCGTGCGGGGTCGCGTGCATGACCGCGGCCAGCGCCTCGACGTCCGCGCCCGCGCGGCGGGCCAGCCGGCGGAACGGGCGCGCCGCCGACGGCACTTCCGACCGGTCCTCGGCCAGCAGCCCGGCCGCGATCTGGCTCCGGTTGACCACCCGGGCGTCCACTCCGCCGAAGTCCACGATTCCCGCCCCGACCCCGCCGACCGCGAGGCAGCGGACGCGCCGGTCACGCGTAGCCACCAGCAGCGAGACGATCGCGCCCATCGAATAGCCCGCCAAGCAGACCTCTTCGAGGCCGAGTTCGTCGAACAGCGCGGTCAGGTCCGCGGCCATGATGTCCTCGCCGTAGGCCGCCGGGTCGTGCGGCTTCTCCGACTCGCCGTGCCCGCGCGCGTCCAGCGCGATCACCGTGAAGCCCGCCTTGACCAGCGCGTCCACGACCCCGGGGTTGACCCAGTTCACCTGGGAGTCGGCGGCGAAACCGTGGTGCAGCACGACGGGCCGCCGGTGCCGTCCGTCGCCCTCCCAGACGGTGTAGCTCAGCTGGAGCCCGTCGGGGGCGAGGAACGTCGTTGGCATAGGTCCATGAGACACGAAAAAAGGGTGGTCACGCACGAAGCGTGACCACCCTTTCGCGTGATGTGCGACTCAGACCGCCGAGTCCTCGGCGAGGAGGTTGCGGGTCCGCGCCGGGTCGACCGGGATGCCCGGGCCCATCGTCGTGGTGAAGGTGATCTTCTTGACGTAGCGGCCCTTCGCCGACGACGGCTTGGCGCGCAGGATCTCGTCCAGCGCGGCCGCGTAGTTCTCCACCAGCTTCTCGGTGTCGAACGACGCCTTGCCGATCACCAGGTGCAGGTTCGCCTGCTTGTCGACGCGGAAGTTGATCTTGCCGCCCTTGATGTCCTTCACGGCCTTCTCGACCGCGGGGGTCACCGTGCCGGTCTTCGGGTTCGGCATGAGGCCGCGCGGGCCGAGGATGCGGGCGATGCGGCCCACCTTGGCCATCTGGTCCGGCGTCGCGATCGCGGCGTCGAAGTCGAGCCAGCCACCCTGGATGCGCTCGATCAGTTCGTCGGTACCGACCGCGTCCGCGCCGGCGGCTTCGGCCTCAGCGGCCTTGTCGCCGACGGCGAAAACGATGACACGGGCGGTCTTACCGGTGCCGTGCGGCAGGTTCACGGTGCCGCGGACCATCTGGTCGGCCTTGCGCGGGTCGACCCCGAGACGCATCGCGACCTCGACGGTCGCGTCCATCTTCGTCTTGGAGGTCTCCTTCGCCAGCTTCGCGGCCTCGAGCGGCGCGTACAGCCGCGCCTTGTCGATCAGCTCGCTGGCCTGACGGTAGGCCTTGCTGTGCTTGGTCATGCTTCTGTCCTTAGTAAGTCAGTGGATCAGTGTGGTTTTGCAGAGCCAGCACCTGGCTCTCCCACTCGTGCTCAACTGCCGCGACTCCGTCGCGGCGGCATTACTCGACCGTGATGCCCATCGAGCGAGCAGTGCCGGCGATGATCTTCGCGGCCTGGTCGATGTCGTGCGCGTTGAGGTCGGTCTCCTTGGTCTTCGCGATCTCGCGGACCTGGTCCCAGGTGACCTTGGCGACCTTGGTCTTGTGCGGCTCGCCGGAGCCCTTCTCCACGCCCGCGGCCTTGAGCAGCAGCTTGGCGGCCGGCGGCGTCTTCAGCTTGAAGTCGAACGACCGGTCCTCGTAGACGGAGATCTCGACCGGGACGACGTCCCCGCGCTGCGACTCGGTCGCGGCGTTGTAGGCCTTGCAGAACTCCATGATGTTGACGCCGTGCTGACCCAGCGCCGGGCCGACCGGCGGCGCGGGGTTGGCCGCACCCGCCTTGATCTGCAGCTTGATGATCGCCGCAAGCTTCTTCTTCTTGGGTGGCATTACCTTGTGTCCTTCTTAACTGACGTGAGTCCCCCGCACACCTGCCAGTACGCGGGGACTGCCGACCGGGATGGCCCGGCCGTCAGATCTTGGAGACCTGGCTGAACGAGAGCTCGACCGGGGTCTCCCGGCCGAAGATCGACACCAGGACCTTCAGCTTCTGCCCGTCGACGTTGACCTCGGAGATCGTGGCGGGCAGCGTGGCGAACGGGCCGTCCATGACGGTGACCGACTCGCCGACCTCGAAGTCGACCTCGACGGTGGGCCCGCCGGACGTGGCGGCCGCGGCGGACTCGCCGCCCTTGGCTGCCTTGGCCGGGGCTTCCTTCTCGACCTGCGGGGCGAGGAACTTCAGCACCTCGTCCACGGTCAGCGGCGACGGCCGCGAGGTGGCCCCGACGAACCCGGTGACGCCCGGGGTGTTGCGCACCGCGCTCCACGACTGGTCGTTGAGATCCATCCGGACCAGGATGTAGCCGGGCAGCACCTTGCGCTGCACCTGCTTGCGCTGGCCGTTCTTGATCTCGGTGACCTCTTCGGTCGGAACCTCGATCTGGAAGATGTAGTCCTCGACGTCCAGGGTCTGGGTACGCGTCTCGAGGTTGGTCTTGACCTTGTTCTCGTAACCGGCGTACGAGTGCACGACGTACCACTCGCCCGGCGCGGCCTTGAGCTCGGCGCGCAGCGCGGCGACCGGGTCGTCCGCCTCGGGGGCGGGCTCGGTCACGTCGGCCTCGGCGTCGTCGGCCGAATCCTCGGCGACGTCGGACTCGTCGGTGGCGGCGGCGACCTCGTCCTCGGCGACGGGCACCTCGACGGACTCGGCGGACTCCTCGTCGCCGGGTGCCGTCTGCACCTGCTCGTCGGAAAGCTCGGTCAGGTCGCGACCGGCTTCGGTGCCGTTGTCGGAGGTCACGTTCCGTCCTCTCAGTTGATCACTTGCCGGGCCGGACCGGGGCCCGGCCAGCGCGGTGGCGCGCCCTTTCGGGCGTCAGCCGAAGACCAGCCCGACCAGCTCCTTGAAGCCGAGATCGAGGCCGCTCACGAGGGCCACCATGAACACCACGAACACCAGCACGACCGCGGTGTAGGTGACCATCTGCTTGCGGTTGGGCCAGATGACCTTGCGCAGTTCGGCCCAGACCTCGCGGATGAACCGCGTGAACCGGGCGAACACCGAGGCCTTCTTCGCCTTCCGGTCCCGCTTGGGGGTCGGCGCGCCCTTGGCGTCGGCGGGCTTCGCGACCTTGTCGCCCGCCTTGCCGGACGGACGGGTCGAGCCCGGCCGTGCCTCGGACTTGCCTGCCGGCCGAGCGGAAGCGCGGCGTTCGCGCCGAGCCGCGGCGGACACCGGGCGGGATTCGACTCCGGGCCGCTTGCCCGAATCGTCCTGCTCGTGCTCGCCGCTGGCGTCGCTGTCGCTCACGACCACTCCTCCGCTCCACCAGTTCCCGTACGCAGGGGTGACAGGACTTGAACCTGCAACCTGCGGTTTTGGAGACCGCTGCTCTGCCAATTGAGCTACACCCCTGTGGAGCCCGGTCACCCTGGCTCCGGAGGACGCATTCCATCGTCCCCACCATCCGGCGGGGATGACCGTAGTGCGTTCCGAGTTCCGAAGTCTACGGCAAGCCGGATGTTGCCTTGCAACCCAGCCCCCTCGAGCCCCCGCGACGGTCTCGCGGCACCCCGGAGACGGCCGTTCCGGACCCATCGGACAGCACCCCAGAACACGCGGCGAAGATCACCCGATCGTGCCAATATAAGCCCGTGCCCGGTAATCCGATTAATCGCAAAGCCGCCGACGACCCGCCCTCCGCCGGCCGGACCGCCCGGCTTCGCGACCACCCCGGATTCCAGGCGAGGCAAGCGAAATCGCCGAAGCCGCCGCATATTTCCCCACCAGGAAGCCAAGACCAACCCGATCAGAGATGATCTTCTTTACCCCCCAAGCAACCCAAGACCGCGAGATCGCGCCGATTTCTGGACTGAGCGATTCACTCGGCCCCCAGGCCGAGCGAATCGGGAGGGAAGAAATCGGCCTCCCGGCGATCTCGCCGCCACGGCGGAGCCGTGGCAATCGAACACAGGAGAACCGGTGACCGCTTTACGACTTGGGCTCGCGCTGCCGCAGTACGGCAAGCTCGCCGACCCCTCCGCCATCGCCGGCTTCGCCACCGAAGCCGAGCGCATCGGCTTCGCCTCGCTGTGGGTCGGCGACCGGGTCCTGACTCCAGTCGCCCCCAAGACCTATTACCCGTCCGGAACACCCGAACGGCCGTATCCGCCGGAGTTCGTCCGCTTCGTCGACCCTCTCCTGGCGCTCACCATCGCCGCGAACTCGACCGAGACCGCGCGGCTGGGGTCGAGCACCCTCAACGGCCCGCTCTACTCGCCGGTGCTGCTGGCGCGCTCCCTGACGTCGCTGGACCTGCTGTCCGGCGGCCGGCTCGACGTCGGGCTCGGGCTCAGCTGGCTCCGCGACGAGTACATCGCCGCCGGGGTGCCGTGGGAGCACCGCGGCGCGCGGCTGGCCGAACTGGTCCAGGTGCTGCGGACGCTGTGGACCGCGGATCCGGCCGGGCACCAGAGCGAACGCTGGGACATCCCGGACTCGCTGATCGGCCTGCGTCCGATGCAGCAGCCGGGTCCGCCGGTGCTGCTGGGCGGGGCGTCGGACGCGGCGCTGCGGCGCGTCGGCCGGATCGCCGACGGCTGGCTGCCCGCCGGGCTGCCGATCCCGATGCTGCGCCAGAAGTGGGCGGTGGTGGTCGAATCCGCGGAGAAGGCGGGCCGGGATCCGGAGTCGCTGCGCCGGGTGCTGCGGATCAACCCGACGCCGGGTTCGGCCATCGCGACCATCGGGGACGTCGCAGCTCAGCTGAAGGCCGCCGAAGCGGACGGCATCACCGAAGCGCTGGTCGATCTGCACTATGTGGCCGAAACCGTCCCGCACGCGCTGGAGCTGGCCGGCGAACTGCACGGTGCTGTCTTTGAGTGATCACCCGTAAGCGGGTCGTCGGCGAGGGGCGGGACCGGTAGAACGGTCAGGTGGGGGCTAACAAGAGCGGTGGATGCGGGTTGCTCGTCCTCGTTGTCGTGGGGGCGCTGCTCGCCGTCGGCTACTACAAGTCGAAGCACGACTCGTCGGCCGCACCGCCCTCCGGCGCGGACACCGGCGGCGGCAGCGGCCGGTACGTCGCGCTCGGGGACTCGTACACGTCGGCACCGCGCACCGGGAAGCAGTCGGGTTCGCCGGCCGGATGCGCGCGCTCGGACAACAACTATCCGCACCTGGTGTCCGCGAAGCTGAAGCCGGCGAAGTTCGTGGACGTCAGCTGCAGCGGCGCGACCACGGACGACTTGACCGACACCCAGTCGACGCGCAATGGCTCGAACCCGCCGCAGTTCAATTCGGTCACCGCGGACACGACGCTCGTCACCCTCGGCATCGGCGGCAACGATGTGGGCTTCATCTCACTGGCGCAGACCTGCGTGACCGCCCACGAGAACGCCTCGCCGTGCAAAGACCGGCTCACCGCGGGCGGCAAGGACCAGCTGGCCGACCGCATCAGCGAAGCCGCGAAGAACGTCGGCAGCGCGCTCGATCAGATCCGCAAGAAGGCCCCGAAGGCGCGGGTGGTGGTCGTCGGCTACCCGACGGTCCTCCCGGACGGGGACGGCTGCTGGCCAGTCCTGCCGTTGGGCTCCGGCGATGTGGCGTACCTGCGGGACGCGCTCGGGAAGCTCAACGACGCGCTGTCGGACCAGGCCAAGTCCCACGACGCCGGTTTCGCGGACACGGCCGAGCCCAGCAAGGGCCACGACGTCTGCGCGAACTCGGATGTCAAGTGGGTCGAGGGCGTGGTTCCGACGTCCTCCGCCGCGGCGCTGCACCCGAACGCGCGGGGCGAGGCCGGGATGGCTGGAGTGGTGGAATCGGTGCTGGGGGTGCACTGACGCACGCCCTAAGCGGCGTTGAGGCAGCCCCCCAACGCCGCACCGGAGCGATCAGGGGCGGACGAGAGCCTGCGGTTTCCCCAGCACGGTCTTCCCCTCGAACTTGACCGTCAGGTCGATCCGGGCCAGGCCCTCGTCGGTCAGGGCACCGACCTTGCCGGTCACCTCGACCAGTGCGCCCTCGTCGTTGTCCGGCACCACGACCGGGCGGGTGAAGCGCGTGCTGAAGTCCACGAGGCGGGCCGGGTCGCCGAGCCAGTCAGTGACGATGCGGCCGGACAGGGCCATCGTGAGCATGCCGTGCGCGATCACGTCCGGGAGGCCGACCTTGGTCGCGAAGTTCTCGTTCCAGTGGATCGGGTTGAAGTCGAGCGAGGCCCCGGCGTAGCGGACCAGCTGGGAGCGGGTGATGCGGACCTCCAGCGGAGGCAGTTCGTCGCCGACGTTCACGCTTCCGCCCCCCGAACCACGAGCTGCGCCCGCGTCGTGCACACGAGTTTGCCGTCCGCGTCGGTGATTTCCGCGCGGAGGTTGATGAAGTCGTTGCCCGCCCTCGCCATGATCGCCTCGATCCTGGCCGAGATTTCCAGCTCGTCGCCGGCGTGCACCGGGCGCTCGTAGCGGAAGCCCTGGTCGCCGTGGACCATCCGCGAGTAGTCGAGCCCGAGCGCGGGGTCGGTCACGATGCCGTTGATCTTCGGCAGGTTGAGGATGGTGAGGAAGGTGGGCGGCGCGAGCACGTCCGGGTGGCCGGCCGCGCGGGCCGCCTCCGGGTCCCGGTACACCGGGTTCGGGTCCTCGATCGCGTCGGCGAACTCGCGGATCTTCTCCCGGCTCACGAAGTACTTGCTGTCCGACGGGTACTCCCGCCCGGTGAACGACTGGTCCAAAGGCACGCGAAGAAGGCTAACCGAACACCGGCGCCGTCCCGCGCGGGTGCCAGAACTGGCCAGTAGACAGCGAAAAGCCGCCCCGGACGAGTGCCGGGACGGCTTTTCGAAGCTGGTAAAAGACCGCCTGCGTCAGCGGGTCTCTTTGTGAGTCCGGTGCGTACCGCAGTTCGGGCAGAACTTCTTCATCTCCAGGCGATCCGGGTTGTTGCGCCGGTTCTTCTTGGTGATGTAGTTGCGGTGCTTGCACTCCTCGCACGCCAGCGTGATCTTGGGTCGCACGTCGGTGGCAGCCACAGCGTTTCCTTCTCTCTCAGATCCGGGGGCCAGCCCCGTCGTTACCGCGTAGCGGTGGCCGGACTTGAACCGGCGACACAGCGATTATGAGCCGCTTGCTCTGCCAACTGAGCTACACCGCCCCACACAGACACCCACCCCGCCCCACCAAGTCAAGGTGACCCGGCCTTGGGGTCCAGGGGGCAAGCCCCCTGGCGGGGGTCTGGGGGTTCGACCCCCAGATGGACGCCGCGAAGCGAGCCACGTCTGCGTTTTCCGCAGACATAGCTCGCCTACTCGCGAGCCCCTTTACGGAATCGAACCGTAGACCTTCTCCTTACCATGGAGACGCTCTGCCGACTGAGCTAAAGGGGCCTGCCTCTTCGCGAGGACTTGGAAAGATTAGCAAGGGGCTTCACCCGGCCGTGCAACCGGGGTCGGTTTATCGCAAAACCTCAGGTCAGCAGGGTCAGCACGGTCTCCGAGTGCCGCCCGGGCGAGCGCGCCGTGCGGGCCTGCAGCCACGCCTCCAGGCGGTCCTCCGGCAGCGGCCGCGAGATCAGATAACCCTGGGCGACGTCACATCCCATCGCCTCGAGCTGATCGCGCGCCACGTCCTCTTCGACGCCTTCCGCCACCACCGTCAGGCCCAGCGAGTGTCCGAGCTCGACGATCGACCGCACCACCGCGAGGTCACCGAGATCCGTCCCCATGCCGAGCACGAAGCTCTTGTCGATCTTGACCTGGTCCACTGGCAGCTGACGCAGGTACGCGAGCGACGAGTAGCCAGTGCCGAAGTCGTCCACCGCCAGCACGATGCCCAGCGAATGCAGCTCACGCAGGATCGGCAGCGCCTTCTGCGGGTCGGACATCACGCCGGACTCGGTCAGCTCGAACGTCAGCAGCTCCGGCGGCACGTCGAAGCGCTCCAGTTCGCGCTGGACCTTCGCCGGGAAGTCGTCGTCGGACAGATTCCGCACCGAGAGGTTCACCGCCGCGGAGATGCGCAGGCCCTCGTCGAGCCACTTGCGCACGCGCTTCAGCGATTCCTCCAGCACGAACGACGTCAGCACGCCGATCAGGCCGGCCGCCTCGATCGCGGGCACGAACTCGTCCGGGCCGAGCCGGCCGAACTCCGGGTGCACCCAGCGCACGAGTGCCTCGACGCCTTGCACCTGCCGGTTCGGCAGCGTCACCTTCGGCTGGTAGTGCACGGAGACGTGGCCGTCTTCCAGCGACTGCCGGAACTGCGTGACCATCTGGAAACGGCGCAGGAAGATCTGTCCCATGCTCGGCACGTAGCCGCGCACTTCCTCGCCGCCGCGGGTGGCGCGGACGGCGACGTCGGCACGCTGCAGGAGACCGTCGACGTCGACCTCACCGGCGTCGTCCACCGAGCTGGCGTAGCCGATCATCGCGTTGGCCTCGACCGAAAGCCGGTCCACTGGATACGGCTCGGACAGCTGCACTCGCAGCCGTTCGGCGGCCCGGTGCGCGTCTTCGATCGTGCAGTCCACGAGCAGCGCGGCGAAGGACGCGCCTTCGAGCCGGGCGAGCGGGACGTCCGGGCCGAGTGCGCCGCGGATGCGGGTGCCCGCGGCGACGACCATCCGGTCCGCCCACGAGTAGCCGAGCGCGTCGCTGACCGTGGAGAAGACGTCGAGGTCGATCCGCAGCACCACGACCTCCGCCGATTCGCGCAGCGGATCCCGCGAGACCTGCTGGAAACCCGGTCGGTTCAGGTGCCCGGTGAGCGGGTCGTGGTAGGCGTCGTGGCGGAGCGTGGCGAGCAGCCGCCGGTTGTCGAGCGACGTCGCGAGGTGGCTGGCCATCGTGCCGAGCAGCTGGACGTCGTACTTGCCGAAGCCGCGCCAGCGCGACAGCCGGTCGTGCGCTTCGACGACGCCGAGCAGCCGGTTCGCGCTGCGCAGCGGCACCACGAGCGCTTCCTGCGCACTGCGTTCCAGCAGCGCCGCACGGACGTCCGGGTTGGCCTCGGTGATGCGGAAGTGCCGCACGTGCGCGCCGGGCAGGCGCAGCAGCGGATCGTCATGGGCCGGGTCCAACGGCGGAAGTTCGTTGCCCGCGACCACGACGCGCATCGGATCGTCGGGCTCGAGCCGCAGCCGGAGCACGACGCGTCCGGCGGCCAGCTGGTCCTTGATCCGCTCGGCGATCGTGGCCCATTCGCGCACGTCGACCCCGCCCACCAGTTCCTCGGCGCGGCTCGCCGGACGAGCCGCGGCCTGCTGGCCGGACCTCGCGACCATCAGGCTGACGTCGGAAAGCGCTTCCATGTCCCGTTGCTCGCGAAGCAGATCGGAGTAAGCCCAGTACAGCGCGGTCAGGCCGAGGAACACCGCCAGCACCAGCGGCCAGGCCTGCGGGGTGCTCGCGATGACGAGATAGCCGGTGAGACCGACCGAGGCGTTGACGAACCCGACCACGAGGATGCGGCCGGTCAGCCGGATCGCGGTGCTCACGCGCATCCGGCGGCGCAGCACGCGCACGGCGGCCAGCGCGAGCAGCGTGCTGACCAGCGGCGCGGTGAGCGTCCCGGCGAGCGCGGCGACCCACGGCATGGTCGGCCCGCCGCCCATGGCCAGGTGCACCAGTCCGGCGACGGCGAACGCGCCGGTGATTTCGAGCAGGAACGCGCCCGCGTTGTAGAGGACCCGGCCGGCGACCTTGCGGGCCAGCAGCGTGCCGATGCCCGCCACGAGATGCGCGGCGAGCACCACTTCGAACGGGGCGACGAAGAAACCGATTACCAGCGGGATCTCGGTGAATGAGATGGTCCACGAAATGCCGCTGCGGACGTCGACGTTGATGCCGAGCTGTTCGGCGAGCAGGAACGCGACCGCGAGCACCGGGCCGATCCACCAGAGCTTGGCCGACCCGTGGAACGGCAGCCAGGCAGCGACGGCCAAGGCCGCGAGCAGGCCGAGACCCAGCACGACGAAGGTGTAGACGCGGAAGCGGCTCTCGTCGGTGCGGCCCTCGGCCGGTGCGGAGCCAGCACCTCCCGAGCCCATCGCCTCCGGCGCGGTTCCGGGGTGGGCGTTGCTGTCCGGCATCCGACCTTCCTTCCCGGCTGCCCGGTCGCGCTCGTCCGTGACGTCAGGTGTGGGCGAGGGCGCCACCTTACCCCGTAGGGCGTACCGACGTCCCTTTCGAGACAGTAGGAGATCACCCCAGGGTTAACAATGGGCGTTCTTCTCTGACCTGCGTGGACCAAGGAGTGAAACTCCCGGTTCGCCCCGGAACCCTCGAGCCGGGGAGTGTTCTGGGGGTCTTTTCCGGTCCGGTCGGCGGACAATGGCGGCATGCACAACGACGTGACAGCCACTGGCCATGCGGCGCGCATCGCCACGGTGGACGCGCTGCTTCCCGCGCCGCTCCCCTTCGAGGTCGGAGGGGATTCCGCCTTGCTTACCGCCGAGGTCGGCGACACCACCGCGGCCGGTCTGACGACCTGCACCGGACTCGGCCCGGACAGCCCGCGCTCGATGTGGCGGGCACTCGTCGAGCACCGGCTGGAGGTCCAGCTCGCCGGTCCCGATCCGGCCGCCGGGCTCGACGCTTTGCTCACTCGATGGGATGAACACCTGGGGTCCCTCGCCCGAGTGGGGGATACGGAGTGCGCCGCGGTGCTCTCCCGGCCCAGCCGCGACACCGCCGGGGCCACCGAACTCCTCCGGCACGGCTTCGCCCCGATGGGCGTGCTCGCGGTCCGCCCGGCACAGCGGATGGCCGCCGGACCCGACGCGACGCCCGGCGTCTGCATCCGGCACGCGACGCCGGACGACCTCTCCACCGCGGTCGCGCTGCAGCTGGAACTGCAGCGTTACGACGCGCAGTTCGGCCGGATCACGCTCCGTCCCGGCGTCGAGGAGCTGATCACCAAGGAACTGCTCCGCCACCTCGAACGGCCCGAGCCGCAGGTATGGATCGCGGAGCTGTACGGCCAGCCGCTCGGCATGGTCGTGCTGCAGATGCCCGACGAGACCGGCTGGATCCGGCACCGGGTGGCCGCTTCTCGCGTGGGTTACCTGTCGTCGCTGGCGGTTTCCGAGACGGCTCGGTCATCCGGTGTCGGCACCGCGCTGGCCACGCACGCGCACCAGGTCTTCGACGAGGCGGGCGCGGATGTCGTGCTGCTGCACCACGCCGTGGCGAATCCTCGGTCGACGCCGTTCTGGTACGCGCAGGGTTACCGGCCGCTGTGGACTGGCTGGCAGCGCCGGCCGGCGGTGCGTTCTCGCTAGTCTGGCGGTTGCCAGGCCATTCGAGGGGAGTCCCAGTGACCGAAAAACCCGACGCTGCACCGAAAGCGCCGGAAGGCGTCGATGTCGAGAAACCCTCGGCCGCGCGCGTCTACGACTGGTACCTGGGCGGCAAGCAGAACTGGGCGGTGGACCGGGAATTCGGCCGCAAGGTCGAGAAGATGTGGTCGCTCGCCCGGCCCGGCGCGAAGCAGAACCGCGAGTTCATGAACCGCGTGGTGCGAGCCGCGCTGGACGCGGGCATCCGCCAGTTCCTCGACCTCGGCTCCGGCGTGCCGACCGCGGGCAACGTGCACGAGGTGGTCGAGGCCGCGCTCGGGGACGACGACGAGGCCACCGTGGTTTACGTCGATTACGAGCCGGTGGCCGTGGCGCACGCGACGCTGATCCTCGAGGACGAGGCGGCCACCGACTGGGCAAGCATCGTCCAGGCGGACATGCGCGACCCGAGGGCGGTGCTGAACGACCCGCGCACCCGCGAGCTGATCGATTTCGACAAGCCGGTCTGCGTGATGCTGATGGCGGTGCTGCATTTCGTTGGCCCGGACGACGATCCGGACGCCATCGTGCGCGCCTATCGGGACAAGCTCGTGTCCGGCAGCTGGCTGGCGATCTCGCAGATGAGCGAGGGCGACGGCAGCGGTCCGGCGCTGGAGGGGCTGCGCTGGTTCGTCGAGCAGTACCGCAAGACGAGCAACCCGATGTGGCTGCGCGACCGCGAGGAGATCGAGCCGTTCTTCGGCGGCTGGCCGCTGCTGGAGCCGGGGATCACGCACCTGCCGGACTGGCGGCCGGAGCGCGAGCTGAACGCCGTCGAGGCGGAGGCCCGCCCGTTCGCCTGGTGCGCCGTGGCGCGCAAGCCGTGACCGCGCCGGACGCGCCGCAGGGCGTGGACGTCGACAAGCCGTCCGCCGCCCGGATCTACGACTGGTACCTCGGCGGCACCCAGAACTGGGCGGTGGACCGGGAATTCGGCCGCCGCGTCGAGAAGGTGTGGCCGCTGATCCGGCCGATGTCGCGGGAGAACCGGGCGTTCATGAACCGGGTCGTGCGGGCCGCGCTGGACGCGGGGATCCGGCAGTTCGTCGATCTCGGGTCGGGCGTTCCGACGGCGGGCAACGTGCACGAGATCGTGCGTGATCGGCTGCCCGCGACGGTCGTGTACGTCGACTACGAGCCGGTCGCGGCGGCCCATTCGCGAGTGATCCTCGAAGACGAGGACGCGACCGAGTGGGCCGGGATCGTGGAGCGCGACATCCGCGATCCGGACGCGATCCTCGCCGACGAGGTCACCCAGGAGCTGATCGACTGGTCGCGGCCGGTGTGCCTGCTGATGATCACCGTGCTGCACTTCCTCGGCCCTGGCGACCGGCCGGACGAGCTGGTCGCCACCTACCGCGACCAGCTCGCGCCCGGCTCGTGGCTGGCCGTCACGCACGCCACCTGCCGGGACGACGCGCCGCCGGAGCGGGCCGCCGAGGTCCGCCGGTTCGTTGACGCGTACCGGGACACGTCGAACCCGGCGTACCTGCGTTCGGAGGAGGAGATCCTGCCGTTCTTCGGCGGCTGGCCGCTGCTGGAGCCGGGGATGAGCGCGCTGCCGGACTGGCGGCCGGACGAGCCGGTGTCGGAGTTCGCCGCGGAGGTCCGCCCGTTCGGCTGGGGTGCCGTCGCGGTGAAGCCCTGACTTCTCTCCCAGCGAACACTCCCTGGGAAACAAACCCGCCCTTCGGAGAGTTGAGCACATCAGACTCAACTATTCGAGGAGTGCACATGACCGACCCCCGCCTCCTGCCCGTCCTCCCGCTCGATGGCGACGTCGTGCTGCCCGGCATGGTGGTCCCGCTCGACCTCGGCGACGCGGAGACCCGGGCCGCAGTGGAGTCCGCACAGGCCAAGACCCCCGCGACCGCGTCGTTCCCCGGGATCCGCTCGGGCGCGGCGAGCAAGGCCGAAGTCCTGCTCGTCCCGCGCGTGCACGGCGAGTACGCCGAACTGGGCACCGTCGCGACCGTCGAACGGATCGGCCGCGTTCCCGGCGGCAAGTCCGCGGTGCTGTTGCGCGGCACCTCGCGTGCTTCCGTCGGCCGGATCGCCGACGGTCCCGGCGCGGCCCGCTGGGTGCACGCCGACGCCGCCGACGAAACCTCCGACGACCGCACCGCGCAGCTCGCCGCGGAATACAAGGCCGTGGTCATCTCCGTGCTGCAGCAACGCGGCGGCTGGCAGATGATCGACGCCGTCCAGCAGGTCGAGGATCCGTCCGCGATCGCCGACCTGGCCGGCAACGCGCCGTACCTGTCCACGGACCAGAAGCTGGAACTGCTGAGCGCGCTCGACGTCAGCGCCCGGCTGGAGAAGGCCCTCGAGTGGAGCCGGGATTACCTGGCCGAACTGGAGGTCACCGAGACCATCCGCAAGGACGTCGCCGACGGGATGGAGAAGCAGCAGAAGGAATTCCTGCTGCGCCGCCAGCTCGAAGCGATCCGCAAGGAACTGGGCGAACTCGACGGCACCGCGGCCGACGACGACTACCGCGCCCGGGTGGAAGCGGCCGATCTGCCGGACGAGGTGCGCAAAGCCGCGCTGGCCGAGGTCGACAAGCTGGAGCGGACGTCCGAGCAGTCGCCGGAAGGCGGCTGGATCCGGACCTGGCTCGACACGGTGCTGGAGCTGCCGTGGAAGGAGCGGACCGAGGACGTCTACGACATCGCCGCCGCGCGGGCCGTGCTCGACGCGGACCACGCGGGCCTGGACGACGTCAAGGAACGGATCATCGAGTACTTGGCCGTGCGCAAGCGTCGCGCGGAATCGGGCCTCGGCCCGGTCGGCGGACGGCGTTCCGGCGCCGTGCTGGCGCTCGCCGGTCCTCCCGGGGTCGGCAAGACGTCGCTGGGCGAGTCGGTCGCGAAGGCGATGGGACGCAAGTTCGTGCGCGTCGCGCTGGGCGGCATCCGGGACGAGGCGGAAATCCGCGGCCACCGGCGCACGTACGTCGGCGCGCTGCCGGGGCGGATCGTGCGGGCCATCAAGGAAGCCGGCTCGATGAACCCGGTGGTGTTGCTCGACGAGATCGACAAGGTCGGAGCGGACTACCGCGGCGACCCGACGGCCGCGCTGCTCGAAGTGCTGGACCCGGAACAAAACCACACGTTCCGCGACCACTACCTCGAGGTCGAGCTGGATCTGTCCGATGTGGTCTTCCTCGCGACGGCCAACGCACTGGAGACCATCCCCGGCCCGCTGCTGGACCGGATGGAACTGGTGACGCTGGACGGCTACACCGAGCACGAGAAGGTCACTATCGCGCGGGATCACCTGCTGCCGCGCGAACTTGAGCGAGCCGGTCTGGCGTCCGGCGACGTGGTGCTGACCGACGACGCGTTCAGCCGGATCGCCGCCGAGTACACCCGTGAGGCCGGGGTGCGCGACGCGAACCGGACGATCGCGAAGGTGCTGCGGAAGATCGCTACGAAGGTGGCTTTGGGTTCTGCCTCGCTGCCGCTTTCGGTGTCCGCTTCGGACCTGGAGACCTACCTCGGCCGGCCGCGGCACGTGCCGGAGTCCTCGCTCCCGACGGCGACCCAGCGGACGTCTTTGCCAGGCGTGGCAACGGGTTTGGCGGTCACCGGCGCTGGCGGGGACGTACTGTACATCGAGGCGTCGCTGGCCGATCCGGAGAGCGGGGCTTCGGGCCTGCAGCTGACCGGACAGCTGGGTGACGTGATGAAGGAGTCGGTGCAGATCGCGCTGTCGTACCTGCGTTCGCACGGCGCGGAGCTGGAATTGCCGGTGGGAGACCTGCGAGAGCGGGGAATCCACGTGCACGTCCCGGCGGGCGCGGTGCCGAAGGACGGCCCTTCGGCGGGCGTCACGATGACGACCGCACTGGCCTCGCTGCTGTCGGGCCGGGTGGTCCGGGCCGAGGTGGCGATGACCGGGGAGGTTTCGCTGACCGGGCGGGTGCTGCCGATCGGCGGGGTGAAGCAGAAGCTGCTGGCCGCGCACCGGGCGGGGATGAAGACGGTGATCATCCCGCAGCGAAACGAGCCGGATCTGGACGATGTGCCCGCGGAGGTGTTGTCACAGCTGGAGGTGCACGCGGTGGCTAACGTGCGGGAGGTGCTGGAGTTGGCTTTGACGCCAGCGTCTTCGGAGGTTCGGCAGGCGGCTTGATCGTAGGTCCGCGAAGGGCTCCTTGAAGGAATCTGATTCCTTCAAGGAGCCCTTTACGGACTTCCAGGGCGAACTTCCCCTTCGGAACCGCAGCGAACTTGCTCTGTCCAATTTGGACATGATGCTCGCCGCGTTCCACGGGGATTTCTCGGGATCCTCGGCCTCGTGCAGGTCCGGGTATTCCCCCTCCAGAAGGAATCAGC
Source organism: Amycolatopsis sp. NPDC114484 (assembly GCF_055633755.1). Lineage (NCBI taxonomy): Bacteria > Bacillati > Actinomycetota > Actinomycetes > Pseudonocardiales > Pseudonocardiaceae > Amycolatopsis > Amycolatopsis sp. NPDC114484. Next base: position 77,755 of record NZ_JBVKDQ010000010.1, on the reverse strand, counting down.
CCTGCGCCCCCGCGAGCGTGGCCACGTTCATCACGTATTCGCCATACCCCGACTTGGCCAGCTTGGTCCCCAGCGCATGACATTCGTCCGCGCTGATGAAGCCCATCTTCAGCGCGACCTCTTCCAGGCACGCGATCCGCACGCCGGTCCGGTGTTCCAGCACCTGGACGAACTGCCCGGCCTCCAGCAGCGAATCGTGCGTGCCGGTGTCGAGCCACGCGAAGCCGCGGCTCAGTTCGATCAGTTTGGCGCGGTCGCGGCGCAGGTAGGAGAGGTTGACGTCGGTGATCTCCAGTTCGCCGCGCGCCGAGGGCTTCAGGTTGCGGGAGATGTCGACGACCTCGTTGTCGTAGAAGTACAGCCCGGTGATCGCGTTGTTCGACCGCGGTTTCTCCGGTTTTTCCTCGATGGACAGCAGGGTGCCGTTTTCGTCGACCTCGCCGACGCCGTAGCGCTCGGGGTCCTTCACCTGGTAGCCGAACAGGACGCAGCCGTCGAGGTCGGTCGCCGCGGTGCGCAGGGTCGTGGAGAAACCCTGGCCGTAGAAGATGTTGTCGCCGAGCACCAGCGCGACCGAATCGTCGCCGACGAAGTCCGCGCCGATCACGAACGCTTCGGCGAGACCGTTCGGGCTCGGCTGTTCCGCGAACGAGAACGACAGGCCGAATTGGCTGCCGTCGCCGAGCAGGCGGCGGAAGTTCGGCAGGTCGGCCGGCGTCGAGATGATCAGGATCTCCCGGATCCCGGCCAGCATCAGCACCGAGATCGGGTAGTAGATCATCGGTTTGTCGTAGACCGGCAGCAGCTGCTTCGACACGGCCTGCGTGATCGGATGCAGACGGGTTCCGCTGCCCCCGGCGAGCACGATGCCCTTCACAGCCCCTCCTCACGTGCGGTGGTGGTGTTCACCGTACCGAGTGAGCGTCGAGGCCGTCTGGGACTTCGCTCAACTCAGAACGCCGGCCCCTTGCCGAAATACGCCTGGCAGCCGTTCGCGTACTCGGTGGCGATCTCCAGCACGTTCTTGCCGCCGTCGACCGGCAGCACCGTGGACGAATAGTTGGGGCAGTAGTTGTTGTAGATGCCGGTGATGTGCACCGGCGCGGGGAGTTCGTACCAGTTCCCGGCGCCGAAGTTGTCGTTGGCCAGCAGCGTCTGCCCGTTTCCGGCGACCGGCGTGCCGTCGGCCCGCGTGTAGATCTGGCCGACCATCACCAGCCGCACGCCGTTGGGGCCGCCGGGGAACAGGGTGGTGGTCTGGGCGTGCTGGAAGTAGTTGCCGCTGGCGGTGTTCACGCGGGTGCCGGGGTCGGCCGGGTCGCCCCAGTTCGCGCCGTCGGCGGAGATTTTGTAATACGGATCGCAGTAGCGGTCGCGGTAGTTGCAGATCTCGTAGCCGAACCAGTACCGCCCGTCGGGCAGCCTGCGGATGATCGGCATCCCCGGACGCACCCGGGACGGTCCGATGGCCATCGTGAGCTGCTTGGTTCCCCAGTTGATCCCGTCGGTCGAGGCGACGCGGTTGAGCACCTGGCCGTACTTCGGCGCCTGCGTCTCGTCGGCGTAGTGCAGCCAGAGCGTGCCGCCGGCGTCCATGGTGAACTCCGGCTCCCAGATGCCGTCGTGGTTGTGCGAGAGCGCGGCTTCGGACAGGTACCGCCAGTTGCGGCCGCCGTCGCGGCTGGCCCACACCTTGATCCCCATCCGGCGCTGCGGGCCCGAGTCCTGCCGGTAGGTCGCCGCCCAGAGCAGCGTGCCCGCGCGCATCCGGCCGACCCGCTGCGGCAGTTCGTAGAGGGTTCCGCAGCATTGGCCGAACTTGGCGTCGGGGTCGCGGATCTCGCTGATCCGGTGGAAGCTCGCGCCCTCGTCGGTGCTTTCGAGGATCGGCGCGAACCGGCCGTTGCCGTCCTCGCTGGTCAGCGCCGCGATGATGTTTCCGCGACCGAACGGCGAGTACTCCAGCCGCACCAGCCGCGGATACGAGCCGAAACCGGGTACGAGCAGCTTCTTGCCCGCCGCTTCCGCGACCGGCGCGAGCGCGGTCACGAGGACCGCCAGCGAGGTGAGGAAGGCAAGCACGGGCGTCCTGCGGCGCATCCAGGAACTCCTCTCGACCAGACAGGCGATTACACCACGTGGTCGCCTCGACACCATCGATTTCGCCTGGTCACCCGCGTGAGTCCACCCCTTCGAGGAGGTCGCTGGGCTGTTCAGGGCACCCGCTCCGTAACGACCGGGCGGAGGGTGACGAAAGATCATCGGGAGGCCCCGTCGGGGCACACTAGGGGGAACCATGCGCCGCACTGTCGGGCGTCTCGCCGCGGTCTGCGCGGCGGTGGCGCTCACCGCGTCGTGCTCGCTGCAGCCGACCGGCGTCGGGGCGATCGCGCGCCAGCTGCCGGACGAGCCCAGCCACGTCCCCGCGCCGGTGCTCCCGCCGCCGCCCCCGAAGCCCAAACTGGCCGAGGCTCCGACCGAAACCCACCAGGGCAAAAACAACGCGACTGTGCCGCTTACCTGGCCGTCCGGGGTATCGGGCTTCCTCACGTTCGACTGTCCGAAGTGCACCGGGCATATCGCCGTGACGACGGACGGTTCGGAAAGCCTGCTGGTCAACGACGGGGACGCCTACCACGGGACGTCCTGGTTCAACGTCTCCCCCGGCGGCAAATCGGTGCACACGCTGACGGTCGAGGCGAAGGGCTCGTGGACCGCGACGATCACCGACTACCGCGGCCTGCCGGTCGTCGAACCGGGCAAGCCGTACAACGGCCACGGGGACGCGGTCCTGGCGGTGCCCCCGGGTCAGGTCTGGGGGAAGTTCTTCACGGGTTCGAAGGGCTCGAACGGAGTCTGGGTCCTGGCCGACGGGTATCCGCATCTGGTGGTGAACCACATCGGCGAGACCACTGGGGAGTTCCCGCTTACCGGACCCACGTATGTGGCGGTGGAGACGTACGAGGCGGATTGGACCTTTACCGCCTGGTGATGCGGACGTCCGGTGCTCCGGACGTCCGCATCACCGAGCTCACCGGTAGTTGGTGAACTGCAGAGCGATCTCGAAGTCCTTGCCCTTCAGCAAGGAGATCACGTCCTGCAGCTGGTCCTTCTTCTTGCCCGACACCCGCAGCTGGTCGCCCTGGATCTGGGCCTGTACGCCCTTCGGGCCCTCGTCGCGGATGAACTTCGCGATCTGCTTCGCCTTGTCCGACGCGATGCCCTGCAGGATCTTGCCGTTGATCTTGTAAATTTTGCCGGAGATCGCGGGCTCGCCCGCCTCGAAGGCCTTCAGCGAGATGTTCCGCTTGATCAGCTTCTCCTTGAAGACCTCCACCGCCGCGAGGGCGCGCTCTTCGGTCTCCGACTCGATCGCGATGGCTTCCTCGCCGGACCAGCTGATGCCGGTTCCGGTGCCGCGGAAGTCGAACCGCGTGCCCAGTTCCTTGCTGGCCTGGTTGAGCGCGTTGTCCACCTCCTGGCGGTCGACCTTGCTCACCACGTCGAAAGAGGGATCCGCCACGTGTCCTCACACCTTGTCTCAGCTCGTCAGGGACCCCCAGCGTAGCGCCGGGGCATCCCGGTTGACCGGCCGTCCGGACCGTTGGGTATCCTTCTTCCCGTCCGGTTCGCCCGGCCATGGCAGGTTACCCAAGCGGCCAAAGGGATCTGACTGTAAATCAGACGGCTCAGCCTTCGGGGGTTCGAATCCCTCACCTGCCACACCAGCCAAACCACCCCCGTGACCAGTACGAACCGGTCACGGGGGTGATTTTGTGTCGAGGCACTTCGCGTAGACCCGCAGCAGCCCAGACCCCGGCCGTCGAACCGTGCGGTCCCTAGGTGCTCTTGCGCTAGCAGGCGAACTTGGTCGCGTCGCTCGTCTGTTTGCAGTGCGCGCCGAACGCGTCCCGCGTGGCCGCCAGGCTGTCCTTGCCCTGGTTGATGTCGCTCGTCATCGAGGTGAAGTCGCCGGAGGAGCAGGCGGCTATCGCTGCGCGGAAGTTCTTCTCGGCGCTGTCCATGGGTTGCTTCAGGACATCGGGCCACGTGGCCGTGTCGGTTTCCAGCCGGGTCTCGTCACCCTGGGCCGCTGTGCAGTCACCGGGCGAGAGTTGCGTCGTTGCCGGGTCGAAGGTCCACAGCAGACTGAACGAGGGTCCCGGCGGCGAGCCGAACCCCGCGTCCGTCTGGTATTGGACGAAGTCCACTGAACCTCCGGCGGAGTTTCCGTCGCCGGGCTGACCGCCGCCGCATCCCGTGAGCACGACGGACATCGACGCTCCGGAGAGAATGGCCGTCCTCAGCCTGATAGATCGAGTCATGATGACCCTCCTTGCCTGGCGACGTCGAAGCCGAAATGCTCTGGCAGTCGTCGAAGGCTCTGCACCTATGTCGGAGAAACCCGCTCGACCGCTACGGAAGTGCGCCGGGATCCGGGCTTGACCCTCCTGCGGCAGGAGGCTGCACGCTCGTCGGCATGAACGAATTTCGCGGCCCGGTTCCGATGCCCGCCTTCGACGCGGTGTCTCCGGGCAACTATCTCGGCTTCTACGGGATGCCGATGTTTCCCAACGTGCCCACCGCCGACCTCGAAGCTTCCACGGACTTCTGGCTTCGCGGGCTCGGTTTCGACAACCTTTTCACCCTGCCCGGCCAGCTCGTGCATCTGCGGCGCTGGGCGTTTCAGGACGTGCTGCTCAAGCCGGGCACGCCTGCCGGCAAGTCCGAGGTCAGCATCAGTTTCTCTTGTGTGCTCAGCGAACTCGACGAAATCGCCAAGCGGTGCGAGGAAATCACGCCGGGCTGCACGAGCGGGCCGGTGCTGCAGCCGTGGAACTCGCGGGAGCTGACGGTCGTCACGCCGGAAGGCACGAACGTCGTGATGACCGCGGCGCAGCCGATCGACCCGAACAGCGCACTGGCGGACGAGCTGCGGGCCTCGGGGATCGACGTCCCACGGTAGTGAACTGCGACACTGAGGTCGTGATCGAGCAAGACGGCCTCACTGTCGGACGCACGGCGACGCTCATCGGCGTGAGTGTCAAAACGCTGCACCACTGGGACGCAGTCGGCCTGGTGCGCCCAAGCGGGCGCACCAGTGCCGGCTACCGGGTGTACTCCGCTGAGGACATCGCGCGGCTGCATCGGGTACTCGTTTACCGAGAACTCGGCTTCCCACTGTCGGAAATCGGCCGGCTCATCGACGACCCGACCGCAGACGCGCACGCCCATCTGACCCGCCAGCGGCGCGAACTGCGAGAGCGGATCGCGCGGCTGGAACACATGGTGTCCGCAGTCGACCGGATGGCGGCAGCCACCCGTGGTGGGATGCAGCTGACAGCCGAGGAACAGGTCGAGATCTTCGGGTCCGACTGGAACCCGGAGTGGGTAGACGAGGCCGCGGAGCGCTGGGGCGACACGAAGCAATGGGCGGAGTACCGCGAGCGAACCACCGACCTGACCCCACAGGACTGGCAGGAAGCCGCAGCCGAACACGAGACGCTCCACGCAGACCTGGCCACAGCACGACGAGCCGGAGTCGAGCCAGGCTCAGCGGAGGCGAACACCCTCGCCGAACGACACCGGGCGACGCTGTCGCGATACTTCGACTGCACACATTCGATGCAAGTCTGCATCGGCCGGAAATTCGTAGAAGAGACCGGCTACACAGAACACTACGACGCATTGGCCCCAGGCCTGGCAAGCTGGCTACGAGACGTAATTTTCGCCAACGCACAAGCCCACGGAGTAAACCCAGAAACAGCCACCTGGGAGTAACCACACCGCACCAACACACCCAACAAGCGGTGCACCCAGCCCCTCCCCCGCACCCCGATACGAAGCCTCCCTGCGGTCTGGGGTTGCTTGTCAAGGCATCTTTCCCGCCTTGACAAGCAACCCCAGACTGTCAGCACAATCAAGCTTCGGGGTGCCCCACCGCAAGCACCGGACGCAATGTCGCCGCCAGGCGACGAGCCCCCCTCGCCCCCCAGGCGATGAACTCAACGCCCCCGCAGAGCCATCTCCTCCAACCGCCGAATCCGATCCTCAATCGGCGGATGCGTAGAAAACATCCGGCTCAACCCAGCCCCCGGACGGAACGGGTTCGCGATCATCAAATGCGACTGCGAAACCACAGCAGGCTCCGGAGCCAACGGCGCAGCCCGAGTCCCCCGCTCCAACTTCCGCAACGCCGAAGCCAACGCCAACGGATCCCCCGTCAACTCCGCCCCAGAAGCATCCGCCTGATACTCCCGAGACCGGCTCACCGCCATCTTCACCACCCCAGCCGCGATCGGCCCGATCAGGACCAGCAGCAGCGACATGAACGGATTGCCCTCGCGATCATTCCCGCCGAAGAAGAACGCGATATTCGCCAGCACGCTGACCACACTCGCCAGCGCCCCCGCGACGCACGAGATCAAAATGTCCCGGTTGTACACGTGCGACAGCTCATGCCCGAGCACCGCCCGCAACTCACGCTCGTCGAGCAACTCCAGGATCCCAGTGGTGCAGCACACAGCGGCATGCTGCGGATTACGCCCAGTCGCGAAGGCATTCGGCGCGGCGGTCGGGCTCACGTACAGCGACGGCATCGGCTGCCGCGCGGACGTCGCCAGTTCTCGCACGATCCGGTACATCGCGGGCTGCTCGACCTCCGAGACCGGCCGCGCGTGCATCGCGCGCAGGGCCATTTTCTCGGAGTTGAAGTAGGCGTAGGCGTTCATCCCTAGCGCCACGATCAGGCCGATCACCAGGGCCCCTCGGCCGAACAATCCGCTGATCCCGACGATGATCGCCGAGAGCAGACCGAGCAGTATCGCCGTCTTCAGCCCGTTGTGGTGCTTGTGCACGCGTGCTCGCCTCCGTCCGCTCTGGCAGGTGCCGCGAAGTGGATTACTCACTGGAAACAACGCGATCGGGGGACCCGAAGTTCCTTCGCATGATCCTTGTCCGAGTTAGGGTCAGCGGGCAACCCAACCGACCGGGGCAGGTGAGCGATGCACGGTTCCCAGTTATCTCGGCGAGGGCTGTTTACGCTGGTCAGCGCCGGTGCGGCGGCACTGCTCGGCGGTAGCGCGGCGGCCGCCGGACGGGTCAGCACGGTGCAGGTCGGCGGGACGCTTTCGGCGATCGCGGTGAGTCCGGTCACCGGGCTGGTTTACGCGGCTGACCAGGCGTCCGGCGCGGTCCTGGTCCTCGATCCGGACGCGGGACGGGTCGTGTCCGCGCTCGCGGTGGGCGGGGAGCCGAGCGACGTCGTGGTGGGCACCGACCGGATCTACGTCGCCAATCCGCCGGGCGGCACTGTGCTCGCCTTCGACAGCCAGACGCACCGGTTGCTGAGCGTCGTCAGCGCGGGGGCGGGCGCGTCGGCGCTCGCGATCGATCCCCAGGTCAACCTCGTGTACGCGGTGAGCGGCAAGACCGGCACGTTCGCGGTGCTCGACAGCATCAGTCTCACTCAGCAGGACCTGCTGCCCGCGCCGAAACCGGGTCTCGCCGGGATCGCACTCGACCACGGCCGGCGGCGCGCCTATTGCACCAGCCCGAACACGAACTCGGTCGAGATCTGCGACCTCGACGCGGGGGCGTTCACCGCCAGCGTTCCGGTGGGCGCCTCCCCGACCGGGATCGGCGTCCACGAACTGAGCGGCGCGGTGTTCGTGGCGAATTCGGCGATCCACCATCTGTCTATTGTGGACGGACCGGCGAAGGCGCAGGTGAAGACCGTGCTGTTGCGCAGCGAGGCGTCGTCGCTCGCGGTGCATCAGGGCAGCGACGTCGTGTACACCAACGGCGGGCAAAATGGACTGTCTCGTGTGGACGGACGGACGGAAACCCTTACCGGGGAGCTCGGTCTCGGCGTGAACCCGGGCGACGTGGCGGTGGATCAGCGCACGCGCACGGTATATGTGACCGATCCCCTGCACGGCACGATCACCGTCGTGCGCGATTTCTGACCGCACGCATGAAGTTACTCCAGGTATACGGTGTCGGGTATGGAACTTGGCCTCCAGGTCCCCGACTTCACGTTGCCGGGAGGAACCGGCGCGCTCGGCGCGGAACTGGCCGAAGCGGTGCGGGCGGCGGACGCCGCCGGGTTCGCTTGCCTCGCGGTCATGGACCACTTCTTCCAGATTCCCAGCGTCGGCCCGAGCGATCGCCCGATGCTTGAGGCGTACACCACGCTCGGCTATTTCGCCGCGCATACCCAGCGCGCGAAACTGTTCACCTACGTCACTGGCGCGATTTACCGGCATCCCGGTCTGCTCGCGAAGGCGGTCACCACGCTCGACGTGCTGTCCGGCGGACGGGCCATGCTCGGCATCGGGGCCGGGTGGAACGAGGAAGAGGCCCGCGGGCTCGGTTTTCCGTTTCCGTCCACTTCGGAACCACAACCCGAGATCGCGCTGGTTTCTGGACTGAGCGATTTCGACGGCCCCCCGGGCCGGCGAAATCGGGAGGGAAGAAACCAGCTCCCCGGCGATCTCGGCGCCCCGGCGAAGCCGGGGCAATCAAACACAGCTCGACGTGCTCAAGCGGCACTGCGAAACCGAGGGCCGCGACTACGCCGAGATCACCAAGACCGTTTACCACTACCTGGACATCGGCCCGTCCGGGGAGAAAACCGGCGAATTTCTCGCCGAGGCGCGCAGGTTGCGCCGGCTCGGCGTGCAGGCCGTGATCGGTCCGCTTCCCGGCGGGCCCGACCGAAAGAGGATCGAGATTTTCGCGCAAGACATCATTCCGGCGGTTAAGGAGTTGGCATGAAACTCGGGTTGCATCTCGCTCAGCAGACGTGGCCGAACGGCCCGGCGGCGCTCGGTGCGGACCTGGCGCGGGTGGCCCGGACCGCGGACGAGGCCGGGTTCGAATATCTGTCGGTGATGGACCATTTCTTCCAGATTTCCAGCTACGGTCCGCCGGAGCACGAGATGCTGGAGGCCTGGACGACGCTCGGCTTCCTGGCCGCGCACACCGAACGGGTCAAACTGCTCACTCTCGTCACCGGCGTCATTTACCGGCACCCGGGTCTGCTCGCGAAAGCGGCGACGACGCTCGACGTGCTGTCCGGCGGGCGGGCGATCCTCGGCATCGGGGCCGGGTGGAACGAGGAGGAGTCCCGCGCGCTCGGGTTCCGGTTCCCGCCGATGAAGGAACGGTTCGAGCAACTCGAGGACGCGCTCCGGTACGTGCACCAGATGTGGGCCGAGGGTGACGAACCCTTTACCGGCACGCACGTCAGCGGTGAGCGGTTGCTCAACAGCCCGCAGCCGATCCAGCGTCCGCACCCGCCGATCCTCATCGGGGGCAGCGGTGAGAAGAAGACCCTGCGGTTCGTCGCGCAGTACGGCGACATCTGCAATTTGCTGCCCAACGCGGACCTTCCGCGCAAACTGGAGGTTCTGCAACAGCACTGCGCGGACGTCGGCCGCGACTACTCCGAGATCACGAAAACCGCTTCGCTGCGCCTGGACACCGGTGAAAACGGTGAGAAAACCGGGCAACTGCTGGATGAACTGGGCCGGCTGTCAGAACTCGGGTTCAGCGTCGCGACCGGCTGGGCGCACGGTGTTCCGGACCCGGCGGTGCTCGAGCGGTTCGCCACCGAGGTGATCCCGGCGGCCGAAAAGCTGTGAGCCGCTGACGAACGGGTGACGGCTGCGCCATCCGGTGCTGGGCCGCCACCCGTTCGTCTCAGCACCTCGCGGCATTTCGCCGCCGACAGAAGTCTTTTTCCAGGCCCGTCGACCAGGGAAACGCACCGGTGCGCCGTCGGCACCGCACCGGCTGCCGGGAAACTTTGGTCTCGGTTCCGAATCGACTCCGGTGAGCTTCCCGGCGCGCTGTAACGACGGCCGGGTGCGGATCGACCTGCCCTACGCAGATCGCGCACCTGAGTCGGAGGAGCCTGGTACATGACCACATGTCGACTCTGCGGTTCGGAAAGAACCGCCAGCGTGGTCGACCTCGGCGCGACCCCGCCGTGCGAACGGTTCCTGACCGCCGCGCAGCTGGCCGAACCCGAACCGACTTTCCCGCTGCATCTCGAAGTGTGCACGGAATGCTGGCTCGCGCAGCTCCCGCCGTTGCTCGACCCGGCCGACACTTTCACCGATTACGCGTATTTCTCGTCTTTTTCCACCTCGTGGGTCGAGCACGCCAAACGGTTCACCGACGACGCCGTCGAGCGGCTCGGGCTGACCGACCGTTCTTTCGTCGTGGAGGTCGCCAGCAACGACGGATACCTCCTGAAGCACGTTGTGGAACGCGGAATCCGTTGTCTCGGCGTGGAACCCTCGGTCAACGTCGGGCAAGCCGCGCGGGAGGCCGGGGTGCCGACGCACACCGCGTTCCTCTCCGAGGACACCGGACGGGAGGTGCGTGCCGAACACGGCCCGGCGAACCTGGTCGTGGCGAACAACGTCTACGCGCACATTCCGGACATCCGCGGGTTCACCCACGGGCTGCGCGCGCTCGTCGCGAACGACGGCTGGGTGTCGATCGAGGTGCAGCACCTGCTCACGCTGATCGAAAAGAACCAGTACGACACGATCTACCACGAGCATTTCCAGTACTACACCGTCGAATCCGCTCGGCGGGCGCTGGCGGGCGGCGGGCTGACCGTGGTCGACGTCGAACTCCTGCCCACCCACGGCGGGTCGATCCGGCTCTGGGCGCGGCCCGCGGAGGCCGCCGGGGAGCCGAGCGCCCGGATGGTCGACGTGCTGGCCAGGGAGAAGGCGGCCGGGCTGCACGAGCTGTCCGGGTACACCGAATTCGCCGACCGGGTCACCCGCGTCCGGCTCGAATTGCTCGAATTTCTCCTCGCCGCCCGGAAAGCCGGGAAAACGACTGTCGGGTACGGCGCGCCCGGCAAGGGCAACACCCTGCTGAACCACTGCGGCATCCGACCGGACCTGCTGGCCTACACGGTGGACCGCAATCCGTACAAACACGGCCGGTTCACGCCGGGCACCCGGATCCCGGTCGTGGAACCGGACCGGATCGCGGCCGACCGGCCGGACTATGTGCTCGTCCTGCCCTGGAACCTGCGGGACGAGCTGACCGAGCAGCTTTCCTACGTCGGCGCGTGGGGCGGCAAGCTCGTCTTCCCGATTCCGCGCCTGGAAATCGTCGAGGTGGCAGTGAAGTGAAGGTCGTTCTGTTCTGCGGCGGCTACGGAATGCGGATGCGCAGCAGCGAGGCGTCCGACGTGCCCAAGCCGATGGCGATGGTCGGGCCACGCCCGCTGATCTGGCACGTGATGCGCTACTACGCGCATTTCGGGCACACCGAGTTCGTGCTGTGCCTCGGCTACGGCGCGCACCACATCAAGGACTTCTTCCTGAACTACCAGGAAACGACGTCCAACGATTTCGTGCTGCGCGGCGGGAAGCCGGAACTGCTGTCCACCGACATCGCCGACTGGACGATCTCCTTCGTGCAGACCGGCATCGAATCGCCGATCGGCGAACGGCTCCGCCGGGTGCGCGACTATCTCGACGGCGACGAGATGTTCCTCGCCAACTACGCCGACGTGCTCACTGACGCGCCGTTGGACAACATCGTCGAGCGCTTCAGCAACAGCGACGCGGGCGCTTCGATGCTCGTCGTGCCGCCGCAGTCGTCGTTCCACTGCGTCGAGATGGACGAGGGCGGCCGGATCGGCGCGATCACGCCGGTCAGCGAACTCCCGTTGTGGGAGAACGGCGGCTATTTCGTGCTGCGGCAGGAGGTTTTCGACCATATCCCGGAGAACGGCGATCTGGTCGCCGACGGCTGCGGCGAACTCGCCAAGCGTGGCCGGCTGCTCGCCTATCCCTACCGCGGGTTCTGGAAGCCGACCGACACGGTCAAGGAACGTTACGCGCTCGACGCCGCTTACACGCACGGCGACCGGCCGTGGGCGTTGTGGGAACACGAAAAGGTGCACGCGTGATCCGCCTCGGCGCCGAGTTGAAGAGCATCGTCGTGCTCGGCGCGCATTGCGACGACATCGCCATCGGCGCGGGCGGCACGCTGCTCGAGATCTGCGCACAGCGTCCCGGGCTTCAGGTCGACGCCCTGGTGCTGTCCGGCGGCGGCACCGACCGGGAGACCGAGGAACGCGCCGCGCTGGCCGCGTTCTGTCCGGGTGCCGAGCTGAACGTCACGGTGCTCAAACTGCCCGACGGACGCCTCCCCTCACATTGGGAAGAAGCCAAGAACGCGTTGGAAGACCTCCGCCGCCGCACCGATCCGGACGTCGTGTTCGCGCCCCGCACCATCGACGCGCACCAGGACCACCGCGGGCTCGCCCAGCTCGTGCCCACCGTGTTCCGCGGTCATCTGACGCTGGGCTACGAGATCGTCAAATGGGACGGGGACCTCGGACGGCTGCCCGCCTACGCGCCGCTCTCGGACGACGTCATGCAGCGCAAGATCGAACTGCTGCACGAGCATTACGGCTCTCAGCAGCACCGGCCGTGGTACGACCGCGAGGCTTTCCTCGGCCTCGCGCGGATTCGCGGAATCGAATGCCAAGAACGCTATGCCGAGGCGTTCGAGGCGAACAAACTCGTCATCGACCTAAGGGGCTGAAGGCATGCGCGTGCTGCTCACGGGGCACACGGGATATCTGGGCACGGTGATGGCACCGGTGCTCGCCGCGGCGCGACACGAGGTCATCGGCCTCGACTCGGGCTTGTTCGCCGCTTGTGTGCTCGGCCCGGCCCCGCACGATCCGGTCGGGCTGGCCGTAGACCTGCGGGACGTGAAAGCCGAGCATCTGCAGGGTTTCGACGCGGTGATCCACCTCGCCGCGCTGTCCAACGACCCGCTCGGCTCGCTCGCGCCCCAGCTGACCTACGACATCAACCACCACGCGTCGGTCAAGCTCGCGAAACTCGCGAAGGAGGCCGGGGTTTCCCGGTTCCTTTACGCCTCGACCTGCTCTGTCTACGGCGCTTCCGGCAACAGTGGTCTCGTCGACGAGAACGCGCCGCTGAGGCCGGCCACGCCGTACGCGGAGTCGAAAGTCCGCGTGGAAGCCGAGGTTTCGGACCTCGCCGACGACCACTTCACCCCGGTGTACATGCGCAACGCCACCGCGTTCGGCTTCTCCCCGCGGCTGCGCGCCGACATCGTGCTGAACAACCTGGTCGGCCACGCCTACCTGTCCGGCGAGGTCCTCGTGCTCTCCGACGGCACGCCGTGGCGGCCGCTGGTGCACGCCGACGACATCGCCCACGCCTTCACCGCCGCCCTCGAAGCGCCGCGCGAAGCCGTGCACAACAAGGCGTTCAACATCGGCACCGAGCGCAACAACGTGACGGTCGCCGAGATCGCCGAAGAGGTCGTCGCGGTGGTGCCCGGCGCCAAACTGCGGATCACCGGCGAGGCCGGGGCCGATCCGCGTTCATACCGTGTCGATTTCTCCCGGTTCCGCGAGGCAATCCCGTCCTTCGACTGCAAGTGGGGCGTGAAAGACGGTGCGCTGCAACTGTTCGACGCCTACCGCCGCAACAGCCTGACCAAGGAGCAGTTCGAGCGCCGCTTCACCCGGCTGAACTGGTTGAGCGACCGGCAGGCCGCCGGCGCGGTCGACGCCACCCTGCGGCACGCCTGATGCGCACGGGGCCCGAGATGCACGCTCTGGTGGAACGGATGTACCCGTTCTGCCGGAGCATCACCGGCGACGGTGTACGGCAGACCCTTGCCGTCATCGGCGAGCACCTCCCGCTCGACCGGTACGAGGTGCCCAGCGGCACCGAGGTGCTGGACTGGACCGTGCCGCCGGAGTGGAACATCCGCGACGCGTTCGTCGCGAATTCCTCCGGCAGGCGGGTGATCGACTTCCGGAAGTCGAACCTGCACGTGGTCGGCTACAGCGTCCCGGTCGACCGGGTCGTCAGCCTCACCGAACTGCGCACGCACCTGCACACGCTGCCCGAGCAGCCGTCGTTGATCCCGTACCGCACCAGTTACTACTCGCCCACCTGGGGTTTCTGCCTCGCGCAGGACGTTCTCGACACGCTGCCCGACGGTGACTACCACGTCAAAATCGACTCGACACTCGCCGACGGCCACCTCACCTACGCCGAGCACGTCGTGCCGGGCGAGGTGGCCGACGAGGTGCTCGTCTCGTGCCACCTCTGCCATCCGTCGCTGGCCAACGACAATCTCGCCGGCATCGCGGTCGCCGTCGCGCTCGCGCAGGCGCTGGCCGAGGAAAAGCCGTACTACACCTGCCGATTCCTGTTCATGCCCGGCACGATCGGCGCGATCACCTGGCTGGCGCGCAATTCCGAGCGCATCGAGCAGGTCAAGCACGGCGTGGTGCTGGCCTGCGCGGGCGACCGGGGTTCGCTGACTTACAAGCGCAGCCGGCGCGGGGACGCCGACATCGACCGCGTCTTCGCGCACATCCTCAAGGACAAACCGCACGAGATCCGCGATTTCTCGCCGTACGGCTACGACGAGCGCCAGTTCTGCTCCCCCGGCTTCAACCTCGGCGTCGGCTCGCTCACGCGCACGCCGTACGCGGGCTACCCGGAGTACCACACCTCGGCGGACAACGCGTCCTTCGTCGACCCGGACTCGATGGCCGACACCCTCGACACGCTGCGGACGGCGTTTTCCGTGCTGGACCGCAACCGCCGCTACGTGAACCTCAGCCCGTACGGCGAACCGCAGCTCGGCAAGCGCGGGCTGTACGACTCGCTCGGCGGGCGCAGCGACGCGAAGGAAGCCCAGCTGGCCATGCTGTGGGTGCTCAGCCTCTCCGACGGCGACCACAGCCTCCTCGACATCGCCGAACGGGCGGACCTGCCGTTCGGTGCCGTAGCCGCGGCGGCCGTTGCCCTTCAGGCCGCCGGACTGCTGAAGGAGTGAGGCCGTGCCGTCGATCCTGCGTTCGCGAGCCGTCCGCGCGATGGCGGGACGGCTCAGCTGGGGCCTCGGGGACCAGGCCGTTTCGAGCCTGACCAACTTCGTGGTCGGCCTGTACGTCGCGCGCTCGCTCGGCGCGACGGCGTTCGGCCTGTTCAGCATCGCGTGGGTGACCTACGGCGTCATGCTCAACATCTCGCGCGGGATCGCCACCGACCCGCTGATGGTGCGCTTCTCCGGCGTCGCCAGGGCGAGCTGGCGGACCGCGGTGGGCCAGGCGGTCGGGACCGCGTTGCTGGTCGGGGTCGCCTCCGGGGTCGTCAGTGTCCTTTTCGGACTCGCGGTCGGCGGTTCGCTCGGCGCCGCGTTCGTCGCGCTCGGGGTGGTGCTGCCGTTCCTGCTCGTCCAGGACGCCTGGCGGTTCGGGTTCTTCGCGCAGGGCACCGGGCACAAGGCGTTCCTCAACGACGGAATCCAGGCCGTCGCGTTGTTCCCGGCGCTGGTTTTGGCCGCGCGCTACGACACCGTGGTCGCGTTCCTGCTGGCCTGGGGCTGTTCCGCCGGGGTCGCGGCAGCGTTCGGCTGGGTGCAGACGAGTGTGCTGCCGCGGCTCGGCGGGGTGCGTGCGTGGCTGCGGGACCATCGCGACCTGGGTGTGCGCTACCTCGTGGAGAACGTCAGCAACAGCGGTTCGTCGCAGCTGCGCGCGTACGGACTGGGTGCGATTTCCGGGCTGGCCGCGGTCGGTACGGTGCGCGGCGCGGAACAGCTGCTCGGGCCGTTTCTCGCGCTGCTCATGGGACTTTCCCTCGTCACTGTCGCCGAGGGGGCGCGGGTGCTCCGGCAGTCGCCGCATCGGCTGTGGCATTTCTGCGTGGTGCTCGGTGCCGCGCAGGCCGCGGCCGCGCTGGTGTGGGGCCTCGGGTTGTGGCTTTTCATCCCCGACGACGCCGGCCGGTTCGTGCTCGGTTCGTTGTGGGACAGCTCGTCGCTGCTGGTCCCGGCGGTCACGATGGCGGTCGTCGGCGCGAGCTTCACCACCGGCGCGACGGCCGGGCTGCGCGCGCTCGGGATGGCGCGGCGGAGCTTGCGGTCGCAGCTGATCTCGTCCGCGTGTTACGTCGTGTTCGGCCTGATCGGGGCCGTGCTCGGCGGTGCGGCCGGCTCGGAGTGGGGCGTCGCGGCCGCCACACTCACCGGTTCGGCCGTGTGGTGGTGGCAGCTGCGCAGCGCGCTTCGCGACCACTTCGCCGCGGCTGTCGAGTTCCCCGCCGCGTCAGGTTCATTCAGCCAAGCAGAACTCCATTCGGCTTCCGAGGAGATGAAACCGGCATGAGCACGGTGCCCCGGCTGACCATCGGTCTGCCCGTCTACAACGGAGAGGAATTCCTCAGCGAAGCACTCGACGCGCTGCTCGGGCAGACTTACGAGGACTTCGAACTGATCATCTCCGACAACGCGTCGCAGGACGGCACGGAAGAGATCGCCCGGAAGTACGCGCAGGAGGACTCGCGGATCCGGTATCTGCGCCAGCCGCGCAACATCGGCGCGACCCCGAACCACAACATCCTGCTCGACCAGGCGCGCGGCGAGCTGTTCAAATGGGCGTCGCACGACGATCTGTACGGCCGGGAGCTGCTGGCGAAATGCGTCGAAGCGCTCGACGCGCGGCCGGAGATGATCCTCGCGCACTCGCACCAGGCGATCATCGACGAGCACGGCGCGGTGACGGTGCCGCTGGACTACCGGCACCGGACGGATGCGCCGCGGCCGTCGGTGCGGTTCAAGAGCCTGCTGTTCGAGCCCGGCGGCGACGATTTCTACGGCGTGATGCGCACGGCCGTGCTGCGTCGGGTCACCCCGATGGGCAGCTACCACCACGCGGACCGCACCTACGTGGCCGAGATCGCCCTGCACGGCCCGTTCTATCAGGTGCCTGAGCTGCTGTACTTCCGCCGCGACCACCCGGACCGGGCGGAGCGCGCGAACCCGAGCAAGCGCTCCCGGTGCGCGAACCTCGATCCGAAGCGCGGCAACGCACTCCTGAACCCGACCGCGCGGCTGCTCGCCGAGTACGTCTGGGGTTTCGTGCACGGAATCCGCTCCGCGCCGCTGTCGTCCGGCGAACGTCGTGCCTGCTACCTAGCGCTCGCGGAATGGTTCGCCAGCCGGGCCCGGCCCGGCGGAGGCGGGGAACGCGTCGAGGACCGGGCTCCGGTGCACGCGGCCGAACTCGACCTCACTGTCGACCGCGTGGTCGCCGGACGCGAACGGCGGGCCCCGTGACTGTTCGGGTCGGGGTCTTCGGACTGCTCGGTTCAGGCAACCTCGGCAATGACGGCTCGCTGGAGGCGGTACTCGCCTTTTTGCGAGCCGAACATCCGTACGCGAAGGTGTCCGCGTTCTGTGGTGGGGCGGACACCATCCGTGCGCGATACGGGATCCCCGCGGTGCGGTTGAACTGGTACAGCGGCGAATACCGGCACGCGTCCGGGCTGCGGTCGATCGCGGCCAAAGCCCTGGGGAAGATCGTCGACGTCGTCCGCACGGCCTGGTGGGTCCGGCGGCAGAACGTGGTGATCGTTCCCGGCATGGGCGTGCTGGAGGCGACGCTTCCGTTGCGGCCGTGGGGATTTCCGTACGCGCTCTTCCTTCTTTCGTTGTGCGGGCGGCTGGGTCGGACGAAGGTCGCGCTGGTCAGTGTGGGCGCCGACCGGATCCGGGTGCCGGCCACGCGGTTTCTGGTGCGGTACGCGACCCAGCTCGCGACGTATCGGTCCTTCCGCGATGAACTCTCGCGTTCGGCGATGGCCGACATGGGGGTGCCGGTCATTGACGATCGCGTTTATCCCGATCTCGCCTTCGCCTTGCCGACACCGGCCGCGGTCGAGGACCCGCGTGCGGTCGGCGTCGGTGTGATGGCCTACTACGGCGGCAACGACGATCGTGCGCGCGGCGACGAGATTTACCGGGCGTATGTGGACGCGATGACCGAGTTCGTGCGGTATCTGGTCGGCCAGGAGCGGCCGGTCCGGCTCTTCATCGGCGACCGGATCGACCTCGAAGTGGTGGACGAGATCGTCGAAACGGTCGACTCGCCGCTGCTCTCCGCGGCCGTCCCGGGCACCCTCGACGAGCTGATGCGCTCGATGGCCGAAGTGGGCACCGTCGTGGGCACTCGGTACCACAATGTGTTGTGCGCGTTGAAGGTCGGGAAGCCGACGGTCGCGATCGGATACGCGAAGAAGAACGACGTCCTGATGGCCGAAATGGGACTCGGCGAGTTTTGCCAGGAGGCC
Organism: Amycolatopsis sp. NPDC114484; assembly: GCF_055633755.1. Classification (NCBI taxonomy): domain Bacteria; kingdom Bacillati; phylum Actinomycetota; class Actinomycetes; order Pseudonocardiales; family Pseudonocardiaceae; genus Amycolatopsis; species Amycolatopsis sp. NPDC114484. Next base: position 59,576 of record NZ_JBVKDQ010000010.1, on the reverse strand, counting down.
CGCGCGGTCGACGTGCCGCGGCTGATCGGGCAGTTCGAGGAATTGCAGCGGCGGGCGCTGGAGCTGAAAGCGGAACTCGCCGCCCGCAACGAAGAATGCAATCAGCGGTTGAAGGACCAGTTCGCCCTGTTGTCGAGGACGCTCATTCCCGCGGAGGTGTCGTGAAAGCCGTTCCCGTACCGTCGATTTCCGGTGTGTGGCTGTTTCGGCCGACGCCGCACCGAGACGATCGCGGCTTCTTCTCGCGGACCTTCGACGCCGAGGTCGCCCGGTCGGCCGGCATCGATCCGGACGGGTTCGCGCAGGACAGCGTGTCCCGTTCGGTGCGCGGCGTGGTGCGCGGGATGCACCTGCGCTCCGGGGCGGGCGAGGCGAAACTGGTGCGTTGCTCGTTCGGCGAGGTGTTCGACGTCGTGGTCGACTTGCGGCCGGGATCGCCGACTTTTCGTTCCATGGAAACGTTTCACCTCTCCGGCGACACCCAGGAGAGCATCTATATCCCGGCCGGATGCGCACACGGTTTCCAGGCGCTGAGCGACCTCGCCGACGTGTCGTACCGGATCGACCGCGCGCACGACCCGTCCGAGGACGTCGCCATCGCGCACGACGACCCGGAGCTCGCCATCCCGTGGCCGCTGCCCGCGGCATTGCTGTCCGAACGCGACGCGTCGGCGCCAACGCTCGCCGATGCCTTGAGGTGACCCGTCATGGACCTGCCACTCTCCCGAATCGCGAACGAACGCCTGCACCGCGCCATTCCCGGCGGTGCGCACACCTACGCCAAAGGCGAGGATCAATACCCCGAACATCTCGCCCCGGTCATCTCGCACGGCCGCGGCGCGTACGTCTGGGACGTCGATGGCAACCACTACCTCGAGTACGGCTCCGGCCTGCGCGCGGTCAGCCTCGGCCACGCGCATCCACGCGTGACCGCCGCCGTGCGCGACGTGCTGGAGCGGGGCAACAACTTCGTCCGTCCGTCCATTGTGGAGCTTGAAGCGGCGGAACAGTTCCTGGCGACGGTGCCGACCGCGGACATGGTGAAGTTCGCGAAGAACGGCTCCGACGCGACGACCGCCGCCGTCCGGCTCGCCCGCGCCGCCACCGGACGGCCGTTGGTCGCCCAATGCGCCGACCACGCGTTCTTCTCCACCGACGACTGGTTCATCGGCACCACCCCGATGTCCGCCGGCATTCCCGCCGCGACGATGGCGATGACCGTGCCCTTCCCGTACGGCGACCTCCCGGCGACCGAGCAGGTGCTGCGCCAGTTCAGCGGGCAGGTGGCGTGCCTGATTCTGGAGGCCACCAAGGGCGTCGACCCGCCGGACGGCTATCTCGCCGGACTGCTCGACCTCGCGCATCGATACGGCGCGCTGGTGATTTTCGACGAGATGATCACCGGGTTCCGGTATTCCGAGCACGGCGCGCAGGGCCTGTACGGCGTGACGCCGGATCTCTCGACGTTCGGCAAAGCGCTCGGCAACGGCTTCGCGGTCTCCGCGCTGGCCGGTCGGCGCGAGTTGATGGAACTGGGCGGCCTGCGCGATTCGCGGGACCGAGTGTTCCTGCTGTCGACGACGCACGGCGCGGAGACGCCGTCGCTGGCCGCGGCGATGGCGGTGATGGACGCCTACGAGACGGAGGACGTGACGGCTCGGCTGCACGCACTCGGGGCCCGACTGGCCGCTGGCGTGACCGAGGTGGCGACCGCGCACGGGATCGGCGAGCAGGTGCTGGTACGGGGACGGTACAGCAACCTGGTGTTCGCGACCCTCGACGCGGATGGTCAGCCGTCGCAGGAGTATCGGACGCTGTTTATGCGGTGCCTGCTGGAGAACGGGGTGCTGGCTCCGTCCTTTGTGGTCAGTGCGGCGATGACGGAGGAGGACATCGACCGAACGGTGGAGGCGGTCGCTTCGGCGTGCGTGGTGTACCGGAAGGCGCTGGAGGAGGGGGATCCGTCGCCGTGGCTGGGCGGGAGGCCGGTGAAGCCGGTGTTTCGCCGGAAGGCTTAGCGGTCCTGGACAGAGTCTGTGAGGGCCCCCCTGGGGGAATCAGAGTCCCTCAGGGTTCCCCTCACAGACCGCCGACCGTCGCCCGCGCTGCTGGCAGCAGCTGCGACGGTTAATGGGCTATCGCAATGGCGACACCTCGCCCAGTTTTGCGAGGTCGTGCGGCTCCAGCAGGATCGACCAACCCAGCATCTGTCCCGAGGTCGCGTCGACGGTGACCGTCAGCACGTTCCCTCTGGGCGCCTTGCTTCCCCGTGGAATCTTCGCGTAATATCCGACAAATTCCCCCGTCATCTGAATCAGATAAACCGGTTCGTTAGCCTTGGGCTGAGTTCCGTCAATGGGCGCGAGCGACCTGCGGTCCGTTTTAACATATTCAATTCCGGCAGGATTGTTCTCATTATTTGCGGCAGCCAGCCTCTTTGCTATCGCCAGCAGTGCGGCGGAAGCAGGAGGTTGTGCATTGCTTTCGGCAGGCATCTACCGGCCCGCGACCCGGTCCACCCAGTACCCCGTGACCGGCACAACCGCCAGCGCCACCGCGAAGCCGCCGATCGTGTCGGTCGGGTAATGCGCCCCCAGCCCGACCTCCGCCCACGCCATCAGGAAACCAGCCACCAACGCAAGCCCCATCATCCAAGCCACCGCGGCAAACCGACTCAACCGTCCAGCCAGCACATAAGCGCCAGTCAAAGCCAAAGCAGTAGCGAAAGCAGTGTGACCGCTGGGAAACGACAGATAACTCCCATGGATAGTCCGCCCGGTCAACGGCTTCAGCACCGAGGTCACCACGACCGTGAGACTGCAGCCGACCACCGCCAACACCGCCGTTCGAGGACGGTGTGCCAGCAGGCAGCCGCCGATTACCAGGAGCAGGATCAGCACCGCGCCCAGTGGTTCGCCGCAGAAGTCGATCGCCGTCGCGAAGTACCACCATGGGTCGGGGATGAGGTCCGGGCCGGGCAGGAGCGGGGCGTCGAACGCGCTCGGCACCGAGTGTCCGGCGAAGCGGACACCCAGCGCGATCAACGTCAGGAGCCCGAGCACGGCAAGGACCAGCGACGGCGTGCGCAGAACGATCGGAAGCGCCCGGGGCGAGGTCTTCAGTCGGTCGCGCACAACTTCCTTCATACCGCGGCGATCGCTTCCTCGTAGCCGTCGAGCAGCCGTTTCAGCCCGACTTCCGGGGTGAAGTCCGCGTCGTACCGTTGCCGCGCGGCCTCGCCCATCTTCCGGTTCAGCTCGGTGTCGGCAACCTCAAGGAGCGAAGAAGCGAGCGCCGCCGCGTCGCCGGGAGGGTGCAGCAAGCCGGTGACACCGTCGGTGATCAGCTCTTCGAACGCCCCGTGCGCGGGCGCGACCGTCGGCACCCCCGCGGCCATCGCCTCCACCACCACGAGCCCGAACGCCTCCAGCCACGTCGAGGGCACCACAACCGCCGTCGCTCGGGCGATCAGTTCCTGGCACGAAGCCCGGTCCTGAAGGCCGACGTACGACACGTTGTCCCGCCCAGCAGCCCACGCCGCGACGTCGTCGGACAGCGGGCCGGTCCCGGCGATCAGCAACGGAAGTTTGCCGGAGTACTGCTCCCACGCCGCTTTGAGCAGCGGAACGCCTTTCTCCTCGGTAAGCCGTCCGAGGAACAGGAGGTGCTCGCCGTCGCCGACGCGCCGCCGCCCCTCGTCCGGGACGAAGTTGTGCTTCACGGTCATCCGCGCGGCCGGCAGTCCCGCGTTCACGAGAAGCCGGCGCTGGGCGTCCGAGATGCAGAAGAACCGGGTCACACCGGTCCGCCAGCGGTGCCGGTTGACCAGCAGATTCACCGCCATTGGGACGGTCGCCGCGGCCGAATCGCGGTAGCAGCCATGCCGGACGGCGGGGACGGGCAGGCCGCCGACGCAGTCGGTGCAGATCCGGCCGTCGCGGTAGAGCGTGCCGGGTGGGCAGACGAGACCGTAGTTGTGCAGCGTCGCGACCACCGGCACGCGCGCGTCAGCGCACGCGGCCAGTACCGACGGCGACAGCAGCGGAAACGTGTTGTGGACGTGCACGACGTCCGGCCGCTCCCGGCGCAGCCGCTCCCGTAACTCCGTCCGCGACGAACGGTTCCACGGCACCTGCAGCGGCACCAGCGCCTTGCGCGCCAACGGCATCGAGGCGATGTCGTCGCTGTGCCGCTCGAACGTCTGGACGTCGATCCCGGCCGAGGTCAGCAGCGCGACCTCGGCGTCGACCACGTTGTTCTCGCCGCTCGGCTGTTCCGACCGATAGCGGTTGTGCACCACCAGAACCTTCACGCCAGCTTCTCCCTCGCTGGAGCCTCGCCCACGGCCAGCAACGACGCGGCCACCGCCAGATGCAGCAGGTACGGCGACGCGTCGCCGAGCCCGGCTTCGGTATAGGACGCGGAAATGACGTAAGCGATCAGGAAAATCGCGCTCGCCCGAGCCACCGACGGCGGCCGCAGCACCGCGATCGCGACCAGCACGAGCAGCATCGCGGCGACGATCCCGATCCCGACGAAGCCCTGCTCGTGATAGATCGCGAGCCAGCTGTTGTCGATCGGCAGGCCGTCGTAGGACTTGTCGGTGAGACCGACGCCGAAGATGTACTCGAATCCGGTCCGCGGCGCGGACAGCAGCGCGTCCCACACCTTCGCGCGGCCGGTCAGGCTGGAGAAATCGTCGGTGCTCTGTCCGCGCAGGAACCACGTCTGCAGCAGGCCGCCCAGCACCACCGCGGCGAACCCGGCCACGAGCACGATCCCGGCGAACACCTTCCGCGCCCGCGCGCTGACCAGCCCCAGCGACAGCAGCGCGACGATCAGCCCGGCGACGAGCCCGAGCGTCGCGGTGCGGGTGTGCGTGAGCAGCAACAACCCGAGCGACGGCACGACGACGATCAACGCGCTCTTGGCGTCCGTCCGTTTGCCGAGCCACATCAGCACCGCGAGCCCGGCGATCACCGCCGCGTACTGGCCGACCTGCGGCGGCGTCAGCGGCCACACCGCGCCGGAAAGCCGGCCGCCGTAGATGTCCGGCATCGCCTTGCCCGGCGAGATCGCCAGGCCGAGCACGACCGACACCAGCACCGCGCCGAACATCCGGATGTGTGCCCGCACGAAGGTGAACGACCCGTCCCACCAGCCGCTGAGCAACCAGAGCGTCGCGACGAACACCGTGAACCGGAAACACCGGAACAGCGAGCCGTAGCCGGATTCCAGGTGCACGCTGGCCACGATGCTCGTGAGCAGCAGGAAGGTCAGGAGCAGCAGGTACGCACTCGGCTTGATCCGGATCCGCAGGTTCAGCACCAAAGCGAGCAGGAACGCGGTCATCAACGCGCCCATGGTGACCAGCTGGATCACCGTGCGCGGCAACGGGATCACCGTCTGCGCGCCGGTCGAGCCGAGCGTGTTGAGGATGAGCAACGCCCAGGCCGCGCCGACCGCTTTCGGCACCGACTTCGTTTCGGCGGGCAGCGCGGCGGTCAGTTCGGCCATGTCAGCTGCCTCCCTTGGGCTGGTAGCTCGAATTCGCGTCCTGGTGATACGGCGCGCTCTGCCATTCGCCGATGCCGACGATGTTGCTCATTTCCTTGGCGACGAACGTCCACGGTCCGGCGTAAGCGTTGTCGTGCCAGGAATTGTCCTGCTGGAACGTGATCGCCTGCTGGATCACCGCGCCCTGGTACGGCGACCAATTCGGGTAACTGCCGAAATTCGACAGCACGCCCATCCGGCCGCACACCTCCTCGCAGCCGAGCGCCTTCGAGTTGAGCGTGAACTGGTTGTGCTGCACCACGACCCTTTGCGTCTTCCACCGGCAGTCGCTGTACAGCGGTTTCTGCGAGATCGCCGGCGCGGAACAGGTCGACACGTTCGGTACGAGCTTCGTGCACGAGCCGCTGGAGGTGTTGGCCGGGCTGTTGCAGAACCGGTCGGCGTTCTCCCACAGGATGACGCCGTTCCAGTTGTCCTGCAGCAGGTTTCCAGAAATTTCGAGATTGCTCGTGCGGGCCTTCAACCGCGGTTCGCCGCCGGATTCGGAAAGGTAGATCGTCGCGGACGGGAACGGGTCGCCGCGGTCGGCGTGCGCACGGCCGTCGAGCAGGTTGTTTCGGCGGAACGTGTTGTTGCGGATCACCGCGTTGTAGCTGGTCTCGTAAATGATCGCGGCGCTGTCGTTGTTCTCGATCAGATTGCCCTCGATCAGGAAATCGTTGTTGTTCGTGTCGGCCCACAGCCCGGTGCCGCGGTTGTCGTGCACCCAGTTTCCGACGACGTCCGCGCCGTCCACCGCCCAGAACTTCATACCGCCGGTGCAGCCGCACTCCGGGACCTTGGACTCCCAGTTTCCGGTGTTGTTGCCGGTGATCTCAGTGCCGCGCAGCACGAGCCCGGTCACTACGGCGTTGCCGGAGTAGGCGTTCATCCCGTATTGGCCGTTGCGCCGCAGGCAGCTGTCGAGGATCTGCTGCTTCGGTCCGGCCATCAGCCCGGCCCCGTCGTTGTCCTGCACGGTCAGGTGCTGGATGACCCAGCCGGGAGCCGAATCGTGGTTGACCACGCCCTCGTCGCGCGGCGCGGTGAAGCCCTGCACGGTGAACGATTCGAGCCGGACGTCCTTGCCCGGACCGGCGAAGGCGTAGCGGTTGTGCTTGCGCCCGTCGAACACCGCGCCGGGCGCGCCGAGGTAGACGTCGCCGTCCTTGGGCTGGACCTGGGCGTATTCGTCGTCGCTGAGCCGGTGCGTGCCGGGCGCGAGCCAGAACGTGGTGCCCGCCGGGGAGTTCTTCGTCTTGGTCGAGAGGTCGTCCACCACGGCCGGATCCACCCGGACGGCCCCGGCGGGCGCGGTCGCCGGACCCGACGGGACGTGGTCGCAGACGGCGGCGACCGGTCCCTGCGGCGAAGTCGATCCGGCGGCCGGAGCGGGCGCGGCTCCGGACGAACTGCACGAAGCCAGCGCGAGCGGGAGCAGCGCTCCCAGCAGCGGCACCAAAATCCTTCGCACGGTGGATCCTCTCGACATCAGGGCAGGCGGAGCGCGGTGGTCAGCGGCCCGGTGACTTGACCGGAGCCGACGAGCGTGGTGGCGGGCGCACGACGCCCGAAGCCGGGCGAGTACCAGCCCAGCGGCGGATTCGTCTCGCCTCGGTGTGCGGTCCAGGCCAGGTGCCGCGGCAGCTCCAGCGTCCCGGTACGGCCGGACCAGGTGAGCTGCGCGGTGTTTCCCTCCAGTTCGACGGCCACCAGCGGGCCGAGGTGGAAGGCGAGTTGGGCGGGACCGCCGCCGGTCACCTCGTCGACCACGGTCAGCGTCCGGCCGGACAGCTCGACGGTGCGGCGATGCAGCGCCGGGGCGTAACCGTCGTGTTCGGCCTGCCATTGGGTTTGCGTCGCGGCAAGGGTGCGCGAGTTAGCGTGCCGCGTCCACAGGAACGGGCCGCCGGAGGTCGATTGGTCGACTCCGCCGAGCTGCAGCGTGTTGTGGCCGAGCGTGGAGCGGAAGTACGCGCGCCACTCGGGTTCGCCGTGGTAGCAGTAAGTTCCCGGATCGGCGAGAATGTCGACACCGTCGTGCCGGACCTCGATGGACAACGCGTCGGCGTGCGCATGCGCGGCGATGGCGAGAAAACCGTGCGGACCGCTGTCGCATCGGCACCAGATCTCCGGGCCGTTGTCGCTGCGCAGGATAGTCATGCCCGCGTCAGAGAAAACCGGGCGCTCGCGGGCGTTGTCGAGTTGCGGCACCCGGGAACGCAGCGCTGCGAACAACGCTGTGCGTACATCGTCGGCGGGCAGCTTCGGCCACCACTCCGCGCGACCGAACAGTACGTCGCCGGTGGCCAGCAGCGAATGCCAGCGGTCCGTGTCCGGCCCGTCCACGATCAGGCCGAAGCCGTCGTCGGCGTCGCCTTGGCGCGGCGGCCGTCCGGCACAGTCCACAATGGCCGCCAGGGCGTCGCACATCGCGCGCAGTTCCAGCCAGGTCGAGCGCGGCAGTCGTGGTCCGGCCTCCAGCGCGGCGGCGAGGCCCAGCTCCAGCACGAGACCGTGGTACTCCGTGGCCAGCTCGCGGTTCAGCCCGGAGGTAAAGGTGTTGGCCCGCAAGTGAAATTCCAAGGAGCGGGCCGCAGCACTTCCCCAATGAGCCGACTCCGGGAACCAGTCGAACGCGCACGACGCCGCCAGCTGTCCGGACGCCTCCGCCAGCACGTGGTTGTTGGCCGACGTGCCCCGGCTCGGGAACGCCGCCAGCCACCGCTGGTGGTGCCAGATCTGCCGCAGCGCCTCGGGATTGTCCTCGAACAACCCCGGCGCGCCGGACCAGCCGTCCAGCAACCGGCGCACCCACACCCACGACAGCAGCCGGATCCCCAGCTCGATCCCGCTCAGCCAGTGCACGCCGCGCATCGGCGGATTGGCCGCCCACCACGACTTCAGGTGGTCGGCCACGCGGTGCGCGTAACGGTCGTCGCCGGTCACCCGGTACGCCGCGGCCAGCACAGTCAGGTGCTGGTGTCGCGAGGGTTCCCAGATCTGCTTGATGTCGCCGATCGCGTTCTCGTCCCGGTACGGGATCTCGAAGGAGTACCGGTCCCCCGGCGCGCGACGGCCGGTCTTCGGATCGAACGCCCAGTCCGGCGCGACCAAATCGTCCCGCGCGACGCCGAAGTACTCGGCGTGCCCGCCCATCAGCCGATCCGCCGCCGCGATCAGCCGGTCCCGGCCGGTCACGGGCACCTCCGGTTCGGCGGGCCAGGCCGGGAACGTCCGGGTCGCCGCCCAGGTCGGCTGCCGCTGGGATTCGCCGCGCCACCGCTGTTTGCGCACGACGTCGCCGACGCGGCCGACGATCTCCGCCGGCCCCATCGCGGACAGCCGGCGCAGGTACCAGGACGGATCCATCACTGCTCCAACCGCACCGGCGCGCCGGTTTCGAGGCTGCGGTGCACGGCCAGCGTCGCCAGGGTCGTGGAGACGAGCGAGTCGAGGCTGATCGGCATCGCGACGCCGGTCTGCAACGCGGTGATGAACGCGTCCAGTTCGGCCTGCTGGCCCTTGTCGCGGGCCTTCGGCAGCCGCGAACTGGTCCAGCGCTTGCGACCGAACACCGAGGCGCGGACGAAATCGTCGAATTTCAGCACCTTGCCGTCGGCGAGCACTTCCAGCGTTTCCTTGGGAAACGCGGTGCTGCCGCTGGTGATGTAGCTGATCGACGCCGTCGAGCCGTCGGCGTAGCGCAGCAGCACCTGCAGGTCGCGGTTGCCGGGGGTTCCGGTGGCGTAGACCGAAACCGGGTCGCTGCCGAGGAACCAGCTGACCGTGTCGATAAAGTGCCCGCCCTCGCCGACGAACCGGCTGCCCTCGGAATCGGCCTGGTTGTACCAGCTGTTCGCGTCCAGCCGGCCCGCGTTGACCAGATACCGCACCGAAGCCGGGCCGACCCGCGGTCCGAACTGGTTCTTCGCCTCGACCAGCAGCGGCGCGAACCGGCGGTTGAACCCGACCTGCAGCCGGTTGTTGCCCGATTCCGCCACCGCGTCCACGACGCCGCGCAACTCCTTCTCCGACAACGCGAGCGGCTTCTCCACGAAGACCGCCTTGCCCGCCAGCAGCGCCCGCCGCGTCAGCTCGGCGTGCGAGCTGTGCCGGGTCACCACGAAGACCGTGCTGACCTGGTCGTCCTCCAGCAACGCGTCCACGTCGGTACTGGCGGAGACGAAACCGAACTTGCGCTTCGCGTTGGCTCCGGAGAGCGCGGACGTGGTGACGACGTCGGTGAGCAGCACGCGTTCGTCCCCGGCCAGGTGCGGCAGGATCATCGACGACGCGTAGTTGCCCGCGCCGATGAACCCGATCCGCAGCCACTGCAACGGGTCCGCCCGTTTGTCGGCGATCGGCACCGCCGGAACCGCGGACACCACGCCTTCGTCCTCGGCGGGCGGCGCGTCGGGGTAGCGGAACAGCACCGCGACCGCTTTCAGCTCGCCCTCGTTGAGCGCCCGGTAGGTCTCGACGGCAGCATCGAAGTCCGCGGTGTGGCTGATCAGCGGCGAAACGTCGAGCTTGCCCCGCGCGGCCAGGTCGAGGAAGCATTCGAGATTGCGCCGTTCCGTCCAGCGCACGTAGCCGATCGGGTAGTCGCGGCCTTCCAGCTCGTACGCCGGGTCGTAGCGGCCGGGTCCGTAAGAGCGGGAGAACCGGACGTCGAGTTCCTTTTCGTAGTAAGCGTTCCACGGCAGGTTCAGCGAGATCTTGCCGATGTCCACCACCCGGCCGCGGTCGCGCGCGAGCCGCGCGGCCAGCTCCACCGGATCGTTCGACGCCCCGCCCGCGGCGAGGTACACCTGGTCGACGCCATGCCCGCCGGACAACTCGGCGACCGCCTGGTCGATCTCGCCGGACGCCGGATGCCCGCAGGCGAGCGCGCCCAGTTCCCGCGCGATCTCGCAGCGCTGCGCGTCCGGGTCCACGCCGACGACGCGAGCGCCGGCCGCCACCAGCAACTGCACGACCAGCTGCCCGATCAGGCCGAGCCCGATCACCAGCGTGAGATCGCCGAGCTGCGGTTCGCCGCGCCGGACGCCCTGCATCGCGATCGCGCCGACCGTCGCGAACGCGGCCTGCCGCGGCGAAAGCCCAGTCGGCACCTTCGCGTACAGATTCTTCGGCACCCAGTTCAGCTCACTGTGCAGCGCGTGCTCGTTCCCGGCGCATGCCACGACGTCGCCGACCACGACGTCATCGATGCCCTCGCCGACCTGCTCGACCACGCCGCACAGCGAATAGCCCAGCGGCGTATAGGAATCGAGTTTCCCGGACACCTTCCGGTACGTCGCGGCGAGCCCGTTCGTCGCGACGCTCTGCATCACCTTCGCGACCTGGTCCGGCCGCGACCGGGCCTTGCCCAGCAGCGACATCCCCGCCTCGGACACCTTCATCATCTCGGTGCCGGTCGAGATCAGCGAGTACTGGCTGCGGACCAGCACGCCGCCCGGTTTGCACGCCGGCACCGGGACGTCGAGCAGGGCCAGTTCGCCGCTCTTGTAGTTCTGCACTACCTGTTTCACTGGACTCCTAGCCGCTCTCCGCGGAGGGCCCCGCGGTACCAGTACTCAAGGGTCAGCACGTGCCAAAGATGTTTCGCGCGGTCCTCGCGCCCGGCGGCGTCCTCGGCCACCAGCTTGCGCAGGGCGTCGCGCTGCAGGAAACCGGACTCGACCAGGACGCCCTCCTCGATGACCTCCCGCACCAGCGGCGCGAGGTCCCGGCTCATCCACGCCCGCAGCGGCGCGCTGAACAGGCCCTTCGGCCGGTACACGATTTCGTCGGGCAGGATCGCCGTTGCCGCCTTCTTCAACGCCACCTTGCCTTGGCGGCCGGCGATCTTCTCCCGTCCGGGCACCCGGAACGCCGCCCGGACCACCTCGATGTCCACAAAGGGCGTTCGCACCTCGGTGGAAGCGGCCATAGTGGACCGGTCGGTGTAGGCGAGGTTCAAGCCGGGCAAGAACATTCGCGCGTCGGCGAGGCACATCCGGTTGACCTGATCGGTCAGCTTCGAGTCGTAGTAGACGTCGGCGTGCTCGGTGAGCACATCGTCCACTTCGGACTGGAGATCCGGCGAGACCAGGCTGAGCAGCTCCGCCCGGTCGTACATGGTGTAGCTGCGCCGGAACGCCGTCTCCTCCGGAAGGTCCGCGAAGGACAGGAACCGCTTCGCGAACCGCACCGAACGGTAACCGCGCGTGGACGACGCGACCGGCAGCCGGTCGACCGCCGCCCCGATCGCCCGGCGGGCCACGCCCGGCACCCGCCGGTACCGCAACGCCAGCAGGTTCGCCAAATGCTTGCGGTACCCGGCGAACAGCTCGTCCGCGCCCATTCCGGACAGCAGCACCTTCACGCCGGCCTCGCGCGCCGCCGAGCAGATCAGGTACGAGTTGATCGCCGCCGGGTCGCCGATCGGTTCGTCCAGGTGGTGCGTCATCCGCGGCAGGAGGTCCTGGACGTCCGGCGCGATCTCGATCTCGTGCAGGTCCACCCCGAACTGGCGGGCGACGATCCGGGCGTAACGCAGGTCGTCCGGCATTGCCTCGAATTTCGCGTCCTCGGGACGGAAACCGATCGTGTAAGCCGAAATCCCCGGCTGCTCGCGCGCGGCCAGCGCGGTGAGGTAGCTGGAATCGAGGCCGCCGGAAAGAAAGGTCGCCACCGGAACATCGGACAGCAGGTGCTTGCGGGTGGACTCCTCGACGACCGCGTGCAAGTCGACCTCGCCGCGATACGCCGCGCCTTCCTCAGCGACCTGGCGAAGCGACCAGTAAGTCCCGGTGTCCGTGCTGCCGTCCGGCCGGAATCGAAGCCAGGTGCCCGGCGGCAGTTTCTCCGCCTCGCGGTAGGCGCACCGGCTGTCCGGCACCCAGTAGTACAGCAGCGAAGCGATCATCGCGGCCTGGTCCACGTTCAAGGTGCCACCGAGTTCGCGAGCCAATGCTTTCAGCTCCGACGCGAACACGACTCCGCCTCCGCGGCGCACGAAGAACAGCGGCTTGATCCCCAACTGGTCCCGCACGAGCACCAGCTCACCAGTGCGTTCGTCGTACACCGCGAAGGCGAACATCCCGCGCAGCCGCGGCAGGCAGTCCGTGCCCCATTCCCGCCAGGCCCGCAGCAGCACCTCGGTGTCGGAGGTGCCGCGGAACCGGACCCCTGCGGCTTCGAGTTCGGCCCGCAGCTCCGGCGCGTTGTACAGCTCGCCGTTGTAGGTCAGGGCAAGGCCCTCGGCCGTCATCGGCTGCGCGCCGGTTTCCGAAAGGTCCACGATGGACAGCCGACGGTGTCCTAAGTGGACGTCCCGGTGGTCGTAGCGGCCGTCGCCGTCCGGACCTCGGTGCGCGAGGCACTGGGTGAGCCGGTCGGTGAGCGGGCCGCCGTCCGGCCAGCTGTACGCGCCCGCGATGCCGCACATGCGCTTCGTCCCCCTAGCTTTCCTGTACGGGTTTGAGCCGTCTCGTCGGTGCGTCCGGATCCACGTCCATCCGCTCGTGCGGCGACGGCGGACGGGTCCGGTCGAGCGGACGGCGCCTGCGTTCGGGCTTCACCGGCCACTCGATCGGCTTGGTTTCGTCGCGCAGTTCCAGCTCGACGACATCGGCCTGTTTCTTCGCGACCACGGCCGCCCGTCCGCGCAACGCCGTGTGCAGCCCGTCCCAGAGCGTGCCGTCGGTGCGGTCCTTCGGATCCGGATCGACCAGCACCACGCCGAGGATCGGCACGCCGCAATCGGCGAGCTGCCGCGCGACGGTGTGCAGCCACTGCGTATTCGCGAACCCAGCCCGCACCACCAGCACGGCTTCCGCGCCGAGCGCCGACAGGTCGGTCCACGCCGTGCCCGGGGAGGCCGTGCCGACCCCGACCCGGCGCACCGCTCGCGCCACCTCGGGGTCGCCCGCCTCGACGACCTGGACGTTCCCTTCCACCGGCAGCCGGGACACTTCCTTGCCCGGCAGGTCGTCCACGAGCACCACCGGCCCGTCCTCGGCCAGCGAACGGCCGAGTTCCACTGCCAATTCCGCCGCGGTCGAAGCCGCGCCGACCTCCAGCAGCGACAGCGAAGCCCGGTCCTCCCGCGCGGCCCGCGCGAGCGTGAGCGCGACCCGGCTGGACTCGGTGACCGCCTTCGACCGCCGCCACAACTTCGCCGGGCCGATCGGCTTCAGGCCGACCTGCGCGATCACCGAAGCCCCGAGGTGCTGCGAAATTTCGCGGCGCAACACCGGCCGGTCCCGGACCAACGCGGACACCGCGGCGAAAGCGAGCCCGAGCGCGAGGCCCAAGGCCAGCCCGACGCCGCCGTCCGTGCCGTAGGTCTTCAGCTTCGACACCGGCTGGACCGCGGGCGCGTCCACGATCTGCGTCCCGGCGATGACCTCCGGCGACCCGATCCCGGCCTGCTGCGCCTGGTTCTGCAAGTCGGCGACCTTCGACACCAGATTCGCGCGCTGCGTGTACAGCTGCTCCAGCGCGCCTGCGTTGGAATTGCGGCCCTTCGCGACCTCGGTCGCGGCCTGGTTGTCGACGTCCGCCAGCTGCGCCTGCGCCTGATCCCGTTGCTGCAGCAACGCTTTCGAGCGGCCGTTCGCGGCGGCTTGGGTGCGCGTCGTGTGGTCGGCGATGAACGCGTCCGCGAGCGCCTTCGCCTTCGCGACCGCGTCGTCCTTGCTCTTGCCTTTGACCGTCACCTGCATGACGTTGTTGGTGAGGCCAAGCCCGGCGTAGTCCTTCAGGAAATCCGACGGCGATTCGGTGTTGTTGATCCGTTTCAGCGCGGCCGCCGCCATGTTCGTCGTCGAAAGCACGGCGACGTCGGTGCGCATCAGCGTGCCGCTGTCGGTCGGCGAGTCGTCCGGGTGGATCACCATGATCTTCGTGACCGCGGTGGGCGGCGCGGGCAGCAGGATCGCCACCGCGCAGCCGAGGACCAGCCCGGCCAGCGCGGTCGTCAGCCAGAACCGCCGCTTGCGCCGCAGCGCGACCACCAGCCGTTGAAGATCGACCAGCGGCTGGACCTGTCCCGCGCTCATCGCGCACCCGCCAGCTCGTCGGCGCGCTGCTTGGCGACCGGCTTTTGTTTCGCCCCGCCGGCGACGTGCACTTCCCGCGCCAGCACGGCACCGAGAATTTCGTGCCCGGAGTCCGCGCAAGCTTCCGCGATCGAAACCAGTTCCCACGCGTTGCGCGTGCCGAGCGAGACCACCACGAGCACCCCTGCCGTTCCGTCCGGCACGATCGGCTGCGCCCCGGGTACCACCTCGATTTCGGTCACCGTCGCCTCGACGCGGATGCGCTCGCCACGAGCCGTGCCAGCGAACTGCTCCGCGACGTTCCGCGCCGAGGCGTCCCCGCGCGGAACAAGGATGAGCAGCCGCAACACCCCGTCGCGATCCGCGCCCAGCCGCGCGAGCACGCGGCGGTACCGCACCACCCGTGCCGCGTCGTCGGACGGCGACGCCACCTCGGGCAGATTCCACGGCCGCTCGTTCCCGACGGCCTTCCGCCACCATTTCGCCGGTGCGTCCGAAGCCGCCGGGGTGTCGATGCTCGCCAGCACCGGAGCACCCAGCGCGGCACCGATTTCGCTTTCGCCGCGCGGCCTCCGGTCGGTCCTCGCACCGAACAGATAAGCCAGGATCCCGACCACGAAGAACAGCACCGCGCCGCCGACGGTCAACTGCGGGAACGTCGGCGCGGACGGCGAAGACGGCCGTTCGGACGGGCCGAGCACGACCATGTTGCCCGCGCCGGTCGCCGCGTCAGCCGCGTTGAGGTTGTTGACCGCCTGCTCCAGCGCGGTCCGCAACCCCTGCAGCGTCGTGCGCGCCTGCACGCCCTCGACGGTGTCGCCGTTCGCCACGGATTTCGACAGGTCGAGGATCCGCTGGTTGGTCTGCACGATCTGCTGCCGCAGCGATTCCTTCTGCTGTTGCGCGAGTTGCGCGGCCTGGTCCGCGGAATTTCCGAGCAATTGCGTCGAATACTTCACGAACTCGCCCGCGACCTGGTCGGCCAGCTGCTGCGAGCGCTCCGGAGTGGAGCCTTTCGCGGTAATCGTCACGACATTGCCCTGCGCGACGGACGCGGCGACCGATTTCTGCAGATCCGTCCCGCGAATCCCGAGCCCCAGCGCCGCCGACGCCCGGTCGAGCACCACCGAACTCGTCGCCACCTGCGCCTCGGTCAGCAGTTCGTCCGGCTGCCTAGGTCCCTGCAGCAACACGCTGGCCTGCGCCTCGTATCCCGGCGACAGCACCACGGAAGCCCCGGCCCCGACACCGGCGCCAACTACCGCGAGCAGCAACAGCGCTCGCCACCGTCGGCGCACCACCTTCCCCACGACAGAGAGGCGTACTGTTTCGTCACTCAAAACGAGGTCTCCCCTCACGGGCCGACGCACGGGTCATTGACCCCGTCGCGGCACCGCACCGGTTGGTTACACCATCCGGCCGAACCTTGTTCGAAACGCGACCCAGCTCAACCCAGCGCACGTTCGTACGCCTTGATCAACGCCGCCTGCGAATTGCCCCAGGCGAGCGGTCCGCGCACGCGTTGCTTGCCGAGCTGTCCCATGCGTTCCCGCTGCTCCGGGTCGCCCAGGAGCACGGCGACGAGCTTCGCGAACTCCGCGATGTCGTTGGCCGGGGCGTAAAGCGCGGCCTCGCCCGCCGACACCCGCGCCTCGCGCAGTTCGAACGACACCATCGGTTTGCCCATGGCCATGTACTCCATGACCTTGTTCATCGTCGACACGTCGTTGAGCGGATTGAGCGGGTCCGGCGAAAGGCACACGTCGGCCGCGGACAAATACCGCAGCAGATCCTCGTCGGACACCCGGCCGGTGAATTCCACCTGCCCGGACAAGCCGAGCTCATGCGACAACGCGACCATCTCGTCGAACGTGTCGCCCGCGCCGACGAACACCGCGTGCCAGTCGTCGCGACCCACCTCGTCGCGCAGCGAGGCGAGCGCGCGCAGGGCGTAGTCCACGCCGTCCTGCGGTCCCATCACACCGAGGTAGCACAGCAGATTCGGCTTGCCGCGCTTGAGTTCCGGCTCCACCGGCACCTCGTGGAAACGTTCCACGACCGGCGCGCTGCGGACCACGAACACGTCCTCGGGCCGCTTGCCGCCGCGGATCCGCGCGACCTGGCGGTAGCTCTCGTTGGTGGACAGCACGACGTCCGCCGCGCGATAGGTGGAGCGTTCCAACGCACAAACGCCGCGGTAAAGGAAATCCTGCCCGCGATCGAAGCGCGACAAATACAGTTCCGGCACCAGGTCGTGCTGATCGAAAATGAACTTCGCGCCACGTCTTCGCAACATCCGCGCGACGAGGAACAGCAGATCCGGCGGGTTGCAGGCGTGCACGACGTCGACCCGGCCGATCTTGCGCGCGAGCCGGAACGTGTGCCACAGCGCGGATCCGTACTCGCGCGCGTACCCGGCGGGCCCGCCGGTCGCCGCCTGAAGCGGATACCGGTGGACGTGCACCCCGTCGAGCACGACTTCGGCCTCGGTGTCCCGTTTCGTGCCCTGCGGGCAGATCACGTGCACCGTCATCCCGGCATCGCGCAGCGTCTGGCATTCCTGCCACACCCGCCGGTCGAACGGCACCGACAGATTCTCGACGAGAATCAGCGCGATCCGGTTCCGCAGGATTTCGTTTTCGGAAAAGCCTTCACCAGGCAAGGCCGACGTACCCCTCTTCCGCCCGGCGCGCGGCGGCGTCCGGGACGCGGACCAGATCGACCAGCACCGGCCCGCTGCCGTGCGGCAAAGCGGCCAGCACCTCCGGGTCCGAGGTGCCGATCAAGCACACCTCGGCGTGGTCGAGCACCTCCTGCACCGACCCGGCCAGCAGCTGCCCGATGTGCGGCAGCCGGCTTTCGATGTACTCGCGGTTGGCCCCCATCAGCCGCGACAGGCTGACGTTGGCGTCGTGGATCTTGAGGTCGTATCCCTTGCCGAGCAACCGTTCCGCGAGTTCCACCAGCGGACTCTCGCGCAGGTCGTCGGTACCCGGTTTGAAGGAGAGCCCGAACAGCCCGATCTTGCGTTTCCCGGTCCGCGCGACCAGTTCGAACGCCCGCTGCAGATGTTCGGTGTTCGACGGCAGCACGTGCGCGAGCAACGGCACCGAGACGTCCGCCTGCCGCGCGGCGTAGACCAGCCCGCGCAGGTCCTTCGGCAGGCACGAGCCGCCGAAGGCGAACCCGGGCCGCAGGTACGCCGGGCTGATGTTGAGCTTGCGGTCGGCCAGGAACACGTCCATCACCTGATGCGAATCGAGCCCGAGCGCACGGCAGATCGCGCCGAGTTCGTTCGCGAAACCGATCTTCACGCCGTGGAAAGCGTTGTCCGCGTACTTCGTCATCTCCGCGACCGGGATCGGCACGCGGAAGACGTCGCCGGGCAGCCCCTCGTAGAGTTTCGCCACGACGTCGCCGCTGGCGGGATCAAACTCACCGACCACCGTTTTCGGCGGCTGGAAGAAGTCGCGGACGCTGGTGCCCTCGCGAAGGAATTCCGGGTTCACCGCGACGCCGAAGTCGACGCCCGCGGTACCGCCGCTGTGCTTTTCCAAGATCGGCACGAGCAGCCCGAGACAGGTGCCCGGCAGCATCGTGCTCCGGAACACGACCGTGTGCCGAACCTCGTTGTTCCCCAAAGCTTTTCGTTCTTTTAACGCGTCGCCGATCTCCTCGGCGACCCGCTGCAGATACTCGGTGGAAAGACTCCCGTTCGGCGCGGACGGTGTACCGACGCACACCAGGGAAACGTCCGTCGCGAGGATCGCCTCGGCCACCTCGGAAGTCGCCCGCAACGCCCCGGAGGCGACCACTTCCGCGGTCAGCTCCCCGATCCGTTCCTCGACCACCGGCGCCTTGCCGGCCGTCACCAGGTCCACCTTCGCCGGATTGACGTCTACTCCGACGACCTCGTGTCCTTGTCCCGCCAGGCAAGCCGCGGACACGCACCCGACGTACCCCAGCCCGAAGACACTGATCTTCACCACGGAACCTCCGCCCGACCGTTCGCTGCTCATTGGTCGGAGCGCGGACGGGCTTCGTTACCGGTTCCGCATAACAAGGCGGGAACCCCTGTCCCCGCAGGGATTCCCGCCTCGCGCCGCCCACCGGACCGCCGGTTACCCCATCCGGCCGTACCGGCAGGGGAATTTGCCCACGGTTGTCCGGAAAGGGCAGTGAATGCCTTCCGAAGCTTCGAAAAATTCAGTTTCCGCCGACAAACGCGGAGGCCAGCTTTTCACCCGTGCTCGTGGCCGCGGCGTGATCCTCGATCGGGTTCACCGCCGAGTTCTTGAAGCACACGTAGGTCACGCCGGAGTCGACGCCGCCGTTCTTCGGGTCCGGATTGATGCCGAGGCCCTTGGCCGTCGCGTAGGACGCCTCGCCGATGATCTTGTTCGGCCCGGTGTCGCCGATGACCGCGTACTCGACCTTGCCGTTGTAGATCACCGCGCAGGAACCGCCGCCGCGGAGGCCGGATTTTTCGTAGTTCCAGATGCTGCTCGAAGACGGGACCACGATATACGGGAGTTTGGCGGCGTTGAGCGGTTTGCCGTCGGATTGCGGGAAGGCGGTGTCGGGCAGGAAGCAGCAGTCGGTGTTCTCGTTGCACTCGGTGGTGCGCTGGCCGTCGCAGTCGATGTCCATGTCGGCTTTCCAGAAGACCGCCTTGCCCGCGTCGCACACCGGGACGGTCGCGCTGCCGGAATCTTCGTCGGTTTTGTATTTGCCGTTGGAGATCTGCTTGCAGGAGGCGACCTTGGCGAGGATCTGGTCGGCGGTCGGGCCCGCTTGCACCGCTTCCGAGGTGGTCGCCGCGGAGGCGAGCGCGGTGGGCAGGACGGCGGCGGCGATCGCCAGAATCGCGAGCAGGACGAGTTTCCGCATCGACGCTCCCTGTTTATTAGGAAACTTTCCTTACGGCGGCGCGCGCCCAGGATGCCGCCGAACGGATGCGTTCACAACCCGCCAAAAGAGGGTGTTTTTTCCCGCCGAACCGAGCAGTCCGCGAAGGGCCCCCGAGAGAAGTCCGTGAAGGATCCCTTGAGGGAATCCAAGTCCGTGAAGAGCCCCTTCACGGACGTCTGCCGCGAGTTACCGCCCGGGGCGAGACGCCCAGCGTGCCGGGAATCGACGCGGTCGGCGGCTCACTGCCTCAACCCAGCGAGGGCTCAGGTCCGACCGGATCTCCGTCCGGGACCGCACCAGCGCCGCCCCGCGCACCCCGCCGACGTTCGCGTACACCCGGGTCGCCCCGGCCTCGCGCAGATGGGTCAGCACCCGCCGGTCGAACCGGCCCTCGGGCAGCGAAAACCGCCGCACCGGGGTTCCGCTCAGCTGCTCCAGCAACCGCGGCGCCTCGTCCAGCTCCCGGCGCACCGCGAACGAACCGTCCAGCCGCCGCCAGTCCAGCCGGTCCCAGCCATGCGATCCGACGTGCATCCCCGCGTCCACCAACCGCCGGAGCCCGTCGCGGTCGATGTATCCGCGCTCGCCGACCCGGCCGGCCAACGGGAAGAACTCGGCGTAAAGCCCGCGCTCGACCAACCGGGGCAGTGCGATCTCGACGTCCGACGAGTTCCCGTCGTCGAAGGTGAGCTGTGCATCGGTCCCCGAGACGACGTCCAGGAGCGCGTCGAACTGCTCCACGGTGATCCACCGCTCGTCCTCTCCCGGATCGAGCGCTCGCTGGGGTTTGCCAATGCCGTGCACCGCAAAGGTGATCATTGCGCCTCCCGTCTGACGTACCGTACCCGATTAATCGGATTCGCAAACGGAGTAGTTACCGGTGCTGATCCCATGGTCAACAGCGCACTTCCGGCGTAGAGAAAACACTTCCGCAGGAAAATCGGAATATGTCCACACTTGTAGACAGCCTTCAGCTTCACACGTTTGGGTGAAGATTCAATGATTACGGTGGTAGTGCCGCCGGGCCTTCTCCCGGTTGCCGCAGGCCGCCATCGAACACCAGCGCGCGCGGTTGGCCCGGCTGCGGTCGAGCAGGAACAGCTGGCACTCGTCATTGGCGCAGGCCCGCAACCGCCCGGGAAGATCCCTTTCGATCGCGTCCCAAGCCAAAACCGCCTCCACGGCCAGCCGGGCATGCGGCGGTGCCTCGACCTCCCAGCGGAGACCGCCCGCGGAAACCTCCGGAATCTGACGCACACCCTCGAGCAGCGGACGCAAGACCACCGGCGAACTGTCCCCGCGCACGACGTCTCGCAGGAGGTCCCGCGCCTGACGCAGCAGCTCCAGCTCCGCGCCGCTCCCGTCGCCACCGTGCTCCCGCGCCCACTGCTCGCCGAGCGCGTCCTGTTCCTCGCCCTTGACCAGCGGCCTGCTGTTGAGCAGGTCGAGCAGCGCGTCCATCGAAACTCCCTAACCAGACTGAACCCTTTGACAGGTTAGCCCGGCCGTGCTTCCATGGCGAGCACCTAACCAGATCAAAATCTCAAAGGGGTTAGCTATGATCCAGCACCGGACGACCACCGTCGACGGCCACGAGCTCTTCTACCGCGAGGCAGGCCCCGCCGACGCGCCCGCGATCGTCCTGCTGCACGGGTATCCGACCAGCTCGTTCATGTTCCGGAACCTCATCCCGCTGCTGGCCGACCGCTACCGCGTAATCGCGCCGGACCACCTCGGCTTCGGCCACTCCGCCGCCCCCGCGGCCGACGAGTTCGACTACACCTTCGATGCCCTCGCCGACCTCACGTCCGGCCTGCTCGACCAGCTCGGCCTGGACCGCTACGCGGTCTACGTCCAGGACTACGGCGCCCCGATCGCCTGGCGGCTCGCGCTCAAGCACCCGGACCGGATCTCCGCGATCGTCACGCAGAACGGCAACGGTTACGAGGAAGGCTTCGTCGACTCGTTCTGGGCCGGCCTCTGGGCCTACGGCGCGAACCCGGGCCCGGACACCGAACCGGCCGTCCGCGCGGCGCTGAGCTACGACGCCATCCGCTGGCAGTACCTGCACGGCGTCCCCGACCCGAGCCTGGTCAGCCCGGACACCTGGGAACACGACCACGCCCGGGTCTCCCGCCCCGGCAACGACGAAATCCAGCTCGCGCTGTTCCGCGACTACCAGCACAACCGCCCGCTTTACCCGCGACTGCACGAATTCCTGCGCACCCACGACGTCCCGGTGCTGGCTGTCTGGGGGCGTAACGACGAGATCTTCGCCCCGGCCGGCGCGGAAGCCTTCGCCCGCGACGCCAAGGACGCCGAGGTGCACCTGATCGACGGCGGCCACTTCCTGCTGGAAAGCCACCTCGACGTCGTCACGGGCTACCTGCGCGGCTTCCTCGGCCGGGTCCTGAAGTAGCCGGGTTCGGTAAAACTGCCGACCCGAAACCGCCGCACAGTCCGGAAAATCGGCCAGTGCCCCGCTTCCCGAAACTGCGTGTGTCTCCCCGGACGCTCGCCGCGGCCATCGTTTTCGTCGTCTTCGGCACCGCCCTCGTAGTCCACCTGACGACCCGCTCGGACGAGGAAACCACGACGAGCAGCCCGGCCGGTGCCACCACGAGCCCCAGCCCCACGAGCTTCAGTCCACCGAGCAGCACCGCCACCTCGGCCCCGCTCGACCCGGCGGGCTGCCAAAAGCTCCTCGCCGACGCCGACGCGCCGATCATCCCTGCCGTCCAAGAGCTCGAAAAGGCGACCACGCCCGCCGAGGTGCGCGACGCGAGCACGAATCTCACCCACGTGCTCAGCACGGCCATCCAGCAGCTCGACGCCGCCGCTGTCCCGGGCGCGATGCGCAGCACCCACCGCTCGCTGATCACCGACCTCAACGTCCTCTACAACAGCTCCGTCCCGAAGATCGTCAGCGACGCTCTGGGAAACAAGCTGTGCGGCGGCGTCTCAGCCACTGCTGAGCTGAGCAACGACCAAGGCATCGCCGGACTGCGCGGCACCCTGGCGAAACTGGCCACCGCCGACCCGGCCCACCCGTATCACCTCGGCCCGCTTTTCCCCGACGCCCGCCCGGAACCGAACCGCGGCGCGGAGAACGGCGCGATCCTCGCCGGTGCGGGCGGCGGCAAGAACAGCGTCAGCGTCAAGAACATCTCCGGCACCGACCAGGCCGTGACGTTCGCCGACGGCTCACACCCGGTGTTCACCGTGTACGTGAAGGCAGGAGCCACCGCCTCCGCGAGCGGCATCGCGGACGGGCACTACACCGTCTACAGCACCGGCGGCACGGACTGGGAAGCCGGGACCGGCCGCTTCACCCGCGACTGCTCGTTCTCGAAGTTCGGGGTACCCGCGGCTATGAAGGACAACGGGTACACCCACACCAACATCGACCTCACGGTGCGCAAGATCGACCCGCGCGCCCTGCCCTCCGGACCGTTCCCGGAGCAGTCCTCGATCGAGCCCTTGGAGTACCCGCACTGACCTACTTGCGGATCTCCAGCGTGCAGCACTTCGGCCCGCCACCGGCCTTCCGCAACTCCGAAATGTCCACATACACCGGCTCGTAGCCGCGCTCGACAAGCCGCGCGCCGAGGTCCGTCGCCTCGACCGGCAGCACGACGTTGCGACCGTCGGACACCCCGTTCAGCCCGAAGCACTCGGCGTCGGCGGCAGTAGCAAGAACGGCGTCCGGGAACATCCGGCGCAGCACGCGCTGCGAGCCCGGCGAGAACGCCTCCGGGTAATAGACGACCTGCGCGGTCGCCGCGTCGGTCGCCTCGGCCAGCACGAACAGCGCGGTGTCCAGGTGGTAGTAGCGCGGGTCGATCAGCTGCAGCGACACCACCGGGACGCCGAGCACTTCCTGCGCTTCGGCGTGCGCGGCCGGGTCGGTGCGGAAACCGGTGCCGGCCAGCAGCAGCTTTCCGGTCCAGGCGAAATCGCCCTCGGCCTCGTTGATCTTCTCCGGCATGGTCAGGTCGCGGTAGCCGTGTTCGAGGAACCAGCGGCGGAAGTGCTCCGCCTCGGCGGTGCGCTGCGGGGCGCGGAACCGCGAGCCGAGCACGCGCCCGTCCACGACGGTGCCCGAGTTGGCCGCGAACACCATGTCCGGAAGGCCGGGTTGCGGGTCGATTTCCTCGACGGTGTGGCCGAGGCGGCGGTAGGTGTCGCGCAGCTCGGTCCACTGCGCGACGGCGACGTCCGCGCTGACCGGCTTCGAGGGGTCCATCCAGGGGTTGATCGCGTAGTCGACGGCGAAATAACGCGGCGGGCACATCAGGTAACGGCGGGGCGTGGGCACCCGCGGCGGCACAGCCTCTCCCTGCATACAACCAGGCTAAGGTGGACCTAATCTCGCAATCAATCGCTGTTCACTGCGCACCTGCGTGCTAAACATTGCGTGTGAACACCATCGACCAGCGAATCGTTTCCTGCCTGGTGGCCAACGCCCGCTCCAGCTACGCGGAGATCGGCAAGGTGGTCGGGCTTTCCGCCCCGGCGGTGAAGCGGCGCGTGGACCGGCTGCTGGAAACGGGCGTGCTGCGCGGGTTCACCGCGGTCGTCGACCCGGAGGCACTCGGCTGGGGCACCGAGGCGTTCGTCGAGGTGCACTGCCAGGGCAACGTCACGCCCGGCCGGATCCGCGCCCGGCTCGAACCGCTGACCGAGGTCGTCGCCGCGTACACGGTGTCCGGCGCGGCGGACGCGATCGTGCACCTGCGCGCCGCCGACATCCACCATTTGGAGACCGCGCTGGAACGGCTGCGCGGGCTGGAAATCATCGACCGGACAGTGTCGACGGTCGTGCTGTCCCGGCTGCTGGAGCGCCCGCCGACGCCTTCCTGAGTGACAGTTCTAACCGGCGGCGGCGCGCACGAGCCTGCGATGCTGAGCGCCATGACCGACCGCATTCACAGCGAGCACGACCAGGGCGTCGCTCTGCTCACCGTCGACGCCCCGAAGAGCCGCAACGCGCTCACCCTCGACCTCTCCGCCGAACTGGCCGCAGCGGTCGCGCGCGCCGAAGCCGACGAGAACGTGCACGCAGTGATCGTTACTGGCGCACCGCCGGCGTTCTGCGCGGGCGCGGACCTCACCGCGCTCGGCAAGGCCGACGCCGAAGGATTGCGCTCGGTGTACGCGGGGTTCCTCGCTGTCGCCGGATGCAGTCTGCCGACGATCGCGGCGGTCGGCGGGGCCGCCGTCGGCGCTGGTCTGAACCTCGCACTGGCCGCGGACGTGCGTCTCGTGGGACCGCACGCCAAGTTCATCCCGCGGTTCCTCGAACTGGGCCTGCACCCCGGCGGCGGCATGACCTGGATGTCGCAACGAATCCTCGGTCCGCAGCAAGCGTCCGCGATGGCGCTGTTCGGCGAAACCCTTACCGCGGAATCCGCAGTACAGGTCGGGTTCGCACTGCGCTTTGTGGATGGTGACCACGACGCATTGGTCCAGGCCGCCCGCGATCTCGCCGCCCCGACGGTCGCCGCGCCGCGCGAGGTCGTGCTGTCCACCAAGCGGACTATGCGGCAGACGAGCGGCCTGACCGAACACGCCGCGGCGGTCGACGCCGAACTCGTCCCGCAGCTGGAATCGCTGGCCGCACCGGCATTCGCGGAGCGTTTGGCGGCGATGAAGGCGCGCATCAGCGGCCGCTGAGCCGGGCCGCGCACAAATTCTCACATTCCGGGAACCCTCAACCTGGAGCAAACTGCTGGTCAGTGCCGCGCGGGCGGCAAGAGACGCGCGTCACTCCGGAGCGCGGGCCGATCCGCCCTACGATCGAGGGCACCCCGGCGGGTATTCGGTCCGCACACCCCACACTTGGACCGGACTCGGGCCGAGGCCAGGGCGCGGCGAGTAACCTCGGAAGCAGGCCTCGGCGGGCTCCCCGGGGAGCCGACCCTGGCCCGCAGCACGCCGGGAGAGAGGGATTCCCTGACCCATGAGCACCAGTGCGAACGGCAGCGCGGCCGGGAACGGCGCGCTGACCGCGTCCCGGTCCACCGAGGTGAACAAGCTGGACCGGGTGGTCATCCGGTTTGCCGGCGACTCGGGCGACGGGATGCAGCTGACCGGTGACCGGTTCACCTCGGAGGCTGCGGCGTTCGGGAACGACCTGTCGACCATGCCGAACTTCCCGGCCGAGATCCGGGCGCCACAGGGCACCATCCCCGGCGTCTCGTCCTTCCAGGTGCACTTCGCCGACTACGACATCCTCACACCGGGCGACCGGCCGGACGTCCTCGTCGCGATGAACCCCGCGGCGCTCAAGGCGAACGTCCGCGACGTCCCGCACGGCGGGACGATCATCCTCAACACCGACGAGTTCTCCAAGCGGAACCTGGTGAAGGTCGGCTACGAGACCGACCCGCTCGACGACGATTCGCTGTCGCCGTTCCAGGTGCACCGGGTCGCCATGTCGACCCTGACCCAGGGCGCGCTCGCCGACACCGGCCTCGGCAAGAAGGACGCCGAACGCTGCAAGAACATGTTCGCGCTCGGCCTGCTGTCGTGGATGTACCACCGGCCGACCGAGGGCACCGAGCGGTTCCTGCGCGAGAAGTTCGCGAAGAAGCCGGACATCGCCGAGGCGAACATCCTTGCCTTCCGGGCAGGCTGGAACTACGGCGAGACCACCGAATCGTTCGCGACCACCTTCGAGGTCGCGCCCGCGAAGCTGGACAAGGGCACCTACCGGCAGATCACCGGGAACACCGCGCTGGCGTACGGGATCGTGGCCGCCGGACAGCAGTCCGGGCTGCAGATCCTGCTTGGCACGTACCCGATCACCCCGGCCTCGGACGTGCTGCACGAGCTGTCCAAGCACAAGAACTACGGCATCATCACCTTCCAGGCCGAGGACGAGATCGCCGGCATCGGAGCCGCGCTCGGCGCCTCCTACGGCGGTGCGCTGGGCATCACGTCCACGTCCGGACCGGGCGTGGCGCTGAAGTCGGAGACCATCGGCCTCGGCGTGATGACCGAACTGCCGCTGGTGATCATCGACGTGCAGCGCGGCGGTCCGTCCACCGGTCTTCCGACCAAGACCGAGCAGGCCGACCTGCTGCAGGCGATGTTCGGCCGCAACGGCGAATCGCCGGTGCCGATCATCGCGCCGCTGTCGCCTGCCGACTGTTTCGACGCGGCGATCGAGGCCACCCGGATCGCGCTGAAGTACCGCACGCCGGTGCTGCTGCTGTCCGACGGCGCGATCGCCAACGGCTCCGAGCCGTGGCTGGTCCCGAACGTCGAGGACCTGCCGGACCTGCGCGTGGAATTCGCGTCGGAACCCAACTCCGACAACGGGTCCGGCGAGTTCTGGCCGTACGTGCGCGATCCGGAGACGCTCGCGCGGGCGTGGGCGATCCCGGGCACTCCCGGGCTGCAGCACCGCATCGGCGGGCTGGAGAAGGCCGACGGCACCGGCCACATCTCCTACGACCCGGACAACCACGACAAGATGGTGCGGCTGCGCCAGGCGAAGATCGACGGCATCGACGTGCCGGACCTCGAGGTCGACGACCCGTCCGGCGAGGCGCGCGTGCTGGCGCTGGGCTGGGGTTCGTCCTACGGCCCGATCGGCGCGGCCTGCCGTCGCGTGCGCAAGCTCGGGATGCCGATCGCGCAGGCGCATCTGCGTCACCTCAACCCGTTGCCGCACAACCTCGGCGAGGTGCTCGCCCGCTACGACCGGGTCGTCGTGCCGGAGATGAACCTCGGCCAGCTCTCGCTGCTGCTGCGGGCGAAGTTCCTGGTGGACGTGCACTCCTACACCAAGGTCGCCGGCCTGCCGTTCAAGGCCGAGGAACTGCAGAACGTGTTCGCCGACATCATCGCCAACCTCGTTCCGGAGGGCGTCAAGTGACCGCCATCGATCTCGGGCTGCCGCAGCTGGGCGGCATCGACCTGGTGCCGACCACCGACGAACCGCAGAAGGCCAAGGACTACAAGTCCGACCAGGAAGTGCGCTGGTGCCCCGGCTGCGGCGACTACGTGGTGCTCAACGCCGTGCAGTCGTTCCTGCCGACGCTCGGGCTCAAGCGCGAGAACATCGTCTTCATCTCGGGCATCGGCTGCTCGTCGCGATTCCCGTACTACCTCAACACCTACGGCATGCACTCGATCCACGGCCGCGCGCCGTCGATCGCCACCGGTCTCGCCACCACGCGCCCGGATCTGTCGGTGTGGGTCGTCACCGGGGACGGCGACGCGCTGTCCATCGGCGGCAACCACCTGATCCACGCGTTGCGGCGCAACGTGAACATCAAGATCCTGCTGTTCAACAACCGGGTCTACGGGCTCACCAAGGGCCAGTACTCGCCGACTTCCGGCCAGGGCATGGTCACGAAGTCGACGCCGATGGGCTCGCTGGACACGCCGTTCAACCCGCTGTCGCTGGCGATCGGCGCGGAGGCGTCGTTCGTCGGCCGCGCGATGGACTCCGACCGCAAGGGCCTCACCGAAGTCCTTGAGGCAGCGGCGAAACACCGCGGTTCGGCGCTGGTGGAGATCTACCAGAACTGCCCGATCTTCAACGACGGCGCGTTCGATGTCTTGAAGGACAAGGACGAAGCCGCTTCCCGGCTGATCCCGCTCCGCGCGGGCGAACCGATCCGCTTCGGCCCGGAAAGCGAGTTCGGCGTCCGCCGCGGCGACTGGGGCGGTTTGGACGTCGGCAAGGTCGCGGAGATCGGCGAGGAAAACCTGGTGGTGCACGACCCGTCGATCGCGGACACCTCCTACGCCTTCGCGCTGTCCCGCCTCGGCGACCAGAACCTGAACCACGTCCCGATGGGCATCCTGCGCCAGGTCGAACGTCCCACGTACGACGACGGCGCACGGGCACAGGTCGAGCAGGCGCGTGAGGCGCGGAAGCCGGACCTGCAGGGATTGTTGCGGGGCAAGGACACCTGGACTGTCGTTTAGTCCACTTACGACAGAGGCCGCCACTCCCGGTTCGGGAAGGGCGGCCTCTGTCTTATGTGGACTCAGTGCAAGGGGCGGAACCCGACCCGCTCGGCATCGGCCGCGCTGCGGAACCACACCTCGGCGACCATTTTCGGGAACTGCGGCGAATCCTCCCCGCAATACCGCAAGGCCGTCACGCTCGCCTTCACCGTGAAACCGTCCGCCGGACGACCGCCGCCCGGACGCGGCATCGCCGAACCCGGACCGAACGGCCCCGGCGGGACCGCGTCGTCAGCGGTCTGTCGCGCGGGCGGCGGTTCCGGCGCGGCCATCGCCGCCTGGTTCGGCTGCACGGACGGCTCGAACAGCGAACCGCTGTGCCCGCCGGCGAGCTCCGGTTCGCGGCGCTCCACCGGGCGCATCGACGGCTGGATCGGCCGCGGCGGCTCGAAACCGCCGCGCGGGGATTCGCGGCGCTGCCGCTTCGGCAAGCCCTGGCCGCCTTCCGCGATGTCCTCAGTGGACTCCGCGGCGGGTTCGACGTTGGGGATCAGATGATCGGTCGTCGAATCCTCTTCGAGGTGACCGACGGCCGACTCGACCGGTTCGGCGGGTTCCTCGAACGGCGACCGCTGCGGCCCGTCGTTCTGGTTGAACCAGGCCGGCTCCGGCTCGGCCGCCCGGCCCGGTCCCGGACGGAACAGCGAGACCGGCTCGGGTTCCGAAACGCCGCTGTCCAACGGAGTCGGGTCGAGCCGTCGCTCCAAAGAGGACAGTCCGTCGGCCGGCTCGGCCAGGTAATGGCTCTGCTCCTGCTCAGCGGGACTGTCCGCGGCCGGGTAGTCCGCCGCCGGAACGTCGGCCGGGTCCGGAATACGGTGGTAGCCGCTGTCGTGCTCGTCGGCAGGTTCCGCGATGCGGTGGTAGCCGCTGTCGTGGTCCTCGGCCGGTTCGGCGATGTGGTGCGATCCGGTGTCGCGGTCGACCGGCTGCAGGTACTCGGTGGCGGCGGCGCGGTAGACCGAGCCGGAGTCCTCCGGAGCGCTCTCGGCCGGCGCGCTGTCGAAAAGACCGTTCGACACTTGGTGTTCGCGGGCCTCGGCCTGAGCGAACGCCTCGTCGACGTCGTCGTCCGCGGGATCCGGAGTGTCCACAGCGGAGGCCTCGGCCGGTTCCGGAGCCGTGCGGTATTCCGCGTCGTACTCGGCTTCCGGCTCGAAAGCGCTCGTCGCCTGGATGACTTCCGTCGGAGCGTGCTCGCGGCGGTCTCTGGTCCAGTCCTCCGCGGGCGGCAGCACGGCGGTGCGCGCGGGCGTGCTGGCCGCGGCGCGCGCGGTGTCGGCGTGCGCGCTCGCCAGTTCCGCTTCCAGTTCGCGCACCCTCTTGCGCGCCGGACGCGCCAGCACCAGCCAGGCGATGACCGCGCCGACGATGAAGGCCAGCAGGCTCCAGAGCCATACCTGCCCGAAAATGGACATTTCTCGCCCCTTTTAGAACGTTCGCGCGACCAGGTAGTCGGCGACCGACTCGCATGCGTCGCGCGCAGGGGAAGCGGGCAGCGAGGCGAGCTCGGCACGTGCTCGGGAAGCGTAGTCGGAAAGGGTTTCCCGCGCGCGTTCGAGGCCGCTGGAACGGCGCAGCAGCTCGAGCGCCTCGGCCACCAGGTCGTCGTCGGTGATCGGACCGGCGAGCAGCTCGACGAGCCGCGGTTCGGTGTCCGGGTCGGCCAGCGCGTACAGCATCGGCAGCGTGCGCACGCCTTCCCGCAGGTCAGTGCCCTGCGCCTTGCCGAGCTCGACCGAGGGCGACGCGATGTCGATGACGTCGTCGGAGATCTGGAAGGCCGCGCCGATGATGTCGCCGAAGCGGCGCAGCGCCTGGATGTGCTCCTCGGCCGCGCCGGACATCATGCCGCCGAAGCGCCCCGACGTCGCGATCAGCGAACCGGTCTTCTGCGCGATCACAGTGAGGTAGTGCTCGACCGGATCGTCGCCGGGCCCAGGGCCCACGGTCTCGCGCATCTGCCCGCTGACCAGCTCGCCGAACGTCTCAGCGATGATCCGCGCGGCGTCCGTACCGAGGTCGGCGACGAGCCGCGAAGCGTGCGCGAAGAGGTAGTCGCCGGTGAGGATCGCGACGGTGTTGTCCCAGCGCGAGTTGACGCTCTCCGCGCCGCGCCGCATGGTCGCCTCGTCCATGACGTCGTCGTGATACAGCGTCGCCAAGTGCACCAGCTCGACCGCCGCGGCCGCGATCAGGACCTGCTCGCCCTGCTTCGGCCCGAACTGCGCGGACAGCAGCGTGAACAGCGGACGAAAACGTTTGCCCCCCGCCTCGACCAGGTGCAAGGCAGCGTCGTGCACGGCCGGCACGTCGCTCTTCACGACGTCCCGCAGCATCGTCTCGACGTCCGCCAGCCCGCCCGCGATGGCGCGCAGCAACGGCTCGTCCTGGATCTGCAGCCCGACGGTCGCGCGCAGGTCCTCGACAGCGCCATCCCGGGCCGCCCCCGGAGGTGGTGAAGACACAGACACGTCGGCTCCGCTCTCTCGTGGCGCTTCTTCGCCAGTCGGTTACCCCCTTCAGGGTAGTGGTTGCCCCGCAGCCTGCGTTTAACCGCTGTCCTGCGGAAACGGTGACGAACGCGACACTGGCGCCCTCGCTGCCCGCCAGGCCACGAACGGGTTGATCCGCACTCCCGGACGGGTGATCGCCGCCCGAGGACGCAACGGGCGATTCGGACCTGCGGATAGTCCTTGGGGGAGCATCAGCAGCTGAGGAGACGACCATGATCATCAAGCGCACCGCACTGGCCGGAGCGGCACTGGCCACCGCCGGTTTGCTCGCCGCCGCCGGGACCGCCAGCGCGGACACCCCCGCCGGAACCGCCGACATCGGCAACGCGAACTTCACGAAGTCCGGAACCACGGTTTCGGTGCCCACCCAGGCCCCGTGCGCCGTGGAGGGCCCGACCAGCGGCTCGGCGACGGCAGTGTCCCAACCCGGAATCCGCTTCGGCGGCGGCACGTCCTCGTGCACCACGGAGGTAACGGACCCGGCGAACGACGTCACCACCACCACGTCGACCGCGACGGGCAACAACTTCGAACTCTCGGCCCTAGTGAGCGCGGGCGGCAAACGCATCCGCATCTCGTCGTACACGGTGACCTGCAAGGCAACCCAGAGCGGAACCAACGCGAACTGGACCCTGAGCGGCCTCACCGGAATCAGCGGCCTGCCCTCACCGATCCCCGCGAACTACACCAAGCCACTGACGAAATCGGACGGCACGGTATTGGCGAACGCGGTCTTCAACATCCAAACGCTGCCAGGCGACGGAAGCATGACCCTGACGATGCTGCGCATCGACTTCGCCCCCGCCTCCGGTGCCTCAGGCTCAGTAACGGTCGGCCACACCGCCTGCGCCCCCACGCCTTAAGTACGTGGGGGAACCCTGGGGGAATCTGATTCCCTCAGGGTTCCCCCTCACGCCCCCACCCTGCCGCAAACGCAAAGCAACCCCCCGCACCCAAGCCACGCCGCACCCACTCCCCACCGCAGCCCGCGCACCCCACTCACCACCTACCCAAGCCACGCGCGCCACCCCCAAATCGCAACCCCGCGCACCCCAACTCACCACCTACCCAAGCCACGCGCACCCACCCCCAAACCGCAGCCCGCGCACCCCACTCACCACCCACCCAAGCCACGCGCGCCCACTCCCCAACCGCAACCCGCGCACCCAACTAACCCAGCGCAGCCACACCCCCCCGCACCCCGATACGAAGCCAAAAACGCGGACGGCGGGTGCTTGTCAAGGCATCTTTCCCGCCTTGACAAGCACCCGCCGCCCGTCATCACAATCAGCTTCGGGGTGCCCTCTCACAAACGAGGTGCAACGTCGCCGCCAGGCGACGAGCAGCCCCCAACAATCAGTTAGTCCCGCGACGACGCAACTTCAGCAGCACCAGCAACGCGCCACCGCCCACGATCAACACCCCGGCAATCCAAAACAGCCACGCGTTGTCGAACCCAGTGTTAGCCAACCCGCCACCAGTCCCGTTCTGATTCCCCGCGGGAACCGCGGCCGGAGCACTGGTCGTAGTCGGAGCGGCAGAAGAAGCACTGGACGGAGCCGAAGTCGGCGCAGCGGTAGGCGCACTGGAAGTAGGCTTGGAAGGCGAAGTAGGCGTCTCGGAAACCGGCGGCTTGGTCGGCGCGGTCTTCACCCCGCAAGCGAACCACCGGTCGATCTTAGGCTGCGACCCGTCGTAGTTATGCGGCGCGACAAGATCCTTCCAAGGCGCCACCTTCGGCAGCTTCTTCGACCCAGGCACATAGACCGAGTGCCCGTCGTCTCCACCCACGACCACGATCGCCTCGACCGTGACCCCCTCAGCGGCCTCCGTGATCGTCAGCGTCTTCTCGCCGACGCCGCCGGTGAACTTCACATCGCCCTGGTCGAGCTTGCTGCCGCTGACCCCCTCGACCTTGCTGCAATCAGTGATCTTCGTACCCGGAACCGGGTGCCCGCGGTCGTCGCCCGTGGTGCAGGCGAGCGCGGACGTCGCGGTGCCCAGAAGGGCGAGCCCGGCGACCGCGGCAACGGCGAATCCGGCGCGAAGTTTGGTGGGGATGGGCATGGAGTTACTCCTCGAAGGAAAATCCGAACGGGGGACAGCACATGCGAAAACCACGACCCTCCGTAGGAACCCCGACCACTGTTCGCGCGAATTACCCGCTAGTGATTAACCCGTCAGAGGGAGACGACGCGGAGAGTATCGCACCCGCAGTTGCCCGATCACCCTGGGTTCGAGTCGCCGCCCGAACCGAAATCCGCGAGTTGCGCGTCCGTGACCGCGCACGCGAAACGGCCCGTCGCCCACTGTGGGCGACGGGCCGTTGAGCAGCCAAAACAGGTCAGTCGGCGACCGGCGGCGCGGGATCGGCCACCGCACCGCCCTGCTCGACGCCCGACTGGCGCTTCCCGAGCAGCGAATGCCGCCGGCTGTAGGCGAAGTAGATGACCACGCCGATCACCATCCAGACGACGAACCGCAGCCAGGTCAGCACGGTCAGGTTCAGCATCAGCCACAGGCAGGCCAGGATCGCCAGCGGCGCGATGACCCACACGGCGGGCACCCGGAACGCGCGCGTCAGGTCCGGGCGCGACTTGCGCAGCACCAGCACGCCCGCGGACACGAGGATGAACGCGAACAGCGTGCCGACGTTGACCATTTCCTCGAGCTTGTCGGCCGGGAAGAACGTCGCGCCCGCCGCGACCAGCGCGCCGACCACGATCGTCGCGCGCTTCGGCGTGCCGCGGTCGCTCGTCTTGGCCAGCGAACGCGGCATGAGGCCATCGCGGGACATCGCGAAGATGATCCGCACCTGGCCGAGCATCAGGACCATGACGACGGTGGTCAGGCCGGCCAGCGCGCCGACGGAGATGATGTTCGCGGCCCAGTCGACGCCGTTCGCGGAGAACGCGGTGGCGAGCGTCTTGTGGCTGCCGTCGCCCGCCGAGGTCGACAGGTCGGTGTAGGGCACCATGCCGACGACCACGAGCGACACCGCGACGTACAGGACGGTCACGATCGCCAGCGAGCCGAAAATGCCGCGCGGCACGGCCTTCTGCGGGTTGCGGGTCTCCTCGGCGGTGGTCGCGACGATGTCGAACCCGATGAACGCGAAGAACACGATCGACGCGCCGGCCAGCAGGCCGAAGATGCCGAACGAGCTGCTGCCGCCGCCCGCGATGAGCGAGAACAGCGACTGGTCGACGCCGCTCGACCCGGACCCGGCGGGCTTGCCCTCGGGGACGAACGGCGTGTAGTTGCTGGACTTGATGTAGAAGATGCCGAGGATGACCACGAACAGCACGACGGCGACCTTGATGCCGGTGATCACCATCGAGAACCGCGACGACAGCTTCGTGCCCAGCACCAGCAGCGTCACCAGCGCCGCGACGACGATGAACGCGCCCCAGTCGATGCCGAAGCCGCCGCCGAGATCGATCGACGTTTTGGTGCCCTTGCCGAAGATGTACTCCAGCACCGTCTGCAGATAGGACGACCAGCCCTTGGCGACCGCGGCGGCGCCGACGGCCAGCTCCAGGATCAGGTCCCAGCCGATGATCCACGCCATGAACTCGCCGAAAGTGGCGTAGGAGAACGTGTACGCGCTGCCCGCGACCGGCACGGTGGAAGCGAATTCGGCGTAGCACAACGCGGCGAGCGCACACGCGATCGCCGCGATCACGAACGCGACGGAGACCGACGGCCCGGCGAAGTCGCCCGCCGTGCGCGCGGTGAGCGTGAAGATGCCGGCGCCGATGACCACCGCGACGCCGAAGACCGTGAGGTCCCAGGCGCTCAGGTTCCTGCGGAGTTTCGTCTCCGGTTCATCGGTGTCCGAAATGGACTGCTCGATTGATTTGGTGCGCCACAACCCAGTGCCGGGCAACTTTGACCTCCTGCGGTGACCTTCGTGGGGACCGGGCGCCACCCTAGCCTGTCAGTTGGGCGCCAGCTGTCCGGACAGTCAGCGCGGTTCGCGGTCGAGGTCGGGTTCCAGGTAGATCAGCGTCGCGACGGGGACCTTCGCGCGCACGCGGGCCTCGGCGTCGTCGATCGCACCGGCGATCGCGGCGGTGTCGAGGCCGGGCACGAGGGCGAGCTTCGCGGCGACGAGCAGTTCGTCCGGGCCGAGGTACTGGGTGCGGATGTGGATGACCCGCTCGACCTTGCCCGCGGCCAGTTCGTCCACGATGGTCGCGAGATCGGTCTCGGTCGCGCCCTCGCCGATCAGCAGGCTCTTCATCTCGATGATCAAGATGACCGCGATGACGCCGAGCAACGCGCCGATGAAGACCGTGCCGATGCCGTCGAAAACGGGGTTGCCGGTCAGCACCGACAGCCCGACGCCGAGCAACGCGAACACGAGGCCGAGCAGCGCGCCGGAGTCCTCCAGCAGCACGACCGGCAACTCGGGTTCCTTGGCCTGGCGGATGAACCGCCACCAGCTCACGTTGCCCTTGATCTTGCGCGATTCGCCCATCGCGGTGAGGAAGCTGTAGCCCTCGAGACAGATCGCGACGACCAGAATGACCACCGCGACGACCGGCGTGTCCAGCGGCTGCGGCTCGATGATCTTGTGAATGCCCTCGTACAGCGCGAACGCCGCGCCGAGCGTGAAGAGCATGAGCGCGACGATGAACGAGTAGAAGTACCGCTCCCGGCCGAAGCCGAACGGATGCTCCCGGGTGGCGCGCCGTTTGGAGGTCTTCTGCCCGAGCAGCAGCAACCCCTGGTTCGACGTGTCGGCCAGCGAGTGCACCGCCTCCGCCAGCATCGACGACGACCCGGTGACCAGGAAGCCGACGAACTTCGCCACCGCGATCCCGGCGTTGGCGGCGAGCGCCGCGATGATCGCCTTGGTTCCCCCGCCAGCTGACACTTCCCGCTCCCTGCTCCGCGCCCGAATTGCCCGGTGGGAGCCTAGAGGAGCCTTGGCGGCGGGAAGCGCCGGGCCTGACATTTGTGTGCGGGGCAGGGGGTCTGAGCAGCAAAGCAGGCACCGCCCGCCGGCGAACCGCAGGTCGTCCTCCGCGGCTGCCCTCGTGAAACCGTTCACGCCGCCGAAGCACGCGACTTCACCGGCAGCTCCGCACTGTCTGACACAGACATTCACTCTCGCCAACGCCTGTGCGCTTTGCCGCTTCTTCGCAGCCCAGACCAGCCAATCGGCTGGTCAGCTCACAGTTCGCAAGCCCCAGCAGTAGCCCGGAACAGCTGCGACCGCACTCCGCCCATCGGCCGCACCCGTACCGCCGGGTCGGCCGCGGGCAGCCACACCGACTGCCCCCGCTGCAGCTCCACCTGCTCCCCGTCCGAGGCGAGCACCAGAAGATCCCCCTCAGTGCACAGCAGGATCTGCGGCCCAGCCGAGTCGACCTCCAGCTCGGCGTCGTCGCCAGCCGCCCATTCCATGCGCGACAGTTCGAACTCCGGGGCGTCCGTGTGGTACACCGCCATTCGCTGTCCGGCGCATTCTCCGTGCTGCACCGGCATTTCCCCGCACGCGAAATCGACCACGCGCAGCAGTTCGGGCACGTCCACGTGCTTCGGGGTGAGCCCGCAGCGCAGGATGTTGTCCGAGTTCGCCAGGATCTCCACCGCGGTGCCGTGCAGGTACAGGTGCAGGTTCCCGGCGGGCAGGTAGATGGCCTCGCCGGCGCGCAGGGTCAGGCGGTTGAGCAGCAGCGCGGCCAGCACTCCAGCGTCGCGCGGGTGTGCCTCGCCCAGTTCCAGGATCGTGCGGCATTCGGTCGCGAACTCGCCGTGGTCCTGGACGTGCCGGACGCAGGCGTCGAGCACCTCCGGCAGCAATTCGTCCAGCGAGGACTGCGGCAGCGTGATCCAGGTGGTGAACAGGGCCCGCAGACCGGCCGGGTCCGGCTGGGCTTCCAGCAGGCCGGTGTACTTGCCCAGCCCGGGCGTCTCGATCGCCTTCAGCAGCTTGACCGTGCGGTGCGGGTCGCGGAATCCGGCCAGTGCGTGGAACTCCGTCAGCGCGCAGACCAGCTCCGGCTTAGCCGTCGGGTCCGGATAGTTGCGGTTCGCGGCGTCGCGCGGGATGCCTAGCTTCTCTTCGCGGGCGTGGCCCTCCGCGGCCTGCGCCGCCGACGGGTGCGCCTGCATCGACAGCGGTTCTTCCGCGGCGAGGATCTTCAGCAGGAACGGCAACCGGTTGCCCCAGCGCCGCGCGCAGTCCTCGCCTAGCTGGCCGACCGGATCGGCGTCGACGAGTTCGAGCAGGCTCAGTTCGGCTCCGTCCGGGCCGAGCACGTGCGACGGGTCCCCCGGGTGCGCTCCCATCCACAGCTCGGCTTCGGGGTGCGGCGCCGGCACCGGACGGCCCTGCAGCTGCGGGATGGCCGTTCGCGATCCCCAGGCGTAGGGCCGTACGGCGTTGCGCAACAGCTCCACTGTCAACTCCCAATCCTTCCCGTCGGCACTGGGCCGACGCACGCGGCGGCGGAACCGCCTGCCCGCGTTCCCCCCTGCTCCCTCAGGCGGAGGCCGGTTCGTATCTTCCGGCCCCGCCGATGCTGCCCGCCGCCAGCCCCAGGTACACCGCGGCCAGCTCGAACCGCAGCGCCAGCACCGCGGCGCGGACGATCTCGTCGGCCTCGATCTCCTCGGCGGGCGCGATCAGGTCCGCGCCCGGCAGGAACTCCTCGGCTTGGTACCGGGCCGCCTCGGTGGCCGGACCGGTCCGCACCGACAGCAGCAGCACCCGCGTCGGGACTCCACCAGGAGAGTCGTCCGGATCGGCGAAAATGTCTCGCTCCACACCGCCTGATTGTGCGACCCGGCGCAAAGCCGGGCGAGCCAGCGCCTGCCGGTAGTCCTCGACGTCGCACACCAGCGCGGCGTGCGCGGCGAACGCGTGCGCCGCGTGCTCGCCGACCGCCACCGCGACCGGGTCGAGCCCCCACAGCAGCGGCACCCGGTCCGCGACCCGCAGCGCGAGCGCCTTCGCCGGATTGGCGAACGACTCGCGCGCCAGGTAGTCCTTCTCCGCTTCGAGGTCGAGCTGGTCAGCGAGCGCCTGCACGTCCGCGACCAGCAGGCCGAGTGCGTTCGCGGTGAGCAGCCCGGCGGCCAGCCCGCGCGGGAACGCCAGCTCCGGCGGCACCGGAACGCGCGGCGCGAGCAGCACGCCCTTGCCCGCCACCGCCGCCGCGACCGGCCCCTCCGCCGGCGCGGACAGCACCACCGACGCGCCGAACCGGGCGGCGCGCTCCAGCGAAGCGGCCAGCTCGCGGTCGCCCGCGTCGTCGGTGTGCGCGAACACCACGTCCAGTGCGCCGATCCAGGCCGGGACCGCTTCGGCCACCACGACCGGCACCGGGCACGACGGGGTGAGCAGCGCGGCCAGCAGCCGGGTGAGCGTGCGGCTCACCCCTGGCCGGTCGATGAGCACGAGCGAACGCGGACGCCCGACGTCCAGCCGTTCGCTCAGCTCCAGTTCGGCCGCCGCCTCGGCGGTGGCCCGCACCTGCGCGCCCGCCATCGCGGCAGCGCGCAGCAACCCCGCGCGGTCGGCATCGGCCAGCCGCGCGGAGTCGTCGAGCAGGGAATCGTCAAGCATGGTCAAGCACTGTCGCCGTGGTCGGCGGCCGAGCCGGGCAGGGTCGCCTCGTCGAGCAGCAGGACCGGGATCCCGTCGCGCACCGGGTACACCCGGCCGCATTCCGTGCAGGTCAGCGCGTCAGCCTCGGCGTCGTCCGGCGTGCCGGGACGCAGCGGCGCGTGATCCGGCGACGGGCACGCGAGGATCTCCAGCAGCTGTGCGTCAAGCGTGATGGCCATAGTTCCTCCATACCACGCGTCGTTGGGGTGTTGAGGGCGCGTTCCGGACACAATCCGGCGCCAGCGGGTCAGGCCCGGACAATGGCGAGCACCTCGGCGGTGAGCGCTTCGACCGCGGCCCGGTCGGCGGCCTCCACGTTGAGCCGCAGCAGCGGTTCGGTGTTGGAGGGGCGCAGGTTGAACCACGCGCCGCCGGGCAGCTGCACGGTGAGCCCGTCCAGCTCGTCGATCTCGACGCCGGACTTGCCCGCGTACGCGTCCTTCACCGCGAGCATCCGCGCGACCTGGTCGCCGACCGTCGAGTTGATCTCGCCGGACGCCGCGTAGCGCGAGAAGTCCTGGGTGAGCGCGGACAGCGTCCCGCTCTGCTCGCCGAGCGCGGCGAGGACGTGCAGCGCGGCCAGCATGCCGGTGTCGGCGCGCCAGAAGTCGCGGAAGTAGTAGTGCGCGGAGTGCTCGCCGCCGAAAATCGCCCCGGTACGGGCCATCTCGGCCTTGATGAAGGAGTGCCCGACCCGCGTGCGCACCGGCTTGCCGCCGTGCTCGGACACGATCTCCGGCACGCCCTTGGACGTGATCAGGTTGTGGATGACCGTGCCGCCCGGCTCCTTCGCCAGCTCGCGCACCGCGACCAGCGCGGTGATCGCGCTCGGCGACACCGGCTCGCCGCGCTCGTCCACGACGAAACAGCGGTCCGCGTCGCCGTCGAACGCCAGCCCGGCGTCCGCGCCGACCTCGCGCACCTTGGCCTGCAGGTCCACGATGTTGGCCGGGTCGAGCGGGTTGGCCTCGTGGTTCGGGAAGGTGCCGTCGAGCTCGAAGTACATCGGCACGACGTCGATCGGCAGCCCGTCGAACACGGTCGGGACGGTGTGCCCGCCCATGCCGTTGCCTGCGTCGACGACGACCTTGAGCGGCCGCGAGCCGGAGAGGTCGACGAGATTGCGCAGGTAAGCGGCGTAGTCGCTGAGGACGTCGCGCTCGGAGACGGTGCCGCGCTGGCCGTCGAAGGCGGGAACGCCCTGCTCGACGGTGTCGCGGATCTCGGCGAGGCCGGTGTCCTGCCCGACCGGGGAGGCTCCGGCGCGGCACATCTTGATGCCGTTGTACTTCGCGGGGTTGTGGCTGGCGGTGAACATCGCGCCGGGCAGGTTGAGCGAACCGGAGGCGAAGTAGAGCTGGTCAGTGCTGGCCAGACCGATCGACACCACGTCGAGACCCTGCGAGGTGACCCCGTCGGCGAACGCCTCGGCCAGGCCGGGCGACGAGTCGCGCATGTCGTGGCCGATCACCACGGCCGGCGCCTCGGGCTTGATGAGCAGCGCGAACGCGGCCCCGAAGTCCCGGACGAGGGCGGCGTCCAGCTGTTCGCCGACCACGCCGCGAATGTCGTAGGCCTTCACGATGCCCGAAAGGTCTGGCACGCCTTCTCCCCGCCGCTAGTTCCGTGGCGACGCCAGTCGCGCCGCGGGCGAAAGCCTACCGGGCGGGAGGACAGCTCAGGCGCGCCCGGGGAGGACGCGCAGATGGCCGCGCCTGCCGGAGGGGCCTTCCGGCTCGGGCTGCGCCGCCGGGACGTCGGAGCGACCGGCCTCGCGCACCGCCTCGGCCAGCGCGGTCAGCTCGTCGGCGGACTGCTCCGGAGCGGCGAAGGCCCCCTCGTGGCGGACGACTTCCCAGCCCTTCGGGACGGTCAGCCGCAGCGCGTGGGCCTCGCACAGGTCGTAGGAATGCGGTTCGGAAGCGGTGGCCAGCGGCCCGACGACCGCGGTCGAGTCCTGGTAGGCATACGTGAGCGTGGCGACAGCGGGTTCGAGGCAACCCGTTCGCGAACATTTCCGTACGCTCCGCACGATCCGAAACGATAGCGCGTCGCCGCAAGCGAAGTACCGGCGACACGCGCGTTGTCCTGGCGACCGCATAGACTTGGACGGTGGCGACGGCTCGTGACTACCGACAACGGCAGCGAATGCGAAGGGACCGGCACGGCCGGGGCCTGCGCGGGACGCTCTATCCAGCGTCCCTGCCCGCGGCGGCGAGCCGCGCGGAGCGCTTCGACGCACTAGTGCTGGACGCCCTGGAGCCAATCGAAGCCCGCTGGCGCCACGAACTGACGAAACTGGACGTAGCGGTAGACGACGTACCCGAAGTCAGGTTGGACGGCCGAGCCCCCGCAGACGGAGTACTGCACGACGGAGCAGTACCGCTATCGCGCCTGGTCCCAGCCGGAGTAGACCGCACAGGACTACCCACCCGCGCCCGAATCGTCCTGTACCGACGCCCACTGGAAGCACGCGCAAAAGACCCCTCAGAACTGGCAGACCTAGTACACGACGTGCTAGTAGAGCAAGTCGCAGGCTACCTAGGCGTAGAACCAGACGTCATCGAAGGCGACTGACTCACCCACGCATCCAGGCGGCCAGCCCCCGCCCTGCACCCCGATACGAAGCCTCCCTGCACAATCGGCTTCGGGGTGCCCCACGCAACAACGAGGCGCAATGTCGCCGCCAGGCGACGAGCCGCCCCCCTCACCCCACCCGCTTCCGAGAAGGAATAGCCGTCAACGCCGTAAACAACACCGCCGCCAACTGAACCAAAAGCAACAACCCCCGCTCAGTCCCCGGAAACGTCACCGACACCTCCGAAGACCGCGCCGGAACCGACACGGCGACCTGATGCCCCCAAGCAGGCACAATCGGCACGGCCTTCCCGTTGACACTCGCCTGCCACCCAGCCTCCTGCTCAGCCGCCAGCACCAGCAACCGCCCAGTGGGCCCCTCCGACGCCCGCACCCGCACCTCCGGCAACCGCGCGGCAACCGGCGAAATCCCCGGATTTGTCCCCGGCGCGCCCCCACCGGTAACGGCCTGCTTAGCCAACTCCGGCGAGATCAACGCCACCACCCCAGCCTTAGGCAGCAACCGCAACGTAGGCCGCCCATCCGACATCGGCGCAGCCACCGCGGCAAGATCACTAGCCGCCGCAGCAAAAGCCCGCGCATCCGTCCCCACCGGCAACACGACGTACTGCACCCCAGACGCCGCGGCAGCCGCGAACACCCGCTTCAGCGCCGCGACATCCCCCTGCCCGAGCCCCCGCCGCCACTCAGCTAGCCGCTCCGGCGTCCCCTTAACCGGCGCAAGCTCATCGTCCCCAAAGAGAGCCAACCGCCCCCCGGTCTGCCGCACCTGCCCGGCGCTGACGTCAAGCACCGACCGCCCCGTCGCAGCGACATCCGCAGCCACCTCAGGCGCAAGCTGCGGCCGCGCCGACGCCGTCAACGGCCCCTCCGAACCAGTAGCGACCGCACCGGCAGCCAACGCGGCCACCACCACAACCCCAGCCACCGCCAGCACCTTCGGCAACCACACCGCGGGCATCACCGCCCCACCGCGCTGCCAGGTAGCCAGCACCGCCCACAACAGCCCAGCCCCGACAACGAGCAACGGCACCCCGGCATACCCCGACGCGGGCGCACCGCCCTGCATCGGCGTCAACTGCACCTGCCGAACCAGGACCACCCCGATCAGCCCCAGCACGGCCAGCGCCAGCCCGCCGACGACCTGCTTCCGCGGCCGAACCACAAGCGCGACAAGCGTCGCCGCGAGCACGACGACCCCGATCGGCCACGCACCCGGCCCGCCCGGAGTGAGACCAGCGAGATCGGTAGCGGACGCCGGAGCGGCCGGACCGCCGAGACCTTGCAGCAGCAGTTCCGGATGCCGCAACAACACCGTCGGCCACGGCAGCAGCAGGACCAGCGGCAACAACACCACGATCCCGACCGACGCCACCCGCCGAGCCAGCCCGGACGGCGCGGGGAGCACCACGAACCCGACCAGCAGACCCACCAGCGCGAGCCCATGCGCGAGCGGCGAGAACGCCCCAAGCAGCGCGACACCGAACGCCGACAACGCCGAGACGTGCAGCCATCGCGTGCCCGGCCGAGTCAGCAACCGGACGATGCCCGCGACCACCAGCGGCAGCACGAGATGCACCACAACCACATCGAGCCGCCCTTGCGCGACCGACGCGGTAGCGGCAGGCAGCAAGGCGTACGTGGCAGCAACAGCGGCGCGAACCCAACGGCGCACAGCGAGTTTGCGAGTGGCGACGTAGGCGCTGAGCGCGGCGAGCGGGATGTCGCCGATGAGCAGGATCGCCACGAGCGCGGCCGGACCGCCGATCGGGGCGAAGATCGCGCCGATCGTCCCCAGCACCGGCAGCGTCGCGGGAGCGGGCGCACCGGTGCCGCCGGCGATCGAGTGCCACGGCGACAGGTACGTCGACCAGATCTCGCCGAGCCCGCCGACCGGCAGCAGCTGCCCGCCCCACAGGTCGAGGCCGAGCCGCCCGCGGTTGAGCACCAAAGCCAGCGCGGTGAGCAGAACGACCAGCACCACCGGCGGAGCGAAGACGGTCGCGGCGAGCACGCGTCGCCGGTTGACCTCCACGAACACCAGATCCGGCTCCGGTGCGGCCGGTTCCGGACGGGGCGAGGGCGACGGGTGGGCCGCTGTCTCCTCGACCGGTTCAGTGTCCTCTTCGGACACCGGCGCTTCGGGCAGCGTGACCGCGACGACCGTGCCCGGCCGACGCAGGCCCCGGCCGCGAGTGCTCAGCCCGCGCAGCGCACCGGCGGGCAACGCGTCCGGTCCGACTGGACGCGCGCCGGACGCGGCGAGCGCCTCCGGCGGAATCCACGCGGATTCCTGCTCGACGCTCTCCGGGACCGTTCCGAGTGCTACATCGCTCTGTACCCCGCGCCGGACGAGTCCAACCACCCCGGCGCTGATTGCGTTGCGCAGCCTCGTGATCCGGCTCGTGAAGAGCCCGCGGACGGTGCCCGGCCGCGGCTGGTCGCGCCGCCGCGCACGGGCCGCGCGGAGATTTCCCTTGCCCCCGCACAGGTATCCGAGCGCGGCCAGTTCCGCGCCCGCTTCGGTGGTGCGCCGCAGCACGAAGAACACGAACGCGCGCAGCACCAGCATGATCGGCAGCCGGACGAGCCCGAACCAGAACGACGGGGTCGAGCAGTTGACCAGAAAGACGCGCAGGCCGTGCGCACGGTTGAGGGCGGCGAGCGAACGACCGGCGGCATCCGGGGCGCGTTGTCCGGTGGACAGCGCGCGGGCGTGCCGGACGCGTGCCGAGGGCACCGAAAGCACGAGCGAGCCGGCCGCGTTGGCGCGCCAGCCGAAGTCGAGATCCTCGCGCAGCAACGAGAAGTCCTCGTCGTAGCCGTCGAGGGCGTCCCAGAGTTCCCGCTGCACCAACGATCCGGCGCTCGGGACGGCGAGGACCTCGGTGGGTTCGCCGTCCGGCGCGGCCATCTGCTGCCGGTGCCCGGAGGCGTCGGTGGACAGCCCGGCCTCGACGATCAGCCGCGGATCGGTCCAGTCGGTGCCGAGCGGGCCGAGCACCTTCGCGGACGGGTTTTCCTCCGCGGCGCGGACGAGCTGGTCGAGGCAGTCGGGTTCGGGAGCGCAGTCGTCGTGCAGCACCCACAGCCAGGTTCCCGGGTCGCCCCACCGTTCCACCGCGTGCGCGACGGCCGCGGCGACCGCTTCCGCGAACCCGGTTTCACTCGGCAGAGTGACAACTCCGGACAGCACGGGTTCCTCGGCGGCCGCGCCCGGCTGCGCTGCGTCGGCGAGCAGTTTCGGGGTACGGTCGGTAGATCCGGTGTCCACGGCGAGCACGTGCCGCGGGCGGACTGTGCTGCGCCGCAACGCGGAAAGCGCCAGCGGCAGCCATTCCTCGCCGTCGTGACAGACCACAATGGCCAGAACGGGCAACGTCCGCACAGCGGGCGGAACGACGGTGCGAGGCAAGAACGGCTCCTGCTCGGACGGGACGATGGGTGCGGTCACCCTACGGCCTGCGCCGACGCGCGGGCACCGGCCCACGCCGCGCGCCCGGCGGATCCCACCGCGTGGAC
The DNA here is from genome assembly GCF_055633755.1 of Amycolatopsis sp. NPDC114484. NCBI lineage: Bacteria > Bacillati > Actinomycetota > Actinomycetes > Pseudonocardiales > Pseudonocardiaceae > Amycolatopsis > Amycolatopsis sp. NPDC114484. The sequence goes on along the minus strand of NZ_JBVKDQ010000010.1, from coordinate 14,808 downwards.
CAGTCGAGGACTAGCGAAGCCGCGAGGACCGAACCGGCGCGCTCAAGCGCGAACCGGCGGCACCCGTTCCCGGCGAGAGAGCCGCGGCACACCGGGGATCTCGTGGGCAGAAGACGAAGATCACAAAGAGAACCACGGCACAGCACGGGTTTTCCGGCCGCCGGGACGGCAGTTTTGCCCTCACGGCGACGATGGATCAGGCCGCGCGAATCCGTCGAATGCGCCCGGCGCCACCCCGGCGAGGACTCCCATCCCGCCGCGCCGCACCGGTCGCACCACCGCGTCGCCGCCATGCCGGCGGCGGGGGCGCACCCCCGGTCCGCATGGACCGGGGGAACCGAAACCCGTTTAGACGGCCCGTTTCTTCAGCTTGCGACGTTCCCGTTCGGACAGTCCGCCCCAGATGCCGAAGCGCTCGTCGTGCGCCAGCGCATACTCGAGACAGTCGTCCTTGACCTCGCAGCCAAGGCAAATCCGCTTGGCCTCGCGGGTCGAGCCGCCCTTCTCGGGGAAGAACGCCTCCGGGTCGGTCTGCGCGCACAGGGCGCGCTCCTGCCAGTCCTGCTCCTCGGGGACGTCGAAAAGGTCGGTCAGATCCCCGAGCTGCTGCTCCGGGTTCTCTCCCCAACCCACGACGTGCCCCCATTCCCTGTTGTCCGCTTCCAACCGCACGTCCGCCTCCTCGCTCCTACGCACTCCCCAGGCTGGCGGTGGTGAAACGACACCCGCTGCCCCCTCCGACAGCGAATGACATCACTGTGATTACACCTGTGTAGGTCGGCCAGGTCAAGCCGAGTAGCGAGTTCGGGGGATCTCTGTGCCCGGGTGCGCAAGGGGACACGCCGAAGACTTCACACCGGGCATACGGAAGACTGGTGGGGTGCAGAGATCAGCAGTGCGTCCGAGCCCGATCTTCCTCGGCATCCTCGCCGTCGCCGTCGCCGGTGGTTTCCTGGCTGCATACGGTGATTCCACGACTCTCCGCGGCGCCCGCGACCCGATGTTCATCGCGGGCGTGGTCCTGCTCGTCGCGGGCGGCTGGATGACGTCGCTGACGCTCCACGAGTTCGGGCACGCCTTCGTCGCCTTCCGCGGCGGTGATCACGAGATCGCTCACAAGGGGTACCTCTCGCTGGACGTCCGGCGCTACGCCGACCCCGTCCTGTCCTTCGTGCTGCCGCTGATCTTCTTGCTGATCGGCGGTATCCCGCTGCCGGGCGGCGCGGTGTGGATCAACCGCGGCGCGCTGCGCAACCGCGCGACGGCCTCGTGGACTTCGCTGGCCGGCCCGCTCAGCAACCTCGCCGTCGGAGCCGCGCTGTGCCTGGCGACGATGCTGATCCCGATGGCGGCGGGCCTCTTCTACGCGATGTCGTACCTCGCGCTGCTGCAGATGATGACGTTCCTGATCAACATTCTGCCGGTTCCGGGACTGGACGGCTGGGGCGCGCTGGAGCCGTATCTCTCCCCGCAGGCCCGTGCGTTCGGCGCGCGGGTGCGGCCGTGGGCGCCGCTGGCGCTGTTCGCGCTGTTCTTCCTTTTCAAGCCGGTGTCGAATCTGCTCTGGACGATCGCCGGGGCCATCTACGAACCGCTCGGCGGCAACTCCACCGCGGCGATCGTCGGGCAGACCGCGTTCCTTTTCTGGCAGTGACCGCTCAGGCCCACTGCCGGTGGGCCATGAGCCACGCGTGCGCGCGCTTCCAGACCTTTTTCAGTCCGGAGCGCTCGCCGAGGTAGTCGCCCGCCGCGCCGACCACCGGCAGCATCCCGAGTGCCCGGTGGATCCATCGGCCGCGCGGGCGCTTCTCGAGCTCGCCGGTGATCCCCCACAGCGACTTGCCGAGGTGCCAGAGCGTGCGGGCGACGGCTTTCGCAGTCACCTTGCCGTGTTTGCGATGGGATTCGTCGAGTTCCTCGGTGAGCCGCGCGGTCTCACTGTCCTCTGCGGACTCCGCGGACTTGTCGCGGCTGGCTCCCGCCGCGAGGTCGGCGTCGATGTCGCGTTCGAACAGCACCGCGGCGATGAGCTGGACGCGGCTGCCGACGTCGGTCACGCCGTACTCCCCCGCGATCGCGCACAGCACCAGCCCCTGCGAAGCGGCGCCGAGGGTGTCCTGCACCGGCAGCCGGTCGGCGAGCGCGCCGCCGAGACCGGGGATCGACGTCAGCAACGAGGTGAGCCTGCCGACGCGGTTGACCCACCAGCTCGCGCGCTGATCGATGTCCATCGAGGCCCACGCGGCGGTGCCCGGCACCTTCACCGCCGTCAGCGCGCGAAGCATTTTCTTCTTGAACCCGGCGTCGGCGAATTCGTCCTCGCCGCGACGGGCGCGCGCTTGCAAGCCGAACGGGTCGGCCTCGCGCAGCGCGTCGATCATCGGCGCGCAGGCGCGGACGAACGGACGCAGAATCGCCACGACCTGACGGTCCGAAATGGCCTCAGACACGGACCCCTCCCTTCGCCGCGGCCCGGCCGAGCCCGCCGCCGAGGACCAGGGCAGCGGGCAGTGCGCTCGCACCGAGCAGCAACAGCGCGCGCCAGTCCTGGACGAGCACGACGTCGCCGCCCGGGCCGAACAGGCCGACCCCGAACACGACGAGTACCCACACCAGCAACGGCACGAACGACAGCCCGGGCCGGACGAGCTTCGCCGCGGTCAGCACGAGCCACGGCGTGGTGACCGCTCCGACCACCGCCATGATCGGCATCGGCACCTCGCCGAGCGGGCCGAGCCGCAGCGGGAGGAAGAACAGTTCGAGCAGCGCCAGCACGACCGCGTCGAACGCCAGCAGCACCAGCATCAGCCGCTGGTCGCGGGTGAGCGGAGCAGACACCGTCACCACCCGCCGAACAGATCGGTCTCGGCGCCGTGCGCGTCGCCGTGGGCGAGCACGAAGTACTCGGCGGACGGGATCGGCTGCGCGATGCTGTTGGTGAGCGCGAAGTGCGCGACCGCGCCGTCGACCACGGTCAGCTGGGTTTCGTGCGCGCGCAGTGCCGCCAGCTTCGCCTGCCGGTGCGCGGAGATGTCGACCACGGTGGTGATCTTGCCGTCCGGAGTGGACGGAAGCTCGCCGTCGGCGGCCACCCGGAACGGTGAGGTTCCGTCGGCGCGCAGTTCGGCGAGCCCGGCAGTGAGCGCCGACTCGGACTGGACCACGTGAAAAACCCGCTCGACCGACGGGGCGTCCGGCGCCGCGGCCATGGTGATCTCGTGCGCGCGGATGTGGTCGGGGTGGCCGTAGCCGCCGAAGGAGTCATAGGTGACGACCACCTGCGGGGCGAAGTCGTCGATGAGTTCGCGCAGCTGACTGGCCTGCTCCACGGCCGAACCGCCGGTGAACGCCCGCGGATGCTCGGCGGCGGGCGTGCCCGCCATGCCCGAATCGCGCCACCGGCCGATGCCGCCGAGGTACTCGTGCCGGGCGAGGCCGAGCGCGGCGGCCGCGGCGGCCATTTCCCCGGACCGGTACCCGCCGAGCTGGTCGGCCTCCGCCGCGACGAGGCGCGCGAGCCGCGGCGGGACGATTTCGCCCTCTTCGCCGAGCGTGCAGGTCACGACGCACACCTCGGCGCCTTCGGCCGCGTACCGCGCGATGACCCCGCCGGTGGCGATGCTTTCGTCGTCCGGGTGCGCGTGGACCAGCAGCAGCTTCCGCTTCACGCCCTCAGGTTAATGACCATCGCGCCCGGTCCCGGGACGCCGACCCCCGGCGCGGCGTTCCGGGACCGGGCAACAGCAGCGTGCACGGGAAAATGCATTGGCATCCCACTAAGTCGGACCAGCGTCCCGGACCGTGGGCGTTCCCTTCCGCGGAACGTTCCGCGGTTCGGAATGCGCGGGCAAGGACGCAAGATGCTCGGAACACCCACCGAGTACCCGCCTCCGGCCGGACAGTCCTGCCCGCGCCCGGCGGCGGGCGCATTGTTTCGCTTCACGAGATCGGACCAATTTCTTGTCACTTCGGGTTCGTCGCGACCGTGTGACTACTCCATTAGCTGGGGTACCGCACACGAAACGGGGCGGTTATTGTCCGCCGGGCCGATCGGCCCACTGGACCGAACTGCCACCCGAACTGGTGCCGAATTTCTATGATCAACTACTAACCGTAGTCGATCAACCGCAGAAACCACGGTGCAACCAGGGGGTGCGAGATATCTGTTCCGCAACGATCTCACTGAGAGTGTCCGGATCGATAGGTTTGCCGTCTGTCCAATGCCTAAGTTTCACGGCTACGGTGAGCAACGCGATACCGATCGGTGCTTGCGCGTCAGGAAGAGCCGCCTCGCAAAACCGCGACGGCGTCGAGCAAGGAGAATGAATGTTAGTGACGACTAGGTCGCGCGCCGCCAAACTCGGCGCGTTCGTCGCGGGCGCGGCCCTTCTGCTCTCCGCATGCGGTGGTGGCGGAGGCGGCAACAGCGCGGTGCAGACCGGGCAGGCATTCGCCGACTGCGACAAGAACCCGAACAGCTGCAACACGGCGCAGGCCGATCAGCTGACCCAGGGCGGCGACGTCACCTACGCCATCGAGAAGAACGTCCCGAACTGGAACGTCATCTCGGCCGAGGGCAACGTCTTCGAAACCGGCGAGGTCACCAAGGGCCTGCTGCCCTACACCTTCTACGCGACGCCCGACCTCAAGCCGGTCCTGAACAAGGACTTCGTCGAGTCGGCCGACGTCACGAGCACCAGCCCGCAGACGGTGGTCTACAAGCTCAACCCGAAGGCGAGCTGGTCGGACGGCACGCCGTTCTCCGCCGACGACTTCATCTACAACTACAAGGTCCAGAACGGCAAGGACTGCGCCGACTGCGCCGCGGCCAGCACCGCGGGCTACGACCAGGTCAAGTCGGTCACCGGTTCCGACGGCGGCAAGACCGTGACGGTCGTGTTCGACAAGCCGTTCACCGACTGGAAGCTGCTCTGGAGCTCCGGCGGCGCGATGTACCCGGCGCACCTGGCCAAGCAGCACGGCGACACCAACACCCCGGCCGGCCTCGCGTCGTCCTTCAAGTGGTTCGGCACGACCGTCCCGACCTGGTCCGGCGGCCCGTGGAAGATCTCGAAGTTCGTCAACAACCAGTCGGTCACCGAGGTCCCGAACGAGAAGTACTGGGGCGCGAAGCCGAAGCTGAACAGCGTCATCTTCCGTGTCATCACCGACGCGACGCAGGAGCCGACCGCACTGCAGAACAACGAGGTGCAGGTCATCTACCCGCAGCCGCAGGTCGACCTGATCAACCAGGTCAAGAACATGCCGAACATCTCCTCGTTCATCGGCCTCGGCCTGACCTGGGAGCACTTCGACTTCAACCTGAAGAACCCGGCGCTGTCCCAGAAGCCGCTGCGCCAGGCGCTGTTCACCGCGATCAACCGCAAGGACATGATCGCCAAGACCGTCGGCCAGTTCACCAACAAGGTCGAGCCGCTCAACAACCACAACTTCGTGCCGCAGCAGACCGGCTACAAGGACACGGTGAGCTCGACCGGCCAGGGTTCCGGTGACATCGAGAAGGCCAAGAAGATCCTGACCGACGCCGGTTACAAGCTGAACAACAACCAGCTGTCGGACCCGAGCGGCAAGGCCATCCCCGAGCTGCGCATCCGCTACACCGTCGGCAACCAGATCCGCCAGAACGAGTGCGAGCTGTTCGCGCAGACCGCGGCCCAGCTGGGCGTCAAGGTGAAGGTCCAGTCCACCGACGACCTCGGCCAGACCACCACCAGCGGCGACTACGACGTCATCGTGTTCGCCTGGGTCGCCTCGCCGTTCCCGTTCGGCGGTGCCATCCAGAACTGGGGCACCGGGCAGGGCAACAACTACGGCAAGTACAGCAGCCCGCAGGTCGACAGCCTGATGGCGCAGGCCAACGCCGAGACCGACCAGACCAAGGCGGCGGACCTGCTCAACCAGGCCGACCAGGTCATGTCGAGCGACGCGTACGTGCTTCCGCTGTACCAGAAGCCGACCTTCATCGCCTCGTCGGACAAGATCGCGAACATCCGCAACAACTCGACCCTCGACGGGCCGGTGTACAACATGGCGGAGTGGGGCATCCGGAAGTGATCAACGACCGGTAGATTCCCGCGGGACACCCGGTGAGGGGCCGGCCGAGATGCCGGCCCCTCACCGTATCCGCGAACGATTGCCCTTTTAGTTCCCGAACACCACGATTGCCCCGTTTCGTCGCCAAGGCCCTGCCACCACGAGCGGCGGGCGCCGGCAGAACACCGTCCAGAGCAGGAAGACCTCCATGCTTGCCTTCGCACTGCGCCGGCTTTTCGTCTCGGTGCCGATCCTCATCGTGTCGACGTTCGTCGTCTTCGTGATGGTGTCGCTTTCGGCCAACCCGTTGACCCCGCTGATCGCGAGAAACCCGCCGCCGCCCCCTCGCACCATCGAGCTCGAACGCATCCGGCTGCATCTCGACCAGCCGATTCTCGAGCGATACTGGCACTGGATCACCGGCGTGCTGCACGGTGATTTCGGCCCCTCGGTCCAGTCGACCATGAACATCGGCAGCGAGGTGTTCGGCCGGTTCGGCGTGACGCTGCGGCTGATCGTGCTCGCCATGGTGGTGGCGCTGATCCTCGCCGTGCTGATCGGCGTGATCAGCGCGTCGCGGCAGTACTCGAAGTTCGACTACACCGCGACCTTCTTCGGCTTCCTCTTCCTGTCGATGCCGTCGTTCTGGTTCGCGCTGGTGCTGAAGCAGATCGGCATCTCGATCAACACGACGGTCGGCGACCAGGTCTTCTACACCATCGGTTCCTCTTCGGTGGTCGCCGCGGGCGGGTTCTGGACCCAGTTCGGCGACGTGCTCGGCCACCTGATCCTGCCGACGATCTCGCTCGCGCTGACCAGTTACGCGGCCTGGAGCCGCTACCAGCGCGCGTCGATGCTCGAGGTGCTCAACAGCGATTACGTCCGTCTCGCGAGGGCCAAGGGCCTGCCGCGCTGGACGGTGACGCGCAAGCACGCGCTGCGCAACGCGCTGATCCCGCTGACCACGGTGACCGCACTCGACATCGGCTCGATCCTCGGCGGTGCCGTGGTGACCGAGACCGTGTTCCAATGGCAGGGCGCGGGCGCTTTCCTGCTGGACGCGATCAAACGAAGCGACGTGTACGCGGTGGAGGCGTGGCTCCTCATCGCGGCCACGTTCATCATCCTGCTCAACCTGATCGCCGACCTGCTCTACGGCCTGCTCGACCCGAGGATCCGCTATGCCTGACGAATCGATTCCCGACATGCCGACCGGCTCGGATTCCCGCCTGCAGGTCGCGACCACCCCGGAAGCCGGGCCGGAACGCGAGTTCACGGTCAAGGAGCGCAGCCAGGCGCAGCTGGTCTTCCGGCGGTTCCTGCAGCACCGGCTCGCGATGATCAGCCTCGTCGTGTTCGTGCTGATCATTCTGTTCGCCTACCTCGGCGCGGCGATCTGGAAGTACGACGCGGGCGCCATCACCGACCAGAACTCGGCCCCGCCCTCGGGCGACCACCCGTTCGGCACCGACGCGGTCGGCCACGACACCCTCGCGCAGGTGATGCGCGGGACGCAGATCTCGCTGCAGATCTCGATCCTCGTCGCGATCTTCGCGACCGTCGTGGGCACCGTATGGGGCGCGATCGCCGGGTACTACCGAGGCTGGCTCGACACCATCCTGATGCGCATCGCCGACCTCGTGCTCACGCTGCCGCTGCTCGCGGTGGCCGCGGTGCTCGGCCACCAGTCCGGCGGCTCGTGGTGGCTGATCGCGGTCGTCATCGGCGGCCTCTACTGGGCGTACGTGTCCCGGGTGGCCCGCGGTGTCGTGCTTTCCTTGCGCGAGAAGGAGTTCGTGGAGGCGTCGAAGGCGCTCGGTGCGAGCGACGCGCGGATCATCTTCCGGCATCTGGTGCCGAACGCGCTGGGCGCGATCATCGTCAACCTGACGATCCTCGTGTCGATCGCCATCCTGCTCGAGACGGCGCTGTCGTTCCTCGGCTTCGGCGTGCAGCCGCCGGACACCTCGCTCGGCCTTCTGGTGAGCAGCGCGCAGACCGCGATCGACACGCGGCCGTGGCTGTTCTACTTCCCGGGCATTTTCATCATCCTGATCGCGCTGACGATCAACTTCATCGGGGACGGCCTGCGGGACGCGTTCGACCCCCAGCAGACGAAGGTGCGCGCATGACCCAGAACGTCTCCGACGGACGCGGCGGCGATCCCGTCCTCGTCGTTGAGGACCTGACCGTGCAGTTCCCGAGCGGCGAGGGCGTGGTCAGCGCCGTGCGCGGCGTGAACTACCAGCTTCGCCGCGGCGAGGTGCTCGGCATCGTCGGCGAATCCGGCTCCGGAAAATCGGTGACCTCGCTCGCGGTGATGGGCCTGCTGCCGAAGACCGCGAAGGTGTCCGGCTCGATCCGGTTCGGCGGGAAAGACCTGCTGAAGTGCAGAGAGAAGGAACTGAACAAGGTCCGCGGCAAGGGCATCGCGATGGTCTTCCAGGACCCGATGACCTCGCTGAACCCGGTGTACACCGTGGGCGACCAGATCGCCGAGGCGATCACCGCGCACCACAACGTGCGCAAGGACGTCGCGAAGAAGCAGGCGATCGAACTGCTCGACCTGGTCCGCATCCCGAACCCGAAGCAGCGCGCGGACGAGTACCCGCACCAGCTGTCCGGCGGCATGCGCCAGCGCGTCGTGATCGCGATCGCGATGGCCAACAACCCGGACGTGATCATCGCGGACGAGCCGACCACCGCGCTCGACGTGACGGTGCAGGCGCAGATCCTCGAGGCGCTGCAGGCCGCGCAGAAGGAAACCGGCGCGGCGATGGTGCTGATCACGCACGACCTCGGCGTGATCGCCGGCCAGGCGGACCGGGTGCACGTGATGTACGCGGGCAAGGTCGTCGAGTCCGGCACGGTCGACGACATCTTCTACCACCCGCGGATGCCCTACACGCTGGGCCTGCTCGGCAGCCTGCCGCGGCTGGACGTGAAGACCGAACGGCTCACGCCGATCACCGGTTCGCCGCCCGCCACGCAGAACATGCCGCCGGGCTGCCCGTTCAGCCCGCGCTGCCCGCTGTCGCAGCCGATCTGCGACGAGGAGGAGCCGATGCTGATCGCCGGACCCAACGGCCAGCACGCGGCCTGCCACTTCACCGAACAGGTCGTCGGGAAGGACCCGGCGGAGCTGTTCAGCACCACCGCGGCCGACACGGCAGCCGTCCCGGTCGCCGTCGACGCGATCGCGACCGACACGGAGACGAACCGATGAGCGAGGCCACGGCGGGAACGACGCCCGTCCTCTCGGCGCAGAACCTGGTCAAGCACTTCCCGATCCGCGGCGGCGGCCTGATCCGCCGCGTGTCGGGCGCGGTGCAGGCGGTGTCGGACGTGTCGTTCGACATTTACCCGAACGAGACGCTGGCGCTCGTCGGCGAATCCGGCTGCGGCAAGTCGACCACCGCGCGGGTGGCCCTGGCGCTGCAGCCGCTCACCAGCGGCAAGGTGACCTACGAGGGCCAGGATCTCGCGAAAATGGGCAAGCGCGAACTGCAGCGGCTGCGGCGCAGCATGCAGATCGTGTTCCAGGACCCGTACGCCTCGGTCGACCCCCGGCTGCCGGTGAACGAGATCATCGCCGAACCGCTGCGCATCCACGGGCTGTACGACAACGGCGGCAAGCAGCAGGTCCGCGACCTGATGAAGGTCGTCGGCCTGCGGCCCGAGCACGGCAACCGCTTCCCGCACGAGTTCTCCGGCGGTCAGCGGCAGCGCATCGGCATCGCCCGTGCGCTCGCGTTGCGGCCGAAGGTGCTGGTGCTGGACGAGCCGGTGTCCGCGCTGGACGTGTCGATCCAGGCCGGTGTGCTCAACCTGCTGAAGGACCTGCAGGCGGAGTTCGGGCTGTCGTACCTGTTCGTGTCGCACGACCTTTCGGTGGTGCGGCACGTGGCGGACCGGATCGCGGTGATGTACCTCGGCAAGATCGTGGAGACCGCGCCGTCGGAGGAGCTGTTCGAGACTCCGGCGCATCCGTACACGCAGGCGTTGATCTCGGCGATCCCGGTGCCGGATCCGCGCAAGGAGCGGACGCGGCAGCGGATCGTGATCACCGGTGACGTGCCCAGCCCGGCCAACCCGCCGTCGGGCTGCCGGTTCCGGACCCGGTGCCCGAAGTTCGCGAACCAGCTGGACGACGCCGGTCGCGAGAAGTGCAAGACGGAGGAGCCCGCTTTGGTGGACCGCGGGCACGCGCACCCGGTGGCATGCCACTTCGCGGAAAGCCTGCAGCTGATCTGACGCCTTAACGAAAAGGTCCGTGAGGGGAACCCTGAGGGAATCAGATTCCGTCAGGGTTCCCCTCACGGACGTCTACCACGGTGGCGGGATCAGGTCGCGCCGCGAGTCCAGTTCACTGCCGAGCCGAACGGGCCTTGCGTGGGCGGGCCGGGCGTCAGGCCGGAGATTCCCTTGCCCACAGCCAAAGTTTCGGCTTCCTGGAACAGCGGGATCACGACGTTCTGGGACCACAGTTGCGGTTCCAGCGTTTTGAGCGAGTCGGTGACGGTCGCCGAGCCGGTGAGGGCCGAGTCGATCGTCGCTTGCAGGCCTTGGTCGCACAGGCCCGCGGAATTGGCTGGCACCACGGGTTTTGTTTTGTCAGCGGGCGTGGGTTCGGGCGCGCAGCCGTAGCTGGACGCCAGGACCGTCGCCGGATCACCGCCGACCGGTTGGCCTACTACCGCGATGTCGACGCCCACGGTGCTGTTCGAGTCCGGGCTCGCCTGCTGTTTCCCGTTCACCACCGGCATCGCCAGCAACGACGAGTACAGGTCGCGCGACTGCGGTTTGATTCGGTTGACCTCGATGCCGCCCGCGACGAGTTCGGAGGAAAGTTCCTTCGCGATCGAGGCGTACGGTTCCTGTTCGCCGGGCGACGCGAGCACGATCGACAGCGTCTTGTTTCCCTTGCGCCACACGCCAGCTTCTTTCTTGTACCCAGCGGCGGTGAAGTACTGCTCAGCCTTGGTCGCGTCCGGGGCCGACGGCGGACCAGCCGGAATGGTTGCCGCGTAACCCTTCGCCGACGGCGGCAGGACCTGTGCGTCCGCCTTCAACGTCGCGGACGGGCCGCCCTTCGCCCCGGCGGAGATCAGCTTTCCGCGGTCCAGCAGCGAGGCAATGCCCGCGCGAACCTGGGGTTCGGACAACGTCGCACTGACCGGGCGCAGCAGTACGGACGCGGTCAGCGGGCGGGGCACCGTGTGCAACTGGACGGCCGAGCCCAGGTCGTTCAGCAGCTGCAGGCCGGTGGAATCGGTGTGGGTCAAGGAGAATTGGTCGTTGCCGCTGCGCAGTGCGGTCGCGATGCCGGACGCGTCGGAGCGGCGCAGGATCAGCGTGTCGACCGCGGCCGGCTTCTCCCAGTACCGGTCGTTGCGCTGGAGGGTCGCTTCGCCGCGGGCGGTGTCGATCGTCTTGATCGCGAACGGTCCGGCCACCGCGGGGAAGCTCGTCGCGAGTGCGTTCGTCCAGCCGCCGGGCGAGTCCTTGAGCAGGTGCTGCGGCAGCAGATTGTCGAACAGCGTCTGCCAGGCCGGATACGGTTTGCTGAAGGTGACCTCGACGCCCTTGCCGCCGTCGCGGGATTCGATGTCCGAGATCAGCCGGTAGCCGGCCGGGTCGATCACGCCGGGGTTCGTCTTCATCGCGTTGGCGAGGTAGATGAAGTCCTCGGTGGCGATCGGGGCCCCGTCGGACCACGAGGCGTCCGGGCGGATCACGTACTTCACCGTGAAGGGCACCTGCGAGACGATCTCGGCCGAGACCATCAGCGTCTTGTCGAGCGTGCGCGTGCCGTCGTCGGACTGCCGGAACACCGACGGCAGCAGCAGTTGCGACAGCGCCGTGGTGATCGTCGACGAGTCCGCGATGCTGTGCGGGTTGTAGCCGCCGACCACGTCGTCCACGCCGACCACGATCTGCGACTGCGCCGCCGCGCTGGTCGTGCTCGACGGCGGGGCCGACGTGACCACCGGGGGCGGCGGGGTGTTCGAGCACGCGGCGAGCAATACTCCCGCCAGCGCGAGCACCGGCGCAAGCCGGCGTCCGAATCGCACGCTCGTCCTCCTGAAAGTTCCCGCCGCGCTCCGTGGTCCGAGCGGACATGCTGCCATGCCAGGGCGGGGTCCGGCATCGAGATTCCCACATCGGCCGCCTCTCCGTGACATCGGAGTGGATACCGCCATAAGAGTGGACGCACGAACCGCTGCCGGGGTTCACGCGAAAGGGCGCCTCCCGGAACGGGAGGCGCCCTTTTTCACCTTCGCGAGGCTCAGCTGTTGTTGTCGCGGCTCTTGGCCCGCGAGCGCTCCTTGGCGCGGGTGTTGATGTCGAGCGTGACCTTGCGGACCCGCACGACCTCCGGCGCGACCTCGACGCATTCGTCGCTCGCGCAGAACTCCAGCGCCTCTTCGAGGCTGAGCTTGCGCGGGCGGGCCAGCGTCTCCATCACGTCGGCAGACGACTGCCGCATGTTGGTCAGCTTCTTCTCCTTGGTGATGTTGATGTCGAGGTCCTCGAACCGCGGGTTCTCGCCCACGACCATGCCCTCGTACACCTCCGCGCCGGGCTCGACGAAGAACGTGCCGCGGTCGGCGAGCTGGATCATCGCGTACGCGGTGATCGGGCCGGACCGGTCGGCGACCAAGGAACCGCTGTGCCGGGTGCGGATCTCGCCCGCCCACGGGAAGTAGCCCTCGAACACGTGGTTCGCGATGCCGGTGCCGCGGGTTTCGGTGAGGAAGTCGGTGCGGAAGCCGATCAGGCCGCGCGAGGGCAGCACGTAGACCAGCTTGATCCGGCCGGTGCCGTTGCCGCTCATGTCCTCCATGCGGCCCTTGCGGGACGCGAGCAGCTGCGTGATCGCGCCGAGGTGCTCCTCGGGCGAGTCGATGTACAGCCGCTCGAACGGCTCGTGCAGCTTGCCGTCGATCGTGCGCAGCACCACCTGCGGCTTGCCGACGGTCAGCTCGAAGCCCTCGCGGCGCATCTGCTCGACCAGGATGGCCAGCGCCAGCTCGCCTCGGCCCTGCACCTCCCAGGTGTCCGGGCGCTCGGTCGGCAGGACGCGGATCGAGACGTTGCCGATCAGCTCCTGGTCGAGGCGGGCCTTGACCAGCCGCGCGGTGACCTTGTCGCCGCCGTTGCGCCCGGCCAGCGGCGAGGTGTTGACGCCGATGGTCATCGAGATGGCGGGCTCGTCCACGGTGATCCGCGGCAGCGCGACCGGGTTCTCCGCGTCGGCCAGGGTGTCGCCGATGGTGATGTCCGGGATGCCCGCGATCGCGACCAGTTCGCCGGCGCTGGCCTCGGACGCCGGGACGCGGGTGAGCGCCTCTGTGACGAGCAGCTCCGAGATCCGGACGTTCTGCACGGTGCCGTCCTCGCGCATCCAGGCCACGGTCTGGCCCTTGCGCAGCTTGCCGGCGTGGATGCGGATCAGCGCGATGCGGCCGAGGAAGTTCGACGCGTCGAGGTTGGTGACCAGCGCCTGCAGCGGGGCGTCCAGGTCCGCGGCCGGGGCCGGGACGTGCTGGAGCAGGGTCTCGAACAGCGGGTCGAGGTTTTCGCTGTCGGGAAGGCCGCCGTCCTCGGGCTGCTCCAGCGACGCCTTGCCGGCGCGCGCGGAGGCGTAGACGACGGGCAGGTCGAGGATCGCGTCGAGGTCGGCGTCCTCGATGTCGCCCGCCAGGTCGAGCAGCAGGTCGTGGGTCTCCTCGACGACCTCGGAGATCCGCGCGTCCGGCCGGTCGACCTTGTTGACCAGCAGGATCACCGGCAGCTTCGCCTCGAGCGTCTTGCGCAGCACGAAGCGGGTCTGCGGCAGCGGGCCCTCGCTCGCGTCGACCAGCAGCACGACGCCGTCGACCATGGAGAGGCCGCGCTCGACCTCGCCGCCGAAGTCGGCGTGGCCCGGGGTGTCGATCACGTTGATCGTGACCGAGCCGTCGGCGGTCTGGCGGTGGATCGAGGTGTTCTTCGCGAGAATGGTGATGCCCTTTTCCCGCTCGAGCTCGCCGGAGTCCATCACGCGGTCGACCAGCTCGGCGCGTTCGGCGAAGGCGCCGGACTGGCGGAGCATGGCGTCGACCAGGGTCGTCTTGCCGTGGTCGACGTGGGCGACGATCGCGACGTTGCGCAGGTCGGGCCGGGTCTTGCCGGACGCGCGGCCGGTTTCGACCGCGGTGGCGCTGGCTGCGGGCACGCGAAGACTCCTGAACTCGAAAGAAAGCGGGTGGCGCCGCGCGGCGAAGAAGAGATCACGGGCTCCGGGCACTGAGACCGGCTCTCGCTGACCGGCTTTGGCCACACGCGGACTTCAATCAGGATACCTGTTGGGTTGGCGTGAGGAGCGCCACGCCCTATGATCGGTTAGGCTCACCTAACCTTGTGGGTGTTCTTGACGCCGGTTTGAGGAGTGCGCGGTGGGGAAGAAGCACGCGGATGATCCTCGGGCTGTGGTGCGGAAGTGGATGAAGGCCGGGAAGGTCAAGAAGAAGTGCTGCCGGTCTGCGGATCGGTGCAAGAAGTGTCCGGTTTTGGCGTTGAAGAAGGCTAAGAAGCAGGTGGCTAAGGCTGCTTGAGGTTGCTTGAGGTCCCTGGGGGGTCGGCTCGTCGCCTGGCGGCGACGTTGCGCCTGGGGGTTGCGTGGGGCACCCCGAAGCTGATTGTGATGACGGTCTTGGGGTGCTTGTCAAGGCGGGAAAGATGCCTTGACAAGCACCCCAAGACCGCATT
>NZ_JBVKDQ010000009.1:250923-332061 GCF_055633755.1 Amycolatopsis sp. NPDC114484 | reverse complement strand
CTACGAACGCAAACCCAGCCACTACCTCGCCTTCCTCGCCCTCGGCGCCGCCATCACCTGCTACAAGAAACTCACCAAATGAGACATGCTCTAAGAAAGGCAATCCTCAATGAATTGTGCCTTGCCTGACCAGGCGAATAGGCTGCCGGGATGGAGCAGGAGTGGCGGACGTTGTCCATGGTGGAGGGACAGCCGTTGCGCGGCGGCACCGGGCTGATCCGGGAACGGGCGCGCGCGGAACACGGTCTGGCGTACGAAATCTGTTATCCGGCAGGCGTCGCGTCGGCCGAGCACAGCCACGACCACGACAGCATCGTGCACGTGCTGGAAGGGCGGCTGCGCGGCACGGTCGACGGGGTGTGGGCCGAACTCGGGCCGGGCGACGTCGTGGTGCATCCGCGCGGCGTGCGGCACCACGTCGAAGCGCTGACGGACAGCCGGTGGATCGAGTTCAAAGCCCCGTTGCCAGGACGGCCACCTGTGGGCTGAAACGACGAACGCCCGGGTCCGGCGCCACAGTGGACGCCGGACCCGGGCGAACCGGGTCTAGCTCAGTTGTCGAGTTCGGCCAGCGCCGCCTTCGCGGCTTCGAGCTCGGCCTCCAGCTGCGCGACCTTCGCGGCCTGCGCCTCGCGGGCGGCGTTGATGACCTCGTCGATCGGACCGGACAGCTCTTCGTGCAGCTCCTTGGCCGCACGCGAAACCGCCGCGGCCGGGACTGCCAGGCCCTTCGCGACCCACTTGGCGCCGTTCTTCAGCTCGGCCTGCCACTCGCCGTCCGCCGTGCCGGTGACGGTCAGCGTCAGCTCCACGGTGCGGGTCTTCTTCGCCGTCGACGCCGCGGCCTTCGGGCGGCCGCGCTTCGGCTTCGGCGAGTCGACGGCCGAGGTCTCCTCAGCGGACTCCGAAGCCGCCGGCTTCGAGGCGTCCGCCGGAGCGGAGTCCGAAGCCGCCGGAGCGGCAGCGGGCTCGGCGACTTCCGGGGCCTCCGGGGTGCCGGCGGCCTGCGGCGATGACGCCGCTGCCGTCTCGGCCGCAGTGTCCTCGTCGTGCGTCAAGGCTTCCACGGACATTCGTGTCGTCTCCTTGCCCGGATCTGGGTTGGGTACGCGGGCATCTTAGAACATGCGTTCGATGCCCGCACTTTCAGGGGATCAATGCAGGAAGGGACCCTCCCAGCCGGGAGGGTCCCTTCCTGACGGTGAAGAACTTACTCCTCCTTGCCGGAGTTGAGTCCGGAGGAGATGAGGGCCATGACCGACGAGTCGGCGAGCGTGGTGACGTCGCCGATCTGCCGGTTCTCCGCGACGTCGCGCAGCAGCCGGCGCATGATCTTGCCGGAGCGGGTCTTCGGCAGCTCGGCCACGACCATGATCTGCCGCGGCTTCGCGATCGGCCCGATCTCCTTGGCGACGTGGTTGCGCAGCTCCTGCACCGCGTCGTCCCCGCCGTCCACCGCGTTGCCGCGCAGGATCACGAACGCGACGATGCCCTGTCCCGTCGTCGGGTCGGTCGCGCCGACGACCGCGGCCTCGGCGACCGTCGGGTGCGACACGAGCGCGGACTCGACCTCGGTGGTGGAGATCCGGTGCCCGGACACGTTCATCACGTCGTCCACGCGGCCGAGCAGCCAGATGTCGCCGTCGCCGTCGTACTTCGCGCCGTCGCCGGCGAAGTAGTAGCCCTGCTCGGAGAAGCGGGACCAGTAGGTGTCGCGGAAGCGCTCGTCGTCGCCCCACACGCCGCGCAGCATCGACGGCCACGGCTTGTCCAGCACCAGGTATCCGCCGCCGCCGTGCGGGACCTCGGTGCCGGTGTCGTCCACGACCTTCGCCGAGATGCCCGGCAGCGCGCGCTGCGCCGAACCCGGTTTGGCGGAGGTGACGCCGGGCAGCGGCGAGATCATGATCGCGCCGGTTTCGGTCTGCCACCACGTGTCCACGACCGGCGTCTTGTTCGCGCCGATCTTTTCGCGGTACCAGATCCAGGCCTCGGGGTTGATCGGCTCGCCCACGCTTCCCAGCACCCGCAGCGAGGACAGGTCGTACTTCGCCGGGATGTCCTCGCCCCACTTCATGAAGGTGCGGATCAGCGTCGGCGCGGTGTAGTAGATCGAGACCTTGTACTTCTGGATGATTTCCCAGTGCCGGCCCTCGTGCGGCGTGTTCGGCGTGCCCTCGTAGACGACCTGGGTCACGCGGTTCGCCAGCGGCCCGTACACGATGTAGGAGTGCCCGGTGATCCAGCCGATGTCGGCGGTGCACCAATAGACGTCTTCGCCCGGCTTGTGGTCGAACACCGCGTTGTGCGTGTACGCGGTCTGGGTCAGGTAGCCGCCGGAGGTGTGCAGAATGCCCTTCGGCTTACCCGTGGTGCCCGAGGTGTACAGGATGAACAGCGGGTGCTCGGAATCGAACGCTTCCGGCTGGTGCTCAGTGGACTGTCCGTCGACCAGTTCGTGCCACCACAGGTCGCGGCCCTCGGTCCACGGCGTCTCGCCCTCGAGGTCGCTGCCGGTGCGCTTGACGACGATGACCTTCTGCACGGTTTCCGCGCCCTGCAAGGCTTCGTCGACGTTCGCCTTCATCGGCGCGGCCTTGCCGCGGCGGTACTGCCCGTCCGAAGTGATCACGATCTTCGCCGCCGCGTCGTCCACCCGCGCGCGCAGCGCCGTCGGCGAGAAACCGCCGAACACCACGCTGTGCAGGGCGCCGATCCGCGCGCACGCCAGCATCGCGAAAATCGCCTCGGGCACCATCTGCAGCTGGATCGCCACGACGTCCCCGGCCACGACGCCCAGCGAGGACAGCGCGTTCGCGGCCTTCGAGACCTCGTCCTTCAGCTGCGCGTAGGTGATGTCGCGCGTGTCGCCCGGCTCGCCGACCCAGTGGATCGCGACCTGGTCCCCGTGACCGGACTCGACGTGCCGGTCCACACAGTTGTAGGCGACGTTCAGTTTCCCGCCCACGAACCACTTCGCGAACGGCGCATTGGTCCAGTCCAATACCTGAGACCACTTGGTGTCCCACGACAGCCGCTCCGCCTGCCCGGCCCAGAACTGCTCCCGGTCAGCGTCCGCCGTCGCGTACAGCTCGGCCTTCGCGTTCGCCTGACCAGCGAACTCTTCGCTGGGGGGAAACGTGCGGCTCTCCGTGAGCAGGTTGTCCAACGCTGGGGACTGCTCGGTCATGGTGCAAAGCCTCCTGTAGTGCGAACCCGCGGCTCAGGGAACGCTAGCGACGTTAGTCCGCCTACGACAAGGTTGCAGCCACGTTGCGCGCACAGCTCCAAGCGAAATGCGGCGAGGCTCAGCCGAGGCGGGCGAGCAGCCGGGCACGGGCGCCCGGCCACTCGGCGTCCGTCATCGAGTAGAGCACCGTGTCGCGGGTCGTGCCGTCCGGACGGATCCGGTGCGCCCGCAACACCCCTTCGCGCAACGCGCCGAGCCGTTCGATGGCGCGTTGCGAACGGAGGTTGCGGTTGTCGGTTTCCCACGCGACGCGCTGCGCTCCCCAGTCCTCGAAGGCGTTGCGCAGCAGAAGGAATTTGGACTCGGTGTTGAGCGCGGTGCGCTGGAAATCCGTGCCGATCCAGGTGTGCCCGATCGAGAGGATCCGGTGTTTCGCTACTACCTGGTAATAGGAAGTGGTGCCCGCGACGCGGCCGGACGCGACGTCGATCTGCGCCCACGGGCGGCGGTCCGGATCGGCGAGCGCGTTCTTCACCATCGTCTCGGCTTCGCCGAGGTCGGCGGGCTGGCGGACGCTCAGCCAGGCCCAGATGCCCGGGTCGGCTCCCGCCTCGAACAGGCCGGGCGCGTGGTCGGGCGTGAGGGGTTCGAGCCGTACGTGGCGGCCGGACAGAATGGGGTGCTCGCTCCAGGTCACGGGCTCACGCTACGACGGCAAGTGGCAGTGTCGAAGTGCCATTTCCCGATCATTTCGGCAGTCCACTTTACGGCCGCTTATGCTCCCTGGACCACCCGGCGAAAGAGAGCGCGCATGACCGAGGAGCGAGAAAACCTCACCTGGGAGTTGTTCGGTTCGGCGAGCCGGGAACTGGCTCAGGAGGTGGCCGCGGACGGCTTCGTCCCCGACCTCATCCTCTCCATCGCACGCGGCGGGCTGTTCGTCGCCGGCGCGCTCGGATACGCGCTCGACGTGAAGAACCTGCACGTGATGAACGTCGAGTTCTACACCGGTGTCGACCAGCGGCTCGACCTGCCGGTCATGCTGCCGCCGGTGCCGAACGTGGTGGATCTCACACACAAGAAGGTGCTGGTCGCCGACGATGTCGCGGACACCGGGGCGACGCTCAAGCTGGTCCGCGATTTCTGCGCCGACCACGTCGCGGACGTGCGGTGTGCGGTGGTTTACGAGAAGCCCGCTTCGACGGTGAAATGCGAGTACGTGTGGAAGCGGACCGACCGGTGGATCAACTTCCCGTGGTCGGTGCTGCCTCCGGTGGTCGAGCGCGCGGGGCAGGTGCTGGACGCATGAGTGACCCGCTGAAGCCGTTGCTGGAGCTGGACGGCGTTGCCGCGGCGGCCAAAGCCGCGCAGGATGCCGTCTTCGCCGTGCACCGGTTGCCCGCGAACCTGCGTGGCGGGGCGGAGACCGCGGCTGAGGCTTCGGTGCGTGCCGCGCGGGCGTCGGCGGGGATCGACGGGGCCAATCCCGAGCTGCCGGAAGACGGTTCGGTGACTGATCCGCTGCTCGCCGGATCGTTGCGGGTGGCGGAAAAACTGGAGTCCTTGCTGCCGACCTGGCGGCGGGCTCCGTTGCAGACGTTGGCCCGGCTGCATTTGCTGGCCGCGTCCGATGTGGTGTCCGATCCGGATCAGCTCGGCCGTCCGCAGCGCGGCGGCGAGCGGCTGGAGTTGCTGGCTCAGCTCGTCACCGGGGCGACTTCCGTGCCCGGACCGGTGCTGACCGCGGTCGTGCACGGCGAGCTGCTGGCGTTGGCCCCGTTCGGTTCGGCGGACGGGGTGGTCGCCCGGGCGGCGGCGCGGCTGTCGATGGTCGCGACCGGGCTTGACCCGAAGGCGTTGACCGTGCCGGAGGTGGCCTATTTCCGGCGCGTCCCGCGGTATGTCGAACTGGCGCAGGGGTTCGCCGAAGGAACGCCGGACGGCGTGCGCGAGTGGCTGCTCTTCTGTTGCGAGGCTTTCGAAACCGGCGCGAACGAGGCGCGGAGCATCTCCTCGGCCGCTGGCTGATCCGGACCGGGTCGTGCGATGCTGAGGGCATGATCAAGCCCGCGGGCCGCGACCTCTGCCGTCGGCGACATGCCGAAACCGGGGCGGAATGCTGCCTGCCGGACACCCATTACCCGCGGCCGCATTGCGACGTCTCGGGGACCACCTGGCACGACGGCCTGTGCCCGGACTGCCACGGCGGTGGCGACGTGTTCGGCGCGGTGTGTCCCACCTGCAACGGCCACGGGTTCGAGCTGATCGTGATGGACGAGGACTGAGTTTCCCCGCTGGCGATACTTTTCCCGACAGCGTGGGCTGACCACATAGAGCCTTGGTGTTCTGTGGTGGATTGAGCCATGGTCGCCCTGGTCGGAGCGACTTACTGTTTCCGGCCATGACCAGTGACAGTTCCCTCGCCGGGCGCACCGCGCTGGTGACCGGCGGCGGCAGCGGCATCGGGCTGGCCTGCGTGCGGGCGTTCGGTGCGGCCGGGGCGAAGGTGCACGTGGTGGACATCGCCGGGGCGGAGGCGGCGGCTGCCGAGGTCGGCGGGCAGGCGCACGTGGTGGACCTGACCGATCCGGTGGCACTGGCGACCCTGCCCTCGGACGTCGATGTGCTCGTCAACAACGCGGGCGTACAGCACGTCGCGCCATTGCCGGAATTCCCGCCGGAGCGGTTCACTTTCATTCAGTCGTTGATGGTGACCGCGCCGTTTTTGCTGATCCGCCAGTGCCTGCCCGCGATGTACGCGCGTGGCTGGGGACGGATCGTGAACATGTCCAGCGTGCACGGCGTGCGGGCGAGTCCGTACAAAGCCGCTTACGTCACGGCGAAACACGCGCTCGAGGGACTGTCCAAAGTGGTCGCTCTCGAAGCCGCCGAACACGGCGTGACCAGCAATTGCGTGAATCCTGGCTATGTCCGCACCCCGCTCGTCACCGGGCAAATCGAAGCGCAAGCGGCCGAGCACGGGGTGCCGCCGGAAGAAGTGCTCGAACAGGTTTTGCTGCGCCGGGCCGCGATCAAGCGGTTGATCGAACCCGAGGACGTCGCCGATCTCGTGGGGTGGCTGTGCGGCGAGTCCGCCGGGCATATCACCGGTGCGTCGCTTCCCGTTGACGGCGGCTGGACCGCTGGCTGAATCCCCTTTCCCCACAACGGAGTGGAGTCCACTATGGACAAAAAGCTGTTGCGCGTCGTCGGAGCCGGGCTGATCGGAACCACCATCGAGTGGTACGACTTCTTCCTCTACACCTCGGCCGCCGCGCTGGTCTTCAACAAGCTGTTCTTCCCGACCGCCGACCCGCTCACCGGCACCTTGCTGGCATTGCTCACCTACGCGGTCGGGTTCCTCGCCCGGCCGATCGGCGGGCTCGTGTTCGGACACTTCGGCGACCGGATCGGACGCAAGAAGCTGCTGGTCGTGAGCCTGCTGATGATGGGCGGCTCGACGTTCGCGATGGGGCTGCTGCCCACCTACAGCGCGGTCGGCGTGCTCGCGCCGGTTCTGCTGACGCTCCTGCGGCTGATCCAGGGCTTCGCTCTCGGCGGCGAGTGGGGCGGCGCGGTGCTGCTGGTTTCCGAGCACGGCGACGATCGGCGGCGCGGGTTCTGGGCGTCCTGGCCGCAGACTGGCGTCCCGGCGGGGAACTTGCTGGCCACGGCGGTGCTCACGATCCTGGCGTCAGCGCAGTCGGACGCGACTTTCCAGGCCTGGGGCTGGCGGGTCCCGTTCCTGCTGTCCGGCGTGCTGGTCGTGCTTGGCCTGTGGATCCGGCTGGCGGTTTCGGAATCCCCGGTGTTCATCGCGGCGAAGGCGGCCGCGGACGAGCGTGAGCAGGCACCGATCGTCGACGTGTTCCGCGGGCATTTCCGTGCGCTGGCAGTGACGTTTGGTGCGCGTATCGCGGAAAACGTGTCCTACTACGTGATTACCGCGTTCATTCTCGTGTACGTGACGACCGGGCTCGGGCTGCCGAAGGCGACTGGTCTCACCGCGGTGCTGATCGCGTCGGCCGTCCACTTCGTGACGATTCCCTTGTGGGGTTTGCTGTCCGACAAGATCGGCCGGAAGCCGGTGTACCTGTTCGGAGTGGTCGGGATGGCTGCGTGGTCGTTCGGCTTCTTCTGGCTGCTTGACCTTCGTACGACTGGTTCGGTGATCGGTGCGGCGGTTGTGGGGCTCGTCGTGCACGGTGCGATGTATGGGCCGCAGGCGGCGTTCTTCGCGGAACAATTCCCGACGCGGGTTCGCTACACCGGGCTTTCGGTCGGCGGTCAGCTTTCGTCCATCGCGGCCGGGGCGGTCGCGCCATTGATCGCGGTGGCGCTGTTCGAGGCGTATCACTCCACGGTGCCGATCTCGCTCTACGTGGTCGCGATGTGCCTGTTGTCGCTGGTCGCGCTGCTCTGTGCCCGCGAGACGCGCGGCGCGTCGCTGCATGAGACGGCGGCCGAGCGACAGGCTTCAATGACAGCATGACGGGTGTGGACCCCACTGCCGACGCGTATCGCCGGCTGCTCGAACTGCTCGCCGCCGGAGCGAGCAGTGAGCAGCTGGCGCACGTCGCTGCCCGGGGGCTGTCCGCGGAGCAGTCCGCCGCGATCGGTTCGGCGACCGAGCTGGCGTTGCGGATCCGTGAGACGCTCAGCGAGCACCGGCGCCGGGAAGCCGAGCTGACCGCGTTGTTCGACACCGCGAGCGACCTCGCCCGGCTGCGCGACCCGGACGCGGTGCTGCGGTCGATCGTCCGGCGCGCGCGGACCCTGCTGGGCGTCGACGTTTCGTACCTCAGCCTCAACGACGAGGCGAACGGCGAGACCTACATCCGCGTTACGGACGGGTCGGTTTCCGCACTGTTCCAACAGATTGTCCTTGGAATGGGTGAGGGTCTCGGCGGACTCGTAGCGCAGACCGCGCGGCCATACGCGACCGCGGACTACTTCGAGGACGAGCGGTTCCGGCACACGAACCCGATCGACGCGGGCGTCCGGGAGGAGGGTTTGAAGGCGATTCTTGGCGTGCCGTTGGCGATCGGCGGCAAGGTCTTGGGGGTGCTGTACGCGTCCGATCGGTCGTCGCGGGCGTTCTCGACGGCTGAAGTCGCGCTCCTTTCGTCGCTGGCCGCGCATGCTGCGATCGCGTTGGACACCGCGCATTTGCTGGAAGAGACGCGGTCGGCGGCGGCGGAGCTGAACGCGGCCAACGCGACGATGCGGCGGGCCGACGATGCGCACGACCGGTTGATGGACCTCGTGCTTGGCGGTGCCGATTTGCCCGCAGTGGCAGCGGAAGTGGCCGGAGTGTTACGTGGTTCGATCGCCGTGCACGACGAAGAAGGCGGGCTGCTGGCCGGTACCGCGGTGGCTTTCGACGCTGCCGCAGTGGCTTCGTCGCACGCCAACGGTCGCGCTGTGTCTACAAAGGACGCCTGGGTATGCGCGGTGCGGGCGGGCCGTGAGTTGCTCGGGAGCCTGACGCTTTCCGGGCGTCCAGAGCTGGCCGGGGACGATCGTCGGCTCTTTGAGCGGGCTGCGGTCGTCACGGCGTTGTTGTTGCTGCTGCGTCGTTCCGTGGCGCAAGCCGAGGACCAGGTGCGCGGCGAGTTGCTGACTGACCTGCTCACCGCGCCGACCCGTAACCCGGGTGCGCTGGTCGCTCGCGCACGTCGGTTGGGTGTCGATTTGTCGGCCCCGCACGCGGTTTTGGTCGCGCACGCCTCCGGAATTTCGCGGCGTGGGCTTGCCGCTGCGTGCGCGAGGTACGGCGATTTGGTCGGTGTCCACGCGGAGCAAGTCGTCGCGCTCGCACCGGATCAGCCTGCGGCGGCGCGGATCGCGGCTGAGTTGAAGTCTGTTGTGGACTGTCCGGTGACCGTCGGCGCGGCCGGTCCGGCGAGCGGGCCGGAAGCGTTGGCGCAGGCGTACACTGAAGCTGTTCGATGCGTTAATACGCTGCTAGCACTTGGCCGCGAAGGCGACGGCGCGGCGATGGCCGATCTCGGGTTTCTCGGCGTCCTGCTCGGCAGGCATTCCGACCTGTCCGGTTACGTCCGGGCGACGCTCGGCCCGGTCCTCGACTACGACGCCCGCCGCGGCACCGACCTCATCGGCACGCTGCGCGCGTACTACGCGGCAGGCGGGAATTTGGCGCGGGCAAAGGAAACCCTGCACGTCCACGTCAATACAGTCGCGCAGCGGATGGAGCGCCTGGCCGCGTTGCTGGGCGAGGACTGGCGCGAACCCGAACGGTCCCTGGAGATCCAGCTCGCGCTGCGCGTGCATCAGCTCGGCGGCTGACGGACTCCGGCGAGGATCAGGTCGAGCATCCGGTCCAGTTGCTCCGGGCCGCCCGGCAGTGTCCGCATGCTGCACGCGCCGACCACCGTTACGACAACGTCTTGCGCGCGAACGTCCTCCCGAAGCGTGCCGTCCTCCACGCCCGCTTCCATGATCAGCTGGACAGCCTCGGTCAGCTCCGCGCGGACCTGCGTCATGTCGACCGTGCCTGCCTCGATGATCGCGCGCAGCGTGTCGGCCATGTCGTGCTTCGTGCTCGCGTACTCGGCGAAGCGGTCCATCCACCGACGCAGCGCGCGAAGCGGCTTCTCGGTCTCGAGCAGTTTCGGCGCGCTCGCGACGACCTGTGCCAGCTCGTCCCGGTACAGCGCTTCGACGAGCGCTTCGCGGGTAGGGAAGTGGCGGTAGAGCGTGCCGATGCCGACACCCGCTTCGCGCGCGACGTGCTCCAACGTGACGGGCTCGTCGCCTTCGCCGAACGCCTTGCGGGCAGCAGTCAGGAGGCGGAGACGGTTGCGTTCAGCGTCCGCGCGCGGTTTCTTCGGGCTCGACAAAGCGGAGGGTCCTCCGTTTCTGCTACGGTGGAAATACGGAGGCGCCTCCGCATCAACTTCCACTATGCCACGGCAGGAGTCTTTCCTCATGACGGCAACCACTGCTCCAGGCGGCACCGCGAAGCTCGCCGGCCACGAGGTCGCGCGGATCGGCTACGGCGTGATGCAGCTCGGCCGCCCCGGCACCGACCGCGCTGACCAGGTAAAACTGCTCCGCTCCGCAGCGAGCGCGGGCGTGAACCACCTGGACACCGCCCAGTTCTACAGCGACGGCCGCTGCAACGACCTGATCCGCGAAGCGTTCTCGCCGTATCCGGACGACCTGGTCGTGGTGACCAAGGTCGGTGCGGAGGAGGCACCGCAAGGGCTCCGGCTCGCGCAACAACCGGAGCAGCTGCGGGCGCAGGTCGAGGCCAACCTCGCCTCGCTCGGCGTCGAACAGCTCGACGTGGTCAACCTGCGCCGCGCGGACGCCGGACCCGGCCTGATCGCCGAAGGCGACCAGATCGTCGACCTCGACGACCAGCTAGCCGAACTGATCTCCCTGCGCGACGCCGGAAAGATCGGCTCGCTCGGGCTCAGCAACGTGTCCGCCGACCAGCTCCGGCACGCGCTGCCGGTCGGGATCGTCTGCGTGCAGAACTCCTACAACGTGCTCGCCCGCGCCACCGAACCGGTGCTGGAGCTGTGCCGGGAGCAAGGGATCGCCTGGGTCCCGTACTTCCCGCTGGGTTCCGCCTTCGAGCTGGGCCAGGACGTGTGCGGCAATCCGGTCGTGACCGGTATCGCGACTGAACTCGGCTGTACCCCGGCGCAGGTCGCGCTGGCCTGGCTGCTGCGGCGCTACCCGGGCACGTTGCTGATCGCGGGCACGGCGACTCCGGCGCATCTCGCCGAAAACCTCGCCGCCGGCCAGGTGCGGCTGCCCGCCGAAGCGGTAGCTGCCCTGGACCGGCTCGGCTGACCTCAGAAGTCCAACGCCGCGATCCGCTCGACGTCGGCGAGGATGTTGATCTCCACGATCAGCCCGTCCGACATGGTGAACGACAGCACCGAAACCGGCTTCCCGTCGCGCAGGGCGACGATGCCGGGGCCGCCGTTGACGGTCGCGTACTGCGACACCATGCCGGTCGGCCGGAACCGCGACGCGTTGCCCGCGACCTCGGCCGCGCCGCGCACGACCTTCGAGTCCGGGCCGCCGGTGTCGACGCGCAGCAAAGCGTCCGGGTGCAGAAGGGTGACCAGCCCCTCGAAGTTGCCGCCGCGGGCGGCGGTAAGCCAGGCGTCGGCGATCTTGCGCTGCTGTGCACGGTTCGGCGGACCGGCCGGCGTCGCGCCCTGCACGCGGCGGCGCGCCCGGCTCGCCAATTGCCGGACCGCGGCGGTGTTCTTGTCGAGCATCGTGGCGATCTCGTCGAACGGGACGGCGAACATGTCGTGCAGGACGAAGGCGAGCCGCTCCGCCGGATCGAGCGCCTCCAGCACCACCAGCAGCGCGAGGCCCACCGAGTCCGCGAGGACCTCCTGCTCCGCCGGGTCGACGCCGTCCCCGATCTCCACGACCGGGTCCGGCACCCGGATGTCCAGCGGGTCCTCGCGGCGGGTCGCGCGCGAGCGCAGCATGTTGAGGCACTGCCGCGACACGATCGTCGTCAACCAGCTGCCGGTGTTGCGAATGTCCTCTCCGGACGATCGGGTCACTCGCAGCCAGGTCTCCTGGATCGCGTCGTCGGCCTCGGCGAACGAACCGAGCATCCGGTACGCCACCGCCCGCAACCTGGGCCGATGCTCCTCGAACTGAGCCGCCCAGAAATTCTCGTCCTGTTTTTCGTCCCGCACTGTCACATCTTCTCCTTGGGCCGGGTCCTACCACCAGGACCCGCCGAACGCGGCGGACGTGACAGGAGGAGATCGCCATGCAGGCTCGGATGACCCACCCGATCAAGGTGCACCCGGACGCGATGAAGGCCCTGATGGCGCTGAGCAAGGCCACGAACGACAGCACCGTGCCCGCGACCACGCACCACCTGATCCACCTGCGGGCCAGCCAGATCAACGGCTGCAGCGCGTGCGTCGACCTGCACTCGCGGGAGATGAAAGAAGCCGGGGAGAAGGACGAACGGATCTGGGCCGTCGGCGGGTGGCGCGAATCGCCGTATTTCACCGACGCCGAGCGCGCCGCGCTCGATCTGGCCGAGTGCATGACCCGGCTGGCCGACCGGCCGGACGCGATCCCGGACAAGGTCTGGGACGCCGCCGCGGACATCTACGACGAGAAGGAACTGTCGGCGTTGCTGCTGTCCATCGCCGCGATCAACGTGTGGAACCGGCTGAACGCCGCGATCCGCCAGCCGGCCGGAGCGTTCTGAGGCGCACTGGGGGTGTTGCCGGGGGCGGCGAGGGGATCCGCCGCTTCCGGCAGCTTCACACACTCGCGGGCAGCTGGTCCCGGATCGCCGCGACGGCGGCTCGCGGATCGTCGGCCCAGAGGTCGAGCTGAGTGATTTCTCCGGTGCCCTTGCGGCCGAGGTCGACCCTATGCGGTTCGCGCAGGACGACTGAGAGATTGGTCGACTGGTTGATTCCCACTGCCAGCACGCCGTCTTCGGGCATGCTGACGCCGCCCCGCGTCTTCAGCGAACGGCTCACCTGCCGGACGGAATCGATGCTGGCCAACGGGATCCGGTGGTCGAAGAAGGACAGATACCGCACCCGCAGCCCTTCCCGGCTGACTGAGTGCGGGTATTTGTAGAGGGTCGCGACGAGTGCCAGAAACGCGAGAGCACCCAGGATTTCCAGCACCAGCAATACGATCCGCACCGGCACCGACTTCACCACGACCTCGACCAGGACGATGTCGACCGGGTTCACCGCAAGCATCACCCAGAACATCGGCCGGAGGTCGCGGCTGTAGTGGATCGCGACGCCGTCCGGTGGCACGTCGGTCTGGCGGCGGAGCACGAGTGCCAGCGCTCTCGCCAGTACCAGCACTTGTCTTTTCACGGTGCCCCCTCCAGCGTCAGTCGGCGGTTCCCAGCCGCGCGGCCCACTTCTCCTCTATTCTCCCGAATTTCCAGATCGCGAACGCGGCCAACCAGGTGATCACGAACAGTCCGACGATCGCGAAGCCCACGTAGTCCAGGTTCACCGAGGCGATCGCGGCGAGTGGGCCGGAGGTGATGTCGAGCTTCTCGGCGAGCAGTGTCACCAGCTCGATGGTCCCGATGCCGAGCGCGACCGCTACGGAAAGCGCGGTGACCGTGAGGTTGTAATAAATCTTTCGGATCGGCCGGGAAAACGCCCAGCCGTACGCGTAGTTCATCAGCACGCCGTCGGCGGCGTCGAACAGGCTCATCCCGGCGGCGAACAGGATCGGCAGCACGAGAATCGCGTACCAGGGCAAGGAAAACGCGGCCGCGCCCGCCGCGAGCACGAGCAATCCGATTTCCGTCGCGGTGTCGAAACCGAGTCCGAAAAGGACTCCCACCGGATAGATGTGCCACGGCTTCCGCACTGCTTTGGTGGCCCCGCGCAGCAGCCGGTTCATCAGGCCGCGGTTGTCGAGATGCCGTTCCAGCTCGGCCTCGTCCAGTTCGCCGCGGCGCATCCGGGCGAACACGCGCGCGATCCCGACGAGCACGACGAGGTTCATGATCGCGATCAGGTACAGGAAGATCCCGGACACCGACGTGCCGATCAGGCCGGTCGTCTCGTGCAGCGCGGAGCCGTCGTTCTCCAGCTGCCCGGCGATCGCGCGGACGCCCATCGACAGCAGCAGGCACAGCGCGAAGACGATCGTCGAATGCCCGAGGGAGAACCAGAACCCGACCGAGAGCGGACGCTGCCCGTCGGCCATCAGCTTGCGCGTGGTGTTGTCGATGGCGGCGATGTGGTCGGCGTCGAACGCGTGCCGCATGCCGAGCGTGAACGCGGTGACGCCGAGGCCGATGCCGAACGTGCCGCCCGCGCCGAGCGCGTAGTGCCGCGGCGCGACGACCAGCGCGAGCAAACCCCAGCCGACGAGGTTGAGCAGCAGGATCACGGCTGTCATGCCGCCGATCGACCACCGGTCGCCGCGAGTGAGCCGCTGCGTCATCGCCGTCCTCTCGCTTGCCGAAAAGCCGTGAAGGGCTCCTTGAGGGAATCAGATTCCCTCAAGGAGCCCTTCACGGACAATCCAGTAAAGCTCTCAGCCAGCGCGCAGGTGCAGCGAGTCGAGCGCTTTGCGCACGTGCCCGCCCGCCGCGGTCAGCGCCTCGGCGGAACGCGTGACGTCGCTGCCGGACAGCAGGTGCACGAGCGCCACCTTGAGGTCGCCGCTGGACTCGGTGAGCGCGTCCGAGCAGTCCGCCATGGTCATGCCGGTGGCTTCCTGCAAGATCCGGATGTTGCGGCCGCGCAGCTTCGCGTTCGTCGCGCGCATGCTCACCATCAGGTTCGAGTAGGTCTTGCCCAGCTTGATCATCGTCGCGCTGGAGAACGCGGTGAGGATCAGCTTCTGTGCCGTGCCCGCCTTCATCCGGGTCGAGCCCGCGATGGCCTCGGGACCGGTGGCGACGGCGATCAGCACGTCCACGCCAGCCGGTTGGGCGGCGCGCGGGTTGGCCGAGACGAGCCCGGTGTGCGCGCCGATCCGGCTGGCCTCGGCGAGCGCGCCGAGCACGTACGGCGTGCGCCCGGAGGCGGCGAGACCGAGCACGAAGTCGCCGGGCCGCACCGAGAGCGCGATTTCCGCCGCACCGGCGTCCGCGTCGTCCTCGGCGTTCTCGACGGCCTGCCGCAGCGCCTTCTCACCGCCCGCGTGGTGCGCGATGAACAAGTCGCCGGGCACGTTGAACGTCGGCACCAATTCGGCCGCGTCCAGCGTCGCCAGGCGGCCCGAGGTGCCCGCGCCGACGTAATGCACGCGCCCCCCGCCGCGCAGCGCCTCGACGGCGTAGTCGACCGCACGGGCCAGCTGCGGCAGCACCGCGGCCACCGCGTCCGGCACCCGGCGGTCCTCGGCGTTGATCGCGCCGAGGATCCCCATGGTGGACATCAGATCGATGTCCACCGTGCGCGGGTTTCGTTGTTCGGTGGGCGAATCGACGTGCACCGTCTGGCAGGGGACGGACATCAGATCCTCGCTTCTTGGTTCATTTGCCGGTTTCCCGCGGACGACGACGACCGTCGGGTCTGACCCCGAGCCGGTGCGAGCCGACCGCGTCCCTCGTGGCGTCCAACGCGTTGACCGACGCCTCCATGTGGCGCTGTGCGACGCCGATGAAGAGGCAGTCGATCACGGTCAGCTGGGCGATCCGGCTCGCTGTCGCCCCGGACCGGAAGGTGGTTTCGCGGGCCGCCGTGGTGAGCACGTGGTCGGCGACCTCGGTGATCGGCGAGCGCGGGAAGTTCGTGACCGCGACGGTCACCGCGCCGTGCTCGCGCGCGACCCGCAGCGCCTCGACGGTGTCCGTGGTCGCGCCGGTGTGCGAGACGCCGATCGCGACGTCGCCCGGCTTCAGCACGGCGGCCGAGGTCAGCA
This sequence comes from Amycolatopsis sp. NPDC114484, assembly GCF_055633755.1. NCBI lineage: Bacteria > Bacillati > Actinomycetota > Actinomycetes > Pseudonocardiales > Pseudonocardiaceae > Amycolatopsis > Amycolatopsis sp. NPDC114484. The sequence continues at coordinate 316,484 of NZ_JBVKDQ010000009.1, read as the reverse complement.
TGATGTGCGTGTCCGACCAGGAGAAGCTCACGCGGCCGATCCGGTGCAGCTTCTGCTGCAGGTCAGCGGCGACGAAAGCGCTTGCGCCCACGCCGTACACGTCGACCCGGCCGGCTTCGGCGACGAGGTCGATCACGCTCTGCAGCGAGGCGACGTCGAGCTGGTCGGCGGTCTCCTCGACGGCGCGCGCGTCGGCGAAGCTGACCTTGCCGATGACGGACGCCAGGTCGTCGCCAGGGCCGATCTCGCCGCCGAGGTTGCGCGAGGAGCGCGCCTCGGTGCGGGCGGTGTCCGCGGCGAGCGCGATGCGCAGCTGCGGGTAGCCGCCGACGCCGACGGCCTTGCAGAAGCGCGTAACGGTGGTCTCGGAGGTGTTCGCGGCCAGCGCGACCTCAGTGATGCTGCGCCGGGATACGGCGGCCGGGTTCTCGAGGACGACCTGCGCCACGCGCTGTTCGGCACGGGCGAGGCCGGGCAGCAGGGAGCGGATGCGAACCAACGGGCTCGCATCCGCGTCGCGCACCGGGGTCTGACCTGCGAAGTGCTCAGAGGGTGCGCTGCTGACTACGGAATCGGTATCATCCGCCGTCGGAAAGTTACTAACCGCTGGCATTTGCGACAAGGCTACCCACATCCTTCGGCAGAACCACAACCCGTCCGTGTCTGCGGACTTCGGTTTGCGATTAATCGTTGTCAAGAAAGTCGCCAACCGGGTCCACCGTGTTAACGAGCTCAAGCTAACGACTTGGCAACTAAGTGTGTCTAGCGAAGGAGTCTTGTTCCGCTGAGTGGGGCCGCGCAGGTCGCGATGCGCGGCGGGGCAGCTACCGAGCGCTCAGATTCCAGCCGGAAGAGGCCAGTTCCGAGGGGTTCCGCTCACCATCGAGAACGACATGGCCGCGTTGGGTGACTTTCACACTATCGAGGGAAACTCCCCGTCCCGAGTAGTTCGGGTCGGTGCTGTAACGCCACCGAAGTGAGGTAACGGCAAACGCGGGCACCTCCGCGGACACCCGCCACCAGGAACGGTGCCCGTGTCCGGCGAGCGAGGGCGTCTCGCCGGTCGGCGCACCTGGGCCACGGGCCTGGAGCGGAACCGGTTGCCAATTAACCCCGTCGGTGCTCGATTCGAGCTGTAACGGGTCGCTCGGGCCCTCTGTGTCGACGAAGGCGGCGAAGGACACGCGCAGCGGTGCACCTGCTGGAAGCGGTTGGGTGCGGAGAGTAGCGACGCCGTTGTTTCCCAGGCTCGCGTACCAAGCGTCGGGGCCTTCGACCGGCCGCACGGCCATCGCCTTCGCGAGCGAGGTCGCCCAGACCTGGCGGGCGGTGTTGATGGAACCCCAGGTGCGCGTGGGGTGCACGCGGTTGGTGAGCAGCAACGCGAACGACCGCGATTCCGGATCGATGACCAGTGTGGTGCCGGTGAAGCCGGTGTGGCCCGCGCTGATCGGCGACGCCAGCGCGCCCATGTACCAAGGCTGGTCCAGCTCGAAGCCGAGCCCGTGCTCGTCGCCGGGGAAGCGCTGGTTGTAGTTCGTGAGCATCTTCGTGACGGTGTCCGGCCGCAGGATCCGGTGCCCGCGGTAGCTGCCGCCGTTGAGGATGGTCTGGGAGAGCACGGCCATGTCGCCGGCTGTGGAGAACACGCCGGCGTGCCCGGCGACGCCACCGAGCGACCAGGCGTTCTCGTCGTGCACCTGTCCGCGCACGAGCCCGCGCGGCGGGGTGGTCTCGTACTCGGTCGCGGCGACCCGGGCGAGCTTCGACGCGGGCGGGTTGTAGCCGGTGTCGACCATGCCGAGCGGCGCGCTGATGCGGTCGTGCACGACCTGGTCCAGCGGCTTGCCGGACAGCTTCTCGATCAGCAGGCCCAGGGTGAGCATGTTGAGGTCGGAGTACAGGTAGGTGCTGCCCGGCGCGTTCTTGAGCGGGCTGTCGAGGATGGCCTTGCGCCGCGACGGGATGTCCGGATAGCCGGCCCAGAGCGACGGTGACGGGTCGGCGTCGAAGCCCGACGTGTGGGTGAGCAGCTGCAGCACGGTGACGTCCTGCTTGCCGTTGACGCCGAACTCCGGCAGGTAGCGCACGACCGGCGCGTTGACGTCGAGCTTGCCCTGTTCGGTCAGCTGCAGCGCGGCGATCGAGGTGAAGAGCTTCGAGATCGACGCCATGTCGAAAATGGTGTCGTCGCGCATCGGGACCTGCTGGTCCGGCGGCAGTTCGGTGCCCTTGGCGTCGGCGTACCGGAGCGCGCCGCCGACGGCGTAGCGGTCCACGATCACGCCGTCGTGCGCGAGCAGGCCGACCGCGCCGGAGAAGTGCGGATGCCCGCTGGCGTCCGGCTGCGTCCAGCTCTTCAGGAACTGCTCGGCGTCGCGGATCGGCCGCGGATCGAGGTTGACCTCGCCCGGGCTGCCGTCGCGCAGCTTCGTGCTCGCCGGGGCGAACCCGTGCTGCGGACGGTCGAAGCGCCCGGCGAAGCCGCCGTGTCGGTTGTCGATTGTCGCTGCTCCCGCGGTCGTCGTGGCCGCGACCAGTACGGCCAACGTCGCGACGAGCACTTTCCTAGCACGCATGACCGCTCTCCTCAGCGATAGATCAAGTGGGCGCGGCGTCTGCGGGCGAAGTCGGCGAGTTCGGCGCGCCACGCGCCGGTGATCTCGTCGACCCCGGCGCCGGCGTCGACCATGGTGCGCAGCCGCGCGGATCCGGACAGCTTGTCGATCATGTGGTCCGGTCGCCAGCCGAATTTGTCGGGCGCGACACGCTTGGCCGTCACGAACATCGAGACGGTGGTGCTGATCGCGTCGAAGGCCCGCGGATCGGTGACGGTGACCTGCACGCCGCCGCAAGGCTGGTTCACGAACTTGCCGAAGGTGGGCACGAAGTAGATCTCGCGGAACGCTGCGCCCGGCAGGCGGAGCTTCTCGAGTTCCTCGCGCCAATGCCAGTCGAGGCCGGGCGCGCCGATGATTTCGAACGGCCTTGTCGTGCCGCGTCCTTCGGAGAACACGGTGCCCTCGAACATGCCTGTGCCCGGGTACACGAGCGCTGTGTCCGGCGTCGGCATGTTCGGGCTCGGCAGAACCCAACGGAGACCGCTGTCGGCGAAGAAGCTGTCGCGTCGCCAACCGCGTACCTGGACGACTTCGAGCTTCGCCAGCTTCACGCCTTCGCCCGGCAGAAACTCGGCGGCGAAGAACTGCGCCAGCTCGCCGACAGTCATGCCGTGCTGCTGTGCGATCGGCTTCAGCCCGACGCCGGACGAGAACTTCGGATCGAGGACTGGGCCGGACAGTCGTCCGCCGATGGGGTTTGGCCGGTCTAGGACGACGAAGGCCGCGTTGACCTTCGCTGCGGCGACCATCGCCGTGTACAGCGACCAGATGTAGGTGTAGAAGCGCGCGCCGACGTCAGCGATGTCGAAGACGACAGTGTCCAGTCCCGCTTTCTGGAACAGCGAAGCGAGCTTCGCGGCGTCAGCGCCGTACGCGTCGTACACGGGGATGCCGGTGCGCGGGTCGGTGTAGTCGCCTTCGGAGCCACCGGCTTGCGCGCTGCCGCGAAAGCCGTGCTCCGGCCCGAAGGCCGCGACGGGACGTACGCCCGCCGCGACCATCGAGTCGACAATGTGGTCGCCGCTGGCGAGCACGCCCGTCGGGTTGGACAGCACGCCGAGCTTGCGTCCGGTGAGCGGACGCCAGCCCTGCGCGGCGAGCTGTTCGGCACCGGTGAGGACCCGGCGTGCCAGCTCGGGTTGTGCTGCTTCGGGTGCCGCTTGTGCCGCTGCCGAGCCGCTCGCCAGTACCGGGACGGCGAGCGCCGGAACGGACAGGAAGTTCCTGCGGTTGAGAGTCACCAGGTCAGCCCGTGTCCGAAGGGGTATTTGACGGTGTGCACGTCCGCCCCGGCCGGGACGTCGACCGGCAGCTGCCCGCTGGGCTTCGTCTCGCCGAGCACGACCTTGGCCAGTGCTTCGAGCGACGGCGTGATGTAGCCGTAGGTGGCGAGCCAGGTCGGCACCGGGTTCGCGTACCCGGCGTCGTACGGGATCTGCGCGGCGACCGCGACCACCGGCTTGCCGGTGTCCATCAATGCCTGCAGAAGCTTGCCCTGCAAGGGGAATCCGCCGAGGTTGTTGGTCAGCACCACGACGACGTCGTTCTGCTTCGCGGCGTTAGCGGCGTCGGCGATCTGCGCGTCGGTCGGCGTCTGCCCGGTGGCCAGTGCGGTCGCCTTCGTGCCGTGTGCGGTGAAGCGGTCGGCAAGCGTTTGCGTCGTGGTCGCGCCCCAGCCGGTGACCAGCACGGTCGACGGCTTCTGCTTGAGCGGCAGCACTCCGGCGTCGTTGGCGATCGCGGTGACCGACCGGTCGGCGATGCCTTGGGCGGTAGCCAGGTGTTCCGGCGTGCCGACCTTCTTCATGACCTGGGAGGGATTGTTGAACGGTGAGTACAGGATCCCGCGCTTCAGCTTGAGCTTCAGCACCCGCAGCACACTCTGGTCGATCCGCTGCGTCGGCAGGTCGCCGGACTTCACCGCGGCGATCACGGCGTTGATCGCGATGTCCAGGTGCACCGGCATGAGCAGCTGGTCCACGCCCGCTTTCAGGGCCAGGACGGGGATTTCGGCATCGCTGTGCAGTTCCCGCACGCCCTGCATCTCAAGCGAATCGGTGATCACGACGCCGTTGTAGCCGAGTTCGCCGCGCAGCTTGCCGGTGATGATCGGCTTCGACAGCGTCGCCGGCTCGCCCGACGGGTCGAGGCTCGGGAACTGGATGTGTGCGCTCATGATCGAGTCGATGCCGGCGGCGATCGCGGCCTTGAACGGCGGCACGTCGATCGCCCGCCATTCCGCCTCGGTGCGATTGATCTTCGGCAACCCGGTGTGACTGTCGGTCGCCGCGTCCCCGTGGCCGGGGAAGTGCTTCGCGGTGGACGAGACGGTCTGGCTCGCCGGACCGGATTCCTGGTAGCCCTTGACCTCCGCGGTCACGAAGCGGCTGGCCAGGTCTGGTCGTCCGGAGAAGGACCGGACGCCGATCACCGGGTTGGCCGGGTTGGAGTTGACGTCCGCGTCCGGCGCGTAGTCCTGGTTGATGCCGACCGCGCGCAGCTCGTGGCCGAGGATCGTGGCGGCCTTGGTCGCGCTGCCGGTGTCGCGGCCCGCGGAGATGGCCATCGAGTTGGGGAACTCGGTGGCCGGCGCGCCCATCCGCGTGACCGTGCCGCCCTCCTGGTCGGTGCCGATCTGCAGCGGGATGTGCGCGCCGCTGGAGATCGCGGCGCGCTGCAGGCCGTTGGACAGCTTCGCGACCTGCGTGGGGTCGTCGAAGTTGTCGCGGCTGGTGTTGTTGAAGTAGATGACGCCGCCGAGGTGGTACTTCTGCACGGCCTGCGCGGCGGTGTCGACGCCGAAGTCGGTCTGGTTCTTGGGGTTGACCTCGTCCGCGGACTTGCCGTTCACCCACGTGACGAACAGCTGCCCCACTTTTTCTTCCAGGCTCATGCCGCGCAGCGCCTGTGCCGCGGCGGCGTCGACCTGCGCCGCCGTCTGCTGGGGCGTCTGCTGCGGTTGTTTCGGTCGGTTCGGCGCCGCGAACGCCGAGGAACTCAACCCCCCGACGGCGAGCACCCCCGCGAGGGGAACGGCGAACACCTGCATCCTCCGCGTGCGCGCGAGTCGGTTCGTCACGAATTGCCTCCCAGTGTCGCGTGCCGCCGCGGGTGCGGACGCGAGTCGTGAAGCGTCCACCGGGCAGCACCGGTATCGGGAAGCTACTCACCGCGATACGGGGTTGTCCATCGGCCGAGCGCAGGAACGGGAGGGTTCACCTGGGAGGACGGCGCCCGGTGCGGATTTCTTCGAGCCTCGCTCGGTCCGCCGCGGGGGGCGTGAATATGCCTTGGGCGGACATAACACTGGCGGCGCCCGTCGGCCTCGGCCGACGGGCGCCGCCAATCAGCGCGAACATCTCGGGCGACCAAGCGTGCAACTCTGGTCGTACCTTCATGGACTCGGCGTCCGGCGTCCCGGTACGCAGTCCCTAGACGACGAGCCTCCCGCGGCGTGCTGCGCGTGGGTACCCGGAGTCCGCGCACGGAGGTTGTCCGGGGTGACAGAGGCTTCTCTTCTACCTCTGTCCTGGCCGAATCAACGTCCGCACCTACTTTCTACGCCGTGAGCGCGGTCACTTCAAGTGCGCGTACGGGTGCACCGGTACAGAGGCTCGATCCGGTGACAGCACCACCCTCAGCAACGGACCTAGCTGCGGAAACCGCGGAATTGGTACCGCCGTGCGGGTGCTCAGTCGCCGGCGCCGCGAGACCGGCGGCGCCGGCTGAGGCTGTACCAGGTCGCGCCCGCCGCCACCGCGCCCACGCCGAGCGCGACCATGCCCGCGGACTTGGCCGGGATCCGCGTGCGCAGCGACATCGGCCGCTCGAACGCGAGGACCGGCCAGTCGTGTTCTTCCGCGGTGCGGCGCAGCAGCTTGTCCGGGTTCACCGCGTGCGGGTGACCCACCACCTCCAGCAGGGGGATGTCGGTGCTGGAATCGGTGTAGGCGAAACAGTCGGCGAGGTCGTAGCCGTAGGTGGCGGCTTGCTGCTTCGCGGCGACAGCTTTGTTCTCGCCGTAGCAATAGAAATCGACCTCGCCGGAGTAGCGGCCGCCGACGATCTCCATGCGAGTGGCGACGCATCGGGTCGCGCCGAGCATCTCGGCGACCGGCGCGGCGACCTCTTCGCCGGTCGCGGAAAGCACGATCACGTCGTGTCCGTCGGCGAGGTGCTGCGCGATGAGGTCGGTCGCCTCTACGTAGACGAGCGGATCGACTACGTCGTGCAATGTTTCGCGCACGATCGCGGAAACCTGCGCGACATCCCAGCCCGCGCACAGCGCGGAAACCTCGGCGCGCATCCGCTCGGTCTTGTCCGCGTCCGCGCCGGCGAGCGAGAAAACCAGTTGCGCGTAAGCACTTCGCAGCGCTGCGCGACGGTTGATCAGTCCTTCGCGCAGCAATGGCTTGCTGAACGCGAGCGCGCTGGACGACGCGATGATCGTCTTGTCGAGATCGAAGAAGGCGGCTACGCGCCGGGGTGCGTCTTCGCTGCGGGGTTCGGCCACGTGATCAGGATAGGCGTACCGGGCCGTGTTGTTGGCAGCACACCGGTCGTGGCGGCGGCCGGAAAATCGATGACATCGGCCTGCTTACGGCCTCGGGTGCCGTTATCGAATCGTATGTGTCACTCACACAGCCAACTCATAGCTAACGGAGTTACAGTGAACAGACCCGGTCGTGAACCGGGCTGGTTCAGTCCGACCCCCCGGGGCTGAACCCCTGGCGGCCCTCGTCCCTCCCCCCTGGCGAGGGCCGCCTTCTATTCTCCCCGTTTCCCGAGCGCCGAACAATTTTCAGGTCTGCCCCGAAAACCGTTGCGTGGCCTGCGTTTTCGGCCCTGACCTGGGCTGTTCCGGTCGTTCGCCGCGCGCCTCGCGGGCAAGATCAATTAACCGCGCGCTTACCTTTTCTGCGTTTTATCCTGCCGTCGCACTGGTTACTCGTCCCGGTACGGCAAATTTACTTCTTTTCACTTGATTTTCCGGAGGTTCTCCGCAGCAATCGTTTTCTCGACCGAATGCGCGGGCCGCGCATTGTCCGGTACGGGCGGACACTCCGGCGGTTCTGGATCGATTTCGCCCCTCTGGTTGTCCACAACCCCCGGGTTATCCACAGGACGGAAAAGTGGGCATTGCCGCGCGGTCCGGCGGCGAGCGACGGTGGAAGTCCGGCCCACGAGACCAAGGGGAGGGGCACATGGCCACCGCACAACCGCTCGTCGTATCCGGCGAGGGAGCCGTCTTCGAAGAGATCCGCCGCGTCGCCGCCGTAGTCGGCTGCGAGTTCGACCACGCGCCAGACCTAGCCGCCGCACGCGGACGATGGACGCGCGCTCCACTTGTAGTGCTGGACGAGGACATCGCTGTCGACAGCCCGCCAATGCCACCACGTGACAGCGTCGTACTCGTCTGCAAAGGCGCACCCGGCTTAGAGACGTGGCGCCGAGCGGCCGCACTAGGCGCTCGCCGCGTCTTCAGCCTGCCCGACGACGAAGCAGGCCTGACCGGCGCGTTCGCCGATGTCACCGACGCACCAGCCGAATCCCCAGGCCCAGTAGTAGCTTTCGTTGGCGGCCGAGGCGGTTCCGGTACCTCCGTACTGGCCGCCGCGGTTGCCGTAGAAGCCGCCCGCACCGGCTCCGCGCTATTAGTCGATTGCGACCCGCTAGGCGGCGGATTGGATCTCCCGCTGGGCCTAGAACACACGAAAGGCCTGCGGTGGCCGGAAGTCCGGCTGTCCGGCCGGGTCTCCGTCCCTTCTCTGCTCGCGTCCCTTCCCAGTCGCGGCAAACTCCCCGTGCTGTCCTGCGGACGTTCCGGCGACGGCCCGAGTCCACGAGCCTTGTCCGCCATCGTGGCCGCGGGCAGCCGCGCCGGCCGCACCGTCGTCTGCGATTTGCCCCGCCATTTCGACGAAGGCACAGTCTCCGTAGCCTCCTCCGCCGACCTGGTCGTGCTGGTAGTTCCCATCGAATTCCGCGCCTGCATGGCGGCGAAACAGGTCCTGAACCACCTCCGCCCGCACACTGAGCGGTTCGCGATCGTCGCAAGTGGACACCCCATCGACGGCGTCTCAGCCTCGCAAACCGCAGGCATGCTGGGTCCACCGGTGATCGCTTCCGTGCCGCCAGAACGCCGAGTAGCCACCACCTTGGAATCCGGCGAGTTCGACCTGCCCCCGAAGGGCGCACTGGCCACCGCCGCCCGCGCCGTACTGGCGGACTTGCGTCCCCTTCCCCTCGCACAGGCCGCATAGATGACGACCGACTTAGTAGAACGAGTCCGCCACCGCCTGGCCGGCGAAAGCCGAGGCACCGACCCGATCGCCCTAGCCGAAGCCGTCCGCGCGGAAGCCGGCGGAGCCCTAAGCCACGACGCAGTGCTCGCCGCCGTTCGCCAAGCCCGAGACGAGTTCGTAGGCGCAGGCCCATTAGCCCCGTTACTGGAGGACGACACCGTCACCGACGTCCTGGTCACCGCCCCCGACCAAGTATGGACCGACAGCCCCGCTGGCCTAACCCACACGACAATCCGCTTCCCCGACGAGGACGCCGTCCGTCGCCTGGCGCAACGCCTAGCCCTAGCCGCAGGCCGTCGACTAGATGACGCCCAGCCGTACGTAGACGGTTGGCTCCCCGCCCGCCAAGGCCGAATCCGCGTCCACGCCGTACTGCCGCCCATCGCCGCAAACGGCACCTGCCTGTCGCTGCGCGTCCTGCGCCCGGTGACTCACGACCTAGCCGCACTACAAGCACACGGCTCCATCGACGCAACCGCCCGGAGCATCCTCGAAGCAATCCTCAAGCACCGCCTAGCCTTCCTCATCACCGGCGGCACCGGTGCCGGAAAGACGACCCTCCTGAGCGCCCTGCTGGGCGCGGTAGCCCCGACCGAACGAATCGTCTGCGTAGAAGACGCCGGTGAACTACGCCCGACCCACCCACAGTTCGTGAGCCTCGTCGCCCGCCCCGCCAACGTAGAAGGCGCCGGTGCCGTAGAACTCCCAGAGCTGGTCCGCCAAGCCCTGAGAATGCGCCCAGACCGCCTGATCGTCGGCGAAGTCCGCGGCGCGGAAGTGTGCTCGCTGCTGAACGCCCTGAACACCGGCCACGACGGCGGTGCCTGCACCCTGCACGCGAACTCCCCCGCAGAAGCCCCCGCCCGCCTGGAAGCACTAGCCGCCCTAGGCGGTCTCTCCCGAGACGCCCTGCACAGCCAACTAGCCGCAGCAGTGCGCGTAATCCTGCACATGCGCCGAACAACCGCTGGCCGCCGCCTGACGGAAGTCGCGGTACTCCAGCGCTACCACGGAGAAGTAAAAACCCACCCCGTCTGGCGCGACGGCCACTGGACGAGCCGCCGCTCCCTCTTCACTGCCCTGACTACTCCCGGATCCAGCTCGTGACTAGCTCCCCGCGCGGCCGCTCGCCGCCTGTGCATTTGCGGCCAGCTCCCGTGCTCGCCCGGGCAGCCACTCGCCAGTCAACCTTTGCCCTCAACAGACCTCGCGCCAGCCCGGGACATGCGCTCTCCTTCCCGCCCGCCCCACTTCGTCCCGCGGCGAACCCTTCCCGCAAGAACCGCGTCCCGCCCTACCGCCGTCTGACCGCCCAGCGCGCACTGTCTCCCGGCAGAACTGCGTCTCATCCCGCCGTCCCCTGGCCGCCTCAGCGCACATTGCCTCCCGGCAAGAACCGCGTCTCATCCCGCCGTCCCCTGGCCGCCCCAGTGCACATTGCCTCCCGGCAAGAACCGCGTCTCATCCCGCCGTCCCCTGATCGCCCCGGCGCACATTGCCTCCCAGCAAAAACCGGGTCCTACCCCGCCGCCTGACCCAAGCCCCGCGCACTGCCTCCAGCATTTGCGGCCAGCTCCCGTGCTTGCCCCGGGCAGCCACTCACCAGTCGCCCCTCGCCCCAACCACCCCCGCGCCTGCCCCGGAGCACACGCACTCCCCTCCCAGCCACCAGCCCCAACGTCGTCCCGAAGCAAAGCCCCCGCAATAACCGCGCTCAACCCCGCCCCCGTCCAACCGCCCCAGCATCGAGGTGCCCCCGTTGATCTCCGCATGGCCGTTCCTCTGCGCAGGCACCGGAATCCTGTGCTGGCCCACCACCCCCAACCGCCTGCTCCCGCCGCCCCGCATCCACCTCCGCCTCCCCATCCCGCCCCGCCAGTCCCTCTGGCTTGCCCCAGCCGCCGTCGCCCTGCCCCTGGGCGGCATCGGCGCGGCGATAGCAACCGCCCTGCTCACCCTCGCCGTACGCCAGGAATGGCGCAGCAGAAAGGAAACCGCCGAAACCCTGGTCCGCGCCGAACGCACCTCGACCGTCCTCCGCACGATGGTCTCCGAACTCCGCGCCGGCGCCCACCCAGTAACCGCCGCCGAAGCAGCCGCCGACGCCGTCCCCGAACTAGCCGCAGAACTGCACAACCTCTCCACCGCCGCCCGCCTGGACGGAACCCTGGACTCGCCCGCGCTCCCCGCTCTCGCCCAATCCTGGAACCTCGCCCGCCGCCACGGCCTGCCCATCGCCGACGCCCTCGACGCCACCCGCCGAGACGTCGACGCCGAAGTCGCCTTCGCCCGCCGCCTGCACGCAAAAATGGCCGGACCGCGGATGAGCGCAATAGTCCTCACCGTGCTGCCCGTCGGCTGCCTGGCAATGGGTCAGCTGATCGGTGCCGACCCGCTAACCGTCCTCACCGAAACCCTTATCGGACAAGCATTCCTGGTCACCGGCGCAGCTTTGCTATGGGCAGGAACCGCCTGGTCCAGAGCCCTGACCAACCGCAAGGCCGCCCCATGACCGCCCTGAGTCTCGCCTTGACCGCCGCCGCACTACTGCTCTGGCCCAACTCCGCCCCACCCCGACACCTGGCCAGACCCAACCGCCCACACCGAACCCCACGACCAGAGCTCTGGCACCCCGCCGCCGCAATCGTCATAGGCCTGTCCGCCACCGTCCTCATCGGAATCCCAGCAGGACTAGCCACCGGAGCAGGAGCCTGGTGGCTCCTCCGCCGCTCCCGCCACCCTAAAAACCCTGACGACGCCTCGGAACGACTCCGCTCAGCATCCGTCCTAGACATGCTCGCCGCCTGCCTGCGCGCCGGAATGCCAGTCCCCACCGCCCTGGAAGCAGTAGCACCCGGCGCACCGCCGGACACCGAAAACGCCCTGCACGCAACAGCGAACCTGCTAGCCCTAGGCGCTGACCCAGTCCCCTCCTGGGCACCGACCCGAGCCAGACCAGGCTTCACCGAACTGGCAGTCGCAGCCACCCGTACCGCGCGGTCCGGGGCAGCACTCGCCTCGACCGCGGCCGACCTGGCCCGCCGCATCCGCGACGGACTGGGCGTCGAAGCCGAAGAACGCGCCGAACGAGCCGGGGTCGCCCTGGCCCTTCCGGTCGGTTTGTGTTTCCTGCCAGCGTTCTTCGCCCTCGGCGTGCTGCCGGTGGTGCTCGGCCTGGCCGGGCGAATCGGCGGCCTGCTGTGAACCCATCCACGACAGAAAGGGAAACCGACCATGTGGTTCTTGCCCGGAGACGAGGGCACCACCACCGCCGAATACGCCATCGGCACGGTAGCCGCGGCAGCGTTCGCCGTGGCACTCTACGTGCTGCTCAGCGGAGACTCCGTTTCCGCGGCGTTGGCGGGACTGGTGCAAAAAGCCCTGACGGTGGCCACCTGATGGCCAGCCGTCGCCGGGACGGCGGATTCGTCACGGTGGAAGCCGCTCTTTCGCTGGGCGCGCTGACCGCCGTGCTGGCGCTCTTGCTCGCGGGAACCAGCGCGATCGCCGGACACCTCCGATGCCTGGACGCAGCCCGCGAAGCCGCCCGCCTCACCGCGGCCGGACAGCCAGGAGCCGCCGACTCAGTGGTCCAAACCATTGCCCCGCACGGCGCGCACCTCACGATCCACCGCACCGGCGACGGCCTCACCGCCGAAGTAACCACTGACACGTTGGCGGCCCTCCGCCTGAGCGCAACCGCCTACGCCATCGTCGAACCAGGCTCAACCTCATGACCCAAGAACAACCAGCCGACGCGGGCGTCGCCACGATCTGGACGGCCCTGGCCGCAACCACCCTGATCGCCCTGACAGTCCTGGTGTGGTGGCTAGCCGCGGCCATCACCGCCCGCCACCGCACCGAAGCCGCCGCCGACCTAGGCGCACTGGCCGCGGCCGCCCACGCCGCCGCCGGACCGACCAACGCCTGCGCCCGAGCCCAAGAGGTCGCCGACCACGAACGTGCCGTGATGACAAGCTGCCGCTGGCACGACCGCGACGCTTACATCGAAGTCCGCGCCACCATCGCCCCGATCCCCGGCCTGCCCACCCCAACCGCGAAAGCCCGCGCTGGCCCAGTAGACGAACCTCCCTGACTGGGAAACCGCTGCGGGCCTGCCCGGTTGGGCATCTGCGGGCCTAGCCGACCTGTCTGCTGACCGGCCCAGTAAGCGGACCTCCTGACCGGGCGATCGCTCCGGGCCTGCCCAACTAGGCACTTGCTGGCCTGGCGGACCTGCCTGTTCACCGGCCCATCAGGCGAGCCTCCTTGGTCGGGAACCCGTTCCGGGCCTGTCCGGCTAGACGCCTGCTAGCCCGGCGGACCTGTCTGCCTAACCGGGCAACCGCTCCAGGCCCGCCCGGGGCCAGCTGTCGGTCGCTTGGCCGAGGTGGGCTGCCTCCGAACCTGCCCGATTTGCCACTACGAGACCGGTACGCGGTCTGCCGCAACGACCCCACCACCAGCCCGCCGACCAGCCCCCCGAACCAACACCGACCCGACCTCTCCCACCCCGACCGAAAGGAGTTGCAACCTGCCAACCGCCCCCGCGCACCCCTCCCGCCCCGTCACCGTGCGCCGCCGTAAACGGCGTTCCGGTCACCCACCGGAACCGCTCATCGGCGGCGCGCCGGGCCGGTGACCGGTCCCCGGGTCAGCCCGTCCGTCCGGACTTTTCCGGCACCAGCGACGAGTGGCGTACGCCACGAGCAGCGGTCGCTGGCGCACGCCGAACGGTTAAATCCCCAGGTCAACGGGCTGCTTTGCGGGATGCGCCAGCACGCGTGCGAAAAGGCGAGAAACTGTCGAATCCCGTGGTGGGCCCGTTCTCGCGGGTCGGACGGCGGGGTCAGCGGCCGGTGATCGGCGCGTTGTTATCGGCCGGACAGTGGGCTACTGGGCGTTCATCGCTCGGTAACCGCCGGTTGTCGCGTGGAGTCTTCCCGGCAATGTGCAACTTGCCGTTTAGTGAGACATGCGCCACCACGGCCCCGACCCGGACGGCGCGAAAACCGGACCTCGAAGGCAGGAAAGCAATGTTGGACGCGAATTGGCCGGACAGCTGGCGGAACGCCTTCCGCATCGAACTGCGTGCGGAGGCGATCGGCCTCGCCTGGCGCGGCTGGCCGGTGCTCCCGGGGGCGACCCCGGAAGCGATCACCGCGGAGGGGGACGACCTGACCTGGCGCCGGCCGATGCCGGTGCGCGACGAGTGGCGTGAGCTGGTCGGCTCGCACGCCCACGAGGTCGCCAGCTGGTTCAGCGACCGCACGCACAGCCTGCTCGTGGCGACCGGCACCGTGCTCGACGCGGTCGAGGTCGACCAGGAACTGGGCAAGCGCGCCGCGCGGCTGCTGCGGTCCATCGGGCACCCCGCCCCGATCGTCGCGATGCCGAACGGCCGGTGGCTGTTCCTCACCTTGCCCGCCGAGCACCTTCCCGCCGAACTCGCCGACGAGATTTCCGTGCAGTGGCACGGCAAGGACAGCTACATCCCGCTGCCTCCGTCGCCGTTCCAGCACGGTGTCGTGCACTGGCGCGTGAAGCCGGAGGTGTGCGGCTGGCAGCTGCCGCCCGCCGCCGAGGTGCAGGACGTGCTGGTCCGCGCCCTCGCCGACGAGCACGCCTCGCTGCTGGTCGAGAGCACCGCCGCCTGATCCGGTTCCACCCCGGCAGGCAGCACGCGACAACCGAAGACAGTCTTCACGTTCCACCGTGGCCACACTGTTCCCCGTGCTGACGCAACGCCCCGAGCACGGCTCCCAGTACGGCCACCGCCCCTGCCTTGTCCAGCGGATCGTTGCCGTTCCCGCACTTCGGCGACTGGACGCAGGACGGGCAGCCCGTCGGGCACTCGCAGGAGACGATCGCCTCCCGCGTAGCGGCCAGCCACGGGACAATCGCGGCATAACCGCGGTCGGCAAACCCCGCACCCCCGGGATGCCCATCGTGCACGAACACCGTCGCCTCCCCGGTGTCGTCGTGCCACGCGGTAGACACCCCGCCGATGTCCCAGCGGTCGCACGTAGCGAACAGCGGTAGCAGGCCGATCGCCGCGTGCTCGGCGGCATGCAGGGCACCGGGGACGCGCGCCGGAAGCAAACCGGCGCCCCCCGGTGCCCTGCCAGCACCCCCGGTCCCCACCGGCCCCACCGCAACACCGAGTTCCACTCCGGCACCGGGCCCCCGCCCAGCCGCCGGATCGCCCGAAACTTCGCCGGTTACCCCGACAACCGACGAGGCACCCCCGGTCCCCACCGGTTCTTCAGCCGCTGCCCCCGCAGCGGTCTCGCCGATTCCAGCGGCGGTTGGCGAAGTGCTTCCGGTCCCCACTGGTTCGTCAGCCGCATGACTGGTCGCCGACCCCGCAGTGGCCCCGCCGATTCCCGTGGCGGTCGGCGATGTGCTTCCGGTCCCCACTGGTTCGTCAGCCGCATGACTGGTCGCCGACCCCGCAGTGGCCCCGCCGATTCCCGTGGCGGTCGGCGAAGCGCTCCCGGTCGGTTCTCCAACGGTTGCCCCCGCAGCGGCTCCGCCGGTTCCAGCGGCAGTTAGAGAAGTGCTTCCGGTCTCGACTGGTTCGCCAGCCGCACGGCTGGTCCCCGATTCCGCAGCGGTCCCGGTGATCTCCGTGGCGGTCGGCAACGTGCTTCCGGCCCCCACCGGTTCTCCAACCGCACGACTGGCCGCCGCTCCGCCGATTCCCGTGGCGGTCGGCGATGCGCTCCCGGCCCCCGCCGGCTCGCCAACCGCACTGCTGTCCGCCGACCCCGCAGCGGTCCCGCCGATTTCCGCAGAGTCCGGCGACAAACTCCCGGTCCCCACCGGCTCTCCAGCCCCTTCACCGGTCGTCGACTCCCCACCGACTCGGCCGAGATTCCCGGCAACCGGTGCCGTGCCCTCAGCCCCCGCCGGTCCGCCGTCCGTCCCATCGGCCGCCGACCCCGCAGTGACTCCACCGAGATCCCCAGCGCCCCGCGAGCCCGCCACCGAACCCCGGCCACCCCCAGCCGGAGATTCCAGCAGGTCGCCCGAAATTGTGTACCAAACCGCCCTCGTGTGGAGGCTCTGTTCCGGCAGGTCAAGCGGCGTATGGTCCAGCACCTCACCCGATGGCCGCCGCCGCAGATACCCCACCACCTGCGACGTCACCGCTACCTCGCCCAGGCACACCGTCACCCCGCCGTGGCGGCACTGTTCTTCCGTCGACAGCACCGAAATGTCCACGATCTCGCGCGGCGAAGTCGTCCAGTCCGGATCCTCCGCGTGCACGAGCGCGAGTCCCGTCTCCAAATCCAGCTCATCGACGACATACGACGACCCCTGATGCAAATACACCGCACCGGGGTGCACCGAATAGCAGGCCGAGCCGGGGTCGACGGTGCCAAGCATTCGGCCCGAGTCCGCTTCCACTACCGCGATCTGGTCGCCGCCCGAGCCGCGGATGCCGACGTCCACGTGCGGGCGGTCGCGCGAGGTCCAGTACCAGCCGCTCGACCGACGGCGCAGCAACTTTTCCGACGCCAGATCCGCCAGCACCGCCCGGGCCGCGTCGCCGCCGAAGGTTTCCAACTCTGGTTCGGTGAGCGGCAACTCCGCGACGGCGCACGCGAGCTGCGGGCCCAGCACATAAGGGTTCGTCGGGTCCAGCACCGCCGTCTCCACCGGGCGTTCCAGCAACGCGGCCGGATGGTGCACCAGGTACGTGTCGAGCGGATCGTCTCGCGCGACGAAGACCACCAAGGCCTCATCGCCCGAACGGCCGGCGCGGCCGGATTGCTGCCAGAAAGACGCGAGGGTGCCGGGATAGCCCGCCAGGACCACGGCGTCGAGGCCGGCGATGTCGACGCCCAGCTCCAAGGCATTCGTGGTCGCGACGCCTAGCAAGCGGCCAGAGAGCAGGGCTTGTTCCAGGGCCCGACGCTCCTCGGGGAGATAGCCGGATCGGTACGCGGCAACGGTATCCGCCAACCGAGGGTCCACTTCGGACAGTAGGCGGCGGGCGCCAAGCGCGGTCAACTCGGCACCGCGACGGGAGCGGACGAAAGCCAGCGATCGCGCGCCTTCGACGACCAGCTCGGTGAGAATCCGCGCGGTCTCGACCCCAGCCGGACGGCGGACAGGCGCGCCGTTCTCCCCGGTCAGCTCGTCAAGCAGCGGCGGTTCCCACAGCGCGACCGTGCGCGCCCCGCGCGGAGACGCGTCATCGGTGACCGCCGAACACTCCACCCCGGTGAGGCGCGTGGCGAAGGAAGCGGGCGAGGCGGTGGTCGCCGAAGCCAGCACGAACACCGGTGAAGCGCCGTAATGCTCCGCCACCCGGCGCAGGCGGCGCAGCAGCAGCGCGACGTGCGAGCCGAAGACGCCGCGATAGCTGTGGCATTCGTCGACCACGACGTACCGCAACCGGCGGAAGAACTGCGTCCATCGGGAGTGCGCCGAGAGGATGCCGCGGTGCAGCATGTCGGGGTTGCTGAACACCCAGTTCGCGTGCGCGCGGACCCAGTCGCGCTCTGTCATCGGGGTGTCGCCGTCGAACGCCGCGGCTCGTACGCCCGGGACGTCCAAAGAGGACACCGCGCGCAGCTGATCAGCGCCGAGCGCCTTCGTCGGCGACAGGTACAGCGCGGTCGCCCGCGCGTCCGTGGCCAGCGCGCTGAGCACCGGCAGCTGATACGCCAGCGACTTCCCGGACGCGGTGCCGGTGGACACCACGACATGCGCGCCCGAATGGGCCAGCGAAGCCGCCTCGACCTGGTGCCGCCACGGTTTCTTCATTCCGGCCGCGCCGAACGCGGCCACCACCGACGACTCCGCCCACTCCGGCCACGGCTCGTGCCGGGCCGCGCGTTCCGGCAACCGGGACACGTGCGTGACCGGATTCTCGTGCGCCGGGATCCCCGCTGTGACCCGGTCCAGCAGCCTCCGTCCTCGCTCTCCCACCACGTGCCGAAGCTTCGCACAGGGCACCGACAAAACCTGGCCGAGATCGATCCAGTGACCAATCACACAAGGTTACCGAACGTGCTGTCGCCGGGACGCATTGCGGACGCGCAGATCACTACCAATACACTCCCTCGATCCACACCCACTGTGGCGAGCGTCATGTGAGACGTGCATTGCTTGCACGGCTAGCGTGTCCTTCGGCACAGATCCCCGCCAGTGCAGGCGCGCCGGGTACGACGGGCCCGCGCTGGCCAGACGGCGTTCCCAGGAGGACGAATGTCCCGGCAGTTCCTCGCGGAGGGCGGTATCACGCTCACCGGGGGTGGCTACACCATCGTCGGTGTGGTCGCCGTGGTCGCCCTTGTCGCACTGGCCATCGGTTACGTCCTGCTCAAGGAGGTGCTGGCCGCGGGCCAGGGCACCGCCAAGATGCAGGACATCGCGAAGGCAGTGCAGGAAGGTGCGGCCGCATACCTGAAGCGGCAGCGCAACACCCTCGCCATCTTCGGCGTGATCGTGTTCCTGCTCCTGTTCGCACTTCCCGCGGACGACTGGAGCGAACGGATCGGCCGGTCGCTCTTCTTCCTCGTCGGGGCGATTTTCTCGTTCACCATCGGCTACCTCGGCATGTGGCTGGCCACGCAGGCGAACCTGCGCGTGGCCGCCGCGTCGCGCGAGGAAGGCGGTCGCGAGACGGCGATGCGCGTGGCGTTCCGCACCGGCGGCGTGGTCGGCATGATCACCGTCGGGCTCGGCCTTCTCGGCGCGGCGATCGTGGTGCTCGTCTACACCGGCCAGGCACCAAAGGTGTTGGAGGGCTTCGGTTTCGGCGCGGCGCTGATCGCCATGTTCATGCGAGTCGGCGGCGGCATCTTCACGAAGGCCGCCGACGTCGGCGCTGACCTCGTCGGCAAGGTTGAGCAGGGGATCCCCGAGGACGACCCGCGCAACGCCGCGACGATCGCCGACAACGTCGGCGACAACGTGGGCGACTGTGCGGGCATGGCCGCGGACCTCTTCGAGTCCTACGCGGTGATGCTCGTGGCCGCGCTGATCCTCGGCAGCTCCGCGTTCGGTGCCTCCGGCCTGATCTTCCCGCTGATCGTGCCCGCTATCGGCGTGATCACCGCGGTGATCGGCGTCTACATCACGAAGGCGCGCCCGGGCGAGGGCGGTCTGGTCACGATCAACCGCTCGTTCTACATCTCCGCGGTCATTTCCGCGGTGCTGTCGGCGGTCGCGGCGTTCATCTACCTGCCGAGCAGCTTCGCCGAGTTCGGCGAGGGCTACGCGCACAACACCGGCAACCCGGCGGTGATCGCGACGGTCGCGGTGATCATCGGCATCGTGCTCGCCGCGCTGATCCTGCGCATCACCGGCTACTACACCGGCACCGAGCACAAGCCGGTGCAGGACGTCGGCAAGACGTCGGAAACCGGTGCGGCGACAGTGATCCTGTCCGGTATCTCGGTCGGTTTCGAGTCCGCTGTGTACACCGCGCTGGTGATCGCCGCTGCTGTGTTCGGCGCTTACCTGCTCGGCGGCGGCGTCGCGCTGTTCGCGGTGGCGCTGGCCGGCACCGGCCTGCTGACCACCGTCGGCGTCATCGTCGCGATGGACACCTTCGGCCCGGTCTCGGACAACGCGCAGGGCATCGCCGAGATGTCCGGCGACGTCGACGAGAAGGCCGCGCAGATCCTCACCGAGCTCGACGCGGTCGGCAACACCACTAAGGCCATCACCAAGGGCATCGCGATCGCGACCGCGGTGCTGGCGGCGACGGCGCTGTTCGGGTCCTATTCGGACGCGATCGCAAAAACGGTCGCCGAACGCGGCGAGGGCGCGGTCACCACAGTGACCTCGTTCGTCAATCAGGTGGTCAGCCCGAACACGCTGGTCGGCATCATCGTCGGCGCGGCAGTGGTGTTCCTCTTCTCCGGTCTCGCGGTCAACGCGGTTTCTCGTGCCGCCGGCGCGGTGGTGTACGAGGTGCGCCGCCAGTTCCGCGACATCCCCGGGATCATGGAGGGCACCACGCGGCCCGAGTACGGCCGGGTCGTCGACATCGTCACCCGCGATTCGCTGCGGGAGCTGGCGACGCCGGGTCTGCTGGCCGTTTTCGCGCCGATCGCGGTCGGTTTCGGCCTCGGCACGGGTGCGCTCGCCGGGTATCTGGCGGGCGCGATCGCGACCGGCACGCTGATGGCGATCTTCCTCGCCAACTCCGGTGGGGCCTGGGACAACGCCAAGAAGCTCGTCGAGGACGGCAACCACGGCGGCAAGGGTTCCGACGCGCACGAGGCGACGATCATCGGCGACACCGTGGGCGACCCGTTCAAGGACACCGCCGGTCCCGCGATCAACCCGTTGATCAAGGTCATGAACCTGGTCTCGGTGCTGATCGCGCCCGCGGTGGTCACGCTGACGCTCGGCGGCGGCGCGGACACCACGTGGCGGATCGTGATCGCGGTGGTCGCGGTCGCGGTGATCGTCGCGGCGATCGTCGTGTCCAAGCGGCGCGGCAGTGTCATGGCGGAGACTCCGGCGGAGGCGAAAGCCTGACGCGTTGCTCCATTCGGGCCCGGTACGCCTTGTGCGTGCCGGGCCCGTTCGCGTCCACGGCCCGGGGCGAGTTGCGGACTACTGGCGGGTCGGTACCGTGGCCGGGACACGGATTTCGAGGCGGAGGAGTGGTGCGAGTGCGGCCGCGGTGGACCGGTTTAGCCGCGCTGGCAACAGGAATCGGCATCGGGCTGACCGGTTGTGGGCAACCGCCGCCACCGGCTGAGCAGGTCTCCTCCGGCGGGCACGCGGAGGCGGCGGGCCAATTCGATCCGGCCGCGAAATGGGCCGACGGATACTGCGGCGCGGTCACGCATCTGGTTCGCGCACTGGCGAATCTGCCTTCGATCGACCCGAGTTCGTCGGCGCGGGCCACGCGCACGTCCAGTGATCTCTTGGCGTCGGTCGTCACCGGCATCGACCAGACCGTGTCCGGGCTGCACCGGGTCGGCCCCGCGCCGCTGCCCGGCGGCGAACCGGCGCGCACGGCTTTGCTCGGCCAGTTCACCTCGGTGCGGCAACAGGCCGATCAGGTACGCGGCAAACTCGACGCGGCCGCCGATCCCGACGCGGTGAAAGCGGCGCTGGACGACGCGAAATCGGCTATCGACCAGATTTCCCGGCTCGACGTCCTCAAGGGCCTGGACGCGACGCCAGCCCTGTCCGCGGCGGGCAAGCGCGCGGCGGGCTGTCAGCAGTTGGTAGTGCCGCCCGCGCCGCGCTGATCGAACGCACGCCGAAGGGCGGCGGCCCGCTTCGCGTCATGGTGTTCGACGGCGGCCAGGTAGTGCTGAAGCAAAGCCAGCCGGGAGCGTTCGAGTTCGGTCAAGCCGACCGACGCCGCCCGGCCGTCCCGCAACGTCTCCAGCACCGGCTCGGGCAGCCGGTCGACTTCTCGCCCGTGCCAAGGATTCACGCCGTGCCGCAGGCATTCCAGCGTGATGATCTGCTCGCGAAAGTGGTCGAGCATCAAGACCGTTTGCCACGTCCGCCCGCGAGCGATGGCCGAGCGGGCATGCAACGCGTACAGCCACGCCAGGCCGATCACCTGCTCGCTGCTCGGTTTCGGGGCACTGGTCGGCTCGTTGTCCTGACCGAAAACGAGCTGGAAGCCGTCTTCGGTGGCTCGGAACAGATCGTGGGGCCAGAACGACAAGTCGATTTGGAGCGACGAGTCGAGGAGGAAGACCCGGTAGCGAACGCCCTCGCGCGAGGTCACGTCGAGGGTGTCGGCGACTCCGAATTTCTCGTCGAGCGATCGGGTCCAGCGTGCGACGACCGCGGGCTCGTCCGCGTCCTTCGCGAGCTGGAGGACGAGATCGATGTCCGACCAGCGGTCCTCGGCGTCCCGAGCAGCCGATCCGACCAGGGCGGCGCCAGTGATGTCCACGTCCTGCCGGGCCGCGGCGATCAGCTGGTCACGCACCTGGACGCGTTCGGCGGCTTCGAACATGGCAGCTCCCCAAGTATTGCTATACCGGTATTACTATACCGGCAACGCTGTGTGCCCGGGAAAAACCTCGCCGTGACGCTCGCCTTCAATCGAACTTGTGTTCTATCATCGGCCGCGTGGATCGGACGATCTCGCTGTTCTCGGCGGAGGCGACCGGCCAGGGCCTGCCCGACCTGGCCGGGCTGTTGTGCTGCCAAGGGCAGATCGCCGGGTTCGGCCGCACGGCGGCGCGGCTGTCGGTGCTGGTCGAGGAGTCGTGGCGGGCTCGGGTGCTGGCGCGGGAATGCCGGAGCCGGGGCGCGGACGCGCAGGTCGCGGTGGCCGACTGCGGCAGTCCGCAGGTGCGCACCTCGTTCCGGGTCGATCTGCTCGGGCTCGCCGAACAATGGCTCCGGCCGGGACACACCGGTCCGGCCGAGGACGACTCGGGCAAGGCGGTGCCCGGCGGGTTCCGGCTGAGCGGCGCGATGCTGCGGATGTGGGCGCTGGCGGCAGGTCGGCCCGAACCCGGCGGCTACCTGCTGGGCGTCGATCCGCTTGCTCCGGGAATGCACGAGGAGATGCTGACCGTGCTCGCGCCGCTGGGCGTCCAGGCGCGGTTGCTCGGGCCGAAGGCGGAGCAGCCCGCAGTGCGGGTCAGCGGGAGGCGGAAGCTGGCCGGTCTGCTGGAGCTGATCGGCGAACCGCCGGTGGGAGCGGAAGCGGCTTGGCCGGAGCTGCCGCCAGCCGGGGAACGTCGCGAACGGACGCAGGGAGAGGTGCGTCGCGGGGCTCCGGCGGAGAGTCCTTCACAGTATTTACTGGAGGCTGTCGGGTAGCTGCGCAAAGAAAAAGGCCCCCGTCGCCCAGCGCGGCGACGAGGGCCTTTCCGGTGGGGGTGCCTTACGGTTTCGGCAGGGTGCAGCCCTGCTGGTTGAGGTCGATCTCGTTGGCCGGGGTCAGGCAGGCGGGGATGCCGTAGGTTTCCTGGCCGTACTTGTAGTTCGGCCGCACCGTCACGTTGCCGGCTTCGTCGACCTCGCACGGGTTGTTCAGCGTGCAGCTCTCGCCGTTGTCGTTGGAGGTGTTGTTCACGCCGATGACCTTGCCGGTGCCGCGGTCGACGACCGGCGAGCCCGACGTGCCGCCGATGGTCGCGCAGCCCGGCACGTAGCGGATCGAGTCCTTCCAGACCCAGTTGTTCTCGTGTAGTTCGTGCACGAAACCGTCGATCGAGCAGGAGTAGATCTGCTTCCAGTACCCGGACACCACGTCGATCGGCGTGCCCGCCTGCGGATGGCTGTTGACCAGTTCGAGCGGCGGCACGTTGTACTTCTGCTGAATGTCGGCGTAGGTGTCGGACAGCTGGTAGAGCGAGATGTCGGTGTCGGTCATCGTCGCGTAGACGACCTTGGTCGCGGTCACGGTGCCCACCGAGCTCTGCCCGTCCGGCGACAGCAGGTCGAACGAGCGGTTCGAGGCCTGTCCGACGATCACCTGGCCCGGATCGGGCATGCCTTCTTCGAGACAGTGCCCGTTCGAGAGCACCATCGCGGGCGCGTCCATCGGCGTGGCGGCCGGTTTCACGACCGAACCAGAGCAGTTGGACAGCGCCACGGCACCGGTGAACGTGGTGGTCGCCGCGCTCGCTTCGGGGGCGGTGACCAGCGCGAATGTCGCCGTGACGGCGATCGCGGTGCCAACCAGTCGGCGGATCATGGTGGGTTCCTTTCGGCTGGGGGGAAGAATAAGTGAACCGTCGCCGTACTTGGACCCGCCACCGTCTAACGGAGGGTCTCGGTGGTATGACCGGTTACCCTGCACGGCACGTGTCCGACATCACGTGCTAGGTGTGGAGGAGAAACATCGCCGAGGTCAGCGGCGATCCGACGGGCAGGGGCCCGGCGGCTCGTCAGGGCACCTCGACGCTGCGCGGACACCGGGGACGTGCACACTGACAGGTCGAGACGCGGGCGCAGTACCCCTCTGGTGCAGGGGTGAGAGCGCCGCTGCGGCGGCGCGGAGATGAGTGGAGAGCAGGGCAGCGTGGCAGGAACACGGACCAAGAAGAGCGGTGCCGGGGGCAGCGGTGCCGATCGACGGCGGCTGGTGATCGTCGAGTCGCCAACCAAGGCCCGCAAGATCGCCCCTTATCTCGGCGGCAATTACGTCGTCGAGTCCTCCGTCGGGCACATCCGGGACCTGCCCCGCGGCGCCGCCGACGTCCCCGCGCAGTACAAGGGCGAGTCGTGGGCGCGGCTCGGCGTCGACATCGACAACGACTTCAAGCCGCTCTACATCGTCACCCCGGACAAGAAGTCCAAGGTCACGGAGCTGAAGGGGCTGCTGAAGGACGTCGACGAGCTCTACCTCGCGACGGACCCCGACCGCGAGGGCGAGGCCATCGCGTGGCACCTGCTTGAGACCTTGAAGCCCAAGGTCCCGGTGCGCCGGATGGTCTTCCACGAGGTCACCGAGCAGGCCATCCAGGCGGCGGCCGCGGCCACCCGCGAACTGGACGTCGACCTCGTCGACGCGCAGGAGACCCGCCGCATCCTCGACCGGCTTTACGGCTACGAGGTCTCGCCGGTGCTGTGGAAGAAGGTCATGCCGAAGCTCTCGGCGGGCCGCGTGCAGTCCGTGGCGACGCGGATCGTCGTGGAGCGCGAGCGCGAGCGGATGCGCTTCACCTCGGCGTCGTACTGGGACATCTCGGCGACCATGGACGCTGGCGCGGACGCTTCGCCGCGTACGTTCCCCGCGCGCCTCATCGCGGTCGACGGCTCGCGCCTCGCGACGGGTCGCGACTTCGACTCCAACGGTCAGCTCAAGGGCAACTCCGCGGACATCCGCGTGCTCGGCGAGTCCGACGCGCGGGCGCTGGCCCAGGGGCTGAACGAGCGTGACTTCAAGGTCGCGAGCGTCGAAGAGAAGCCGTACACGCGGAAGCCGTACGCGCCGTTCATGACGTCGACGCTGCAGCAGGAGGCGGGCCGCAAGCTGCGCTTCACCTCCGAGCGCACGATGCGGGTCGCGCAGAAGCTGTACGAGAACGGTTACATCACCTATATGCGTACCGACTCCACGACGCTGTCGGAGTCGGCGATCACGGCCGCGCGCAGCCAGGCAACGCAGCTGTACGGCAAGGAGTACGTCTCGCCGTCGCCGCGCCAGTACACGCGCAAGGTGAAGAACGCGCAGGAAGCGCACGAGGCGATCCGGCCCTCAGGCGAGGTCTTCCGTACGCCGGGCCAGGTCGCGAAAGAGCTGGACACCGATGAGTTCCGGCTCTACGAGATGATCTGGCAGCGCACCATCGCGTCGCAGATGGCGGACGCGAAGGGCACCACGATGTCGGTGCGCATCGTCGGCACCGCGGTGACCGGCGAGGAGTGCACCTTCGCCGCTTCGGGCCGCACGATCACCTTCGCGGGCTTCCTGAAGGCGTACGTCGAGGCAGTCGACAGCGAGGCCGGCGGCGAGGCCGACGACAAGCAGAGTCGGCTTCCGGTGCTGGTCAAGGACCAGGCCCTGACCGCGCCCGAGCTGTCCGCGGACGGCCACTCCACGTCGCCGCCCGCGCGCTACTCCGAGCCGAGCCTGGTCAGCAAGCTGGAAGAGCTGGGCATCGGCCGTCCGTCGACGTACGCGTCGATCATCAAGACGATCCAGGACCGCGGCTACGTCTGGAAGAAGGGCTCCGCCCTGGTTCCGTCGTGGGTCGCGTTCGCGGTGATCGGCTTGCTGGAGCGGCACTTCGAACGGCTGGTGGACTACAACTTCACCGCCGGTCTCGAGGACGAGCTGGACCGCATCGCCAGCGGCGACGAGCACCGCGTCGAATGGCTGTCGAAGTTCTACTTCGGCGGCGACTTCGGCGTCGAGGGTTCGGTCGGCCGTCTCGGCGGGCTGAAGAAGCTGGTCGACGGCAGCGTCGAGGGCATCGACGCACGCGAGATCAACTCGATCCCGATGTTCAGCGACGCCGAAGGCCACCAGGTCGTGGTGCGCGTCGGCCGCTACGGGCCGTATCTGGAGCGCGAGGTCAACGGCGAGTCGCAGCGCGCGAACCTGCCCGAAGACCTGCCGCCGGACGAGCTGACGGCGGAGATCGCGGAGAAGCTCTTCGCGACGCCGCAGGAAGGCCGCGTGCTGGGCACCGACCCGGTCAGCGGACACGAGATCGTGGCGAAGGAAGGCCGCTTCGGTCCGTACGTCACCGAGCTGCTCCCTGAGCCGGAGCTGCCCGAGGACGCCACCCCGGCGCAGAAGAAGGCCGCGAAGGCGAAGCTGCCGAAGCCGCGTACGGGTTCGCTGTTCAAGTCGATGTCGATCGAGACGATCACGCTCGACGACGCGCTGAAGCTGCTGTCGCTGCCGCGCGTCGTGGGCAAGGACCCGGAGTCGGGCGACGAGATCACCGCGCAGAACGGGCGCTACGGGCCGTACCTGAAGAAGGGCACGGACTCGCGTTCGATCCAGACCGAGGACCAGCTGTTCTCGATCACGCTGGAAGAGGCGCTGAAGATCTATTCGGAGCCGAAGCAGCGCGGCCGGTCGGCCACCGCGCGTCCGCCGCTGAAGGAACTCGGCGACGACCCGGTGTCGGGCAAGCCGATGGTGGTCAAGGACGGCCGCTTCGGTCCGTACGTGACTGACGGCGAGTACAACGCGACGCTGCGGAAGTCCGACAGCATCGAGGAACTCACCGCGGAGCGCGGGGCTGAACTGCTGGCGGAGAAGCGCGCGAAGGGACCGGCTCCGAAGAAGCGGACTACGACGCGCAAGGCGCCGGCGAAGTCCACCGCGGCCAAGTCGACGACGACCAAGTCCGCGGCGGCGAAGTCGACGACTGCGAAGAAGGCCCCGGCCAAGCGGAGCAGTACCGCGACGAAGTCGAAGTAACGAGGATCCGAAGGGCCACCTGGAAAACTCCGGGTGGCCCTTTCTCGTGTCAGGGGGACGGATGGGGGAGACGCAACGCGCGCGTGCCGCGGTTTCCGTGGTTTTCGCGGTGTGTGGTGCGGCATTCGCCTCGTGGGCGGCTCGAGTGCCTGCGGCGCAAGCGAAACTCGGCCTCAGCGCCGGAGAACTCGGGATCGGGCTGTTCGGGCTCGCCGCCGGTTCGGTCGTCGCGTTGCTGGCCGCGGGACCGTTGATCACGAAGATCGGCAGCCGGCGCGGGGTTCTGTGCGGGGCCGCGGTGTTGTGCGGAGGGCTGCCGCTCGTCGCTTTCGCGCCGGACGCGCCGCTGTTCGTCGCGGCGCTCGTCGTGCTCGGGGTGGGGAACAGCCTGCTGGACGTCTCGATGAACGCGCACGCCGCGCGCGTCGAAGAGGCTTACGGACGACCGATTTTCGCCGGGTTCCACGCTTTCTGGAACATCGGCGGGCTGGCTGGCTCGGGCGTCGCGGCGCTGATGGAGATTTGGCGAGTGCCGATCGAAGCGCACTTCACCGTTGCTGGCGTGGTTTTGCTGGTGCTCGCGGTGTTCGCGGCTTCGCAGTTCCTGCCGGGTGCCGACCGCGGACAGGGTGAGGCGGCGTTTGCCTTGCCCGGCAAGGCATTGATCCCGTTGGGCGTGATCGCGTTCTGCGGTTTCGTCGCGGAGGGCACGGTGAACGACTGGAGCGCGGTTTATCTCCGGCAGGTCACCACGGCGAGCGCGGCCGTCGCGTCGCTGGGCTACTTCGCGTTCTCGATCACGATGATCGCGGTGCGCACGGTGGCCGACCGGGTCGTCGAGCGCGTCGGCGCGGTGCTGTTCATGCGAGTCGCGACCGCGGTGACGGTCGGCGGGTTCGTGCTGGTGGTCGCGGTTCCGGAGCCGGTGGTCGCGGTGGTCGGGTTCGCCGTGGTCGGGCTCGGGGTGTCGGGGATGGTGCCGCTCGCGTGGAGCGCGGCCGGGCGCAAACAGCCGGACGCGCCGGGCCGGGCGATCGCGGCCGTCGCGGCGTGCGGGTACCTCGGGTTCCTCGCCGGTCCGGTGCTGGTCAGCGGCCTGAGCGGGGGGATCGGCCTGCACTGGGCGCTCGCCGTGGTGGGTGCCCTGGTGGTGACGGTCGGCTTCCTCGCCCCGACGATGCGGGTCGGCGATCCGGTTTCGCGGAGCTGACCGACCGCTCGGCGCACGGATGGGTTGACTCGAACAAAAGTTCGAGAAATTGTCGGTACCAGGGTGTTCAATGACGGGGTGAGCAGTTCAGCACCCGTCGTCTTCGACGTCATCGACGAGGTCATCGGACCGCTGCGGGCCGAGATGCTGCAGCGGCCTTCGGTGATGGAGTTCTACGACCCGCATTTCGAGGTGCCGCCCGTGCTGGCCGAGGAGGAGCCCGCCGGAGCGGCTTCGGGACTGAGCCTCGCCGAGGAGGTCCGGCAGTCGTTCGGGCCGATGCTCGGCGCCGGGCTGGCCGAGGAGGTGGAGCAGTACACGCGGTTCGTCGCCGGGATGGCCGCGCTCGGACTCGCCGCGGATGGCGAGGTGACCGCCGAGGCGGTCGAGCTGTACCGAGTGCTGCGCGGAGGGTTCATCCGGGGAGTGGTCACCGGGGTGTTCCCGGCGAGCGAGGAGCCGTGGGAGGTGCGGTTCTTCGGAGACGAGGACTTCACCACGGTGATGAGCAAACTGGGCCGCCGGGCGCGGCTGCGGTCCGGGATGCTGAGCGCACTGCCCGGGTGGGTGTTCGACGGTCTGCCGGACCGCCCGCCCGGCCCGGGGCCGGCGGTGCGCATCGAAACGGACGACAGCGGCCTGATCCCGCGGGCGGCCTGGGGAGACCTGGACGTCATCCGGGCAGCGGTGGCCCGGCCCCGGCAGGGGACAGTGCTGGTGGACCTGGCCGTGCGGGACGCGGTGCTGGCGGAGTACCCGCACGGGGCGTTCGGGCTGGTGGACAACGACCAGGGGAGGTACCAGTTCCGAGCCGCACCGAGGGCCGGCGGCGGTGGATGGGTGGTGACGTGGTCGCCTGCCACGCGGGGGACCGCGGAGGCTTGGATCGTGGAGGCGGTGCGGAGCCATGCTTGACCGGCTGGGGTGAGGCGGGTTCGGCTCCCGCGAGGCTGGTTCCAGACAGGGCCGGTTCTAGCCAGGCCGGTTCTAGCCAGGCTGGGGCGAGCCGGGCCCGGGGTGAGCCGGGCCCGGGGTGAGCTAGGCCCGGGGTGAGCCAGGCCGGGTGAGTCGGGCTGGGGTGAGCCAGGTCGGGGTGAGCGAGGCCGGGGTGAGTCGGGCCGCGAAGCGCCGGTCCAGCGTGGCCGGTGCCGGTGCCGGAAGCCCTTGCCGGAGCCGGAGCGGTTTGGTCGGCCCCGCCGAGGCTGGCAGGCGGAGCGGCCTGGCTTGGCGGGAGTCGCCCGTGATGCGGACGGGACTGGGTTCCTGGCGCGGTTCGGCTGAGTCGAGCCTGGCTCAGCCGGATTGGCCCCGCTGCCCGGCCTCGGCCAGCTCGTCAAGCCGACCGGC
Organism: Amycolatopsis sp. NPDC114484; assembly: GCF_055633755.1. NCBI lineage: Bacteria > Bacillati > Actinomycetota > Actinomycetes > Pseudonocardiales > Pseudonocardiaceae > Amycolatopsis > Amycolatopsis sp. NPDC114484. The sequence continues at coordinate 287,156 of NZ_JBVKDQ010000009.1, read as the reverse complement.
TCGGCTGATCCCGCCTGCCCGTCGCCCATCCATGCCCGCTCCGCCCAGCCCGATCCGCTCCGCCCAACCCGCCCAACCCAGCTCGCCCAGCCCATCCATGCCCGCTCCGCCCAGCCCGCTCCGCCCATCCACCCATGCCCGCTCCCCCCCAGTCCGAATCCGCTCCGCCCAACCCGCCCAACCCAGCTCGCTCCGCCCAGCCCATCCACGCCCGCTCCGCCCAACCCGCCCAGTCCAACCCGCCCAACCCGGCTCCATCCCACTCCTAACCCGCCCCGCCCCTCCCGCCCAAAAACCCGCCACACCGCCGTCTATCAGCGGTCACTGGCCCGGGTGGGTGGGCCTCCCCTCGGGCGCGGGCAGTAGTGGTTCTGCGGCCATTGGGCGGATGCGGGGACCGGTACTCTCGCCGACACTGGACGCAGCGGACATTCCGTAGTGAGGTGGTCACCATGAGCACGAGCGACGGGACTCCGTTTTTTCCCGCCCCCGGGCCGGACCGGGACGGGACGTTGGCCGGTGACGTCGGGGGCGAGCGGTTCTCCGATCCGTTGTCCGGGTTCGAGATGGCCTCCGGCCGCGGGCCCCGGCCGTTGCCGACCGCCAAGCCGGTCGAGCACGATCCGGAGGCCGTCAGGCGGATGGTCGAGGCCGCGCTGAAAGAGGAAGCCAAGAAGAAGGAAGTCGTCAAGACGCCGAATCCGATTCCGCCGTCCGATCGGCCGGATCTGGTTCCGCTCGGGCTGTTGCCCCGGCAGCGGACGTGGCCGACCAAGGCTCCTCAGCTGCTGAAAAAGGTGCCCCGGCCGCGGCCGAAGCGGGTTACCGAGATCGCCGACGACGACATCGAGGAGGAGCTCGCCGGGCGGCAGAGCCGGCGCGGGCTGCCCTCGCTCAGCATGCCCAGCTTCGGCCGTCCCTCCAGCAGCACGGCGGGCGTGGTGCTCGCCGTGGTGTTGCTCATCGTGTTCGGAATTGTCGCGATCGAGCTCATCGCTAGCCTGGTGAGCAGTGTGAAGGGGCTGTTTGGCTGACCCCGCCCGCTCACCCATATCACGGGGCGTGCCGTACCCGCGTCCGCGGCGGGACTACCCTGGCCACCACACGGTCGGGGGATCCGCAGGGGTCCCCTGACGCCGCCGTGACGAGTGGGGTGGGCGTATCAGCGAGGGCATACGGTCGGTGCCTGGCACCGGCTCGGGCGGATCGGGCGGGACGTCCACGATCCACCGGGCCCGCCGAGTGCTGGCGATCAAACCATTCCGTCGGCTGTGGGGCGTCACGTATCTGTGCAGTGTCGCCGACTGGCTGAACCTGCTGAACCTGACCAGCCTGAGCACCAAGCTCCTCGACAACTACTCCGCGCAGAACTACGCGTTCGTCGGCGTCATCGTCACCGCGCTGCTGCCCGGCCTGCTCTTCGCGCCGCTCGGCGGCCTGCTCGCGGACCGGTTCGACCGGCGCAAGATCATGGTCGTCTGCGACCTGCTGCGCTGCGGGTTCCTGCTCTCGATCGCCGTGGTCGGCGCGCCGTGGTGGCTGTTCGTCGCGAACTTCCTGGTCGGCAGCTGCTCGATCATGTGGATCCCGTCGAAGGACGCGGCGGTGCCGAACCTGCTGCGCCGCCCCGAGCAGGTCGAGACCGCCAACCAGCTCGGCATGGTGATGACCTACGGCCTCGCCGTCATCACCGCCGCCGGGGCCAACGCGCTGATCCTCGGCGCGAACTCCACGTTCCACCTCTTCCAGGGCCCGGGCGTCGACCTGTACATCGCCAAGGTCGTCGTCGTCATCACCGGCCTGCTGTACCTGACCAGCGGCATCATCGTCGCCACCCGCATCCCCGAGCTGTCCCTGCGCGACGTCCACTCGACGCCGCAGCAAAAGGTCAAACGGGCTGACGAGGAGAAGTTCGGCTTCGGCGCGATGATGCGCGACGGGCTGAAGTTCGTCCGCAGCACGCCGATCGTCCGCGGTCTGCTGATCGGTGCTTTCGGCGCCTTCGCGGCCGGTGGCGCGGTCATCGGCGCGGCCAAGCCGTACTCGTCCTCGCTGCTCGGCGGCGACGCGGCGTTCAACCTGCTGATGCTGGCCGTCTTCATCGGTCTGGCCACCGGCATGGCGCTCGCCCCGAAGCTCGCGCACCGGCTCCCGCACGACCGGCTGTTCGGCATCTCGATCGTCCTCGCCGGGCTCGCGCTCGGCGTCGTCGCGTTGTCGCCGCACCTGTCGATCTCGGTGGGCGCGGTCGCCTTCGTCGGCGTCTGCGCCGGCACCGCCTTCCTCACCGGCGTCACGATCATCGGCTCCCGTGTCGAGGACGCGATCCGCGGCCGGATCAACGCGATCTACCAGGCGATGCTCAAGATCGTGCTGTTCGGCGCGACAGTGGTCACGCCGGTGCTGATCGGCCTGGTCCGGCAGCGCAAGATCGACCTGTTCGGCACCCCGATCATCGTCGACGGCACCCGTCCGGTCATCCTCGGCGGCGGCCTGCTGGCCGTGCTGCTCGGCATCATCGCTTACCGGCAGATGGACGAGCGGCGCACCGAGAAGATCTTCACCGACCTGCGCAACGCGCTGCGCCGCAACCCGCGCCGCGTCAACGGCTTCCTGATCGCCATCGAGGGCACCACCGCGGTCAACACCGCCGAGCAGGCCGCCCGTCTCGCGCGCTGGCTCGGCACTGGCACCCGGCCGGTCGTCCTCACCGCCGACCCCGCGCTCGGCGAACAGCGCTTCCGCACGCTCGTTTCGGACGCCGCCCTCACCGGTGTGCGGGCGCAGGCGCTCGTCGCCGCGGCCGTGCGCGCCGAACTGGTCGAACGGCAGATCCAGCCCGCGCTCGACGCCGGGTCCGTGGTCGTCATGGAGCGCTTTGTCGACTCCCCGCTCGCGTCGCTGTCCGCGGCGGGCGAGCTGGACCGCGGCGAGCTGGAAGGGCTGGTCGACTGGGCCACCGGACGGCTCCGCCCGGACCTCACCGTGCTTCTCGACTCCGAGCACCCGGAGGATCCGCAGCCGTCGCTGAAGGACCAGTTGTGGGTGCAGAAGCTGCTCGCCGAGATGGCCGCCGCCGACCCGGACCGGTACGTGGTGGTCGACGCCGAGGGCTCCGACGGCGACGTCGCGGGCCGGGTCCGCACCGCCGTCCAGTCGGTCTTCGTCGGTTCGCTCGCCGGGCTCGCCCCCACGGAACCGGCGGAGGAGGAACCCGAGCTCCCCGAAGACACCGCCGCGGCGGACGTCGTCGAGGCGGCCGAAGCCGAAGCGGAAGCGGCGCAGAACGGCGCGGACGCGCTCCCCGTAGTGTCCAAAGTGGAGGATCGGTGACGACTCCGATCGGCGTCTGGACCGAACTCGTCGGCCAGGAGCCCGCAGTGGAAACGCTGTCCTCGGCAGCGTCCGCGGCGGCCAAAATCGTTGCCGGGGAACCGGTCGCGCCCGCTGCGATGACGCACGCCTGGCTCCTCACCGGCCCGCCGGGCTCCGGTCGTTCGGTCGCCGCGCGCACGTTCGCCGCTGCCCTGCAGTGCAGCACCGGAACCGGCTGCGGCGCGTGCCCGGGCTGTCGTACGACGATGGCCGGAACCCACGCCGACGTGCGCCTGGTCGTCCCGGAAGGACTGTCCATTTCGGTCGCCGAGATGCGTGCGCTCGTGCAAGCGGCGGCGCGACGGCCGACGACCGGCGAGTGGCAGATCGTGATCATCGAGGACGCCGACCGGCTCACCGAGGGCGCGTCGAACGCGCTGCTCAAGGCGGTGGAAGAGCCGCCGGCGCGCACGGTGTTCCTGCTGTGCGCACCGTCGGACCACCCGGAGGACGTCTCGGTCACCATCCGCTCGCGGTGTCGGCTGGTCCCGCTGCGCACCCCGCCCGTCGAGGCGATCGCGCAAGTGCTGATCTCCCGCGACGGTGTCGATCCCGAGCGCGCCAACTGGGCCGCGGCGGTGTGCAACGGCCACGTCGGCCGCGCGCGCCGGCTCGCCACCGACGAGGCCGCTCGGCAGCGTCGCGCCACCGTGCTGCGGATCCCGCTCGGGCTGCGGCGCCCGGACGACGTTTTCACCAGTGCTGACCAGCTGATCAGCGCGGCGGAGGCGGACGCGGGCGAGGAGAGCAAGGGCCGCGACGAGCAGGAACGCTCCGAACTGCGCACCGCGATGGGCGGCGACGGCACCGGCAAGGGCGTCGGCGGAGCGAAACGCGCTGCCGAGGCCGCGGTGAAGCAGTTGGAGAAGCGCCAGAAGTCCCGCGCGACGCGAACCCAGCGCGACACGCTCGACATTGCTTTGGTGGATCTGGCCGGGTTCTACCGCGACGTGCTCGTGACGACTTCGCGTTCCGGTGCGACGCTGACGCATCCCGACCACGCCGAGCAGATCAACTCGGCCGCGGCGGCTTGGTCGCCGGAATCGACGATGCGCCGTCTCGAAGCGGTACTGGAGTGCCGTGAGGCGATCGGGCTGAACGTTAAGCCGCGGATCGCGGTGGAAGCCATGGTCACCACGCTTCGCCAAGGCTGACTCAGACAGCGACGAAAACGGCCCCCTCGCCAGCAGCGAGGGGGCCGTCTTCGTTGACTAGCGAAGTCAGTCGCGCGGATGCGGCGACGGCTTGAACGGCGCGTCAGGACCACCGGACGGCCGCTTCAGCGCCAGCACGGGACGACGCCGGTTCGGGAACGCCGCGACCATGACGACGCCCATCAGCAGCATCGCCGTGCCCGTCCAGAACAGCGGCACCGTGTCGTACGCGCCGTTCGTGTAGGCCAGGTGCTTCACCGGACCAGCCGGTGCGGCACCGCCCTGCGGCGGGGCGGGCGGAGTCGTCGTCGTACCGCACACGACGCCGCCGGTCGGGGCGTACGCGCGGGCGATCTGCTCGCCAAGCGACAGCTGCGCCAGCGACGACGGCAGGTTGTCGCCCGCCTGCTTCGGCAGCAGTGCCTTCAGCTTCTGCGTCGGCAGCACCTGAAGGTCGAGCAACCGCGCCGCCGCGCCGATCTGGTAGCCCTTGAACGGCGTGGTCGCCTCGGACTGCTTCTGGTCGAGGTTCGCGATGCTCAGCCGCAGCACGCCGAGGTCGAGCACCTTCCCGGTGGTGTCGCCGAGTTGCTGCAGGCCCTTCGTCGCGGTGGCGACGAGGCCGCCGACCACCGGCACGTTGTCCAGTGCGCCGAACTGGTCGCTCAGCTGCGAAAGCGGCAGGCCGATCGGGATGTCCTTGGTCGGGTGCGCCGCGTCGAGCGTGTACAGCGTCTTGCCGCCGGCGCCGATGGTGATCACCGGTGCCTGGTAGTCCACTTTGGACGTCTTCGCGTCACCGGTGGAGGTGACGGTGAGCGTCGGCTGGCTGGCCACCTTGAGGTTCAGCTCGAGCGGCGTGCCCTTGAGAATGTTGATGTCCGCCGCCTGCAGCGTGGACTTCGACTGCACGGCCTTGTTCTTCGAACCCGGGATGTCGACGAGCTTGACCTGCGACCGCGACGACAGCGTGTTCGGCAGGCTCAGCAGCGAACCGGTGCCCGCGGTGGGCGTCTGGCCGCCGCCGGGCAGCAGGCCGCCGAGGCTCTGCAGCCCGCTCTTCGGGTCGAAACCCTGCGCGAGCTGAGTGCCCTGCGGCAGGTTCAGCCCGCCGCTGCCGAGCAACGGGACCTGCGGCAGCGTCGGAATGACGTTCAGCAGCGACAGGCTCGCGACGGACGTGCTGGCGTCGGCGATCGTGTCCACGCACGGGCCGAGCGATTCGCTCCAGCGGGCGTGCGCGGTGCCGTTGAGCAGCCCGATGTTCAGCAGCGGGTTCGACGGCGCGTTCAGGCCCCCGCTGATCTCCTTCGGGTTGTCCGGCAGCGCGGTCTGCACGAGGCTGCCCGGCGTCTGCGGAGCCTGGCCCCCGACGGCCAGCCCGAACGGAGACGACTGCGCGATCGACTTCTCGTAGGCCAGGTACGCCTCCGAGTTCGCCGACGCGCTGGACAGGCCCATGCCCGCCTCGAGCGCGGACTGCTTCGGCAGCGTCTGGCCGAAGCCGGGAAGGATCGTGCTCGTGGTGACCGAGTTCGGCAGCAGCCGCAGGACGCCGAGCGCGGTGCCCGCGTCGCCGACCGCGTGCCCGAGCGGCTGCGGCCCGATGGGCGCGGACGCGGGCGGCTGCGAGGGATTGTTCGGCTGCGGGATCGGCGTCGTCGGAATCTCCTGCGCACCGGCCGGCGCGGCCAGGAGCAGCAGCAACGCGGCAGTGGCGGGCAGTGCCAGCGCACGGGGCAGTCTTCGCTGCATGTGCCGGGTCCTCCAGGTGATCGCCGGGTCGGGGAGTGAGACCGAAGTCATAGGAGCCTAACGACGCGGCCCCTGCAAGGTGACGCACCATGGCTCCGCTACACTGAAGACCGTCGCGCAGCGGCATGCCGCCTTAGCTCAGTCGGCCAGAGCGATTCACTCGTAATGAATAGGTCGGGGGTTCGATTCCCCCAGGCGGCTCCCCAGGTCAGGCCCCATCCGAAGCTCTTCGGATGGGGCCTGACTCGTTTCCGGACCGCGCGCTGGATTTCGCCGAATTCACCCGTTCGGAGAGCTGGCCTAGCTGCTCCGTTCGGCGAGCAGCTCCAGCCCGCGAGACCCGAGTCGCAGGACTGACGGGACCAGTTCCGTGGTCTCGCACGGCGAGGCGAGCACCTGCTCCCGGATGATTTCCGCCGGGCGGGAACCCTCCCTGGCGGCGTGCAGCTCGTCTGGGCAGGGCAAGCCGACGATCAGGTCCGCGGTCCCGAGGTGCGGCGACAGCCGCGCGTGCAGATCAGGCAGTGCGAGCGCGGACGCCACCAGCCGGTTCTCCCTGGTGAGCGAGACCAGTACGTTCTCGCCGGAACTGCGCACCTCGAACTTCAGTCCGCGGGTCAGATAGCCGAACCCGACGTCGAGAAGTTCCTCGAGCGGCGCGCCCATCTGCTTCTGCACGTGCCGGGTGACGTGGTTCATCCCGATCTGGCCCTCAGGCGTCTGCGACACCACCGCGAGCGCGACCGACAACTTGCCGGGCACGAGTGGGCGGTGCGGCAGTGCCTCGAGCAGTCCGGCGCGCGGCGAGGACGCGCTCCAGAGGATCGGCAGTATCTCCTCGGCGCTTTTCCGCTGCTCGGTTTCGGCCATCACCGCGCGGGCTTCGGCGAACGCGCGGTCCCATTCACCGTGAGCGGGCCGGGTGAAGCTGTAGGTGCACTCGGCCTTCCGGAAGTTCTTGGCCATGAATTTCTGGTCGGCCGCGGAGGGCTGCCATTCGCTGTACACCGCCAAAACGGCGGACCCACGCACTTTGTGCTGCCGGCGGACGCTCGTCCACGCCTGCTCGACGGCGTCCTCGGCCTGAGTGGGCGCGCTGGCCAGCACTGGTTCGGGTAGGCCTTTGATTCGGAAGACGACGAGGTTCTGGGAAACGTCATCGTTCATCGGATTCCCTTGAGGGAAAAGGATCTTCGCATGCTTCCTAGCTACCACAACCGGCGCGCAGTCCGGCGAGGCTGAACGAGAGCGTGCGCCGCCACGCGTCCGGGGTTGCCTCAACGGTCTCGCGCACGATCAGCGCGTTCGTGAAGATCAGCAGCATCAGATCTTCGGACGTGACATCCGCGAGCAGGGCTCCGGCCCGCTGCGCGCGTTCGAGCAGTCGTACCGACTTCGCGAGTTCGGCGGTGCACCGCGCGGTCAGCTCCGGCGCGTCCTGGAGCTGCCGGCTGACCGCGTCCCGGAACGCGGGGTCGTCGGCTTGCTGTTCGCACAGCACGGTCACGTAGGTGACGAACGATTCCCACGGGTCGTCGACCGCCTCCGCGCGGCGCATCGCCTCGGCCATCCGCTCGGCGACCAGTTCGGGCATTACCGCGTCGATCAGCCCTTCGCGCCCGCCGAAGCGGTTGTAAAGCGTTCCGGCGCTGACGCCCGCCCGCTGCGCGATCTCCTCCAGCGGCACCGCCAAACCCTTCTCCCGGAAGGCTTCCGCCGCCGCGGCGAGGAGTCGCTCCTGGTTTCGCCGCGCGTCTCGTCGCAGCGTTGGCTTCCCCTCCGTTTGCACCAGGTCATCGTAGGTCCGGGCGAGAAAGTTGACAATGGTCTCAACTTGGCGCCAAAGTTGAGACCATCATCAACTTATGGAGGTTCTGTGCCGAAAACCCTGGTCCTGCTCGGTGCTGGCACCGGCCTTGGTCCCGCGATCGCCCGGCGCTTCGGCCGCGAGGGGTTCCGGATCGCCCTCGTCGCGCGCAACCGTGAACGGCTCGCGGCCTTGGCCGATCAACTGGCCGCGGAGGGCATCGAAGCCGCGGCGTTTCCCGCGGATCTCGCGCGTCCGGCGGAGATTCCCGCGCTGGTCGACGAGATCCGCAACCGCTTCGAGCGGATCGACGTGGTGTCGTACTCGCCGTTGGACCTGAACGGTTTCACTCCCGCCGCCGACTTGACCACCGCGACGGCGCAGCGGCTCCTCGACCTGTATTTCCTCACCCCGATCGCTTTGGTGCAGGCCGTTTTGGGGGAACTGCGCGACCGCGGCGAGGGCAGCATTCTGATCAGCCAGAGCGTCTCGGCCACCAATCCCGCTCCCGTTCTCAGCGGCATCGGCCCGGCGATGGCCGCGACCCGCAACTACCTCCAGAGCTTGGCGGCCGAGATCTCGCCCGACGGCGTGCACGCGGCGACGCTTCAGGTCGGAGCCATGATCCAGGGAAGCGCCGTCCACGCCGCTCTGCTGTCCGGGGCCATCGAGCCTAATTCCGAGTTTCCGGAGATCGACCCGGCCGACATCGCCGAGACGCTGTGGGGGATGCACGTCAAGCGCGACACCTCCGATCTCCAACTCCCCTGAGGGAATTATTCGGCAGGCTGGCTTTCCGGGGCTTCCGATTTCGGGATCGGCTGGCCGACGCCGGTGGTCAGCAGCGCGTGCAGGCTGGTGTTGACGCAGCTCGTCCAGCCTCGGGAGCAATCGCGGTAGCAAGCGCTCTCCGGGGTCAGGCCGTGGTGGGTGAAGCGCAGCGTCGTACCGCCGGGACCGGGCGTGATGTCGAAGGTCATCCGGGTGTCGGTCCACTCGTCGTGCTGGTCGATGAAGGCGATGTACGCGTCTTCGACGTGCCAGGCGATCCGGCGGCCGGGCACGAGTTCGGTGACCCGGATCCGGCTCGTCGGGATGCTCTTGTCGATGAACGAGAACTCGTCGCCGACCGCCGTCGCGATGCCGGTGATCGACTCGCTGAACCAGGCTCGGACGTCGGTGACCGCGGCGAAGACCTCCTCGGGGGTGCGGTCGACGGTCAGTTCGGTGGTGAAGGAGTTCATCGGTCTTCCTCTCGCGAAGTAATGCAACTGGACGGTTGCGACACTATGGCAACCGTCTGGTTGCGTCAATGGGGTGTGGTTGCCTAGGCTCGGCCCGGAAGGAGCACGGCATGGGGTTTCCCGACCGCATCGAGCGGACGGTCGAGCTGGCACAGCCGCCTGCGGCGGTGTGGACGGCGTTGACCACGGCCGACGGCCTGAGCGCCTGGTTCGGCGACGAGGCCGAGATCGACCTGCGCCCGGGCGGAGTCGGGCGGGTCGCGTGGATCGGCGAGCGCACTGCCGAGATCCGGGTCGAACGCGTCGAGGAGCCCGCGGTGTTCGGCTTCACCTGGCAGGTCGACGGGATGCCGGAGGGCGACCCGCGGCGCACGTACGTCGAGTTCACGTTGCGGGCGCGCGACGGCGGAACCCGGCTCACTGTGGTCGAATCCGGGTTCGCGCAGCTGCCGGACAGCCAGTACCCGGCCACCTATCGCTCGCACGTCGAAGGCTGGGCGCGGGAACTCGACGAGCTGGCGGCCAGTCTCGATGCCGGCTGACTCCGAAGCGGTCGCCGAGCAGGTTTTCGCCGCGCTCGCCGATCCGACCCGCCGCTCGATCCTCGCCGAGCTGGCCGCGCGCGGTCCGGCGACGGCGACGGATCTCGCGGCCCGGCTTCCGATCTCGCGGCAGGCCATCGCCAAGCACCTCGGCCTGCTGTCCGACGCCGGATTGGTCGCCGCCGAACCCGGTGAGCGCCGCCGCGTGCGGTATCGGCTCGATTCCGCGCCGATGCGGGTCGCGCAGCAGTTCCTCGCCGCGCTTGCGCGGGACTGGGACGGTCCGCTCGCCGCGCTGCGGGCTCATCTCGACCGCGAAGAATGACCCGCGATTTCACTCATCTGAGGGACGGAGTCGGCCGACTGGCCAGCAGCTAGGGCCGGAAGAACGAGGGCGCGCCACGCCGGTCTCGGTTGACTGGAAGCCATGAGCAACGTGCGGAACAAGACGGTACTGGCCGCGACCGGGATCGCGGCGCTGGCCACGGTCGCGTCGTGCGGCGTCGGCGCCTCGATCGAGGAGAAGTCGAACGGCCACGTGAAGACGGTCTCCTACGACACCGGAAAACAGGGCAAGGCCAACCCGGACGCCCGGCTTCCGTCGTGGGTGCCCGACGACGCGAAGTCGGTCACCGAGCTGATCCGCACCACCGGTTCGGAGCGGATCCTGCGCTACCAGCCAGGCGCGTCCGGGCTTCCTTCCCTTTGCCGGCCAGGAAAAGCCGAGGCGAAGGCCCCGACGCTCACCGCGGACTGGTGGCCGGCGGGCGAGCACAAGCGGATGGACAAGGACTGCGGCGGCTGGCACGTCGCGGTCGAGAACGACGGCGTCTACGCGTATCAGGCCGAAACGGTGGCCGGCGCGGACCAATGACAATGGCCGCCCCGGAGACCGGGGCGGCCATTGTCTGTCCTATGTGGTCAGTTAGCGGGCGGGGTCAGCTTCAGCACCGTCGCGGTGGCCTGTCCACGCGGGGTGCGGTAGCTGATTTCCTCGCCTGCCTTCGCTTTCGACAACGCGATGCCGAGCGGGCTGTCGGAGGTGATCGCGTCGGCGTCCTCGCCGGGAAGGGTCACCACGGTGAACTCTTCCTCGTCACCGTCGGAAAAACGCAGCGAAACGCGCGTGCCGTCCGGAAGCAGCGAGCTGTCGTACGCGCCGTGCTCCAGCTTCGCGGTGACGTCGGCGATCTGCCGGTCCAGTCGCGCCGCTGCCTCGGCGCGGTCGATCACGTCCGCCTGGTCGGCGGCGTCCCCCGTGCGTTCCTGCTCGCCCGGCTGCGGCGCGAGCGCCTCCCGTTGCGCGCGCAGGTCCGCGATTTCCTTTTCCAGCTGGCGGCGCGCCGCCTCGCTGAGCCCCTTGTCCCCTGAGATCACCATGCCGGGCATTGTCCGCTGCGCGGACCGGGGTGGCCAATCCGGTTTTTCACCCGCCGGAAGACGTTGGGACGACTGGCCTAGGATTCAGGGCTGCCGTCCTGACAAACGTAACGAGGATCACCGTGAGCGCCGTGCCCGGCCGCAGCACCCAGCTGTCGCCCAATCAATTGCAGAAGCAGGAACAGATCGTGGAGGCGGCTCGCAAGGTCCTCGCCCGCGAAGGACTCGGCGGCTGCACGGTACGCGCGATCGCGGAGGCCGGACCGCTCACCAAGAGCGCGATCCACTACTACTTCGCCGACATCGACGTGCTCATCGACCGGGCGATGGCCGCGCACATCAACACTTTCGCGGCGGATCTGCGCAAGGTCGCGGACAAGCACTCCGACCCGCGCCGGCGGCTTTTCGCGGTGACCGAGGCCTACCTCGCCGAGTTCGCCGACCATCCGCGCGGCGCGTTCCTCTGGTTCGAGTACTGGATCGCGGCGGGCCGGGCGCAGCATCCGCAGGCGATCGACGCCATGCTCACCTCGATCACCGAACTGCTCGTCGAACTCCTCGCCCCGCTCGACGTCGACGATCCGCGCGCCCGCGCCCGCTCGCTGCTGAGCTATCTGCTCGGCGCGGTAGTGCAGCAACGGGTCCGGCCGCGGTCGTCGGCGAGCCTCCGCGGCGACATCGAGGCGCTCTGCTTCGCCGGATACCGCTGACGCCGCTTAGGCTCCCGGCATGCCTTTGTTCTCCTTGGACGGCGTCAGCCCGCAGGTCCACCCGGACGCCTGGATCGCCCCCACCGCCACCCTGATCGGCAACGTGACCGTCGAGAAGGACGCTTCGGTCTGGTACGGCGCGGTGATCCGCGCGGACTTCGGTCCGATCGTCATCCGCGAGGGCGCGAACATCCAGGACAATTCGGTGATCCACTCCGGACCCGAGATGACCGAGGTCGGCCGCAACGTGACCGTCGGGCACCAGTGCCTCGTGCACGACTGCACGGTCGGCGAACAAGCGTTGATCGGCAACGGTTCCACGGTGCTCGACCGCGCGGTGATCGGCCCGCGCGCGTTCGTCGCCGCGGGCTCGACGGTCACGCCCGGCACCGAGGTTCCGGCGGAGATGATCGCCATGGGCAGCCCGGCGAAGAAGTTCGTGGAACTCACCGATTCCGCGCGGGTGTGGGTCGACCACAACGCGGCGGTCTACCAGGAACTCGCGCGGCGCCACCGCGGCGGCCTCGAGCAGGTCTGAGCCGTTTCCCGCGGACCGGACGGGGCTGGCGGGGTGCACTAAACTGCGTCCGCAGCAGCGACTGGCGCCATTTAAGAGGTGGAGCACCACCGGGGAGCGACGACGAGGCCGGCACCGCGCGCCTGGGTGCGGGCCACTGCAGAGCCGGAGTACGCCATGACACACCAGCCCGCCCTGTCCGCCCTGTCCGCGGCGGATCCGCGGATCGCCGGTCTCGTCGAGGACGAGGCGAAACGCCAGCACGACAAGATCCGCCTGATCGCGTCCGAGAACTACGTTTCGCAGGCGGTGCTCGAGGCCACCGGCAGCGTGCTCACCAACAAGTACTCCGAGGGCTACGCCGGCAAGCGCTACTACGAGGGCCAGCAGTTCATCGACCAGGTCGAGCAGGTGGCGATCGAGCGCGCGAAGGCGGTGTTCGGCGCAGACCACGCGAACGTCCAGCCGTACTCCGGCTCCCCGGCCAACCTCGCGGTGTACCTGGCGTTCGCCAAGCCCGGCGACACCGTGCTCGGCATGGCGCTGCCCGACGGCGGCCACCTCACGCACGGCTGGAGCGTGTCCGCCACCGGCAAGTGGTTCACGCCGGTCCGCTACGGAGTGCGTAAGGAAACCGGCCGCGTCGACCTCGACCAGGTCCGCGACCTCGCCCGCCAGCACCGGCCGAAGCTGATCTTCGCGGGCGGCACGGCCATCCCGCGCACCATCGACTTCCCGGCGTTCGCGGAGATCGCCCGCGAAGTCGACGCCGTGCTGGTCGCCGACATCGCGCACATCGCCGGCCTGATCGCGGGCGGCGCGCACCCGTCGCCGGTCGGCCACGCGCAGGTCATCACCACGACCACGCACAAGACGCTGCGCGGTCCGCGCGGCGCGATGATCCTCTCCGACGCCGACCACGCCAAGGCCGTCGACAAGGCGGTGTTCCCCGGCCTGCAGGGCGGCCCGCACAACCACACGACGGCCGCCATCGCGGTCGCGCTGGGGGAGGCGCAGCAGCCGTCGTTCTCCGAGTACGCGCACACGATCGTCGCGAACGCCAAGGCACTGGCCGAAGCGCTGGTCGAGCGCGGCTACGACCTCGTTTCCGGCGGCACGGACAACCACCTGCTCTTGATCGACCTGACCAACAAGGCGGTGCCCGGCAAGCCCGCCGCGCAGGCGCTGGACCGCGCGGGCATCGAGCTGAACTACAACACCGTGCCGTTCGACCCGCGCAAGCCGTTCGACCCGTCCGGCATCCGGCTGGGCACGTCGGCGATCACCACGCGCGGGCTCAAGCCCGAGCACCAGGTGCAGGTCGCGGACTGGATCGACCGGACCGTGACCGCCGCGGCGGCGCAGCAGGACGGCGCGCTGGACGCGATCGCGGCGGAGATCCGCGAGTTCCTGCAGCCGTTCCCGATCCCGGGCTACAGCGAGTGACCTCCTGAGTGGCGATCGCGGTGCTGACCGTGATCGCCACTCACGAGTGGTTGAGCCGGGCCGCTTGGCTGATCAGGTGATTGCGCTCGGCCACGTTGGGTGCTTTCCCCGCCGCCTCCCGATACAGCCGCGCAGCCGTGCCGATGTCTCCGTCGCGTTCGTGCAGGTAAGCCGCCACCGCGGTGTGTCGGGGCAGTTTGTCGTCCAGTTCCGACAGCGCCTTCAGCCCGGCGCGAGGTCCGTCCGCCTCGCCGACCGCGACCGCCCGGTTGAGCCGGACGATCGGGCTGTCGGTCAGCGCGAGAAGCTCGTCGTACCACTCGACGATCTGCACCCAGTCGGTTTCCTCCGCCGCGAGGGCGTCGGCGTGCAGCGCGGCGATCGCGGCTTGGGCCTGGTATTCGCCGAGCTGGTCGCGGGCCAGCGCCGCCTGCAGGATGTCGACGCCCTCGGCGATCAGCCGGGTGTCCCAAGCGCCGCGGTCCTGTTCGGCGAGCGGCACGAGGCTGCCGTCCGGCTTCGTCCGCGCGGCCCGGCGCGCGTGGTGCAGCAGCATCAACGCGAGCAGACCGGCCACCTCGGGATGGTCGAAACCCGCCGCGAGCTGCCGGGTCAGCCGGATGGCTTCGGCGGCGAGGTCGAGTTCGCCGGAGTAGCCCTCGTTGAACACCAGATACAGCACGCGCAGCACGGTCGCGACGTCGCCGGGCGCGTCGAACCGGACGTCGGACACCGTCCGCTTCGCGCGGCTGATCCGTTGCGCCATGGTCGCTTCCGGCACCAGATACGCCTGCGCGATCTGCTTCGTCGTCAACCCGCCGACCGCGCGCAAGGTGAGCGCGACGGCCGACGACGGCGTCAAAGACGGGTGTGCGCACAGGAAGTAGAGCTGGAGCGAATCGTCCACGGCGGACGCCGGACCGGGCTGCGGCTCGGCGTCGATCGCCACTTCCCGGCCCCGGCGCGAGAATTCCGACCGCGTGGCGTCGAGAAAGCGACGCCACGCGGCCGCGATGAGCCACGCCTTCGGATCGCGCGGCGGGTCGTCCCGCCACGCGTCCAGCGCGCGGATCAGCGCTTCCTGCACGGCATCCTCGGCCGACGCGAAATCCGCTCCGCGCCGGACGAGGATGCCGATCACCGCGGGCACGAGCTCCCGCAGCAACTCCTCGTTCATTCGGTCACCGAGGGCGTCACGCCGTAGCAGGGGCGCAGTTCGAGCCATTCGTGGATCGGCTTGCCACCCGCGCCGGGCGCCGCGGACAGCTCACCGGCCAGTTCGAGCGCGCGGTCGTAGCTGTCGACGTCGATGAGCATCCAGCCCGCGATGACGTCCTTCGTCTCGGCGAACGGCCCGTCGGTGACCGGCGGGCGGCCCTCGCCGTCGTAGCGGACGAAGGTGCCTTCCGGCGACAGCGCCTGCTCGCTGACGAACTCGCCGGTCTCCACGAGCCGATCCGCGAAGTCGCGCATGTACTGGATGTGGGCGGTGACCTCTTCGGGCGTCCACTGGTCCATGGGGACGTTGTTCACCGAAGCCGGCGCGCCGCGGTAGTGCTTGAGCAGCAGGTACTTGGCCATTGTGGTTCTCCTCCGTGCTGGTGGCGGCTCGTCGCCGTCACGTTCGCGCCAGGGACGGAGCCGGTCGCGCGTTCTCGACATCGCCCGGCAGGAGACTAGCGTCACACGATATTTGGTTGATGAATGCAAGCTTTTCGGGAACAGTTGTGACGAGCAAGTAGTTGAGGGATACAAGCAAGTACTCGGGCACTGAGGGAGACCACCATGAGCGACACCGCCACTGCGGAAGGGGGCGCCACCACGAACGGACGGCTTTCACACCGGCAGATCCTCACGGTTCTGTCCGGACTGATGCTCGGCATGTTCCTGGCGGCCCTCGACCAGACCATCGTGTCGTCGGCGATGAAGACCATCGCCGACGAACTGCACGGACAGAGCCTGCAGGCCTGGGCCACCACCGCCTACCTGATCACCGCGACGCTTTCCACGCCGCTGTACGGCAAGCTGTCCGACCTCTTCGGCCGCAAGCCGATGTACCTGACCGCGATCTCGCTGTTCCTCGCCGGTTCGCTGGCGAGCGCGATGGCCGGATCGATGTACGAACTGGCCGCGTTCCGCGCGTTCCAGGGCCTCGGCGCCGGCGGTCTGATGTCGCTCGCGCTGGCGATCATCACCGACATCACCTCGCCGCGGGAACGCAGCCGCTACCAGGGCTACTTCATGGCCGTGTTCGGCGTTTCGAGCGTCGCCGGCCCGGTCGTCGGCGGGTTCTTCGCCGGACTCGACTCGTTCGCCGGCCTCACCGGCTGGCGCTGGGTGTTCATGGTGAACGTCCCGATCGCGCTCGCCGCGCTGGTCGTCGTGAGCAAGGTGCTGAACCTCCCGCACACCCGCGTGGACCAGAAGGTCGACTTCCTCGGAGCCGGCGCGCTGACGCTGGGCCTCGTGCCGCTGCTGCTCGTCGCCGAGCAGGGTCGCGAATGGGGCTGGGGTTCGCCCGCGTCGCTGGCGATGTACCTGGTCGGCGCGCTCGGCGTGGTGTTGTTCATCCTGCAGGAACGCCGGATGGGCGACGCCGCCCTGCTGCCGCTGCGGCTGTTCCGCAACGGGGTGTTCCGGGTGTCGACGCTGGTCACTGTCATCCAGGGCATCGGGATGTTCGGCGCGATGATGTCGCTGCCGCTGTACCTGCAGATCGTCAAGGGAGCGACGCCGACCCAGGCCGGGCTGCAGATGCTGCCGCTCACCCTCGGGATCATGGTCGCGAGCCTCGGCAGCGGCCGGATCATCGCCCGGACCGGCCGGTACAAGGGCTTCGCGGTCGCCGGACTCGGCCTGATGGCCGCGGCGGTGTACGCGTTCTCGATGATCGGCGTGGACACCGCGCTCGGAGTGGTCATGGCCATCGCGTTCGTGCTCGGACTGGGCCTCGGCTCGACCATGCAGACGCTGACCCTGGCCGCCACGAACGACGTCTCGCCCCGCGACATCGGCGTCGCGACCTCGTCGGTCACGTTCTTCCGGCAGATCGGCGGCACGGCGGGCACCGCGGTGTTCCTGTCGATCCTGTTCAGCACGGTCGGCGACCGGATCGCGGCGGCGGTCCGCTCGGCGACGGCCTCCCCGGCCTACACCGCGGCGCTGGCGCAGCACCCGGAGTTCGCGCGGCAGATGGCGGGCGGCGGGCTCGACGTGAACGACACCTCGTTCCTGTCGACGCTCGACCCGGTGCTCGCCCGGCCGATCCTGGAAGGGTTCTCCAGCTCGATGAGCACGGTGTTCCTGATCGGCGGCGCGGTGCTGACCGTCGGGTTCGCGCTGGTCTGGCTGCTGCGGGAGAAGCCGCTTTCGGACAAGTCGGCGATGGAGCAGCGCGCCGAGCAGGAAGCGAGCGAACTGGCCCTCGCGGGCTGATCGGCCAGTAAAAAGGGGCCGTCCACCAGAGAAGGTGGACGGCCCCTTTTCGCGTGGCTCAGTGGTGCTCCGCGCCGTCGATCTCTTCCTTGGCGAGGCGGTCCTTCTCGCGCTCGTACGAGCGGGTGATCTCGGCCTCGGCCTCGTTGCGGCCCACCCAGGAGGAGCCCTCGACGCTCTTGCCCGGCTCGAGGTCCTTGTAGACCTCGAAGAAGTGCTGGATCTCGAGCTTGTGGAACTCGTTCAGGTGGTGGATGTCGCGCAGGTGCTCAAGGCGCGGGTCGTTCGTCGGAACGGCGAGGACCTTGTCGTCCGGGCCCTTCTCGTCGGTCATCCGGAACATGCCGATCGCGCGGCAGCGGATCAGGCAGCCGGGGAACGTCGGCTCCTGGACCAGCACGAGCACGTCGAGCGGGTCGCCGTCCTGGCCGAGCGTGTCGTCGATGAAGCCGTAGTCGGCCGGGTACTGGGTCGCGGTGAACAGGGTCCGGTCGAGCTTGATCCGACCGGTCTTGTGATCGACCTCGTACTTGTTGCGCTCCCCCTTGGGGATTTCGATCGTGACGTCGAATTCCACGGCCGTCCTCGCTGCTTCTCGAATCTCGGTGTCCCACGCGCTCGTGGGCGGCAACCTAATGACCTCGTTGACGTCACTAGTGTGGACTACGCCCCATCGGCGGGTCGCGCCGATGTCGGCCAGACGGCATGTGACCTTGGCCCCTCCGGGGGCGGGTGAGAAGGAGTGGTGGGTGCCGGAAAACGACCAGCCGAGGTGGCCCACGGGCGATGAGGACACCTCGTCCGCAACGGACCGGGCGACCTCCCGCCTCCCCCTGCCCAAGCGCGACGCGGGAGCCACCGCGCAGCTTTCCGTGCCGAACGTCACACCGGGAGAGGGGCCGGGATCGTGGTTCAAGCCGAACGTCCCGCCGGAGGAGGTCCCCGGGCTCAACGCGCCCTCGGACGCTCCCGCCTCGCCGCCGGAACCGCCCCGCTCGAACCTGGCCGACCGGATGAGCGGCGCGTCGGCGCCCGGGTCTTCCGGCCGCGCTGAGGAGCCGAAGCCGCAGGCCCCGTGGGTGCCGGTGGAGGGGCCGACCCGGTTCGTGGCCGGGGTGCCGCGGCCCGGCGACAACGCGGGCCGTCCGGACGCCGAGGCGACGGTGCAGTCCTCGACGGTCGATTCCGCGGAGGGGGCCGCGGAGGAGACTTTCCAGGTTTCGCAGCAGCGGCCGAGGCCGTCCGCGGAGGAGACTTCCCAGGTTTCGCGGCAACAGTCCAGGCCGTTCGCGGCGGGGGCCGCGGAACAGACCGTCCGGGCGCAGCCGAACGTTTCGGCTGGTCAGCCTGGCAACCAGGAGTCCTCGCCCGCGTGGCAGGCCGCGCGGAAGCCGGGGAACTCGCTGTTCGAGCCCGCCGGAGCTGGTTCGGGGGCGTCGGGCGATGGGCAGGGGTGGAATCCGTTCCAGTCTGGCCAGTCTGGCCAGTCCGCTGGGCCTGCCGAAGCCGCGGGGAAGCCGGGGCAGCAGTTCGCCGCGTTCCGGGACGAAAACCCTGGAACGGGCGAAAACAACCAGGGCTGGGCGGCGTTCCGCCCGATCGTCGCGCGGGACGAGCAGGGGGAGGAACCGCCCAAGGAGGGCTGGACCGCCTTCCGCAACGAGTCCGGCGAATCGGCTGCCGCTGGACCCTCCGACCAGGCGCAGGGGCGAGGCAACGCGCAACCGGGTCGTGGCGGGGACGACCGGACTGGCTTCCGGGGCGAACCCGCTGGCCCCGGCTCGGCTCAGCCCGGCCGCGCTGGTGACGGATCGGCGGAGAACTGGCCCGGCTACCGCGGCGAAACCGGCCCGGCCCCGGGGCCCGCGGCCGCTCGGCTCAATCCGGGACAGTCTGGCCGAGCCGGGAATGAGTCGCAGGAAAGCTGGGCTGCCAGCGCCAGCCCGGGTCAGTCTGGCCGTTCCGGGAGCGAGTCGCAGGAAAGCTGGGCTGCCAGCGCCAACTCGGGTCAGTCCAGCCGCCCCGGGAATGAGTTGCAGGAAAACCGGGCTTCCAGCGCCAACCCAGGTCAGTCCGGCCGTCCCGGGAACGAGTCTCAGGCGAACCGGAACGAATCCGGATCCGAGCCGTGGTCGCAGCAGATCGAGATCCCCGTCCGTCCCGGGCTGCCCGAACCGCAGCCCGGCACCGTCCCGCCCGCGGGGGCGGGGCACGTGCGGCCGATGCGGATCGACCCGCACGGTGGGCAGTTCCCGGCGGAGGCGACCGTCGGGATCCCGCGTCCGGCCGGAGGCTTCCCCGTCGCACCTGATGCGCGGCAGGGGCCGTCCGAGGCGACCGTCGGCATTCCCGCGCCCGCGGAAGGCTTCGCGGAACGCCCAGGTCCGGAGCAGATTCCGCCGCGCGCCGCCGTGGAGCCCCCGGAGCCTCCCGCTGGTGGCGGGCCGATTCCGCCGCAGGGCGACGAGCCTCGTCCCGAGGGGAAGAAGCCGCGGCGGAAGGTGTTGATCCTGGCGCTCGTCGTGCTGCTTCTGCTGGCCGCCGCGGGTGGTGCGTCGGCCGTGCCTGCCGTGTCCAACCGGCTTGGGCTGCCGTGGGCGCCGAACGCGCCGAAGGGCAGCGAGCCAGACCCCGCCGACGCCAGCCTCGCGCTGCACGGCCCGGACACCTCCGCACAGGGACCCTCCGCGAACGGCGTTGCCTCGAAACTGTCCGGTCCCGCCGGTGCGGCAGCGCTCTCCCAGCTCAGCGGCAGTGTGATCGACCCGGCCAACGGCGCCGTGCTGTGGGACCACGCGTCGAACACGCCGCTGACCCCGGCGTCGACCACGAAGATCCTCACCGTCTCCGCCGCGCTGCTCGCGATGGAGCCGACGAAGCGGATCTCCACCAAGATCGTCCAGGGCGCGCAGCCGGGCACGGTCGTCATCGTCGGCGGCGGCGACCCGTCGCTCACCGCGCTGCCGGTCGGCACCGATTCGCCGCTCTACCCGGGCGCGGCGCACGTCGACGACCTCGTCAACCAGGTCAAGAAGGCCGGCGGAACCGTCACGAAGGTCCAGCTCGACGCGAGCGCCTTCAGCGGTCCGAACACCGCGCCGGGCTGGGAACCGGGCGACGCGCCGTCGCTGTACGGCGCTCCGATCGTCCCGGCCATGACCGACGGCGGACGCGGCAACCCGAAGGCCGACGAGACTATGCGCTCGGGCAACCCGGGAACCACGCTCACCCAGCTCGTCGCGGACAAGCTCGGCGCGTCCCCGGCCGGGGCCGCCAAGGCTCCCGAAGGCGCGAAGGTGCTCGGCGAAGTCCAGTCGGCTCCGCTGCCGGACCTCGCGTACGCGCTGCTGCAGATCTCCGACAACGTGCTCGCCGACTCGCTCGGCCGCCAGGTCGCGATGGCCACCGGCGGGGAAGCGTCGTTCGCCGGTGCGTCCGCCGCGGTGAAGAAGGTGTTGGCAGACCACGGTTTCGACGTCAACGGCCTTCAGCTGTTCGACACCAGCGGACTGTCCAATCAGAACAAGGTGCCCGCCAGGCTGCTGGCGCAGGTGCTCGCCGCGGCGGCCGGTCCGGACGGCAAGGACCCGAACACGCCGAAGCTGCGTCCGCTGCTGGCCGGGCTGCCGGTCGCGGGCAGCCCGGAAGGCACGCTGCACGGCCGGTACCACTCGGGCGAAACCCAAGGGGGCAGGGGCTGGGTGCGGGCCAAGACCGGCACGCTCACCGGCGTCAACACCCTCGCCGGGTATGTGCTCGACAGCGACAACCGCGTGCTCGCCTTCGCGTTCATGTCCAACGGCTCGGACAAGAACTCGGGACAGGCGGCGCTCGACGTGCTGGCGACGGCGTTGCGGGGCTGCGGCTGCAAGTAGCCCGGCACTGGGCCGACTCGCTGAACCCGCTCGGCTGAACTGCCCACGATTCCGGACCGGAAGGTAGCGTCGGAAGGGTGAGCCAGGAAACCGAGACCCGACGGCGGCCCATGGTCGACTGGGACCGGGCGGCCGCCACCGGCGCGCTGCTGGTGCGCGGCGGCCCGCAGGTCGCCCGTGGCGAGGCCGACCGCGCGGTGGTCGACCTGCGAGAGCTGACCGCCGAGGCGGAGGAGCACGTCCGCGAGCTGACCGGACTCGGCCGGGACCTGCCGCTGCTGCCCGGCACCGTGGTGGACCGGCCCGGCTGGGTCCGGTCCGCGGCGTCCGGTCTCGGCGTGCTCACCGGCCGCGCGCTGCCCGCGGCCCAAGGCGGTCCGCTCGGCCCGATCCTGGCGTCCGGGGCGGGCGTGCAGACCGGGCTGCTGCTCGCGTTCCTGGCGTCCCGCGTGCTCGGCCAGTACGACCCGTTCGGCGGCCCCGAGAACAAGGGCGAACTGCTGCTCGTCGCGCCGAACGTGGTGGCCGCCGAGCGCGCGCTGAAGGTGCCCGCGCGCGATTTCCGGCTGTGGGTCTGCCTGCACGAATGCACGCACCGGCTGCAGTTCACCGCGGTGCCGTGGCTGCGCGACTACTTCGCCGACGAGGTCGAACGGCTCGTGTCCGGGCTCGCGGAGAGTTCCACCGACGGTCTGGCCGAGCTGGTCGGCAGGCTGCCCGACGCGCTGCGCAACCGCGGCAAGGGCGGCGGCATCGCGGAGCTGTTGCAGTCGCCGAAGGAGCGTTCGGTTTTCGACCGGCTGCTGGCGTTGTCCACGCTGCTGGAAGGCCACGCGGACTACGTGATGGACGCGGTCGGCCCGCAGGTCGTGCCCAGCGTCGAACAGATCCGGGCCCGGTTCACCGCGCGTCGCCAGGGCGGCGGGCTTTTCGACCGGCTGCTGCGCGCGGTGCTCGGTCTCGACGCGAAGATCCGCCAGTACGAGGAAGGCGCGAAGTTCACGCGGCACGTGGTCGACGCGGTCGGGATGGACGGGTTCAACAAGGTTTGGCGCTCGCCGAACACGTTGCCGACCCGCGCCGAGATCGCCGACCCAGCGGCCTGGGTGCGGCGACTGCACGGGTGAGCGCGCTCGCCGCGGTCCGGACAGCGGTCCGCGATTTCCTCGGGACGGTCGCTGTTCCCGGCGAAGTGTGCGTCGCGGTGTCGGGCGGCGCGGACTCTCTAGCGCTCGCTGAAGCGACGGCGTACGTCCTTCGGCACCGAGACGTCCGTACGCGGGCACTCGTCGTTGACCATGGCCTTCAGGCCGATTCAGCCGTCGTTGCCGCCGAAGCGGCGACAGCCGTGAAGGGCGTCGGCATCGACGTCGTCGAGGTGCACGCTGTGCACGTCGTGGGCAAAGGCGGTCCCGAAGCAGCCGCGCGCGCCGCGAGGTACCACGCGCTGCGCGAAGCGTTGCCAAACGGCGAAGGGCTCGTACTGCTCGGCCACACCCAAGACGACCAAGCGGAGACAGTGCTGCTCGGTCTAGGCCGTGGCTCCGGACCGAGGTCGTTGGCCGGCATGCGTCCGCACGATCCGCCGTGGGGCCGTCCGCTGCTCGGCGTCACTCGCGCGCAAACCGTTGAGGCGTGCGCGGAACTCGGCCTAACGCCGTGGCAAGACCCGCACAATGCTGATCCGCGCTTCACCCGCGTACGGCTGCGTACGGAAGCACTGCCACTGCTGGAGGACGTGCTGTCGGGTGGAGTCGCTCCAGCTTTAGCCCGTACGGCCGCGCAGCTGCGCGAAGACACCGAGGCGTTGGACACACTCGCCGCGCGCGTGCACGAGCGCGCGGCCCGCGAAGACGACCTCGACGTAGCCGTCCTCGCGGCCGAGCCCGCTGCGCTGCGCAGACGGGTTCTCCGCAGGTGGCTGCTGGACTCCGGGGTCCGCGAGCTCACCGACGCGCACCTGCGTTCGGTCGACGCGCTCGTGGCCCGTTGGCGGGGTCAGGGCGGGGTCTGGCTGCCAGGCAACTTGGAGGCTCGACGGCGGCGTGGCAGGCTTTCGCTTGCCGGACCCGAACCCACCACCCGAGGGGAATGACCCGTGTACGAGGGCGAGATCGCCTCCGTGCTCATCACCGAGCAGCAGATCAAAGACAAGATCGCGGAGCTGGCGGCGAAGATCGCCGCGGACCACCCGGAAAACGGCCAGGGCGACCTCCTCCTGGTCGGAGTCCTCAAGGGCGCCGTCATGTTCATGACCGACTTCGCGCGGGCGCTTCCGGTGCCGACGCAGCTGGAGTTCATGGCCGTGTCGTCCTACGGGTCGTCGACCTCGTCGTCGGGGGTGGTGCGGATCTTGAAGGACCTCGACCGCGACATCGCCGGGCGCGACGTGCTCATCGTCGAGGACATCGTCGACTCCGGGCTCACCCTGTCTTGGCTGCTGAAGAACCTGGCGAGCCGGAACCCGGCCTCGCTCGAGGTCGTCTCGCTGCTGCGCAAGCCGGAAGCCGTGAAGGTCGAGGTGCCGGTCAAGTACATCGGCTTCGACATCCCCAACGAGTTCGTCGTGGGCTACGGCCTCGACTACGCCGAGCGCTACCGCGACCTGCCCTACATCGGGACGCTCGATCCGCACGTCTACACGTCCGGATAGTCCGGTTCGAGGTAATCCTTTCGGGTGCGGAACCCAGAAGCCCGAAATCGCGTCATAGGGCTCGACCAGGTGCGTTAACCTATGCGAAGACCTATTGCCATGCGGACGAGTGACACCAGCCGACGGGCTGGTCCTCGCGCGGGGGAACGGAGAGAGGGCAGATGGGCAACAACAGCTCGGCGGATGCCGCGGCGTTCAAGAACGCCGCTGTCAACGGCCAGGTCGGAATCGACCCGGACGCCGCGCAGACCGTGCTGAAGAAGATCCGGACCGGTCGGGACGCGGTCGAAGCTCTCCTGAACAGCGCGGGCACGCTCGCGCAGCCGCCGAAGCTCGGCGCGAACCCGGTCGGCAAGGCGATGGCGACCAAGTTCGTGCAGCGCGCCGACGGCGGCGGCGACTCCTACTCGTCCGCGCTGCAGAACCTGCTCGGCCAGTACCAGGCCGCGGAGGAAGGCATCGTCGCGGCGATGGCCCGCTACCACGAGATCGACCAGTCCGCCGGCGACCCGTTCCGCAACAAGGCCTGACGTCCTAGGGGGATCACGCAGTCATGGCACCGAACACCAACACCTCGGCCCCGGGCGGCTCCGTCCCGGACGGATCGGGCTACAACACCTCCGGCTACGGCACGTCGTCCTCGGTCCCCGCGCCCGGCTCCGCCGTCGCGATGGGCTCGAACTCGACCGCCAACGACATCGTCGCGTCCGCGCGCAGCAGCTCCGGCGGCTTCGAGATCGGCGGCGACCGCGCCATCGGCAACCCGCCGAACTGGCAGTCGCAGGAAAGCCACCAGCTCTACGTCGGCGCGACCACGGACAACGACCCGGGCACCGCCGAGTCGACCGGGCAGCACTGGACCAAGCACGGCACCGAGCTGAAGCAGGCGTCCGACGACCTGTACAACGCGATCACCGAACTGGGCAACGTCTGGGTCGGGCACGGCGCGGCGGGTGCGCAGGGCGCGCTCGTGGCGATCGCCAACTCGGGCACGCAGGCGTCTGACGCCGCGCACACGATGGCCGACCGGCTCGCCCGGCAGGCCGCCGCGGCCGCCGAGGTCAAGAAGATGCCCGCCCCGCGCGACTACGACCCGAAGCAGGCCATGACGGCCGCGCTCGCGGGCGGCCCGGCGGCGCTGGCCGCGGACCAGAAGGCGCAGGCGGACGCCGCGAACGACGTCAAGGCGCAGCAGGTCGCGTTCTTCAACGCCTACACCCAGGCGATGAGCGAGGTCGACGGCTCGACCCCGAGCTTCGGCCCGGATTCGCTCGGCATGAAGCCGACCGCGAACCACTTCAACGGCAACTCGTTCAACAACGTCAACAACATCGGCCACACCGACGGTCCGGGCGCACTCGGTTCCCCGGCCAGCTTCGGCACGGTCGGCGCGCACGGCGTGGCAGGCGGCGCTGGCGTCGCCGGGCACGGCGCTCCGGCGCACGTCTCGGCCGACTCGGGCAAGTACGGCACCTCCGGTCTCGAGGGCGGCTCGCTCGCCGGCGGTGCCGGCGTGGGCGTGGGCGCCGGAGCTGGTTCCGGCGTCGGCGCGGCCCCGGTCGCTCCGGCCGCGCCCGCGAGCACGGGCGGCAGCGGGCTCGGTTCCGCGCTCGGCCTCGGCGCCATCGGCGCGGGCGCCGGATTCGCCGGCGGCAAGCTCGGCGAGGGCAACCGCAGCGGTTCGCGCAAGGACGAGGAAGGCAAGACCTCCGCGGCGTCCGAGCACCAGAGCGGGCAGAGCGCCGCGTCGGCGGCTCCGCAGCAGCAGGGCGTGGTCCCGGCGGGCGGCACCATCGGCCAGTCCCAGGGCGGCATGAGCCCGATGGGCGGTATGGGCGGTGCGGGCGCGCACGGCGCGGGCGAAGAGGACGAGGAGCACACGCACGCTTCGTTCCTCATCGAGCCGGACCCGGACGACGCGTTCGGGGCCAACGAGGCCACCCCGCCGCCGGTCATCGGCGCGTGGTCGGACGACGACAACTGACGCAGTGCTCGCGGGCGCGTGACCGGAAGCGGTCACGCGCCCGCGAGCGTTCGCAAACACTCGGGGTAGGGGGTTGGTCGATGCCGAACGCGGAGCTGCTCGCACCGATCGAGGTGGACTTCCTGTGGGAGTCGGCCGGGTTGGGCGAGCTGCCGTATCCGCTGCGGATCCGTTCGCACGGCGCGACGATGGACGAGCGCTCGGCGCTGCGCACGCGCACGCTCGGCGCACTGGCCGACCGGGGGCTCGCGGACGATCGCGGCAGGCCCGCCCCGCACGTCGAGGACTACTTCGGCATCCTCGCCTCGCCGGACGTCAGCCTCGACACCGTCCAGCTGCTCGACCCGAACGGCGAACCGCTGCTCGCGGTCGCGGGCAGCGCCAACGGCGAGGGCCTGTTCGCCGTGCAGGACCAGCGCGGGCTGCACCTGCACCCGTGCGCGCCGGACGGCCTGGCCACGGCGATCATTTCGCTCCTGCCGGGCGCTCCGCGCGGTACGGAGAAGTCGATCACGGTGCCGCTGGAGCAGCTGGTCGGCGCGTCCGGAGTCGACTTCATGCAGCGGCGCGGCAACCAGGTCGACGCCTCCGGCCGCGCGAGCGTCGACGAGGACCGCAAGGCTCTCGCCCGGCTGCACGCCCAGCAGCGCCTGCGCGGCGGCCAGATCGGCGCGAACGCCCGCAACCGGCTCGGCGGCCGCAGCCGGTCGACGGTGCTGAGCTGGTTCGACACCGAAACCGGACGGTACTTCACGCAGGCCAGCCAGGGCCACGACGGACGCGACTGGATCACCATCGCCCCCGCGGACCCGGCGACCTTGCGGCACCGGCTCGGCGAAATGCTCGCCGGGGTGGCCGACCAGGCCAGCGCGGGCGCGTTCTGACCCTGCCCGCCGTGGCACGGGGGGCAGTCGCCGAGCCCGATGGGGCCTTGCGGGGCTTGAAGACTGCCGATCCGGCGCTACGCTGGCGGGAAATCGTTGACCGGAGGGTGAGCAGCACCGGATGCACCAAGAGTTCTTCTCGCCGCTGGCATTCGACTTCCTGTGGGAGTCGGCGGAGCTGGGCGAGCTGCCCTATCCGCTGCGCGTGCGCTCGCACGGCGCGACCGAGGACGAGCGCGTGTCGCTGCGGCACCGGGTCGACACCGAGCTGAAGGCCCGCGGCGTCCGCGACTCGCGCGGCCGGCTCGAGCCCGCCGCCGAGGACTGGCTGACCTTGCTCGCGCGTGCCCCGCACTCCATCGACGCGCTGCACATCCCGCAGTTCGAGGCGCATCCGGTCGCGCTGCTCGCCGCGGGCGACGAGCGCACCGGCGTGGTCGCGATCCAGGACGCGGACGGCATCTGGCTGCGCGAGATCCAGCCGGACGCGCTGGTGTCCACGATCGTCGAGCTGCTGCCGGGCGGCCCGCGCGGCAGTGAGGCGTCGATCACTCTTCCGCTGGACGAGGCGCTGCACACCCAGCCGATCCGGGTGCCGGTCGCCGCGGGCGGCGGTCAGCCCGAGGAAAAGGGCGGACGGCGGGCGAAGCGCCAGTCGCTCAGCGAGCGCGCCACCGTCGATCCGCGCGAGACCTACGCGCTCATCGCGGGCCAGCCGCGGCTGCGCGGCGGTCAGCTTGCAGCGAACAGCCGGTCCCAGTTGGGAAGCAGGCAGCGGTCCCGGGTTCTCGGCTGGTTCGACACCGCCACCGGACGGTATTTGAGCTTGTCGAGGGCGGGTTCGGACGGTCGCGAATGGGTCACCGTCGCCCCGGCGGACCCGGCCACGCTGCGGAGCAGGCTGGGTGAAATGGTGGCTTCGGTGGCGGTGGACACCCGATAGCCGGGTGACGTGCCGCCCGGTACCGGGAACCCTCGCGCGGGATTGGCCGTTGACCTGCGAGAGGCTCGCCAGGCTTCCCCGCCCGTCCGGACGGTACCCTGGTGGGACGGGTGCCCTGCGGCGCCCAAGGGTTGTCAAGATCGCGATGGCGGGTATCACAAGAGCCGCCCAACCAGGGAGGGTCGAGGCCGCAAGGGCCGAGTCGTATGAACCGGAAGAGCGTGCTCAGGAACCCACTGCTGTGGATCGTCGCGGGGTTGCTGGCGTTGTTCGCCTACAACACGATCTTCGACAGCGATCGTGGCTACACCCAAGCTCCTATCTCCACGGCGATGCAGCAGGTCAAGGCTGGACACGTCAAGGAAGCGAGCCTCGAGGACAAGGAGCAGCAGCTCAAACTGCTGCTCACGCAGAAGATCGACATCGACGGCCAGCAGACCGATCAGGTCGTCGCGCAGTTCCCCGGCGGTGCGACCGACGACATCTACAAAGAGCTCCTCGGTGCGAACGTCGACAACCAGGCGAACCATCCGATCAAGTTCACCACCAAGGTAACCCAGCAGAGCCTGCTGACCCAGATCCTGATCTTCGCGATCCCGCTGGCGCTGGTGCTCGGCCTGTTGATGTGGATGATGAACAACGCACAGGGCGGTGGGAACCGCGTCCTGAATTTCGGCAAATCGAAGGCGAAGCAGCTCAACAAGGACATGCCGAAGACGACCTTCGGCGACGTCGCGGGCGCTGACGAAGCGGTCGAAGAGCTGTTCGAGATCAAGGACTTCCTGCAGAACCCGGCGCGCTACCAGGCGCTCGGCGCGAAGATCCCGAAGGGCGTTCTGCTCTACGGGCCGCCCGGCACCGGTAAGACGCTGCTCGCGCGTGCTGTCGCGGGCGAGGCGGGCGTGCCGTTCTACACGATCTCCGGTTCGGACTTCGTCGAGATGTTCGTCGGTGTCGGTGCTTCGCGAGTGCGTGACCTGTTCGAGCAGGCGAAGCAGAACGCGCCGTGCATCATCTTCGTGGACGAGATCGACGCGGTCGGCCGCCAGCGCGGCGCCGGCCTCGGCGGCGGCCACGACGAGCGCGAGCAGACGCTGAACCAGCTGCTGGTCGAGATGGACGGCTTCGACGCCCGCGGCGGCATCATCCTGATCGCGGCCACCAACCGGCCGGACATCCTGGACCCGGCGCTGCTGCGCCCGGGCCGGTTCGACCGGCAGATCCCGGTGTCCGCGCCGGACCTGCTCGGCCGCAAGGCGATCCTCGAGGTGCACGCCAAGGGCAAGCCGATCGCGCAGGGCACCGACCTGACCGGGCTGGCCAAGCGCACCGTCGGCATGTCCGGTGCGGACCTGGCGAACGTGCTGAACGAGGCCGCGCTGCTCACCGCCCGCGAGAACGGGCACGTGATCACCGATGTCGCGCTCGAGGAATCGGTCGACCGGGTGGTCGGCGGTCCCGCGCGCAAGAGCCGGATCATCTCCGAGAAGGAGAAGAAGATCACCGCCTACCACGAGGGCGGGCACGCGCTCGCCGCGTGGGCGATGCCGGACATCGAACCGGTGTACAAGCTGACGATCCTGCCGCGCGGCCGTACCGGCGGGCACGCCCTGCTGGTGCCGGAGGACGACAAGCAGCTGATGACCCGGTCGGAGATGATCGGCCGGCTGGTGTTCGCGATGGGCGGCCGCACGGCGGAGGAACTCGTCTTCCACGAGCCCACTACCGGTGCGTCCTCGGACATCGAGCAGGCGACGAAGATCGCCCGCGCGATGGTCACCGAATACGGCATGAGTGCGCGCCTGGGCGCGGTGAAGTACGGCCAGGAGCAGGGTGACCCGTTCCTCGGCCGGTCCGCGGGCCGCCAGGCCGACTACTCGCTCGAGGTGGCGCACGAGATCGACGAGGAGGTGCGCAAGCTCATCGAGACCGCGCACACCGAGGCGTGGCACGTGCTGAACACCTACCGCGACGTGCTCGACAACCTGGTCATGGAGCTGCTGGAGAAGGAAACGCTGCAGCGCAAGGACCTCGAGCGGATCTTCGCGACCGTCGAGAAGCGCCCGCACATCACCGTCTTCAACGAGTTCGGCGAGCGCACGCCGTCGGACAAGCCGCCGATCAAGACCCCGGGCGAGCTGGCGATGGAGCGCGGCGAGCCGTGGCCCCCGCCCGCTCCGGAGAAGGAGAAGCCTGCTCTGCAGCCCGCTCCGACCCCGGTCGGCACCGCCCCGGGTGCGGGCGAGCTTCCCGGCGGCCCGCCGTATCAGGCCCCGGACCCGAACGCGAACCCGTACGCCCCGCCGGCCAACGGCGGACGTCCGGCGGGCGGGCCGAACGGTGCCGGCCGCTGGGGCCAGCCGTATGGTGGTCCGCAGCAGCCGGGCGGTCCGGCAGGCGGCGGCTACCAGCCCGGTGGCCCGGGCGGTGCGCAGAGCGGACCGCCGAACTACGGGGCGCCTCCGGGCTGGACCCCGGCGACGTCCCCGGGCGGCCAGCAGCCGTGGCGCCCCGCCGAAGACCGTCCGCGTGAGCAGGGCTGGTTCGCCGACGGCGCGAACGGCCAGCAGCCGGACGAGGGGCAGCATCGGCGTGACGTCGACGGATCAGACAAGCAGTAAAGACGGCATCCGCCCGGTCTTCGATCAGGACCGGGCGGAGCGCGCCGTTCGCGAGCTGCTGCTCGCCTGCGGCGAAGACCCGGATCGGGACGGTCTCCAGGACACCCCGGCCCGGGTCGCTCGCGCTTACCAGGAGATGTTCGCCGGCCTCTACACCGATCCGGACGAGGTGCTGGCGCGGACGTTCGACGAATCGCACGAGGAGCTCGTGCTCGTCACGGACATCCCGATGTATTCCAACTGCGAACACCACCTCCTGCCGTTCCACGGAGTAGCCCACGTCGGCTACATCCCGAACGGCGAGGGCAAGGTCACCGGGCTGTCGAAGCTCGCCCGGCTGGTCGATCTCTACGCTCGCCGCCCGCAGGTGCAGGAGCGGCTCACCTCCCAGGTCGCTGACGCGCTGGTCCGGAAGCTGGAGCCGCGCGGGGTGATCGTGGTCGTCGAGGCCGAGCATTTGTGCATGTCGGTGCGCGGGATTCGGAAGCCCGGTGCGCGGACCACCACGTCGGCGGTGCGCGGGATGCTGCGGTCGTCGGCGACGTCGCGTGCCGAGGCGATCGAGCTGATCCGGGGGCGCCGGTGATCCCCCGGCCGGGGCGGTGCGCCGTGATGGGCGTGCTGAACGTGACGCCGGATTCCTTTTCCGACGGCGGCCGGTACCTCGACCTCGACCAGGCGCTGGAGCACGCGCGCGAGATGTGGGCGCGCGGCGCGGACCTGATCGACGTCGGCGGCGAGTCGACGCGGCCGGGTGCCTCGCGGGTCGACGCGGAGACCGAGGCCGCGCGCGTTCTGCCGGTGATCCGGCAGCTGGCTTCCGAAGGCGTCGTGCTGTCGGTCGACACCACGCGGGCCGCGGTCGCGGAAGCCGCGGTGGCGGCCGGGGCGAAGGTGATCAACGACGTGTCCGGTGGGCTCGCCGACCCGGCGATGGGGCGGGTCGCGGCGGAAACCAAGGTGCCGTGGGTGTTGATGCACTGGCGCGGGCACAGCAAGGACATGAACGCGCTGGCCACGTATGCCGACGTCGTCGCCGAAGTGCGCGGCGAGCTGCTGCAACGGGTCGACGAGGCGATCGCGGCTGGGGTTTCCGAGAGCGAGATCGTGCTCGACCCCGGCCTCGGGTTCGCGAAGCACGCGGAGCACGACTGGGCGTTGCTGCACGGGCTGAATTCGTTGCTGGACTTGGGTTTCCCGGTTTTGGTGGGTGCTTCGCGCAAACGTTTCCTCGGCCGGCTGCTGTCCGGAAAGGACGGTGTGCCGAGGCCGCCGGACGGCCGCGAGATCGCCACCGCGTCGCTCTCGGCGCTCGCCGCCGCGGCCGGTGCGTGGGGGGTGCGGGTGCACGAGGTGGGGGCTTCACTGGACGCCGTGGCGGTGGCCGCGGCCTGGCAGCAAGGACGGGCCGATGGCTGACCGCATCACGCTCACTGGACTGCGCGTGTTCGGCCGACATGGCGTCTTCGACCACGAGAAGCGCGACGGGCAGGAATTCGGCATCGACATCGTCGCGTGGCTCGACCTCGGGCCCGCCGCGGCGTCGGACGACCTGACCAAGACGCTGCACTACGGCGAACTGGCCGAGCTGGCGGCGGGGATCGTCGCCGGGGAGCCCTACGACCTGATCGAGAGCGTCGCCGGGAAGATCGCCGACGAGGTCATGCGCGACGACCGGCTGACCGCCGTCGAGGTCACCGTGCACAAGCCGTCCGCGCCGATTCCGCTGACCTTCGACGACGTCGCGGTCACCATCCGGCGGGAGCGGTGAGCCGCGCGGTCCTGTCGCTGGGCTCAAACCTCGGTGATCGGCTCGGCTACCTGCGCAGTGCGGTCGACGCGGTGCGCCCGGCGCTCGTCGCGGTGTCCGGGGTGTACGAGACGAAAGCCTGGGGCGTCGAGGACCAGCCGGATTTCCTGAACGCGCTGTGCGTCGTCGACGACCCGGCGCGCGACCACTGGGCGTGGCTGCGCGCCGGGCAGGCTGCCGAACAGGCGGCGGGCCGGGTGCGCGAACTGCGCTGGGGCCCGCGCACCCTCGATGTCGACATAGTGACAGTGCAGGGCGTGACGTCCGACGATCCGGAGCTGCTCCTGCCGCACCCCGGGACCCCGGACCGGGCGAGCGTGCTGATCCCGTGGCTCGAGATCGACCCGGACGCCGAGGTCCCCGGGCACGGCCGGGCCGCCGACTTGCTCGCCCGGTTGCCGGAGGCCGACCGGGCGGGCGTCGTCCTGCGGCCCGACCTGACCCTCGTCTAGTCCGGGCTGTCCCCGCTTACGAGACCCGCAGCGCCGCCAGCAGGAACTGCACCTCGTCCTGCCTGCTGGGGATAGCGGGCCAGCCGTTGATCGTGGCGAGCAACTGCCAGTACCGCTCGGCGCGCGGATCCGCCCCGACAGCGATTCCGTCGGCCATCTTGTAACGGACCTCCGGGTCGGCCGGGTCCTGGTCCGGCCGGGCCGAGGCGGTCGCGATCGCGTCCGCCAGCGCCCGTCCGGCCGGGGAGTCCGGCGCGTGGCCCGCGTCGAGCGCGGACCGGGCGTCGGTCATCCAGGCCGCCCAGTTTTCCTGCTGGGCCTTCGACGGCCGCTCGTACTCGCCTGCTTCCCGCGCGGTCGAATGCCGCTCGCTCATCGTGCGGATGGACTGCCGGAATCCGGGGTCCCGCACGAGTTCGGCGAATTCGATCCAGGCCTCCAGCTGTTCCGGAGCCGGATCATCCGGAAGATCCGGTTTCGCCGACTGCATTCGCGCGTAGAACTCGGGATCGACATCGAGCCCTTCCATCATCTCGGACCAGAACTCATCCACCAAACGGCGGCGTTCCTCATCCGGCATTTGGGCGATTCGATTCATCAGTTTCACTTCCTCCAGCTCGGAATCCCGTTTCAGCACCGCGCGCAATACCGCGCGGCGCAGCCGCAACCGCCGGATCTGCTCGTCGAGGGCGTCGACGTGGCTCGTCGCCAGGTCGCGCACCGTCGTCTCGCGCGCCAGTGCGCGGGAGACCTCGGGCAGGCCGATGCCCAGCTCGCGCAGCGTCCGCACCAGCTCCAGCCGGGCGAGCGCGTGCGCGTCGTACAGCCGGTAGCCGGCGTCGGTCCGCTGCGTGGGCGGGAGCAGGCCCTCGTCGGAGTAGAACCGGATGGTCTTCACCGGCAGCCCGGTGCGCCGGGACAGTTCGCCGATCGTGAAGACCGTGGTGGCAGGCATGTCAGGCATCGTGGAGTCTCCAGTCGCTGGAGAGTCAAGCCTGCCAGAACGGGCTCGGTACGGTGGACACATGCACTTCACGCGGTCCCGGGACCTGGTCGTGGCCGCGGTCCTCGGCCTCGCCGTGGTCTACGTGCTGTTCCAGGCCGCTTACGGCGATCTGCCGCGGCTGCCGTTGCTCGCCGGCGTGACCTTCGCGGTGCTCGCGATCGCCGAGGCCGGATTGGCCCTTTCGATCCGGTCGCGGATCAAGTCGGGCCGGGTGCACGGCAACGCGGTCGGGATCGCAAGGGCGGTGGCGCTGGCGAAGGCGTCGTCGCTGGCCGGGGCGTTTCTCGGCGGCGGCTGGCTCGCTGC
Source organism: Amycolatopsis sp. NPDC114484 (assembly GCF_055633755.1). Taxonomy (NCBI): domain Bacteria; kingdom Bacillati; phylum Actinomycetota; class Actinomycetes; order Pseudonocardiales; family Pseudonocardiaceae; genus Amycolatopsis; species Amycolatopsis sp. NPDC114484. The sequence goes on along the minus strand of NZ_JBVKDQ010000009.1, from coordinate 253,257 downwards.
GTTCGGCTACGTTTTCCCGCGACGTGACGAACTCGTCGCCGCGGTCTCCGACAGCAAGTCGGCGGTCGTCGGGACGGTGTCGTCGGCGCTGCTCGTAGCTGCCGGTTTATGGCTCGAGCACTGCTGCCGGACGCCACCGGAGGACCGTCGGGGGACGACCGGTTAACGCGTCGATGGCGCCGCTCGAAGTACCGACTAGGTCTCATTCGGATCACCGGAAGGTACGGTGTCAGGCATGACTGGCGTGGGTGACGACTCGCACGGCCGCCGCCCTGGCAGGCCGTGGCTTGTCGTCGGATTGCTCCTCGCCGTCGGCGCCACCCTCGCATTGGTGCTCAGCGACGACCTCCGGTACCTCCGGCTCGGGATCGTCGCGGCGCTCTGGGCTGCCCTGATCGGTGCCTTTCTAGCTGTCCGGGCCCGCAAGAACGCGGCGCACAGCGAGGACGCGGTCGCCGAGGCGCAGGCGGTGTACGAACTGGAGCTGGAACGCGAGATCGCGGCCCGGCGGGAATACGAACTCGAACTCGAGACGGAAACGCGCGAGGCCGCGCAAGCACAGTCGCGCGAAGAATTGGATGCGCTGCGTACCGAAGTGGCTGCGCTGCGCGAAAGCCTGCAATCGCTGTTCGGCGGCGAGGTGCTGCTCGAACGCGTCGCGCTCACCGCACAGGCGACCCGGATGCGCTCGCTGAACGACGAGCAGCGGCTCGTTTCCGCTGGTGCGGAAACCAAGAACGGCAATGGCAAGAAACCGGCTCAGCTGCTCGCTCCGAAGAAGCAGGTGGTCGATGTTCCGGAGCGGCCGACCGAATTCATGGACCGAGTGCTCGACGCGACGCCCGCGGAGCGTCGCCGGGCGCCGGTGAACGGCGGTTCGAACGGGGCCGCGAAGACCAATGGCGCCAATGGGACTTCCGGTGCGAATGGCTCGATCAGCGCTGGACTGAACGGTTCCGGACTGAACGGTTCCGGCCGCAACGGCGACCGGTCGACCCAGCTGCGCACCCAGCAGATGCCGCGCCTCAAGCCGAAGCGTCCGGAACCGCCCGCCGAGCCGGAGCCGTTCGAGGACGACGTCGAGGCGGAGAGCCCGGCCCCGCGCGGTGGCCGCGATTCTCGGGCCAGCCTGGCGGAGGCGTTCGTGCCCCGCGGCAGCTCGGGTCCGCACGAGGGACGCGCCAGTGTGGCGGACGCTTTCGCCGCGCGTGAGCCGCGCAACGGCGCGCCGGAACCGCACGCTGAGCGGCCGCCCGCTCGCGGTGGTGCACCGGAGCCGCAGGCCGGTCCTCGTGGTGGCGCGGCGAAACCGCGCGGTGATCGTGCGCCGGAGCCGTATGAAGCCGAGCGTCGTTCGGCGGCCGATTCTGGTTCGCATGTGCTTCCGGAAGCGTTTGAACAGGACGTTGTCGAGCGTGGGCAACGCAATGTGACTGAGCCGTTGCCTCGCGAGGCTGACCGGGTTCGTGAGCCGCGTGGCTCGTTCAGCCAGGGCACGCGAGCTGCTCGGCCGCAGAACGACGCGCCGGAGCCGCCTCGTCGGCCGGTCGAGGCGCAGCCGACCCGGACTGTGCCGCCGGTGAGCAAGCCGGAGCCGCCGGTCAAGGAGGAGCGTCCGGCGCCCCGGTTGGCGGCGCGGCCCGCTCCGCAGCGGGCTGAGGAGCGTCCGGAACCCGCCGCGATTTCCCGGCCCGCTGAACCGGTCGCGCACCGGCACGCGGAGCCTGCCCCGAAGAAGTCGGAGAAACCTGTGCCGGAGAAGGAAACCGCGGCTGAGCCGCCGACGCGCGCGCCGTCTCGGCTGGAGCAGTTCTCTCGGTCGGATCTGTCGCCGTTGGCGGAGGACACGCCTACTGGACGGCATGGGGCGCCGGGGGCGGACGCGGTGAATTCGACGTTGCCGGAATCGGTGCGCAGCGCGGTCGGCAGTGGGGCTGGGGGGCGGCGGCGTCGGCCGGAGGCCGAGGCTGAGTCTGCTTCGGCTCCGGTGCCGGGTGGGCGTCGGCGGCGGCCGGAGGGGGAGCCTCCTGCTTGGGAGGCGTCTGCTGAGGAGAGTGCGGAGGAAGAGTCTCCGCACGGGCGGCGGGCTGCGGAGGCGTCGTCGGCTGGGCACCATGCGTCTGGGCGGTCGGTTACGGAATTGCTTGCGGCTAATGGGAAGACGGAGGGGAGTCCTCGGCGGCGTCGGCGGGCTGAGGATTGATGTCGGCGGTGGGGGCTCGTCGCCTGGCGGCGACATTGCGGCCTCGGTTGCGTGGGGCACCCCGAAGCTGATTGTGACTACGGCGCGGGGGTGCTTGTCAAGGCGGGAAAGATGCCTTGACAAGCACCCCC
>NZ_JBVKDQ010000009.1:0-250913 GCF_055633755.1 Amycolatopsis sp. NPDC114484 | reverse complement strand
GGGGTGGGAGCGGGGGGTGGGGGTTGTGAGAAGGGGGGAGAAGGGTCTCTAAAAAACCCCCCCCGCGCCGCGTTTTTGGCTTCGTATCGGGGTGCGGGGGCGGTGTGGGTGCACTGGTGAGTTGGGTGCGCTGGTTGCGGTTTAGCGGTGGGCTTGGGTGTTTGGTGGGTTGGTGCGGTTTGGGGTCGGTGCGCGTGGCTGGGTGCGTGGTTGCGTTGTGGTTGCGGGTGCCGGTTGGTCGGGTGGTCTGTGAAGGGTGGCCGCACGGACTGGCGCGGGACAAGGGACGAGGGTCACAGGTGAGTCGCGCGGAGGGCTGAACCCTGTATGTCCAACCAGCATCCCCGGTGCGGCCTGCGTATGGTGACCGCTCGTGAACGGCACCCTTTCCGCCACGCCGCCGGGTTCTGCGTCCACGTCATCTCGTTCGCGGCACATCACCGTGCTCCTTCCGGTGCTCGGGTTGATCGTCGTGGCGTTGTGCGGGCTTTTTCTTTTCGGGCTCGCGACCGCGCGGGTGGGGTGGCTGGCCGTCGCGATTGGCGTTGTCGCCGCGTTGCTGCCGGTCGGCGTGGTGGTCGCCGGGTTGCTCTGGGTTGATCGCTGGGAGCCTGAGCCGGCGAAGTTGCTCTTGATCACTTTTGCTTGGGGCGCTTGCATTGCCACGGTCACCGCGTTGCTGATCAATACCGGGGCGGAGGCGTTCGGCGACCTGCTTCTCGGTGGTGGCAATGGCAGCAAGGTCAGCGCGCTTGTCTCCGCTCCGCTGGTCGAGGAGGCCGCGAAGGGCGTCTTTGTCCTGTTGATCTTCTGGCGGCGGAACGAGGAATTCGACGGGATCGTCGACGGTGTCGTCTACGCGGGCTTCGCGGCCGCTGGGTTTGCCTTCACCGAGAACATCTATTACTTCGGCCGCGCCTTCGCTGACCACGGCTTCGGCAACGGCACCAGTTCCGGGGTGCTGGCCGCTTTCCTCGTGCGCGGCGTGCTTTCGCCGTTCACGCATCCGCTGTTCACCGCTATGACCGGCATCGGGTTCGGCATCGCCGCGCGGTACTCGCAGCGGTGGATCCGGATTCTCGCGCCGCTGGCCGGGTACCTCGCTGGCGTCTTCCTGCACGCGCTCTGGAACGCCGCGGCTACGCTGAACGGCGGAAAGTCCTTCCTCACCCTGTATTTCCTGGTGATTTTGCCGCTGCTGATCGCCGCGATCTACGTGATCGTGGTGCAGCGGCGGAGAGAACAGCGGATCGTGGCCGCCGCGTTGCCGAAGATGGCGGCCGCGCGGTGGATCGCTCCGTCGGAGATCGACTTGCTCGCCAGTCTGTCCGGGCGGCGGGAATGGCGTAAGCAGGCGCGGAAGCAATCCGGGCGGGCGGCGGCGCGGGCCGTCGGGCGGTATCAGGCGAGCGTGACGGAGCTCGCATTCCTTCGGCGGACCCGGTTGCGCACCGAGCAGGACCGGCGGCGGCAGGAAGAGTTGTTGCAGGCACTGCGGGACGCCCGGGCGGATGCCGTGCGATTGGCGAACAATCGCGACAGTCGGTGAACATTCCCCGTCCGGGGTAGCTCGACCGTGGCAAAAGTGGCGTTCCACCGGGGGATTCGAGCTCACGACAACCGTGCGAGGCCGACTGCCAATAAGGTATGGGCGCGATTGGCCGCCCCGGGTGAAGCTGGTCACCCGGGCACCGCGATCCGGCCGGGGCGGGGCTACTCTCGCGCCGTCGTCTGGTACCCGCGACGAAAGAGCGGGACTGGAACGAACATGAGGAGTTTCGAGCCATGAGCGTCCACAGGCGCACGCCATGAACCGCCCGGCCCGCCTTGCCGTGGGCGTCGTTTCCGCCGGCCGGGTGGGCAGTGTCCTCGGTGCGGCATTGGCCAGGGCGGGCCACACCGTCGTCGCCGCGTCGGGGCTGTCCGCCGCTTCGCTGAACCGCGCGGAACGGCTGCTGCCCGATGTCCCGTTGCTGCCGCCCGACGAGGTCGTGCGGAGAGCCGATCTCGTCCTGCTCGCGTTGCCGGACGACGCGCTCGCCGGCACCGTCCGTGGTCTGGTCGCTACGAATTCGGTACGCGCCGGGCAGATCGTGGTGCACACCTCGGGCGCGCACGGCATCGACGTGCTGGCCCCGGCCGCGGAAGCCGGTGCGCTGCCGCTCGCGCTGCACCCGGTGCTCACCTTCACCGGCCGCGAGGAAGACCTCGAACGTCTTGTCGCGGCAAGCATCGGCGTCACCGCGGCACCGGACGACGACGCCGCGTGGAACGTCGGGGAGGCGCTCGCCGTCGAGATGGGCGCCGAGCCGGTGCGGATCCCCGAATCCGCGCGGGCGCTGTACCACGCGGCACTGGCGCACGGTGCGAATCACCTGATGACGCTGGTCGCCGACTGCACCGAAACCCTGCGCGACGCCGGAATCGGGTATCCGGAACGACTCGTCGCACCGCTGCTTTCGGCGGCATTGGACAATGTCCTTCGCCACGGGGACCGCGCCCTCACCGGACCGGTCCCGCGTGGTGATCTCGGCACCGTCCGCAAGCACCTCGACGTGCTCACGGACCGGGCGCCGCAGATCGCCCCGGCCTACCGGGCGCTGGCCCGGCGCACGGCCGAACGGTCCCGCGCCGCCGGCCTGCTCGATCCCGCGGCCGCGGGCGAACTGACCGATCTTCTCGCCGACCCCGCTGAAGGACAGACCCCGTGACGACACCGAAATTCCAGCGCGGAACGCTCAACACGTTCCAGCCGCCCGAGCACATCAGCAAGGTGAGCTGGGGTCTGCGCAGCCTCGGCCGGAAGATCGCGCTCGTGCCCACCATGGGTGCGCTGCACGCGGGCCACCGCGAACTGCTGCGCCGTGCGAAGCGGCTGCCGAACACCGTTGTCGCCGCGTCGATCTTCGTGAACCCGTTGCAGTTCGGCGAGGGCGAGGACTTCGAGGCTTACCCGCGTCCGCTCGAAGCCGACTTGGCGACCTTGGCCGAGGCAGGCGTCGAGCTGGCTTTCACGCCGAAGGCTTCGGACCTGTACGCGGACAACGCGGCGGTCACCCTGAACCCCGGCCCGCTCGGCGACGAGCTTGAGGGGGCCGCCCGGCCCGGGCATTTCGCCGGGGTGCTGACGGTCGTCGCGAAGCTGTTCAACCTGCTGCGCCCGGATTACGCGTTCTTCGGGGAGAAGGACTACCAGCAGCTGGTGCTGATCAAGCGGATGGTGGAGGACCTGAACATCGGCACCCGCGTCATCGGGGTGCCGACGGTCCGGGAGCGGGACGGCCTCGCGCTGTCCTCGCGCAACGTCTACCTGACGCCGGAGCAAAGGGAAGACGCTGTGGTGCTGTCGGCCGCGCTGACGGCCGGCGCGTTCGTCGGGCGGGACGGAGCCGACGCCGTGCTGGACATGGCGCGGAAGACGCTCGCGGCCCGCCCCCAGGTGGAAGTGGATTACCTGGAATTGAGGGGAACCGATCTGGGGCCGGCGCCCGTCGACGGGGAGGCGCGGTTGCTGGTCGCCGCCCGGGTGGGGAGTACCCGGCTGATCGACAACGCGGGAGTGCTGCTCGGAAAAGCCGTGGAACATCCGAGCGGGGATCCGGACGCAGGGGAATAGGGAGAGTCCACGATGTATCGCACGATGCTGAAATCGAAGATCCACCGGGCCACGGTGACCCAGGCCGACCTGCACTACGTGGGTTCGGTCACGGTCGACGAGGACCTGATGGAGGCCGCCGATCTGCTCGAGGGCGAGCAGGTGTCCATTGTGGACGTCACGAACGGCGCGCGGCTGGAGACCTACGTCATCACCGGCGAGCGCGGCAGCGGCGTGCTCGGCATCAACGGAGCCGCCGCGCATCTGGTGCACCCGGGCGACCTGGTGATCCTGATCGCCTACGGGCAGATGGACGACGCCGAGTCGCGCGCCTACCGGCCGCGAGTGATCTTTGTGGACGATTACAACCGGATCGTCGAGCGCGGGGACGACCCGGCGCACGCGCCGGACGGATCGGGTCTGCTGAGCGGCACGGTCACGCTGCCCGAAGAGGACGCGATGACCTTCCCGGTGGCCGAAACCGCGGACGCGCGCCGTCTCGACGCGTTGCTGCACGCCGAAAACTGACCTGTCCGCCGCGGCGAAAGCGAGCCGCAGTAAGGAAGACCTCGTTGCTGCTCACTGTCGACGTCGGCAACACCAACATCGTGCTCGGTCTCTACGACGGTGCCGAGCTGGTCGGTGACTGGCGGATGCGCACCGACGCGCGGATGACCGCGGACGAACTCGCGCTCACCGTGCGCGGCCTGCTCGGCCCGCACGCCGACGCGGTCACCGGGATCAGCGCGCTGTCCACGGTTCCCGCGGTGCTGCGGGAATTGCGGGTGATGCTCGGCCGCTATTACGCGCGGGTGCCGAAGATCGTGGTCGAGCCCGGCGTGCGCACCGGGGTCGCGCTGCTGGTGGACAACCCGAAGGAAGTCGGCGCGGACCGGCTGGTGAACACCCTCGCCGCGCACCATTTGCACGCCACCGCGTGCGTGGTGGTCGATTTCGGCACGTCTACCAATGTCGACGCGATCTCGGCCCGGGGCGAATTCCTCGGCGGGGCGTTCGCCCCGGGCATCGAGATCTCGGTGGACGCGCTCGCCGCCCGCGCGGCGGCGCTGCGGAAGGTGGAACTGGTCCCGCCGCGTTCGGTGATCGGCAAGAACACCGTGGAATGCCTGCAGTCCGGCATTCTGTACGGCTTCGCCGGCCAGGTCGACGGGCTTGTCCGGCGGATCGTGCGGGAATTGCGCCACGACAGCTCGGATCCGGTCACGGTGATCGCCACCGGCGGGCTCGCCCCGTTGGTGCTGGGCGAATCCGAGACGATCAAGGAGCACGTGCCGGACCTGACGCTGCTCGGCCTGCGGCTGGTCTTCGAACGGAATATGCGTTAGCCGAACTGCTCGGCGAGGTAATCCTCGAAAGTGCGGGTGCCGGTGTCCGCGTCGAGGTTGAGGTTGCCGTCCGCGCGATAGACCTTTCCGGCCGCACCGGGAATCCGCATCGGCATTTTCACCCGCCGCCGCCCGCGAACCTGCAAATACTTGTCGACCAGTTCGCCCATGCCGTACACCTTGGGCCCAGCCAGATCCCGCACTCGCCCGGCCGGGTCGCCGAGCGCCAGCCGCGCGATCCGCTCGGCTACTTCCCGGGGGTCGACCGGCTGGAAATTGATCGCGGGCACCGGCACGATCGGCAGTTTCGCCGCCGCCTGCACGGCATTGAGACAGAACCCGTGGAACTGGGCCGCGCGCAGGACGGTCGACGGCACGTCCGCCGCGGCGACGAGTTTTTCGGCCTCGTGCTTGCGACGGAAATAACCAAGCGGCACCGCGTCGGCGGCGATCACCGAAATGAAAACCAGGTGGCCGACTCCGGCGCGTTCGGCGGCGCGGACGAGATTCGCCGTCGCCACGTCGTCGCCCTTCGGACCGCCTGCCAGGTGCACGACCACGTCCGCGCCGTCGACCGCGGGGGCCAGGCCCTCGCCGGTCATCAGGTCGCAGGCGAACCGGTCGGGGCCGTTGGCGTTCCGGCTGAGGACGCGCACCTTCGCGTCGCCGAGCGCGGGAACGACCAGCTTGCCGAGGGTTCCGGTGCCGCCGGTGACCAAGATCGTCGTCATGACAATTCCTTCCGGGTAAAGTGCCGCTGGTCGGGCACTGGGGGTGTCCTACTGGGATGAACCCGGCGAAGACAGGAATGTGACAGCGCGGCCCCGGCCGCTCCGTTGAGGGTGGCGGTGGGGCGGGGTGACAGTTGGACGGAAAGAACCTGCTTGCGGCTCAATTCGAGGAGCAGCGTCCACGGCTCCGTGGGGTCGCTTACCGGATGCTCGGCTCGCTCAGCGAGGCCGACGACGCGGTGCAGGAGGCCTGGCTGCGCGTCGACAGCGCGGACATTTCCGAAGTGCAGAATCTGCCCGCCTGGCTCACCACAGTGGTCGCGCGGGTCTGCCTGAACCTGTTGCGCACGCGCGAACGCCGCCGGGAGGACTCGCTGGACGCGTTCCCGCTCGACCGCGGGGACGACGGCGCGGACCTCGCCGAAGAAGCCCAGCTGGCCGATTCCGTCGGCCTGGCGATGCTGGTAGTGCTCGACGTCCTCGGCCCGGCCGAGCGGATCGCGTTCGTGCTGCACGACATGTTCGCCGTGCCGTTCGAGGACATCGCGCAGATCCTCGACCGCAGCCCGGCGGCGGTCCGGCAACTGGCCAGCCGGGCTCGTCGCCGGGTGCGTGGCGGAGAAGCCGGGCCAGCCGACGCGAGCAAGCGGCGCGGGGCTGTCGAGGCGTATCTGGCCGCTGCTCGCGAGGGAGACTTCGCGGGACTGTTGAAAGTGCTCGACCCAGACGTCGTGCTGCACTCGGACACCGGCGCGGCACCGATGGTGCTGCGCGGTGTCCGAGCGGTCAGCAAGGGCGCGCTGCTCGCTTCGGAAGTCGCGCGCAGCACGCAGGTCGCGTTGGTCGACGGCGGTCCCGGCCTGGTGCTCGCCCCGCGCGGCCGGCTGGCCGTGGTCCTGAAGTTCGTTTTCGACGGCGACCTGATTGCCGGGATCGACGTGATTTCCGCGCCGGAGCGGCTGCGCGGGCTGGAGATCGCGCTCGGGTGAAGATCAGTGGAACAGTTTCAGCCCGACGACCCCGGCGACAATCAGCACGAGGCAGGTGATCCGGCCGACGGTGAGCGGATCGTTCATCGCGACGATCCCGTACCCCGCGGTCCCCACCGCGCCGATGCCGACCCACACCGCGTATCCGGTGCCGAGCGGAATTTCGCGCAATGAATACGCGAGGCCGGACATGCTGAGCAGCAGCGCGCCGCCGAACAGCACGCTCGGCCAGAGCCTGCTGAAGCCTTTCGAGGCGCCGAGCGCCGCGGCCCACACGGTTTCGAGAAATCCGGAAACGACAAGAACGAGCCAGGCCATGATCGAGAACCTTTCGCAGTGACGGATGCGTTCACTGCGCCGTCTTGTCGTCACCGGGTACGACGCGCTCGTCCGGGGCGGGAGCACCGCCACTTCCGAAATTAGCACCAACCGGACGTTCCCCAGTGGTGATTTCGGTCGCCGTTCAGCTCCGGCGAGCCCGGACCACCGTGGTGACCAGCGGATAGTCGAATTCGCCCGTTCCAGCCTCCGGAACAGATTCCAGATACGTCCTGGCTCGCGCGAGCCGCTGGTCGCGGTCCCGCGCGGAGGCGATCAGCAGATGCGAATGCGTGGACACGGTCGCCAGCAGCGAATCGATCGAGCGCCGGTGCGTATGGGCGAACCGGTCCTGTTCGAACGGGTCGAAGCCGTCCGCGCGCAGCGTTTGCTCCTCGTCGGCGAGCCAGCGGCTGATGCCGGTGCGGATGAGCCGGGCGAATTCGAGCACCCACGGCACTGATTCGTCGTCGTGATTCCACAGCGCCACCACGGCCCCTCCCGGCCGCAGCACCCGGCGGATCTGCGCGAACGCCGGGGCCAAATCGAACCAGTGCAGGGCCTGGCCGACGAACACCGCGTCCACCGATTCGTCCGGCAGCGGGATGTCCTCGGCCTTGCCGAGCAGCGCGGGAACGTCCGGCAGCCGCCGGGACAGTTCGGCGAGCATGCCCGGATCGGGTTCCACCGCGGTCACCGCGCGGCCGAGATCGACCAGCCCCTCGGTGAGTTTTCCGGTGCCCGCCGCGAGGTCCAGCACGTCGCGTACCGGTCGGTTTGCTCCGGACATACCCCATTCGAGTGCGGCTCGGGGATAGTCCGGCCGGTGCCGGGCATAGGCGCCCGCCTGGTCGCCGAACGACGAAGCCCGCCGGGCACGCAGTTCCGCATCAGTGCCGGGATCGCTCACGAGTAACCACCCTAATACCGTGAGTGCCCCGGAAGGGGAATCCGGTTGACGCGGTTCACCAGCGGCTTCGTACGCTATGGCCATGACCGAATTCCCCGCGTCCGACGCACTGCCCGATGACGACCTGCCCGAACAGATGCGGGTGCGCCGGGACAAGCGCGACCGGATAATCGCGGAGGGCGCCGATCCTTACCCGGTAGAGGTTCCGCGGACGCACAGTCTCGCGCAGATCCGTGCCGAACATTCCGGTCTCGAAGCCGACACCAGCACCGGTCAGTCGGTCGGCGTCACCGGTCGCGTCATGTTTCTCCGCAATACGGGCAAACTGTGTTTCGCCACTCTTCGTGAGGGCGACGGCACAGAACTGCAGGCGATGCTGAGTCTCGCGCAGGTCGGGCCCGAGTCCCTCGCCTCGTGGAAGTCCGATGTCGATCTCGGTGACCACGTATTCGTGCACGGCGAGGTGATCACCTCGAAGCGCGGAGAGCTTTCCGTGCTGGCCGACAGCTGGCAGATCGCGGCGAAGTCGCTGCGCCCGTTGCCGGTGGCGTTCAAGGAGCTGGCCGAGGAAACGCGAATCCGGCAGCGTTATGTCGATCTGATTATGCGGCCGAAGGCGCGCGACGTGGTGCGCACCCGCTCCGGCGTGATGCGTTCGCTGCGGGAGTCGTTCCACCGCCGGGGATTCACCGAGGTCGAGACGCCGATGCTGCAGACGCTGCACGGCGGGGCCGCGGCCCGGCCGTTCGTCACCCATTCCAATGCCTTCGACCTCGAGCTGTTCCTGCGCATCGCGCCGGAGCTGTACCTCAAGCGGTGTGTGGTCGGCGGGATCGAGAAGGTTTTCGAGATCAACCGGAACTTCCGCAACGAGGGCAGCGACTCCTCGCACTCGCCGGAGTTCGCGATGCTCGAGTACTACGAGGCGTACGCCACTTACGACACGAATGCCGTGATGACCCGCGAACTCATCCAGGAGGCCGCGGAGAACGTGCTCGGCACCCAGGTCGTCACTCTCGCCGACGGAACCGAGTACGACCTTTCCGGCGAATGGACGACACTCGGCATGTACGAGTCGCTCTCGGAAGCGCTCGGCGAGGAAGTGACGCCGGATACTCCCGCCGAAGCACTGCACAAGATCGCCGCGGCGCGCGAGATCGAGGTGGATCCCAAGCTAGCGCACGGCAAACTCGTCGAAGAACTGTGGGAACATCTCGTCGGCGACGGACTGCACGCGCCGACATTTGTCCGGGATTTCCCGCTCGAGACCTCTCCGCTCACGCGCCAGCACCGCAGCCGCGCGGGCGTGGCCGAGAAGTGGGACCTGTACGTGCGCGGTTTCGAACTCGCGACCGGATACTCCGAGCTGGTGGATCCGGTGGTGGAACGGCAGCGGCTCACCGAACAGGCGCGGCTCGGCGCCGCCGGGGATAGCGAGGCGATGCGTCTCGACGAGGATTTCCTCCGTGCGCTCGAGTACGGAATGCCGCCGAGCGGCGGGGTCGGAATGGGGATCGACCGGCTGCTCATGGCACTGACCGGGCTCGGTATCCGGGAGACGATCCTCTTCCCGCTCGTACGGCCTGAATAGGACGCCGTTCGCCGCACCGGTCGAGATTTCCTCAATGCGGATTTGCCTACGGCCGGGCAAGCGGGTATTAATATGGGTGTCAAAGACTTCTGTAGCTCGGGGCTTGCCCCGAAACCAGATCAGGTAGCCAGATCATTCGGGTAAGCCCCGCAGGAGGAATCAGATGGCACAGAAGGTGCTTGTCTCTCTGGTCGACGACCTCGACGGCAGTGAGGCGGAAGAGACCGTTGAGTTCGGTTTGGACGGTGTGAGCTACCAGATCGACCTGTCGGGCGAAAACGCCGAGGAACTGCGGGACGCGCTCGCGCAGTATGTCGAGCACGCGCGCCGCGCGGGCGGCCGCAAGCGCGCGCCGCTGCGTCCGGTCGCGGGCGGCAAGTCCCCGGCCCGCCCGGCCGCGGTCGACCGCGAGCAGAACCAGGCGATTCGCGCGTGGGCCCGCAAGAACGGTTTCCAGGTTTCCGACCGCGGGCGCATCCCGTCGGAGGTCGTCGAGGCTTACCACAAGAAGAACTGACCGGGCATTTCCGGAACTCGCGGATGCGGTCCTCCGGTTAGCGAAGGCGGGAGAACGCACCGCAGCGGAGACGGGGGTCTTCGCACACTGCACGCCAAACGGCCGTCGGGAACATTCCCGGCGGCCGTTTGGCGTTCGGTATTAGTTTCCCGGCTTTGCGCCGTCCGGCGTGCCCGACATGAGCCGGCGGGCGGAACGGGAGTACTCCGCGGGAGGGGCTCCGGTCACTGCGCGGAAATCGCGGATGAAGTGAGGTTGGTCGCTATAGCCCAGCCGAGTCGCCAGATCCGCGTAATCCGGAGCGTCCGGTGCGGCGAGCAACCGGGCGGCTTCGTTGAGGCGGTAAATCCGGATCGCCCACTTCGGCGTTGTTCCGACGTGCTCGGCGAACAACCGCTGTACTGCCCGGATCGACAGCCCGAGTGCCGCCGCCAGTTCCGCGACCCTGGTGATCTCCGGATCCGCGGCGATTGTTTCCACCGCCTCGGCGGCCACCCGGGTCGCCCGGGGAATGGGGCGACGCCGTGCGATCAGCAAGTTGTCGATTGCAGTGATCATTTCCGCGTCGGTCTCCGCATTCCGGACGGATTTTTCAGCGACCGCGGCGGCGCGCCCGAAGATCGTGGTCACGTCCTCCGCGCGATCGGCGAGCGTGCGCACCGGGGCGTCGAGGAACGGTCGAAAACAGCCGGGCCGGATCCGGGCCCCGATCCCGTGCACGCGTCCGCTGAGCCGATGCGTGAAAAGCTGGTGCGCCGGACCGTAAACCCCGCACGCGCCGGGGAAGAACGTCACGTGCACCGACAGATTCGGTAGCACGTGCTGATCGTGGGGCTCGGTCAGGTCCCAGCGCAGTATCCAGTGGTGTTCTACGAAATCGCGCAGTTCCGGGGCGGGCGGATGCCGGGCGAGAGTGAACTTGGTGCGAGCCGTCCGCTCGTTCAGGATGCCGCTCGGGATCCGCCGCATGGCTGAAACGCTAGTGCGTCGCGTAATTTCAAGACGGCCGCCGCGCCAGCGTGGTTGGCTCCGGTGCATGTCGAATCACTCCGGACTGCTCGCCCCGGCCGCCGCGGAACTGCGGCGCGTCGCTGCTGCCGCCCCGTCGCTGAGCGCGCCCACCGCATGCGCGGAATACGACGTTCGCGGTCTTCTCAACCACCTTCTCTACTGGGGCCCGTGGCTCGCCGCCGCCATTCGGCACGAGCCGTACGAACCGCCCGCGCCGAGCGAAGCCGAGGCCTCGCTCGTCGGCGACGACTGGCCGAAGGCGCTCGAAGCATTGACCGACGACGTGGTCGCCGCGCTCACTCCGCCGGAAGCGTGGACCGGAACCGTCACCTTCGGCGGATCCGACCTGCCCGCCTCGGTCGTCGGAGACATGGTGCTCGGCGAATTCGTCGTGCACGCCTGGGATCTCACGCGGGCGAGCGGCACCGAGCTGAACTGTTCGGACGAAGCCGCCGAAGTGGTTCTCGCGTTCGCGGCGGGGATGGGCGAAGAGGCCCGTAAGGGCGGTGTCTTCGGTCCGGAAGTCGCGGTACCGGAAACCGCGCCGGCGCTGCATCGGGCGCTGGGCGCGACGGGTCGCGACCCGTACGCCTGATATTTCACTCGATGGAGGTCATCGGCGGCAGACGCGCGGACAGCTTTCGCACTCCGCTTCGCCGGGCAGGAGATAGGAGAAGCAGCAGCTCTCCCGACGTCGCTCCCAAACCCGGCGCCCGTCGTCGTTGATCGTCATCCGCAAGGTGGACGCCGAGGTCAGCGGGCTGTACTGCGCGTCGAGCACCAGTGCGGCGTCCGCGACGCCAGCACCTTCGGCCTCGGCTGTCCCGCCTTGTTTGCCGACCCGCCACAGCGCGCCGTCCAAGGCGTCTGTGGCGGCTGCCCAGAGCATGCGGCGGCCGAGCCGGGTGCCCGGGGCGTAGGCGCGGACGAAGCGGGCAGCGTGGCCGACGAACTGCGCGCGCAGCACCGCGGCCAGCGCGCGTTCGTCGCGCACGACGGTGGCCTCGGGGCGGACGCTGCCCGGGTCTGTCGGCAGGCAGTAGAAGGCGTCGCTGAGCACGGCCATGCCCTCGGGGTGCGGCCGATCAGGGCCTAGGCCGAATGCGAGCTGCTCCGGCTTCAGCGACGGCACCCGACGCTCGTGGTGCAGCAGCAACGCGCCCACGTACGCGGGGACGTACAGGTACCAAGACATCACGTAGCTGGCCGCTGTCCGCGCCGGTGCCGCGCCGTGCTGGTCAAGGAGCCAGTCGGTCAACCGGGACCGCCACTCGACGAACAGCGCGGGCTGTTCCAGGAGGTCAGCGCAGCGAAGCCAGCCCTCGGGGACGTCGCGGCGCAGGTCGTGCCGGGTGCCGGCGCGCAGCAGGGAGGACGCGAGCCCGTCGCCGATCTCGCGGGCACCGTCGCGCGAGCGCTGCGGATTCACCCGGTCGACCCCCGTCCTGTTCTTGATTAGGCGTGCCTAACCTTATATGCGGAACGGGATTGCGCCAATCGGGTGGCCACTGGGTGAGACCACCCGGACGCGCAGGGGTGTTCGCGCTGAGCGGACAGGGGGCCCGGGGCGGAATCCTGATCCGGTCCCGTACGTTCGAGAGGGAGTAAAGGTGCAGCGCAACCGGATGAACAGCGGTGACCGACCGGGTCGCCGTCCGGGTGCGAACGGGCCGCCGGAAGCCGTAGTGGTACGCAACCGCGACCGCTTGGCTACTAGAGTGGTCTCACGGTGCTGTCCGCCGTGGACGCGATCCACGGAGGTTACGGGCCGCCGACGCAGCAGTCGAGGGAGTGCGCATGTTTGAGAGGTTCACCGACCGCGCGAGGCGGGTGGTCGTCCTGGCCCAAGAAGAGGCCCGGATGCTCAACCACAACTACATCGGCACCGAGCACATCCTCCTGGGTCTGATCCACGAGGGTGAGGGTGTCGCCGCCAAGGCGCTGGAGTCGCTGGGCATCGCCCTCGAGGGCGTGCGCCAGCAGGTCGAGGAGATCATCGGCCAGGGTCAGCAGGCGCCGAGCGGGCACATCCCGTTCACGCCGCGGGCGAAGAAGGTGCTGGAGCTGTCGCTGCGCGAAGCGCTGCAGCTCGGCCACAACTACATCGGCACCGAGCACATCCTGCTCGGCCTGATCCGCGAGGGCGAGGGCGTCGCCGCCCAGGTGCTCGTGAAGCTGGGCGCGGACCTCAACCGGGTCCGCCAGCAGGTGCTGCAGCTCCTGTCGGGCTACCAGACCGGCGAGAAGTCCACCGAGAGCGGCTCCGGCCGCGGCGAGGGCACGCCGTCCTCCTCGCTGGTGCTCGACCAGTTCGGCCGCAACATGACCGTGCTCGCCCGCGAGGGCAAGCTCGACCCGGTCATCGGGCGCGGCAAGGAGATCGAGCGGGTCATGCAGGTGCTGTCCCGCCGGACCAAGAACAACCCGGTGCTCATCGGCGAGCCGGGCGTCGGCAAGACCGCCGTCGTCGAGGGGCTGGCGCAGAGCATCGTCAAGGGCGAGGTGCCCGAGACGCTCAAGGACAAGCAGCTCTACACGCTGGACCTTGGCTCGCTGGTCGCCGGTTCGCGCTACCGCGGTGACTTCGAAGAGCGCCTGAAGAAGGTGCTCAAGGAGATCAAGACCCGCGGCGACATCATCCTGTTCATCGACGAGCTGCACACGCTCGTCGGCGCGGGCGCGGCCGAGGGCGCGATCGACGCGGCGTCGATCCTGAAGCCGATGCTGGCCCGCGGCGAACTGCAGACGATCGGCGCGACCACGCTCGAGGAGTACCGCAAGTACATCGAGAAGGACGCCGCGCTGGAGCGCCGCTTCCAGCCGATCCAGGTGGGCGAGCCGTCGCTCGAGCACACGATCGAGATCCTGAAGGGCCTCCGCGACCGGTACGAGGCGCACCACCGCGTCTCGATCACCGACTCGGCGCTGGTCGCGGCCGCCACGCTGGCCGACCGCTACATCAACGACCGGTTCCTGCCGGACAAGGCGATCGACCTGATCGACGAGGCCGGGGCCCGGATGCGCATCCGCCGGATGACCGCGCCGCCGGACCTGCGCGAGTTCGACGAGAAGATCGCCGACGTCCGCCGGGACAAGGAGTCCGCGATCGACGCGCAGGACTTCGAGCGGGCCGCGCGCCTTCGCGACGAGGAGAAGCAGCTCCTCGGCCAGAAGGGCGAGCGCGAGAAGCAGTGGAAGGACGGCGACCTCGACGTCGTCGCCGAGGTGGACGACGAGCAGATCGCGGAGGTGCTGGCCAACTGGACCGGCATCCCGGTGTTCAAGCTCACCGAGGAGGAGACCACCCGGCTGCTGCGCATGGAGGACGAGCTCCACAAGCGCATCATCGGCCAGGAGGACGCGGTCAAGGCCGTCTCCCAGGCGATCCGCCGTACGCGTGCGGGTCTGAAGGACCCGAAGCGCCCGTCCGGTTCGTTCATCTTCGCCGGCCCGTCCGGTGTCGGTAAGACCGAGCTGTCGAAGGCGCTGGCGGCCTTCCTGTTCGGCGAGGACGACGCGCTCATCCAGATCGACATGGGCGAGTTCCACGACCGCTACACCGCTTCGCGGCTCTTCGGCGCCCCTCCGGGCTACGTCGGCTACGAAGAGGGCGGGCAGCTGACCGAGAAGGTGCGGCGCAAGCCGTTCTCGGTGGTTCTTTTCGACGAGATCGAGAAGGCGCACCAGGAGATCTACAACACCCTCCTGCAGGTGCTCGAAGACGGCCGCCTCACCGACGGCCAGGGCCGTACGGTCGACTTCAAGAACACCGTGCTGATCTTCACCTCGAACCTGGGCACCTCGGACATCTCGAAGTCCGTGAGCCTCGGCTTCTCCTCCGGGTCGGGCGCGACCGACCGCTACGAGAAGATGAAGCAGAAGGTCAACGAGGAAATGAAGAAGCATTTCCGCCCGGAGTTCCTGAACCGGATCGACGACATCATCGTCTTCCACCAGCTCAACCAGGAACAGATCATCCAGATGGTGGACCTGATGATCGGCCGGGTCGAGACGCAGCTCAAGGCCAAGGACATGGAGATCGAGCTGACCGAAAAGGCGAAGGCGCTGCTGGCCAAGCGCGGCTTCGACCCGGTGCTCGGCGCCCGTCCGCTGCGTCGCACGATCCAGCGCGAGATCGAGGACCAGCTGTCGGAGAAGATCCTCTTCGGCGAGGTCGAAGCGGGTCAGATCATCGTGGTCGACGTCGAGGGCTGGAGCGGCAACCCGGAGGACCGCGACGACGAGGCGCACTTCACCTTCCGCGGTGAGAAGCGTCCGTCCTCGGTGCCCGACGCCCCGCCGGTGAGCATCGGCGCCGCGGAAAACGGCGAGTCCGAGAACGAATGAAGTAGCTAGAGAAAAAGGGCGGCTCCCAGTTCGGGAGCCGCCCTTTTCTCTATTGTCGTGGTTATGGGGTCTTCTTCGAGAATCTCGCGGCACGCTGCGGCGAGCACCGCGCTTTCGCTGCTGAGCGACCGCCAGCTCACCGAGCGGCTGGAGTCCGCCGAGGTCTTGTCTCAAGGAATCGGCGGCACCGGCGCCCGGCTGGACGTCGACGGGGTGCCGGTGTTCGCGAAGCGGGTGCCGCTTACTTCGCTGGAGCGGCAGCACCCGCATTCCACCGCCAATCTGTATGGCCTGCCTGTCTTTTGCCATTACGGCCTTGGTTCGCCGGAGGGCTCGGCTTGGCGGGAGCTGGCGCTGCACGTGATGGCGAACGGCTGGGTCCTTAGTGGTCAGTGCGAGAACTTCCCGTTGCTGCACCACTGGCGAGTGCTGCCGGTCTCGTCGGGGCGTGTGCCGGACCGTCCGTTGGAAGAGGATGTCGAGTACTGGGGCGGTTCTGCTGCGGTCCGCCGACGGCTCACGGAGCTTCGGGATTCGTCGTCGAGCGTTGTTTTGTTCTGCGAGTATTTTCCGGCCAATGTGCACCGGTGGCTGCCAGAGAACTTGTCGCAGGCTGGACGCGTTGAGACGCAGGTCGGGGATACGCTCTCGTTCCTTCGCGCGCAGGGTGTCTTGCACTTCGACAACCACTTCGAGAACTTCCTGACCGACGGCGATCGGTTTGTGCTGACCGATTTCGGCCTAGCGTTCGCGCACCGGTTCGATCTGGCTGAGGCGGAGTTGGCGTTCGCCGAGCTGAATGCGGAGCATGACCGGGCTTATGGGTCGATGTATTTGGTGAACTGGCTGGTGACTGAGCTGTGCGGGACTTGGGACCGCGAGAGCCGCCTGGCTGCGGTGCGCCGGGCGGCTGCTGGGGAGTTGGCGTTGCCTTCACCGATCGCTGAGGTGGTGGCTCGGCATGCTTCGGTGGCGGTGGAGATGAATGACTTCTATGGGCGGCTTCAGGAGGACCGGGAGACGCGCTTTCCGGCGGAGGTTTTCGCGGGGTAGGTCGCGGCTACTGGTCGAACGCGATCTCGCGACAGCGCTCGGTGATTCGCTCAGCGAAGGCGGGACAGCCGGATTTAGCCAAGGCTCCAGCGAAGTCCAGATGCATGCGACCATGCCCGGAGAAGTGCTGGATTTGCCTGCGCAGCGTGGCGCGCACGAGCCTCGGCGACGAATCGTCAATGAGGAGGAAGAATTCGTCCGGGGTGTAGATCTCGTAATCGAGCGTGTCCCGTACTGTCGTCGGCAGGTCGGTGAACCCGTGGTCGAGACTGACGACGCAATCCATCGATCCGGCGATCGCGGCTGCGTGGATGTGCCGGTCGAACGGGTCAGTCAGCACGACGGCGTCCTGTCCGGACGGGTAGTCGTCGATGCGGCCGTCCATCGTCCCGACTATCGCGTCGCGGATCTTGGTGATCTCGGTTCCAGTGAGATCGGGATTGCGCCGCCGGATGCTCTGGATGGCCTCGGCAAGAATGTCTTCGGTGTAGAAGATGTGGAACATGCTTGCGTTTCCCGTGTCCTTCAGCAGAAGCAGTCAGTCTCGGAGCGTTCTGGCGTGCAGGACGTTGGCATCGGGAAGCACGCGAGTGGGCATCGCACCACGATACGAGGACGGAAGTTCCCCAGCGTGGCACCTCCTGTTCGATTCTGACTATTCGATGCCGAGCCGGTCTTCGATCGCGAGCAACTCGTTCAACGCGTCTCGTTGCTTGCGCAGTCGTTCCCGGCGGAAGGCGAGGACGTCGTCGCGGCGGAGCTTTGTGTGACTGCCGGTTCGGGTGCTTGGCAGGTCGCCGGCGCGGACGTGTTTCATCAGCGTGGTCCTGGAGATTCCGAGCAGTTCCGCCGCCACCGTGGTGGTGATGATCTCCGGCATCGCGCCGACGGTCACCGTTCCGCCTTCGGCGACGATCGCGAGGATCTGGCGTAATAGTTCGCGGATCTCGCCGCCCAGCTCAACGCCGTCTAGCGTGACCTGGCCGTCTGCTTCGGCGATCAGTTCCGCTGCGGCGTGGGCCTCTTGCTGTGCGCGCGGGGTCGCGAACAGCGACTCTCGCGCGGTGGTGGTCGGCGTCATGATCTCTCCGCTTCACGGCTGTTGACGTACTGAAGTGTGCCTCAGTTTCACTTAACTTGGCAAGTAGGTTTCAGTTATATCTGTCACCCATGCCCGTGAGACGATGCCGTGGGGTTTTGGGGAGGGGAACTGCGTGGACGTCCTGTCGATCGACTTCGGTACTTCCAGCACGGTCGGCGTTCTGGCGGCCTTTGGACGCGGCCCGCGGGCTATCGAGGTCGACGGGTCGGTCACCATGTCTTCCGCGGTTTACGCGGAGGAGGACGGGCGGCTCGTCGTCGGGCAGGACGCGGAGCGGCGGGCTCGGCTGGATCCCAGCCGGTTCGAGCCGAATCCCAAGCGGCGGATCGACGACGGCGAGCTTCTGCTCGGCGATCGGGCGGTGCCGGTGGTCGACGCCTTCGCCGCTGTGTTGCGGCGGATGGGCGAGGAGGCCGAGCGGCAGCTTTCCGGAGTTCCGGACGAGGTGCGGTTGTCACATCCCGCCGGGTGGGGCGCGCGGCGGCAGCAGACTCTTCGTACGGCGGCGGGGAAAGCCGGGTTCGGCCAGGTGCGGTTGGTGCCGGAGCCGGTCGCCGCGGCGGCGCATTACGCGACTCTGCGCGAGCAAGGGGCTCCTGGCGGGCCGATCGCGGTGTACGACCTTGGGGCGGGCACGTTCGACTGCGCGGTCGTCGGGGCGGGCACCGCGGTTTTGGCTGAGGACGGGTTGCCGGATCTCGGCAGCCTGGACATCGACCAAGCTCTCCTAGTCCATATTGGACGGTCGGTGTCGCACGCGGATCCGGCCCAGTGGCAACGGCTTCTCCGGCCGCAGACGACCAGCGATCGACGGTTGCGCCGGGTGCTGCTCCAAGACGTCCGCGACGCCAAGGAAAGTCTTTCCCGGCACGCGCACACCGAGGTGCCGATGCCGGATCCGTTCGGCGACGTCCTGGTCACCCGTGCCGAATTGGAAGCGCTGGTACGGCCGAATCTGTTGCGCAGCGCCGAAATGCTCGCGGCGACGATCGCGCGGGCCGGGCTTTCGCCGGATCGGCTCGGCGGTGTCTATCTGGTCGGCGGGCCCAGCCGGATGCCGTTGCTGGCCTCGCTGGTCGGGTCGACGCTGGGCGTGGTGCCGACTACCGAGGACCAGCCGGAGACGGCGGTCGCGTTCGGGTTGCATCACGTGCCCGTGGACGAGCGTCCAGTGGCAAAGCCAGCGCCGACACCAATGCAGGCACCGGCGTCCTGGCCGCCTGTCCAGCAACAGTCTGGCCCAAACCAGCAGCCCGGCTCAGGCCAACAGTCTGGCCCAGGCCAACAGTCCGGCCCAGCTCAGCAAGTCGGCCCGGTTCCACCGCTCGGCGTGGCCCAGCAAGCCAGCCCAATCCAGCGGCCCGGCCCGAACCAGCGGCCTCCCGCACCCATGCCCGGATGGCAGCAACCGCGGAAGAAGTCCCGCAAACCCCTCGTGATCGGCGCGATCGCCCTGACCGTGCTGGTCGTCGCGGGAATCGTGACCGCCGTCCTCGCCACCAACCGCGACGACAAACCTGCGGCGAATCAATCAGTCAGCCAGCCAAACACCACCACCTGCGCCGGTTCACAACCAGCGCTGCCCGGCGAAAACGGCCTCACCAAGTGCATGCGCCGCCTGACCGGCCCGACCATCCAAACCCGCGCCACCTGCTCAGACGACCCGGAACTGGCGAAAGCCCTGGGCGCACTGCGCACCGCACTGTGCCGCTTCCCGGACAAGACCACTGTGGCGTTCCACGAAGGACTCACCCTCGCCCAGGTCGAGCCGGGTGCGCGCAAGGACATGACCGGTCGCGTCGTGACCGATACCTGGCGCACCCGCACCGGGCTGAGTGGCCGCTACGTCGCGGGTGTCGGACCGAAGCTGGGCCTGCTGATCTACCAGGCCGACGGCATCCCCGTGGTCGGCACCGTGATGGACACCAGCGCGTCGCACACGAGCCGCCGGCCGCAGGATTTGGTGCAGTACTTCGAGCAGACCGTCCAGCCCGGCGAGTAAGGCTCAGTGCAGCGTGCCAGCCGAGGTCGTGACGTCCTCGTGCACGGTCAACGCGGTGTCCACCACGATCTCAAGCGCACGCGCGGTCGATTCCAGCGACAGCAGGGATTCCTCCGGCACGTGCACGAAGCCGCCGCGCAGCCCGGGAAACTCCGTCGCGATCAGGTGCAGCAGGCCGTAGAAGACCTGATTGCACACATACGTCCCGGCGGTGTACGACACGGCCGCGGGCAGTCCCGCCGACTCGATCGCCGCGACCGCCGCTTTCACCGGCAGCGTGGTGAAGTACGCGGAAGGCCCGCCCTCGACCACCGGCACGTCGACAGGTTGTGCGCCGGCGTTGTCCGGGATCCGGGCGTCGATCAGGTTGATCGCCACTCGTTCCGGCGTGACGTGCTCGCGTCCGCCGGCCAGCCCGGCGCACACGACCAGTTCCGGCCGGTGCGCCAAGATCGCGGCCCGCAGCGCCGGCAGCGACGCGTCGAACTCGCACGGCAGCTCTACCGCCACCGTGTCCGTCCGCCGCGCCGCTGCCAGCGAAGCAGCCTGCCAAGAAGGGTTCGTCGCCGCTCCGGCGAAGGGCGCGAACCCTGTCAGCAGAACTGTCACTTGGCGGCCGGTTTCAGGTCGCCCGGGTAAAGGAACTCATCCGACGGCTTGCCATTGCCGTAGATCCACGCGTCGAAGAAGCCCTGCAAGTCCATGCCGGACACCTTCTCACAGTACTTCTGGAACTCCTGCATGCTCGCGTTTCCGTTGTGGTGCACGGAGTTCCAGGTCTTCAGCATCTGGTCGAACGCGGCCTGTCCCATGTACTTGCTGAGCGCGTGCAGCATGACCGGGCCCTTGGAGTACACGTAGGTGAACTCGTGGCCGGGCCCCATGTCGTACAGCTTGCCGTCCCAGAACGCGTCGCTGGCCGACGCGACCTCGTTGAGGTAGGTGGCGTCGAGGTCCTCGCCGTTCTTCTGCGCCCACAGCCAGGTCGCGTAGGACGCGAAGCATTCGTTGAGGCAGACGTCCTTCCAGTGGTCGACGGCAACCGTGTCGCCCCACCACTGGTGCGCGTTCTCGTGCACGATCGTGTTGATGTTGCCCGCGCGACCGGAGTAGATCGGCCGGCTCATCGTCTCGAGCGAGAACCCGATCGGCTCGGTCAGGTAGATGCCGCCCGCGGCGTCCACCGGGTACTTGCCGAACTTCGATTCGAGGAAGTCGATGACCTCCGGCAGCTGGGCGTCGGCCTGCTTCGTGGCGTCCGAAGTGCCCGGCGCGTACGCGCTGACGATCGGGGTGCCGTCCTCGCGCTTGCGCTTGTTGAAGGTCCACTTGTCGATCGCGACCGTGGTCATGTACGACGCGGTCGGGGTGTCCTCCGCCCAGACGTGCGTGGTGCCCGCGCGCGTCCGGTAGGAGCCGACCTCGCGGCCGTTGGCGATCACGCCCCATTCGCTCGGGACGGTGATCGACAGCCGGAACCGGGCCTTGTTGCGCGGGGTGTCGTTGACTGGGTACCAGGTGGTGGCCGATTTCGGCTCGCCCGCCGCGAACGCGCCGCCGGACTTGGTGAACTGCCAGCCGTTCTTGCCGAGGTTCGGGTCGTTGATCGCCACCGGAACGCCGTGATAGGCGACCTCGGCGGTGAACGGCAGGCCTTTCCACAGCGGCGACTTCGGCGTGATCACGAGTTCGTGGTCGCCGGTGCGGGAGAACTTCGCGGGCACGCCGTTGACCCGGACCGAGTCGACGGTGAGGCCCCGCAGGTCCAGGTCGAACGAGCTGAGCGACTGGGTCGCCTTCGCGTGGACCGTCTGGACGCCGGCGAGCTGGTGGGTGTCCGGGGCGTAGTTGACCTTGAGGTCGTAGTCGGAGACCTCGTACCCGCCGTTGCCGTCCTGGGGGTAGTAGCTGTCTCCGGCGCCGTCCGAACCGGGGGTCGGCTGGTCCCAGCCGTCCTGTCCGGCCGACGCGATTCCAGTGCCGAGCGTCAATGCGGTGAGGGTGGCTGCGACGGTCACTGCCGGGCGACGCCAGCGGTGCAGTGCTCTCATGGGCGCTCCTGTGTCTGCGTGTGAATCCTCCGCAACGTAGCGCCGAGGAGCCGGGCAGTAACCGCAAGGTGAGCAGATTGTCCCGAAAGTCCACACTTACGTCGGGCCCCGACACGACCGGGCCGTCGTCTGGAAAGCTGGACCTCATGCGCGTCGCGCTGCTGGGCCCGCTGCGAGCGGAGGGGGAGGACGGCACGCCGATCGACATCGGCGGAGCCCGCCTTCGCATGCTCCTTTCGCGGCTCGCGCTCGACGCCGGGCGCGCGGTTCCCGCCGAGTCCCTGATCGACGGCCTGTGGGGCGCTGAACCCCCGGCCGACGCGCCCAACGCGCTCCAGTCGCTCGTCTCGCGGCTGCGTCGCGCGCTGCGGCCCGCGGAGGTCGAACTGGAGTCGGTCAACGGCGGTTACCGGCTCGCGGTGCCGCCGGAAGCGGTGGATCTCCACCGGTTCGAGCAGTTGTCCGCCGAAGGGCGCCGGGAGCTTGCCGCTGGCCGGGACGGTACCGCCGCCGAATCGCTCGCGGCCGCGCTGGCGTTGTGGCGCGGGGCGGCGCTCGCGGACGTCCTGGACGCGCCTTTCGCCGCCGCGCCCGCGACTCTGCTGGAGGAGCGGCGCACGGAGACCACTGAGGACTGGTTCGAAGCCGAGCTGAGGCTGGGCCGGCACGCGGACGTGCTCGCGGACCTCACCGCGGCCGCGCAGGCGCATCCGTTGCGGGAACGGTTGGCTGGCTTGCGAATCCGTGCGCTTTCCGCTGCCGGACGTCAGGCTGACGCGCTCGCCGCGTACTCCGCGATCCGGACGACGCTGGCCGACGAACTGGGCGTCGACCCGTCGGCGGAACTGCAGGAAGTGCATCTGCGTGCGCTGCGCGGCGAATACACGCCGGTCGCCGCGGTGGTCGACCGGTTGCCGCAGCGGCTGACCAGCTTCATCGGCCGCACCGACGAGTTGAAACTGCTGGCCGAGTTGCTCGAAGGATCCCGGCTGGTCACGCTCGTCGGCCCAGGCGGTGCCGGCAAGACCCGGCTCGCGACGGAAGCGGCTTCGCGGCACCCGGCGCACTCGCGCGGCTTGGTGTGGTTCGTGCCGCTGGCTGGCGTGCGGGACGCCGAAGACGTGTTGTCCGCGCTGCTCAACGCGTTGGAAGTCCGAGATCTCCGTACAACGGAGACCGAGGCGCGGCGTCGGCAGGTCGATCCGTTCGAGCACGCGGTGGAGGCGCTCGGCGGCGCGGAAGCGTTGCTGGTGCTGGACAACTGCGAACACGTCGTGGACACGGCCGCGGAGCTGGCCGAGAACCTGCTGCGCCGGCTGCCCGCGTTGCGCGTGCTCGCGACGAGCCGTGAACCGCTGGCGATCACCGGGGAAGCGCTGTGTCCGCTCGGCCCCCTGCCGGTGCCGGACGAGGCCGCGCCGCCCGCGGACGTCGGCACGCTCGATTCCGTCCGGCTTTTCCTCGACCGCGCGATGGCGGTGCGGCCGGGGTTCCGGCTCGACGAGTCCACAGTGGATGCTGTGCGGCAGATCTGCCGCCGGCTCGACGGAATGCCGCTGGCGCTCGAACTGGCCGCCGCGCGGTTGCGGTCGATGACCGCCGAGCAGATCGCCGAACGCCTCGACGACCGGTTCCGGCTGCTCACCTCCGGCAGCCGGACGGCGTTGCCGCGCCAGCGCACGCTGCGCGCGGTGGTGGAGTGGAGCTGGGATCTGCTGAGCGAAGCTGAGGTCCGGCTCGCGCGCAGGCTCGCGGTGTTCGCGGCGAGTTTCTCCGAGGAGGCAGTGGAAAACGTCTGCGCGGACGACGAACTTCCCGCTGGCGAAATCGTGTACGTACTGGGTTCGCTGGTGGAGAAGTCCATTGTGGACGTAGTGGGCATGCGGTACCGCCTGCTGGAGACCTTGCGCGCCTACGCGACCGAGCGGCTCGCCGAATCCGGCGAGCAGGAACGGATGCGGAGGGCGATGGTCGCCTACTACGCGGAACTGGCCCACCGCAACGAACCGTTGCTGCGCGGACGGGATCAGCTGCAGGCGATCGACGTTTACGAGCACGACAGCGACAACTTCACCTCCGCGCTGCGAGCGGCGATCGAATCGGGTGCCGCGGAATCGGCGGCCCGGCTGTTGTTCGGATTGTTCTGGTACCTCAACATCGTCGGCCTGAACGAGCGAGCCGCGCTGTTCGTCAACGAGGTGCTCGAGCTGGGCGAAAAACTGCCGCCGGACGTCGCGGCGAGCCTGCGGCTGAGCCAGGTGCTGATGCTGGCGATGGCCGGTCCGCATGAGAAGGTGAACGTCCCCGATCTGGTCGACGAATGCGTGAAGACCGGTGCGGCGGAACGGAATCCGTGGCTGTGGGTCGGGTTGCCGATAGTCGCTTACCTCAACGGTGAACGGGACCTGGCCAAGCGCGAGATCCGCCGGGCCGTCGAACGGGACGACGCCTGGAGCCGCGCCGCCGGGCGCTGGGCGGAGAGCTTCGTCCTCGGCGACATGGGAGACCTCGAAGGCGCGGACCGGGCGCGCGAGCTCGCGCACGAAGGCTTCGCCGAGGTCGGGGACCGCTGGGGCCTCGGCATGACGCACGGTTTCCGGGCCGCGGCGCAATCGCAGTCCGGCGACCACGAGGGAGCGATCGCCGGGTACACCGAGGGCCTGCGGCTGGTGATGGAGCTGCGGTCGCGGGACGACATCGTGCAGCAGTGGTGGCGGCTGGCGGTGGAACGTTCGCGCGCCGGCGACCAAGAAGGCGCGTGGCGGGACATGGAAGCCGCGGAACGCTACGCGTCTTCCGGCGGCAACAACGGATTGCACTTGATCGTGTTGCTTGGCCGCGCCGAGTTGCTGATTCGGGAGAACAACGTCGCCGAGGCGCGCGAGGTGTTCCGGGAAATGAAGTCGGCGCGCGCGGATTGGCCGACGCCGGAAGGTTTCGAGGCGGAATGGCTCGGTGCCATCGAAGCCGGTCTGCTGCTCGCCGAAGGCCGTCCAGGCGAAGCCGAACCCGCGGTGTTCGCGGTGATCGACCAGACGGCCGGGCGCTTCGACATGCCGGATCTGGCCGGCGTGGTCGAACTGCTCGCGCGGATCCGGTACGGGCAGGGCCGGCTGGAAGCGTCCGCGCGGATGCTGGCGTTGAGCGCGGTGGTGCGCGGGCGGTTCGACCTGGGGAGCCCGGAGGTCCGGGAGCTGATCGCCAGCCTGACCCGGGATCTGGGCGCGGAACGGTACGAGACGCTCGTGGCCGAGACCTCGCAACTGAACCGGGCCGAGGCGATCGAAGCGGTTCGGGCGGAACGCTCACCCGAGTAGCCCGTTATCGATGATAACTGAAACTTGCTTCCGCTGATGTTTCCAGTGATACGCTGAACTGGGTATCACTGGAAAAGCGGAGGAGTTGTCATGCGCATCGTCGCCCTGGAAGAACACGTGGTCCTGCCCGTCCTGCGCGACGCGTGGGCGAGGGCGGGGGTCCAGCCGCACGTGTACCCCGAGGACCACCCGGTCACGCGACGCTTGCGCGACGTCGGCGGCGGACGCCTCGCCGACATGGACGAGCAGGGCATCGACGTCGCGGTCCTGTCCCTGCCCACCCCTGGCGTGCAGAACCTTCCGGCGGCCGACGCCGTGCCCGTCGCACGCGAGGCCAACGACGCGCTCGCCGAGATCGTCGCCGCGAATCCCACGCGGTTTCAGGCCTTCGCCACGCTCCCGACGTCCTCGCCCGAAGCCGCCGCCGAGGAGCTGGAACGCGCGGTCACCCTCGGCTTCCGCGGCGCGATGCTGTACGGCCGCACCGGCGACAAACTGGCCGACGCGCCGGAATTCGACGACCTCTACCGAACCGCCGAACGGCTACGCGTCCCGCTGCACTTCCACCCGCAGGCCCCGGTGCGGGCGGTGCGGGAGGCGTACTACTCGGGCCTGCCCAACGGCGTCGGAGCGGCTTTGGCGACTGCCGGGCTCGGCTGGTACTACGACCTCGGCGTGCAATACCTGCGGATGATCTTCTCCGGAGTCTTCGACCGGCACCCTGAACTGCAGGTGATCGCCGGGCACTGGGGCGAGGTCGTGCTGTTCTATCTCGACCATGTCGGCTTCCTCGGGGAAATGGCCGGACTGCGGCAGCCGCTGGCCGACTACTTCCGCCGGAACTTCTGGATCGCGGGCAGCGGCACAGTGAGCGAACGGTATCTGCGCTGGGCGGCGGAGGTCGTCGGGACGGAGCGGATGCTCTATTCGACCGACTATCCGTACACGTTCGGCACGCGGCCGGGCGGGTTTCCTTATCTGGACACGAGTGGCGGGGTCGCCCGGTCGTTTCTGGAGAACGCGCCGTTCAGCGAGGAAGAGAAGGCCGCGATCGGATCCGGCAACTGGGAGCGGCTGACCGGTCATCTCGCGGGGACCTCACCCGCGTGATCCCGGCTGCGGATCGCGGGGGTGCTCAAGGGTCCGTTTGATCACCTCGAGAGCGGCCGACATCGTTTTGGTCATCGGCGCGGCCAGTTCGTCGGGGAGCACGTCGCGGATCCACACCAGCCGGCACCGCTGTTCGCCGTCGGCCAGGACCTGCATGGAGGCGTTGTCGTGTTCGGGCCGGACGTCGCCGCCGATGACCGCGTAGACGATCCGGCGGGTTTCGTGGTCAACGCCGACCCGCCGTTCCCGAACGACCGTGCCGTTGGCGAAGCTGACGACTCGGCAGTCTCCCTCGGCCCGGCTGTCCAGCACGAACCCCGGTGCCATCCGCCGGGGACCCGCGGCGAAGTCGCCGATCACCTCCCACACGTCGTCGGCACTGGATTCGAGCACTGCTTCTTCACGGATGGACGCCATGTCTCCTACTTCGTTTTTCGTGCTGTGACAAGGACAACGGGTGTGCTGGTGCCCCAGTCTGCCTGGCCCCGGTCCAAAGGTCTTGAAGATTCTTGCCGGGATTGTCGGACCCTCGCCGTAGCCTCCAGGGGTGCTCTCCTTCGTCGTCCTCGCTGCTCGTCCGGAGTTCGCCGTCGGGGCGGTGGACTGCCGGGACGATCACCGCGGCTGGTCGGCTGAGCAGCCGCGCGACGACGTGCGGCTCGTGCTCGTGCGCCGCGGCGGGTTCCGTCGCCGCGTCCGCGGTGCCTGTGCGGACCTCGACCGCACCGTCGGCTACCTCGGGATGCCCGGTGAGGAGGAGCACTTCTCCCATCCCGCCGGGGGCGACAGGTGCACCTCGATCACCCTGACCCCCGCGCTCTGGCGCACCGTCGCCGGCGACGCACCGCTGCTGGACCGTTCGTCGCTGTACGTGGACGGCACGCTCGACCTCGCCCACCGCCAGCTGCTCGCTGCCACCCGCGCCGCCGACCCCGAGTACGCGGCGGCCGAAGGGCTGATCGGCCTGGTGGCCACGGTGGTCCGACAGGTTGTGGCCACGACCGTCCCGGACAGCGACCAGGCGGGCGACCGGGCACTGACAGCCGAAGCCCGCGCCGCGATCGGCGACGATCACCCCGCGGCGGCTGGCCTGATTCCGCTCGCCGCCCTGCTGGGCGTCTCCCCTTACCGGCTCAGCCGCGCCTTCACCCGCGAACTGGGAGTGTCGCTGACCCGGTACCGCAACCGCGTGCGCGTAGCCCGCGCGCTGGACCGGCTGGAGGCAGGTGAACCCAGCTTGGCCGCCCTCGCCGCCGACCTCGGGTTCGCCGATCAGGCCCACCTGTGCCGAACTGTGCGCGCACACCTCGGACGCACCCCGAGCGCACTGCGCGAGCTGCTCGCCCGGCCATCGGCGCTGGAAAGCCAAGGGATAACAAAAAAGTGAGTGTCTGTGCCCGGCTGTGGAACCCGGACACAGACACTCACCACAGCGCCCACACCCCCGTGAAGGACGCCCTCAGACCCGCTTGCGGTAGGCCCACGTCGCAAGCGGGAAGAACACCACGACCGCGCCGGCCATCCACGCCAGCGAGCCCAGCAGGGAACCGCCGTACGCGCCGCCGTTGAGCAGGCCGCGCATCACGTCGGACAGCAGGCTCACCGGGCTGATGTCCGCCCAGGCCTTGAGCCAGCCCGGCATCGTGGCCGTCGAGACGAACACGTTGCTGCCGAACGTCAGCGGCATGATGAAGACGAACATCAGGCCCTGCGCCGCGCCAGGGGACTTCATCAGCATCCCGACGAACACCGAACCCCAGCAGAAGCACAGTCCGAACGCGATCGCCAGCAGGATCGCGAGGACGAACTCCCCTGGACCGGTCTGCACGCGGAAGCCCATCACGGTCGCCACGATCATCAGCACCACGAGGCACACCACGTACCGCACGAGGTCCGCCAGCACCGCGCCCACCAATGGAGCCGAACGAGCGATCGGCATGGAGCGGAAGCGGTCGAAGACGCCCTTGGTGATGTCGGTGTTGAGCTGGGTTCCGACGGTCAGCGACGCCTGCAGGATGTTCATCACGATCAGGCCCGGCACGAGCGCCTGCAGGTAGTTCTCGATCGAACCGCTCAGCGCGTTGCCGAAGAGGTAGGTGAACATCAGCAGGAAGATGACCGGCATCAGCGTGACGTCGGCCAGCTGTTCCGGGTTCTTGCGGATCTTCAGGATTCCCCGCCAGGCAAGGGATAACGCGTGCTTCGCGCCCTGGGCGGGACTGATGTGCCGGGGCGGGGCCGCGGCGGTGGCGGTCGTCATGACCGGCTCCCTTCGAGTTCGCGGCTCGGCTTCGGCTCGTCCGCCCCGTGCCCGGTCAGCGCCAGGAACACCTCGTCGAGGCTGGGCAGCCGCAGGGCCAGTTCGTCGGACGTGATGCCCGCCGAGTCGAGGCGGCGCACCAGTGTGGACAGCAGCACCGGGTCGGACACCGGCGCGGTCAGCAGTCCGGTCGCGTTGTCGCGGACCGGCCGGACGCCGGTGAGTTCGGCCAGGATGCGGTCGACCTCGTCGAGGTCGCTCAGCGACGTCGGCCGCACCTGCAGCGTCTGCCCGCCGACCCGCCGCTTCAGCTCGTCGGCGCGGCCGTCGGCGACTACGTGGCCGTGGTCGAACACGGTGATCCGGTCGGCCAGCTGGTCGGCCTCCTCCAGGTACTGCGTGGTGAGCAGCACCGTCGCGCCGTCGGCGACGAGGCTGCGGACCACCGCCCACACCTCGTTGCGGGCGTGCGGGTCGAGTCCGGTGGTCGGCTCGTCCAGGTACAGCACGGCGGGACGGCCGACGAGGCTCGCCGCCAGGTCGAGCCTGCGCCGCATGCCGCCGGAATACGTCCGGATCGGCCGCTTGGCCGCGTCGGTCAGCTCGAACCGCTCCAGCAGGTCGGCCGCCCGCGCCCGGGCGTCGGCCCGGGACAGGTTCAGCAGCTTGCCGATCAGCACCAGGTTCTCGGTGCCGCTCAGGTCCTCGTCCACCGACGCGTACTGCCCGGTGAGCCCGATCAGCCCGCGCACCCGGACCGGGTCGCGGACCACGTCGTAACCCCCGACCGTGGCGTGCCCCTTGTCCGGTCTCAGCAGGGTGGCCAGGATGCGGACCGCCGTCGTCTTGCCCGCGCCGTTCGGCCCGAGCACCCCGACCACCTTCCCGAACGGGACCTCCAGGTCGACCCCGTCCAGCGCCTTCGTCTCCCCGAAATGCTTGACCAGGCCCTCGGCCTGGATCGCGTGCGACATGGTCGCCTCCTCCTGTTGCTCCAGCACACAGTGGATCCAGGCGCTGGCAAGCCGCGCACACGGCGCTGACACGGACCTGTCAGCGGGTGCCCGGCATACTCGGGATCATGGTGATGGAGGCGCGGACGCGGACCCGGCTGGTCACGGGTCTGCTCGTGCTGGTCGGGCTGCCGCTGCTGGCGGTGGCCGTGCTGCGCACGATCGGCTGGGACGGCAGCGGCTGGTACCTGACCGCGCTGCTGGCGCTGACCCCGTACGTCGTCATCTACGGCGTCCTGCTCGCCGCGCTCGCGCTGTTGCTGCGGCGGTGGTGGGTCGGCGGTCTCGCGCTGGCGTTGTCTGTGTTGCTGGCGGTGTACGTCGCTCCGCGGGTGGCCTCCGACGACCAGCCCGCGGCGCACGGCAAGACGGTGCGCGTGCTGGCGGCGAACCTCTACCTTGGCCAGGCCGATCCGGCGGCGCTCGTGCGGCTGGTCCGGGAGCAGCGGATCGACGTGCTGAACCTGGTGGAGATGACGCCCGCCGCGATCTCCGGGCTGGAGAAAGCCGGGCTGTTCCAGACGCTGCCGTACCGCGTCCTGCACCCGGCGTCCGGTGTGGACGGTTCCGGAATCGTGTCGCGCTATCCGCTTGCCGAGGAGGATTACACTGGCGATTCAGTCCAGAATCAGCCCGGCGCGGCGGCGGATCTCGGCGGCGGGACGACGTTGGAGATCGTGGCGGCGCATCCGCGTTCGCCGGATTCCGGGTATTACCAGTGGGAGCAGCAGATGCGGGACCTGTCGCGCGCCATCGGCGAGCACGGGTTGCGCGTGGTGGCCGGCGATTTCAACGCGACCCTCGACCACGCCGCGCTGCGGACGGTGCTGTCCCGCGGATATGTCGACGCGGCGGAGGCGCGCGGCGACGGTTTGGTCCCGACGTGGTCGACGTTGGCGGTCCCGCTGGTTCCGCTGGATCACGTGCTGGTGGACCGCCGGGTGGCGATCCGGGATTACCAAGCTTTCGATGTGCCCGGGAGCGATCACCGGGCGGTTTACGCGGAGGTACAACTGCCATGACGGCTTTGCGGCCAAGCCGCGGGGAAGCCGAGTACCCGCGGCTGCTGGAGATCTGGCGCAGCGCCGTCGAGGCGACGCACGACTTTCTGGCGCCGGCGGACGTCGAGTACTACGCCGCGCGCGTCCCGCTCTACTTCCCGGAAGTCGACCTGACCGTGGCGGAGGTCGACGGAATCGCGGCGGGCTTCTCGGGAATCGCCGAGGGAAAGCTGGAAATGCTGTTCGTGCACGACGATTTCCGCGGTCGCGGCGTCGGCACGGCGTTGCTGCGGGCGGCGCTGGAACGCCACCCGGACCTCACGCTGGACGTGAACGAGCAGAACCCGCAGGCAGTCGGTTTCTATCTGCACCACGGATTCGAAGTGGCCGGCAGGCAGGAGACCGATCCGGACGGCCGCCCGTTCCCCTTGCTGGAACTCAAACGAGCTTGACCAACGTCCCCAGCGCACCGGCGGCGATCGAAATCCCGCGTCCGTGCCGGATCCGCGGTTCGCGCGGATTGATCCGGATCAACGCACCCGTCGCCGCGCTGGCGAGTTCGGAATACCGCCGTACCGTCGGAACCGCTTGTCCGGCACCGATTTCGACCACCACCACGTCGCGATGCGTACGACGCCACGCGGCCAGTTCGTCCAGCTGTTCCTGACTCCGGTCGGGAACCCAGTCGAAATCGCCGAACATCAGGATGTTCGGGCGGGCCAAGCCGCCGCAACGCGGACAGGACGGCAACGGCGGCCGGGCGCGCATCGTCGCCTCGTCGAGCTCGACCGCGATGTCCGCGGCCGACCAGATCTCCCGCGAACACCCGGCCAGGCACTGCAGATGATGGATCGACCCGTGCGCCTCGGCGACATGCGGAAATCCCGCCGCCTGAAACTGTCCGTCCACATTGGACGTAAACACCCGCGCGCCGCCCGGTTTCGCCAGCCCCCATTCGAGAAGCAGACCGAACCCGCGGTGCGGCGTCGTTTTCCGGTACAGCTCGAGCCGGTGCCCGTAGAAACCCCAGGCCAGCTCTGGATCCGAGGCGAAGTGCCGAGGGTCGGCCAGCTCCTCGAACCGCAGCCCGAGCCCGGCGTACGGCGGATACGCGCGCCAAAACCCTTCCCCGCCCCGGAAATCGGGCAGGCCGGAGTCGACGCCCATCCCGGCGCCGGCGCACACGAGCAGCGCGCCGGCACCGCGGATCAGCTCGGCGGCGCGGGCGAGTTCGTCACTCACCCGGCTTCGATGCCTGCACGACCTCGAATTCCAGCAGATTCGCGCCGGTCGACACCGGATTCTTGCGCTCGCCCGCGTGCGCCTCGCGCGCCGGACCGCCCGCCCAGGCCTGGTAGTGCTCCTCGGTTTCCCACTTCGTGTACACGAAGTAGCGCGTCTCGCCCGCGATCGGACGGAGCAGCTCGAAGCCGAGGAACCCCTCCTGGTTGTCGACGGAGTGCAGCCGCGCGGCGAAGCGCTTCTCCAGCTCCGGGCCGGCGCCTTCAGGGACTTCGATTGCGTTGATCTTGACCACTGCCATGCCCCCAGCGTACTAACGGCTGGCTCGTTTTCGCGGTTCGTGCCACTCTGCTCACATGGGGGACGAAGAAGTCTTTGGCACCGAATTGGCCCGCAACCTGCAGCGCCTCGTGAAAGCTGCGGCCGAGTCGGCCGGTTCGGGCAACAGGAATGAGCTGATCGACCGCGTCACCGGGCACCTCGGGGTGCCGCTCGCGCAGGCGCTGGTGGTCACGCGCAACTTCGAGGACTGGGAACACGCGACCATCCAGTCCGGGGTCGACGCGTATCTCACCGAGCACGGGATCGGCACCGACTGGTTCGGCATCGCCGGTGGTCTGCGCGGTCACGAGGACCTGGTCGGCATGCTGGTCACGGCCAAACAGCACGGCCACTACGAGCTGGGCGCGGTGGACTACGCGACGGTCGCGATCGGCCCGGACGAGGCGGCGGATGTCGTCCAGCTCGGGCTGGTCGGCACGGTCGCACCGGACGGCTCCCCGGTACTGGTCGGCGTGCGCGGTGCCGCTCCGCAGTACGGACAGGTGAACTGTCGGCTGGAAGTGATCGCTGAGGATCGGCGGGCGGCCACCGAGACCCGCGACCGGATCGAAGCACTGATGACCGAGCACGACGTGCTGCGCGGCCAGGTGATCGCGTTCGGCCTGAGCGAGCACCGGAACAACGAGCTGGTCACCTTCCTGCCGCGGCCGGAACTGGGCAAGGAAGACGTGGTGCTGCCGGACGGTGTTCTGGAAGCGATCGAGCGGCACACCATCGGCATCGCCGAACACGGTGCGCGCCTGGCGGCAGCGGGCCAGCATCTGAAGCGCGGTCTCCTGCTGCACGGCGCGCCGGGCACCGGGAAAACGCACACCGTGCGATACCTGATGGGCCAGCTCCCGGATTGCACTGTCGTGATCCTGACCGGCACTGCGATGCGGTTCATCTCGAAAGCCGCTTCGCTAGCGCGACGGTTGCAGCCGAGCCTCATAGTGCTGGAGGACGTCGACCTGATCGCCGAGGACCGCGACCTCGTGCACGGCCCGACGCCGCTGCTGTTCAGCCTGCTCGACGCGATGGACGGCGTCGGCGGCGACGCGGATGTCACCTTTCTGCTCACCACCAACCGGGCGAGCAGCTTGGAGAAAGCGCTGGCAGACCGTCCTGGCCGAGTCGACCTGGCGGTGGAGGTGCCGTTGCCGGACGCGACAGGCCGGGAAGCGTTGCTGCGCCTGTACTCCCGCGGCTTGGAACTGACGGCTGAGCTGGCCCCGGTGGTCGAGGCGACAGACGGCGTCACGGCGTCGTTCATGAAAGAACTGCTTCGCCGGGCGTCCCTGCTTGCGCTGACGCTGAGGCCTGACGAACCAGTCCGGGTCGGCGACCCCGAACTCGGTGAGGCTCTAACCGAGATGAACGACGCTCGCAGCAGCCTGACCAGGTCGTTGCTCGGCAGTCAGGGCCGCAACCCGCCCGGATAGAGATCGGCGTCCGACGGCACTTTCGTCCCGTGGAACCAGTCGTTGAGGAACCCGCTCAAATCGCGTCCGGCGACCTTCGACACTAGCTTCTCGAAATCCGCCCACGTCGCGTTGCTGTTGCGGTGCTGGCTTACCCATTCGTGCAGCACCTTCTCGAATCCCGGTTCGCCCAGCTCCCGGCGCAGCGCGTGCACGGCCAGAATCCCCTTGTCATACGCGCCCTCGAACAGGTGCTCCGGCCCCATGTCGACGAGCTTCTGTCCCCAGAAATCCGTGCTGCCCTTGGTGATTTCGACTGCCGCGCGGTAACGGTCGTCCAGGTTCTGGCCCTCGCGTTCGCCCCACATCCACTGCGCGTACGACGCGAAGCATTCGTTCAGGCAGATGTCCGCCCACGAGTTGAGCGACACCGAATCGCCGAACCACTGGTGCGCGTTCTCGTGCACCATGGTCAGGATTTCCGCCCATTTCGCATAAGTCGGACGGGTTTGCGTTTCCAGGGAGAAATGGATGTCCTCGTCGAGGTAAATCCCGCCGGCCGCGCTCTGCGGGTATTTGCCGAACTTGCTCTCCAAGAACGCGATCACTTCCGGCAGCCGGTCGCCGGTGGCCTCGCGGGGTTCGGCGCCGGGTGCGTAGCCGGAGACGATCGGCGTGCCGTCCGGCAGCGTGGAGCGCCGCACGGTGAACTTGTCGATCGCGATCGTGGTCAGGTAGCTGGCCACTGGGTTCGGATCGGCCCACGTCGTGGTGGTCTTGCCGTCCTTGGCGCTGGTGCCCTGCTCGCGGCCGTTGGACAGCACCGTCCAGCCGGTGGGCACGTGCGCGGTCAACGTGAAGGTCGCCTTGTCGCGCGGGGTTTCGTTGACCGGGTACCAGAACGACGCCGAATGCGGCTCGCCGACCAGGTACGCGCCGCCGTCGTCGGAGCGGGCCCAGCCGTTCTCCGATCCGCCGTCGTGCGGAGTTTTCGCCGGAACACCCGAATAATGCACGCGCGTCCGGAACGTCGAACCCGACCGCAGCGGCTCGGCCGGAGTCACGACCAGCTTGTTCTTCTCCCGGCTGTACTTCGCCGGTTTCCCGTCGATCTCCACCGCGGCGACGTCCAGCCCGCGCAGGTCGAGGTCGAAGCGGCTGAGGTCCTGGGTGGCTTTCGCGGAGACCGTGGTGTCGCCGTCGAGGCGGCCGCTCGGCGGGTCGTAGCTGACGTCGACGTGGTAGTCGAGGGCGTCGTATCCGCCGTTGCCGTCGTCGGGGAAGTACGGGTCGCCCGCGCTGTTCGCGCCCGGTGCCGGACGCATCGGCGGCGGTGGCGGAGCGGCGGGCTCGGCGGGGCTGCACACGGACAGCGCAAGCACGCCGATGAGGGCGAGGACGGCGGTCGGACGGCTGCGCATTCCTTCACCCTAGAGGCAGGTTTGTGATGAAGTAGCCGGGAAAACCCGGGAGGATTAATGCGACCAGGCCTGATCGACTTCGGCGGCGACGAACGCCCTGGCGTGTCGATCTTGCTGTTGCATGGGCTGATGGGCCGCGCCAGAACGTGGTGGCCGGTCGCACAATGGCTCAAGCGGTACGGCCGGGTGCGCGCCCTCGACGCCCGTGGGCACGGCCGCGCGCCGCACACCGGACCGTGGACCACCGAGCGGTTCGCCGAGGACGTCGCGGAAGTGCTGGCCGACCTCGGTCCGTCCGTGCTGATCGGGCATTCGATGGGCGGATTGCACGCGTGGGCCACCGCGGCGAAGTACCCGGAGCTGGTGCGTGCGGTCGTCAGCGAGGATTTCGCCCCGGACCAGCGCGGGCGCACCGTCGAGACCTGGCGTGGCTACTTCGAGAGCTGGCCGGTGCCGTTCGAATCGCTGGCGCACGTGCGCGAGTTCTTCGGCACCGCGGGCGACTACTTCACCGAATGCGTCGAGGAACGCGAAGACGGCTACCACCTGATCGCCGACCTGGAGAACCTGTACGAGATCGCCGCCGAATGGGGCCGCCGGGACTATTGGTCCATTGTGGACGGTATCCGCTGTCCGCTGCTGCTGGTCGAGGGCGAGCACACCGCGATGCCCGCTGGTCAGCAAGCCGAGGTCGCGGCGCGGGTGCCCGGCGCGAAGCACCTGATCGTGCCCGGTTCGGCGCATCTGCCGCACGCCGAGGCCCCGGAGACGTATCGCGGCGCGGTGGAGGCGTTCTTGTCCGGCCTGTGACGCCTCACGTGCGCCGCCCTCGCTGGCACACGTGAGGCGTCCCCGGTCAGCGGGCCAGCTCGGTGCGCCACGCGGCGGTCGAGCGGTCCGCCGGCACGATCAACGGCCAGACGTCCGAGCCGAGGTAGGCGGATTCGTCGCTGGCCCGGGCCGCGGTGCAGCTGTCGCGGGAAAGCCCGTGCTCGACGGCCAGTGCGGACACCGCGTTCGCGGTCGCCTTGCCGAACACGCCGTCAGTGGGCACGCCGAACCCGGCCGCGCGGAGGAACCGTTGCGCGGTCATCACCCGCGACCCGGTGTCACCCGGTTTGAGCAGCGGCCACTCCGGTGCCTCCAGGCTCGCGACGGACAGGCCGAGCTGCTGGCCGACCGCTTTGCGCAGCTCTGGGAGCCGGTTGTAGAGGACCTGGCCACAGCACTCGGTCGAGTTGAAATCGCGGTGGCCCTTGATGAACTCGGGCGTGATGCCGTATTGGTGCGCGATGTAGGCGATCAGCTGCACGAGTGAATTCCACAGCGCGACCGGCACGTCGACCGTGCTGTAGAGGCCTTCGTTCTCGATGCCGAGGCATTCGCTGTTGTGGTTGGCGACGTTCGCGCCCTGCACGTGCTGTTTCCCGCCGCGCAGGATTTCGAGGCTGCGGTGCCGCCCCTCGGTGACGAAGCCGCCACGGCTGTTCGTGAACTGCTGGCCGGTGTCGATCCAGCCGCGGGTGTCCATGTGGAAGTTCTGGATGTCCCGCGAGATCTGCAGGGCGTGCGCCAGCGAGTAGTCGGTGTTGTTGCCGGGGTCGACCGTGTGGTGCACCACGATGTACGTCGGCTTGTGGTTCTCCACCACGATCGCGCCCGAGGCGGGCCGGGCGTTCCACTCGGCCGTCGAATGGATGACTGGCGTGGTGACGGCGGCCGCGGATCTCGCCGTGGCGAAGCCCAAAGCACCCACGGCAGTGACGGTGAGGCCGCCCTTCAAGACGGCACGACGCGTTGCTTCCCCCATATGGAACTCCTCAGCCTGCAAGTGCGACGGGGGAAAGCTAACCCGGCGCCCCGGAGGGGACAACTTTTTGCCGACTTTCGTCGTAGTGCGTCAGTGTTCCCCGGGAAGCGCGAAGAGCCCGTCGTGGGTTTGCTCCAGCAGACCGTCCACGAGCAGCGAATCCAGGCATCGGTCGCGCTGGCCGGATTCGTGCCACACCAGATCCAGCCGCGCCTTCTCGACCGGCCCCTCGCTGCCGCGCAGGACGTCCAGCAGCAGTCCGCGCACCTGCCGGTCGGTCCCGGCGAACTTCTGCACCGGCTTGGCCGGACCCGCGTATTCGGGACGACCGTTGTGCTGCCACGCGCAATCGGCGTAAATCGGGCAGTCCGCGCACTTCGGCGACCGAGCCGTGCAGATCAGCGCGCCCAGCTCCATCAACGCCGCGGACAGCTTCGCCGCGGGCGCGTCCTCAGCGGGAAGCAACGCCTCGACGTCCGCCATATCGCGGGTATTCGACGCCGGACCAGCGTCCCCCGCGCCATGAACGGCCCGCGCGACCACTCGCCGGACGTTCGTGTCCACGACCGCCGCACGCTTGCCGTACGCGAACGCCGCCACCGCGCGCGCCGTGTACGCGCCGATGCCGGGCAGCGCGAGCAGTGTGTCCACATCGGACGGAACGACGTCGCCGTGCTCCTGAGCGATGACGGTGGCGGCGGCATGCAGCCGAAGCGCGCGACGCGGGTAGCCGAGCTTGCCCCATGCGCGCACGACCTCGCCGGTGGTCTCCGCGGCCAGCGCTGAGGGCACCGGCCAGCGGGCCATCCACTCCAGCCAGATCGGCTGCACGCGCGAGACCGGCGTCTGCTGCAGCATGATTTCGCTGACCAGTACGCCCCACGCCGAGCAGTCCGGTTCCCGCCACGGCAGGTCCCGGCCGACGTCGGCGAACCAATCGATCAGAACATCGGTGTCAACTGCCACCCCGCCATTGAATACGACGGCAGTTACTTGACTTCGGTCAGGCTCCCGGCCTTCACGTCGTAGACGAATCCGCGCACGTTGTCGTTGTGCAGGAGGAAGTCGCTGCGCCGGGCGCGCTCCATCGAGGTGCGCACGCTGTCCTCGACCTTGCGGAACGCCTCGACCGCCCAGGTCGGCCGCAGCCCGGTGGCGGACTCCAGCTCGTCTTTGAAGTCGTCCTCGGTGACCGTGGAGAGACCGCAGTCGGTGTGCTGGACGATCAGCACCTCGCGGGTGCCGAGTTTGCGCTGGCTGAGCGCCAGCGAGCGGATCATGTCGTCGGTGACCACGCCGCCCGCGTTGCGCAGCACGTGCGCCTCGCCCTGGAGCAGACCGAAGATCTCGAACACCCGGATCCGCGCGTCCATGCAGGTCAGGATCGACACCTGCAGCGACGGCTTGGGGGAGGACCGGTCGCCGGGAACGATGTCCCCGATTTCCTGATTACGCTTGAGCAGCACGTCGATGGAGGTCATCGGGCACCTTTCGGCCTGCGCTTCCCCGCGGGACGCGGGCGGTTCTTCCCATGGAACCGGCCCGGGCCCACGCGCACAATGCGGTGGGCCGGAAATCACGGCAAAGGCTGGGGTGAGCCGCTCAGCCGCCGAACCAGGGCTCCTCGACCGTCCGCGGCGGCGCCGACGTCCGCCCGATCCGCAGCTCAGTCGGCAAGGTGATCACCTTCGGCCCGACCCGCTCGGCCGAGCTGAGCAGCAGCCGTCCGGCCACCTTGCCCTTCTCCAGCACCGGCTGATGCACCGTCGTGAGCCCGGAGCGCTCCGCCTCGGCGATGCCGTCGAAACCGGTCACCGTGAGGTCGAGCGGCACCCGCAGCCCGCGTCGAGCGGCCTCGGCCAGCGCGCCGAGCGCGAGGATGTCTGAGGTGCAGACCAGAGCGGTGACCTGCGGATACGCGTCCAGCAGCTGACGCGCGGCAGAGGCGCCGTCGTCCACCGTGTGGTCGAAGCGCTCGACCACCGGGACGGTCGCCCAGTCGACCCCGGCTGAGGAGAACGCCGTCGCCAGGGCTTCCAGCCGGGTGCGCTGCACGTGGAAGTGCGCGCCGCTCTGGCGTTCGGAGGTCACGAAGTCGTCGTTGCGCTCGCGGCCGAGCCGCATGCAGAGAACGCCGATCTGCCGGTGGCCGAGCGCCACCAGATGGTCGGCGAGCTGGGTGACGGCGGCCGCGTCGTCCGGGCCGACGCGGTCCACGCCCTCGATGCGGGGCTGGTCGATGATCACCGTCGGCACGGGCCGTTCCAGGACGGCCGCGAGATGCGGGTCGTCGTCCGGCACGGAGTACACGACGAACCCGTCCACGCCCGCGCGGTGCACCGCGGCGAGGTCCTCGCGACCGGGGCTGGCCGGCACGAGATGCAGGCCGACGCCCGCGTCCTCGCAGGCCAGCGCGAGTCCTTCGAGCACGCCCACGGCGGCTGGGTCACGGAAGGCGTAGGAGAGGTTCTCGGTCAGCAGCAGCCCGACCGCGCCCGCCTTGCGGGTGCGCAGCGAACGAGCGACCGGGTCCGGGCCGGGGTAGCCGAGCCGCCGCGCGGTCTCGAGCACCCTGCGGCGCAGTTCCGGGGAGAGCTGATCCGGGCGGTTGTAGGCGTTGGACACGGTGGTCCTGGACACCCCGAGTTCCGCCGCGAGCGACGCCAATGTCGCCTGCCTCCGGGTGCGAATAGGACGGCCCATCCGCAAACCGTAACGGTTCAGATCGTTTTCCAGAAGCGACACCCCTGTGGTGAGCGTCTCGATCCTCTCGGTGATCAAGAGCCGGTACGGCCACCCGGTGGAGTGAGGCTCGCCGTTCGGATGGGGTAAAGTGAATCTGACAACGGTTTCCATTAGCAGTTCGACCCAGGAGTGCCCGATGACTTCCCGCCGCACCACGAGCGTTCTCGCCGCCGCGTCGGCTCTGGCTGTGTTCGCGCTCGGCGCGTGCTCCAGCACGTCCTCGACCGGTTCCGGGGCGGGAGGGGGAACGGGCGATCAGGTGAAGGTCGTCGCCTCCACCGATGTCTGGGGCAGCGTCGCGTCCGCCGTCGGGGGCGACAAAGTGCAGGTCACGTCGATCATTCACGACCCGTCGGCCGACCCGCACTCGTACGAGTCCACCGCCGACGACGCGCTCGCCGCCAAGAAAGCCCAGCTGACTCTGGCCAACGGCGGCGGCTACGACGAGTTTTTCACCAAGCTGTCCGGGGAGGCGGCTTCGGCGAAGAAACTGGTCGCCTACGACATCGCCAAGCCGGGCGAGGAGAACGAGCACGTCTGGTATGACCTGCCGGGCGTCGAGAAGGTCGCCGACCAGGTCGCGGCCGCGCTCGGCGAGATCCAGCCCGCGTCGAAGCAGAAGTTCGAGGACAACGCCAAGACCTTCAAGGGCCAGCTCGACGGCCTGATCAAGAAGGTGTCCGCGCTGGGCGCCGCGCACCCGGACACGAAGGTCGTCGTCACCGAACCGGTCGCGCACTACCTGCTGAAGACCGCGAAGATCGCCGACGCCACCCCGAAGGCGTTCTCCGACGCGATCGAGAACGAGACCGACGTGCCCGCCGCGGCGGTCTCCGAGTTCACCAAGCTGATCAAGGAAAAGCAGGTGAAGGCGCTGGTCAACAACGTGCAGACGGTCACCCCGCTGACCAAGCAGGCAGTCGCCGACGCGAAGGCGTCCGGGGTCGCGGTGGTCGACGTATCCGAGACGCTCCCGGCGAACGTCACGGGCTACATTGACTGGATGACCAAGGATGTGGACGCGCTGTCGGGGGCTCTGAACAGCTGATGTCCGTCCAGCTTCCGGAAGCCGGCCCCGCGGTCCGCGTGCGCGGGGCCGGGCTCGCCTTCGGCGACCGCACCCTCTGGTCCGGTTTGGACCTGGACGTCGAGCCGGGCGAATTCCTGGCCGTCCTCGGCCCGAACGGTTCCGGCAAAAGCAGCTTCCTCAAGGCGTTGCTGGGCATGCAGTCGCTGTCGGCGGGCACGGTGGAAATCGCCGGCGGCCGTCCCGGCGGCGCGAACCGCAAGGTCGGCTACATCCCGCAGCAGCGAGCGATCGACGATTCGCTCACGCTGCGCGGCGTCGACCTGGTCGGCCTCGGGCTGGACGGTCACCGCTGGGGACCGGGCCTGGCCGGAATGCGCGAACGGAAACGCCGCGTCGCGTCGGCGATCGAATCGGTCGGCGGCACGCGCTACGCGAAACAACCGGTCGGCCGGTTGTCCGGCGGCGAGCAGCAACGGCTCCGGGTGGCGCAGGCGCTGGTCGGCGACCCGACGGTGTTGCTGTGCGACGAACCGCTGCTGTCGCTGGACCTGGCGCACCAGCGCGCGGTCAGCGAACTGATCGACGCGCGACGCCGCGATGCCGGGTCCGCGGTGCTGTTCGTGACGCACGAGATCAACCCGGTGCTGCAGTTCGTCGACCGCGTGCTTTACCTGGTGAACGGCCAGTTCCGGATCGGCAAGCCGGACGAGGTGATGACCTCGGAGACGCTGTCGGAGCTGTACGGAACGAAGATCGAGGTGCTGCGCGTCGGCGGGCAGATCCACATCGCCGGTGCGCAAAGCGCGCTGTGCGAGGACCAACCGCATCACCACGAGCAGGAAGCAGTGGGCTGAGCCTTGGACGGCATGTTCGACTTCGCCAAGACGTGGGAGCTGATCGCGGAACTGGACAGCGTCCGCATCGCGCTGATCGCCGCTGCGGT
The DNA here is from genome assembly GCF_055633755.1 of Amycolatopsis sp. NPDC114484. Taxonomy (NCBI): domain Bacteria; kingdom Bacillati; phylum Actinomycetota; class Actinomycetes; order Pseudonocardiales; family Pseudonocardiaceae; genus Amycolatopsis; species Amycolatopsis sp. NPDC114484. The sequence continues at coordinate 209,716 of NZ_JBVKDQ010000009.1, read as the reverse complement.
GCTTGGCTTGCTGGCCGGCGTGCTCGGCCCGCTGATCGTGATGCGCCGCATGTCCTTCGCGGTGCACGGCACGTCCGAACTGGCCTTCACCGGCGCGGCGGCCGCACTGCTGCTTGGCGTCGGCGTGGAATACGGCGCACTGGCCGGTGCGGTGGCCGCCGCGCTGCTGCTGGGAATTCTGGGGATCCGCGACTCCGACCGCGATTCGGTCATCGGCGTGATCCTGTCCTTCGGGCTGGGCATGGGCGTCCTGCTGCTGTCGTTCTACAAAGGACGGTCGGCGAACAAATTCGGCATCCTGACCGGTCAGATCATCACCGTGGACAGCACGAACCTGACCGCCTTGGTGATCTCCGCGGCCGCGGTGCTGGCCGTGCTGTCGCTGATCTACCGGCCGCTGCTGTTCGCCAGCGTCGACCGCGCGGTCGCCGAGGCGCGCGGGGTTCCGGTCAAGACGCTGACGGTGCTGTTTTCCCTGCTGGTCGGTGTTGCGACGGCGCTGAGCGTGCAGGTGGTCGGGTCACTGCTGGTGGTCGCTTTGATGGTGACCCCTGCTGCGGCCGCCGCCCGGGTGACGGCGAGCCCGCTGCGCGCGACGGTGTTGTCGGTGGTGTTCGCGGAGATTTCCGCACTGGGCGGGATCGTGCTGTCGCTGGCCCCGGGGTTGCCGGTGAGCGCGTTCGTGACTTCGATTTCTTTCTTGATCTACTTGGTGTGCCGGGTGATCGCGTGGGTCCGCGACCGTCGGCGCGGGGTGCGGACGAGCCCGGTGGAAGTGGCCCCGGTTCCGGTCGGCTAGCTCGGGCGGCGGCGGGACGACCAGCCGATCCACCGAAGCGGGTTGTTCCCGCCAGGCGACCAGACTCTTCATCCGGGCTTCGGCGAACGGGCGCGAGAAAGCGGGAAAAGCTTCGGCGTCACCGCGTTCACCCACGCCGCGATCTCGCCAGGCAACACAGCCGCGACGCTGTCCGAGTCGGTCAGATCGCCCGCGACGACAGCGACACCAGGAGAGTTCGGGGTGCCGGGCGAGGCCGCGAGCCCGTCCGCCGGCACCGAAAACCACGATCGGACTGTTTCGCTCATCAGGCACCATGCGCGCGACGGTGGCTTCGGAAAACTGGTTACTTCAACGAAACCGGAGGTCACCGGAGATGTCCGCCGGTGCCCAGTTCAGCACCCGGATGGATCCGGTGTGCCCGATGGCCGCCTTCCCCTTCCACATCGGCGGGAAGTGGACCGGAGGCCAATCCGCCCTGCGTCACCTACGAGCTGACCGACCTGCTGGCCCACCGCGACAACGCACCGGCTACCGGATCGGGTGCTGCGCCAACGCCGTCTTCACCGCCGCGATGAACCCCTCGTCAGTGAACGGCACCAACCCGCCCGCGACATTCCGCTCCACCGCCTGCAACACCACCACGTGCGAGTTCACGAACTGGTCCACCGCCTGCGACTGCGGCGTCTTGTCCGTCGAATACGCGAGATACGTGAGATTCGTGAACGCCGCCTCCAGATACCGCGACGACGCGAGACTGAACGAGTCGCCGTAGACCAGGGTCGGCTGGTCGATCGTGCCGACGATCGGCGGGGCCGAGCGGTGCACCGGCTGGTCGATGCTCCCGACGAATTCTCCCGCGCGGTCGGTGACGCCGTCCGGGCGCAGGTTGTACCGCGTGTTCGTCTTGACGCCGGTTTGGCCGAGCAGCAGCGGCAGATCCGCGACCGCGTCGTACTGGCCGTCCGGGGCGCTCAGCCAGCTGTTCGTGGCACCCGGCTTGAGGGTGTCGGCGAGCGCGCGGGTCAGCACGAGGCCGCCTTCGTCGCGCCAGTGCGTGTCGTTGGGGGCGTAGATGGGGTGCCCGACCCGGGCCGCCTCGGCGGCGAGTTGCGGGCGCAGGTCGAGCGAGTGGCCTTCGGTGGTGATCTTGTACCAGTCGTTCGGCGAGGCGGCCTGCGAACATTCCTTGCCCGGGTAACTGGCGGGCAGGAACTGCGGCACCATCGTCGTCTTGTCCGGCGTCACCACGAACACGAACTTCCGGCCGGACGCCTCGACGGCCGAGCGCAGTTCGTCGATCCGCTTCATCGTGGTGTCGATGTCCTGGGTCGGCGTGCACTTCGCCTCGGAGTCGTAGCCGTAGTACAGCCAGCCGTCCGCGCCCTGGACCACCTTGCGGTACCCGGCCTGGCTGGAGCCCGGTCCGCTCGGCACCGCCGGACCCGTGTTCGGTGCGCCCGGCTGCTGCAGCGGCGGTGCCGGGATGGGGCCGTTGCTCGACGCCGAACCCTGGTCGAGCGGCGCGGCCTCGCCGAAGACGCCCTCGCTGATCCCGTTCGCCGCGTTGATCGCGCCCGCTCGGAACGACAGCTGATCCGTCGCCCATTTGGGCAGGTTGGTGAAGAACCCGAACCCTTCGCCGAGGTTGGGGAATCCGGCGAGCTTGTGGTTCTCGATCTCGCTCGGGCGGACCCCGACGACCCACAGCATGGTCGGCGTCACGAAGAACAACAGGGCGCTGACCAGCGCGGTCAGCTGCCGCTTGCCGTGCCGCGGGCGATGCAGCGCGTGCTCGCGGGGCAGATAGGCCTCGTGGACTGCGGGCAGCTGCGGTGGCTCGGACACGCCCTCACGTTAGTCATATCGAGTGAGCCCGGCGCGAACAACCGCCGAAAACTCAGCCGAGCATGAGGAGGACTTGCAGCTCGCCGACGAGGAACCCGATCACGCCGCCGACCGCGATCAGCTTCCACTCGTCCTGCCGGAACGCCGGCCGCAGCAGGCCTTCGAACTCCAGTGGCGTCAGCGCGAGCATCCGCTGCTCGACCATCTTCGCCACGTCCATCGCCTCGGTCAGGTACCCCTCGGCGTAGCGCGCGGTCAGCGGCATCTCGGCCAGCGCCCGCTGCGCCGCGGCGTGCTTCATCTCCTGCAGCCGCTGCGCCCCGACGGCAAGCGCGACCACCGGTTTCGCGGCGCTGACCTGCGCGTCCACCGCGTGGCCGACAGCGCGTTCGACCATCGCCACGAGCCGATCCGACTTCGGGCCGCGCAGCAGGGCGTCGAGCAGATTCGGGACGGTCAGCACTTCGTTGGCGACCAGTTCGCCGTACTGCCGGGCCACTTCGGCCCGCCGCCGCTGGAACTTGCCCTGCAGGATGACCCGGCCCAGCCGCACCGGTTCGCGCGGCAGGAAGATCATCTTGATCGCCAGCCAGTCGGTGAACAGCCCGATCGCGCCGCCGAAGATCGGCAGCACCAGCGGCTGCCGGGTGAACGCCCACACCAGGGCCTGGACCAGGCCGAGCATGAAGCCGAAGACGATCCCGGCGCGCGCGATGAACGTCATCTCCGGCCGGGACGTTTCGCGGATCAGCCGGACCAGCAGCGCGCGGTCTCGGGTGAGCCGTTCGACCGTCATGTGCCGGACGTCGAGTACCTCGTCGAGGTTGTCGCGGACCTCGTCCAGGAACTCCCGCACCAGCTGCGGAGTGCTGGCCTGCACCTGTTTGATCAGCAGTTCCTGCGCGATCGTGGGCATGACCTCCCACAGCCGCGGATGATGCTGTTCGAGCACGTCGCGGGCGATCCCGTCGACCGCGCGCAGCAGCGGTTGTTCGAGTTCGCGGGTGATGATCACCGGGTCGACGCGGGCGAAGACCTCTTCGATGTCGAGCAGGTTCGCGGTGAGCAGATCGGTGGCGATCGCGGCCATCCGGCCGCCGTGCTTCGGCACCACGCCCTGCCAGCCGAGGAACGGCCGGATGCCGATGAATTCGAGGGGGCGGAACATCATCTCGATCGCGACGCGCTTGGTGACGTAACCGATCAGCGCGGCGACGAACGGCATCGAGACGTACACCGGCCAGTGCCGCGCGAAATCGTCCAGCACCGCGTCCACCGGGTCTCCCTCCCCGCTCCGGAAGGAAACCGTATCGTGTGCGCACTCCTCCACGTCCTCCCCACCACCGCCCTCAACGGAGCGGCGAGGCCGCGCGATCATCCCAAAAGAAGCAACGCCTGCAGTTCGCCGACCAGCCCGCCGATCACCGCGCCGACCGCGATCAGCTTCCATTCGTCCTGCCGGAACGCGGGCCGCAGCAGCTGTTCGAACTCGAGCGGGCTGAGCCGGCGCATCCGGTCCACGATCGTGTTGCGGACGTCGAGCGCGTTGATCGCGTACGTCTCCGCGTGCCGGATGGTGTCCGGCACCCGCTCGGCGGCTTTCGCGGCGGCGACCTGCTTCATTTCCTGGAACCGTTTCGTGCCCACCGCGATCGCGACGAACGGTTTCACGACGCTCGCCTGCGCGTCGATCGTCTTCTGCACCTCACGGCTGATCAGCGAGAACAACCGGTCCGCTTTCGGCCCGCGCAGCACGGCTTCGAGCAGATTCGGGACGGTGATGATCTCGCGCGCGATCATGTCACCGTAGTCGGCGGCGACCTCGTCGCGGCGCTTCTGGAACACGCCCTGCCAGCTGTAGAAGCCGAAGAACCGTTTCGGCTCACGCGGCAGGAAGATCATTTTGAGCGCGAGCCAGTCGGTCAGCCAGCCGATCGCGAGGCCGAACAGCGGCAGCACGATCGGCGACTTCGTCAGCGCCCAGACGAGCAGCTGCACGCAGCCGAGAATGAACCCGAACCAGATGCCCGACCGCGCGATGAACCGCATTTCCGGCCGCGAGATGTCGCGGATCAACCGGTTGAGCAAAGCCTTGTCGCGCACCAGATTCGTGACGACCATGTGCTTGAGGTCGAGCACGTCCTCGATGTTCTGGGAAATCTCGCGCATGATCTTTGTGATCGCCCGCGGCGCTTCCGCCTGCACGCGTTTCAGCAGCAGCTGTTGCGCGCCGGACGGCAGCATTTCCCACAGCCGCGGCTGGTAGGTCTCCATCACCTCGCGGGTGACGTCCTCGACCACGCGCAGCAGCGGCTGTTCGATCTCCTTCGCGACCTGCTCCGGGTCGAGCCGGGCGAAGATCTCCCGCGGGTCGACGAGGTTGGTGGTGAGCATTTCGGTCGCGGTCGTCGCCATCCGCTCGGCGTTCGCGGGCAGCACGCCCTGCCAGCCGAGGAAGGGTCGCAGGCCGACGAATTCGAGCGGCTGGAACATCATCTCGATGGCGACGCGCTTGGTGACGTAGCCGATCAGCGCCGCGATGAACGGCATGGAGACGTACACCGGCCAGTGCTCGGCGAAAGTGTGCACGCGCGTCCCCTCCGTGTCGCTCACCGGAACGGTAACCCGCGCGCTCAGTGGAGCAGGAGCAGGACCTGCAGTTCGCCGACCAGCCCGCCGATCACCGCGCCGACCGCGATCAGCTTCCACTCGTCCTGTTTGAACGCCGGCCGGAGAATGCCCTCGAACTCCAAGGGCGTCAGCTGCTGCATCTTGTCGACGATGGTGTTGCGGACGTCGAGCGCGTCGGTCGCGTAACTCTCGACGTGCTTGACGGTCTCCGGCAGATACGCGATCGCCTTCTCCGCGGCGGCCTGCTTCATCTGCTGGTACTCGCGTCCGCCGACAGCCAGCGCGACCAGCGGTTTCGCCAGCCCGGCCTGCGCATCGACGGTCCGCTGCACTTCCCGCGTGACGAGCGCGAACAACTTGTCCGCACGCGGCCCGGTCAGCACGGCCTCCAGCACATTGCCCGCGGTGAGGACTTCTTCCGCGATCAACGCGCCGTAATCCGCGGCGACCTGCGCGCGGCGTTTCTGGAACATTCCCTGCCAGGTGAAGAACAGGAACCGGCGCGGCTGACGCGGGTAGAAGATCATTTTGAGCGCGAGCCAGTCCGTGACGAAGCCTGTGACGAAACCGAAGATCGGCATGATCACCGGTTGTTTCGTGAGTGCCCACGCGATGAGCTGCACGAGCCCGATCACGAATCCGAAGCCGATCCCGCTGCGCGCGATGAACCGGAATTCGGGTGCCGCGACCTCGCGGATCAACCGGCAGGTGAGCGATTTGTCCCGGACCATCGCGTTGATCAGCATGTCGTTGACGTCGAGAACTTCGTCCACATTGGCCGACACTTCCCGCATCAGCCGCTTCACGACGACGGGCGCCTGCGCGCGGACGCGGTCCACCAGGAGTTGCTGGGCGCGAGCGGGCAGCAACTCCCACAGTCGCGGCTGATAGGTCTCGAACACCTCGCGAGTGACCTCGTCGACCGCTTTCAGCAGCGGTTCTTCCAGCTGCGCGACCATTTCCTCCGGATCGAGCCGAGCGAAGACCTCGCGCGGGTCGAGGAGGTTCTTGGTCAACAGGTCGACCGCGGTGGTGGCCATCCGCCGCGAGTTGGCCGGGATGACGCCCTGCCAGCCGAGGAAGGGCCGGATGCCGCGGAACTCGAGCGGCCGGAACATCATCTCGATAGCGACGCGTTTGGTCAGGTAGCCGATGAGCGCCGCGATGAACGGCATGGTCGCGTACACGTGCCAGTGCGCGGCCAGGTCGGCGGCGATGGCTGAAAGGTCCATGCGTCTGCCCCGTTCGCCCGCGCGGTAGGTCGAGGGGACAGGATGCCATGCGTGACGTCGGGTTTCGCGCTTCGTAATACAGCCGTTTGGCGGTACTTGCCGCAGGTGCCCCGCTCACTAAGGTAGCCCGATGGTCGCGCCCGAAAAGCCGCAGCACCCCGCCTTTGCTGTTACCCGCAAGGGTTACGACCCGCACCAGGTCGACGCCCGCATCGCCCAGCTGACCAGCGAACTGAGCACGACCTCCCACGGCCGGGACGAGGCGGTGGCCACGGCGGGCGAGCTCACGAAGGCCCTGACCACGGCCCAGTCGGAGCTTTCCGAGGCCAAGGCCGCGCTAGTCCGGGTCACCTCAAGCCCGGCGGGCGCGGGCGCGATCTCCGAGCGCGTGCGGATGATGGTGCAGCTGGCCGAGGAGGAAATCGCCGACCTCCGCCGCTCAGCGGAAGCGGACGCGACCTCCACCCGCGGCGAAGCGGACCGCTACGCCCACGAAACCCAACGGGCAACGGACAAAGCGGCTAAAGAAGCGGAAGCCGAACGCCAGCGTCTGCTGACTGAGACCCACGCCGAACTGGCTGCGCGGTCGGAGGCTTTGGACGCCCGGGTCGCGGCAGCGGAGAAGGATTTGGCTTCGCGACAGGCGGATCTGGAATCCCGGATCGCTGCTGCGGAAGCGGATATCGCTACTCGCACGGCCGCCGCGGACGAGGAGATCGCGACCCGCCTGGCGGACCTGGAGGCGCGGCTTAAGGCGGGCAACGAAGATATCGCCACCCGCACTGCGGCGGCTGATGAAGATATCGCTACTCGGACCGCTGCGGCCGATTCGGATATCACCACCCGCCTGGCAGCGGCTGAGAAGGACATCGCCACGCGCACCGCTGCCGCCGATTCGGATATCGCTACTCGCACGGCTGCGGCTGATGCGGATATCGCCACGCGCACCGCCGCGGCCAATGAGGACATCGCCTCCCGCACCGCCGTGGCCGACGCGGAGATCGCGTCCCGCACCGAGGCCGCCGACCGCGCCCGCACCGAAGCCGACGAACTCTCCGCCACCGCCCGCGCCGAAGCAGATCGGGCGGCGCTGGCCGCTCGCACCCAGGCCGACGAAGCCGCGGCCGAAGCCCGAGCCAAGGCAGACGCCGAATCCCAACACGCCCGCCTGGCCGCGGACGCCGAAGCCCGCCGCATCCGCGACGAGAAGGACGCCGAAGCCCTCCGCGTCCGCACCGAAGCCGACGAAGCAGCCGCCCAGGCCCGCGCCGAGGCAGACGCCGCAGCCGAAGCCGCCCGCCTCGCAGCCGACGAAGAATCGGCCCGAGTCCGCGCCGAAACCGACGCCGCCGCCGAAGCCAAGGCCGCCAAGGCCCGAGCCGAAGCCGACCGTCGAGCGTCGGAAGAGATCGCCATCAAAAAGGCACAGGCCGAAACCGCCCTCGCCGACGCCCTCGAAAAGCAAACCGAAGCCACCGAATCGCGCACCCTGGCCCTGGACCTGCGCACGAAGGTCGCCGACCGGATCGCTGCCACCAACGAGGCCGTCCAAGAGGCATTGCGCTTTCTCGGTACGCAGGAAGAGGAAGCAACCCCTGCGGAGCCTCCGCAGGCTTCAGCCGACACGCCTTCGCCGACTGACTCGCCCGCGCCTGCCCTACCCCAGCCGACCCCGCGCCCAGCTGCATCCGCGTCTCCAGACGCCCCGGCTGCCGGAGACGGGCAGGCACCCGCCAAACCCGCGGACCCGCCTGCCCCGCGGACCGGCAACGGCAACGGCCGCCGTCCCGGTCGCCCTCGCGCAGGCCGTTCCTGACCTGCTTGCTTTCGCATTCAGTCGCATCGGCGGCTCCGGACGCGGCGCTGCCGCAGACGCGCAGGCAACCGCTAAGCCCGCGGACCCGCCTGCCCCGAGGACTGGCAACGGTCGCCGTCCTGGTCGCCCCTGCGCAGGCCGTTCCTGACCCTGCTCGCTCCCGCATCCAGTCGCATCCGCGGTTCCGGACGCACCGGCTGCCGCACACTCGCAGGCGAGTGGTCGGCCACGGGGTGGACGAACGTCGTGGCTGGCCTGATCTCCGCGATCGTCTCCGCGACGGTGCGGCCGCCGCGCCGCTGACTCCGGGTAACCCGGCTCGATCACCCCGGCGAATTCGTCCTTCGACCGCCGCCCTCCAGCCAAGATCGGCCGACCAAGCACCGAGCCCTAGCCTCGAAACGGGATGGCCCCCAGTCGCATCACCCCGCCGCCACCGTGAAAAGTTCCTCGTCGATCCAGCCCCGGTCCCGCAGTTCCCGGCAAAATCGTTGGTACGAAACCAACATCGCCGCTGCCTCACGAGCATCCGGCTCGACGAGCGACCCTGCCGGCATCTCCCTGCACACCGCGCTCAGCCCGCCCGGCGTGCACCCTGCCGCCGCGAGGAGTGCCGCGCCGTATCCCGTTTCTGCCTGCGATGCCACCTGCAACCCAAGCCCGCTCACGGTAGCCCGGATGTTAGTCCACAAAGGACTCTTGCTGCCGCCGCCCGCCGCGAGGAGCGGTTCGTGGACCGGAACGCCCAGTCGTCGCAGGTGGTCCAAGGCGAGTCGCTCCAGGAAGGCGACTCCTTCCAGCCGAGCACGGTGCAGTTCGACCTCGTCCGCTGGAGTGCCGAGGACGAAACCTTCCGCATCGCCGTGGGTAAAGGGAAACCGTTCTCCCTTGCGACGCAACGGGAACGCCACCACCTCGGCTGGGCCACGGGCAGCAGCAGCCGCATCCAGTACGGCCAGCCGTGGACTGTCCGAAACGGACTCACCGCCGGTGTTCGACGCGCCGCCTGGCAGCCACCAACCGTCTGGATGCCGATGGCTGTACATGACTCCCGTGGGATCCGGCACCAGGGATTCTGTGACGCCCTTCAGGACATACGTGGTCCCAAGAATCCCGACGAACCGCCCCGGTTCGACCGCGCCTGCGGCCAACTGCCCGGCGCATCCGTCCGTCATGCCCGCCACCACGAGACATCCGGCGGGCAATCCGGCCGTCGGCACCGGAATCTCGCCGAGCACACTCGTCGGCGCCACCACCGGCGGCAACATCCCGTCCGGCACGCCCAATCCGGCGAACACCTCGGACGGCCATTCCTCAGCGAGCGGGTCGTAGCCGCTTTTGAGCGCGTGCGACCAATCCGCCGCGACCGGATGTCCGGTCAGTTTCGCCGCGATCATCTCCGGCGTGTGCCGGATGGCCACCGCCTCGGTGCGCTCGGCCAGCCACGCGATCCGGCCGAGCGCTGCGGTCGGCGAGACTCCCGAACCCAGTGCCTGCCATCGGTTGGCACCGAGTTCCACGGCTTTCGCGTTGTAGTCCGCGCCGCGCCGGTCGTCGTACATCAACGCGGGCGTAACCGGTTCGCCTGCGGCATCGACTCCGACGATCGTTCCGGACGTCGCCGCGATCGCCACCGCCGAGACTTCCGCGCCGCGTCCGGGCAGTGCGGAAGTGACCTCGTTCAGCACCGAACCGACCGCGGGCCACCACGCCGACGGATCCTGTTCGCTGCGGCCACCGCCCGCGCGCACCGGCGCCGGCAGCGACGCCGATGCGGTGGCGAGGACCGAGCCGCCGCGCACCGCGAAGGCGCGAACCCCCGCGGTGGCGACGTCGATGCCGACCGAGACCTGCTCGTTCACGCCGTGCTGACCCTTTCTTCGACGTCCTGCAGGCTGCCGTCGCTCGCGAGTGCCTTCTCGGTTTCCTCAGGCAGTTTCAGGAATCGCACCAGCACCGCGGCCACCAGATACAGCGCGGCGAAGATGATGACCACCCCAGCGGCACCGGCAGGCCCGAGGAACAGCGACACAATCGCCGGCCCGACGAACGCCGCCGCGCCCGCGCCGAGGTTCAGCAGAGCCATCGCACCGCCCTTGTGCTCCGGGGCCAGCGACGGCAGCAGCGCGGAGATCGGCACGAACCCGGCGAGTGTCGCGCCGTAGAGCGCGCCGACGATCAGCGCGAGCCAGTAATACTGCGCGCCCATCGCGACCGGCACGAAGTACAGCAGCAGGATCGAGATCGCGCAGCCGATCGCGCCGAACCAGAAAATCGTGGTGCGCCAGCCGATCCGGTCGCTCAGCACGCCGAAGATCAGATTGAAGAAGATGTTCGTCCCGTAGATCACCGACACCAGCAGCAGCCAGCGGCTCTCCCCGAACCCGATCTGGGAGATGAAGATCGTGGGGAAGAACACCAGCATGCCGAATTCGGGCGCGGTGTTGATGACCCGCACGATCATGCCCACGCCGACCCGCGGTTTCTTCCACGCGATCGACACACTGGAAACCAGGCTCTGCACCGGTTTCACGTCCGGTGGCGCGAGCCTGCGATATCCCGTGCGCTGCCGGACTCCGAGCACCGCCACGAGTCCGCCGATCCCGAGCAGCACGACCGCGACCCACAACGTGCCGTAGTGGCCGAACAGCGGGTTGGTGAAGCTCGCGACGAGTGCGCCGAGGGTGGGCAGGCCGCCGGTGAAGGCGAAGTAGAACCAACCGACCGCCGCGCCGAGCCGGGCGACCGGAGCCACCGCGGTGATCCACACCAGGAAGCCGAACGCGAACATCGGATAGCCGAATCCGCGGATGCCGTAGCAGATCAGCATCGCCGCGTAGTTCCCGCTGGCCAGGCCGAGCGTCAGGAACAGCGCGTCGAACACCAGCCAGATGACCAGGCCGATGATCATCACCCGCCGCGGCCCCCACAGTTCGGACAGCGCGCCCGAGAGCCACGACGCCAGCATCACGGCGACGCCGTACACGGTGATCACGTACGACGCTTTGATTTCGGTGCCCGCGCCGTTGTCCGCCATGTACGGCGCGATGAAGCCGGACTCCACTCCGTCGCCGATCATGAACAGGAGCAGTCCGACATACCCGAGGAACAGGGGCGCGGGCAGCCCCCATTTCGTGAGCAAGCGCCCGAAGCCCGACTTGGGCAACTCCGCTGTTGCCGACTCGTTCATACACGCCTCCATGACGTCGAGATCGAACGTATCATGGACTGTGTGAACTTCGCACGCAAGAGTGTTATGAAGTCGATCAGTTGTCGGGATCTTCGGCGACCTGCACCTCGACCCGGCTGCGCAGCTCGTCGACGTAGTGCGGATCGGTGCCCTCGTCCACGATGAGCAGGTCGTAGTCGTCCAGCGGGGCCAGCCGGTGCAGGGCCGTGCGCTTCATCTTGCTGTGGTCCATCAGCAGCACCTTGTGCCGCGCGGCGGCCAGCATGGCCCGTTTGATCATCACGATCTCGGGCTCCTGGTGGAAGCTCATCGACGTGCTCATCGCCGAGGTCGACACGAACGCGATGTCCACCGAGAGCCGCTCGATCGACTCGATGCTCTGCATGCCGAGGAACGAGTCGTGGGTGGGCGAGTAGTCGCCGCCGATGCAGATCAGCCGCAGTTCGTGCACGTTCTTGAGCGCGTCGATCGCCGCGAGGTAGTTCGTGGCCACGGTCAGCGGCGTCACCTCGACCAGGAGCCTGGCCAGCGCGAGAGCGCTCGTGGAATCGTCGAGCAGAACCGACATGCCGGGCTCGACCTGCTCCACCGCGTGCATCGCGATCACCCGTTTGGCGTCGACGTGCGCGTTCATCCGGTATTCGGCATTGCTCTCGAACACCGTCGACGGCATCGCCGAGACCCCGCCGCGGTACTTCCGGACCAGGCCGCGCCGGGACAGTTCGTCGATGTCCCGGTGCACCGTCATCATGCTGACGCCGAGCAGGTCAACGAGCTCGCCGATGGTCGCCGAACCCTGCCGGAAGACGTGCTCGGTCAGCTTCTGCTGACGGTTCTCGCGGGGGTGGGCGGCAGGCTTTTCGCTCGACATGCCGTGATTATCGCGGTTCCACTGGGAGGTTGAAGCGCACCAGGGCTGTTCGGTCACCGCTCACCTCCAGTTCGGTGACGGCCGCGTTGTCCAATTGGGGAAACACGCTGCGGTAGCGGGACAACGGGATGCCGAGCAGCTGGCAGAGCGTGAGCCGCAGCAGCGTGTTGTGTGCGACCACCAGTGCGGTTCCGCTGGTCGCGGCGGCAATCGCCCTGATCGCGCGAGCCCCGCGCTCGGCCGCTTCGGCCGGATCGTCGGCACCGGGGAACGCGCCGGCGATCGGATCGGCGAGGAAGCGTTCGACCACCTCGGGATCGGTCTGGCGCACCTCGTCGCGGGTACGGCCCTCGGCGATGCCGAAATAGGTTTCCCGCAGGTCGGTGACGATTTCCGGGACCAGTTCAAGAGCCTCGGCCGCCGGTTCGATCGTGCGCCGGGCACGTCGTTGCGGCGAACAGAACAGCCCGTCCGGTTTCACCCGGCGGGCGTACGCGGCCAGCGCGCCGGCCTGGCGGATCCCCTCCTCGGTCAGCGCTACCTCGCTGGTGCCCGCGTAGCGGTTCTCCGCGTGCCATTCGGTCTGCCCGTGCCTGGCCAGCAGCAGCCGTGCGCCCACTCGTGCCCTCCTTGTGTGTGAACACCCTTGCGAACTTCTCAATCTCGCTGTTAACTTAACATTGCTCGTGTGAAACGGGCTCGCTATCTGAAGGGATCTGGTGGATGACGCTCGACGCGGTGGTGTTCGACCTCGACGGTGTCCTGGTGGAAAGTGAACACCTCTGGGAGGAGAACTGGGTCGCTTTCGCCGCTCGCCACCAGGTCGAGTGGACGGCGGAGGACACGGCCTCGGTACAAGGCATGAGCGCGCCCGAATGGGCTGGCTATCTCGCACGGCGGTGCGGGGTGCCGGACCAGGCGGACGAGGTGGAACGCGCGGTGGTCGACGGCATGATCGCCTCGATCGACGCGGGCGAAGCGCCACTGCTGCCCGGTGCGGGCGCGATGGTGCGCGAGGTCAGCGAACGGGTCCCGGTCGCGCTCGCGTCGTCGGCCGCCCGCCGGGTGATCGACGCGGTGCTGGAGAAACACCAGCTCACCGGTGAGTTCACCGCGACGGTGTCCAGCGCGGAGGTCGCGCGGGGCAAGCCGAATCCGGATGTGTACCTGGAGGCGGCGGCCCGGCTCGGCAAATCGGGCAGCGAATGCCTCGGGGTCGAGGACTCCAGCAACGGCATCCGGGCGGCGGCAGCGGCCGGGCTCACCGTGATCGCGCTGCCGAACCCGACGTACCCGCCGAAGCCGGACGCGCTGGAGCTGGCCAGCGCGGTGGCGGCGAGCAATGACGACGTCCGACTGAAGCTCCTGGCCTATCTGGCCGGTGAGCCGGTGGCTGCGAAGGACTGAACCATGACCACCTTGGGTTCCCCGGACACGTTCAAGCGGCAGTGGCTGGACGGGTTCGTCACCGCGTACGGCCGCACGGTCCAGAAGGTGCCGGATGCCTACGGCGTCGTTCGCCGCGAGACTCCGGCGCGTTCGAAGGTCGCGGTCGTGATCGGCGGCGGGTGCGGGCACTACCCGGCGTTCGCGGGTCTCGTCGGCCCTGGTCTGGCGGATGGCGCGGTGGTCGGAGATGTGTTCACGAGCCCGAGCGCGGAGCAGGTCTACCGCACGGCGAGGGCGGCGGACAACGGCGCCGGTGTCCTTTTCGGTTTCGGCAACTACCAAGGCGACGTGCTCCACTTCGGACTCGCCGCTCGCAGGCTGGCGGCGGAGGGCATCCCGAGCCGCACCATCCTGGTCACCGACGACATCGCGAGCGGTCCGGCGACCGAACCGGAGCGACGTCGCGGCGTGGCAGGCGATTTCCTGGTCTTCAAGATCGCGGGCGCGGCGGCGGAACGCGGCTACAGCCTCGACGCGGTGCACGAGGTCGCGGTGAAGGCGAACGCTCGCACGCGGACGTTCGGCGTCGCGTTCGGCGGTTGCACGCTGCCCGGTGCGGATGCGCCCCTGTTCACTGTCGCGGACCAGGAAATGGAGCTGGGCCTCGGAATTCACGGTGAACCGGGCGTGCGCACGGTGGGCCGGTTGTCCGCGGCGGAGCTGGCGGACGAACTGGTCGACGGCCTCCTGCCGGAGCTTCCGGCCGGCGACGGCCGGGTGGTCGTGCTGGTGAACGGGCTCGGCCGCACCAAGTACGAGGAAATGTTCGTCACCTACACCCGCGTGCACGAACGGCTCGCCCAGGCCGGGCTCAGCCCCGTGCACTCCGAGGTCGGGGAGTTCGTGACGTCGCTCGACATGGCCGGGGTTTCGCTGTCGATCCTGGTGCTGGACGACGAATTGGCCGAGTTGTACGCCGCGCCGTGCGACACCCCGGGCTATCGCACCAGCGGTGCCGAACTGGCCACGGTCGAGCTTGAGTCCACAGTGGACGAACTGCTGACCGCGGAGGCTCCGGGGACCAGCGTCGTCGACCGGGTGCTCACCGCGGCTTTGCGCGGCATCGAGGAGAACGAGGCCGAACTGGGCAGGCTCGACGCGGTGGCCGCGGACGGAGACCACGGGCTCGGCATGACCCGCGGAATGCGCGCCGCTGTCGCCGCCGCTCGGCGCGAGCCCGACACGGTTTCCGGTGCGTTGCTGGCCGCTGGCACGGCGTTCGCCGATGCGGCTGGTGGCGCCTCGGGCGCGTTGTACGGCGTGCTGCTGGCGGAAACCGGAGCTGGGCTGCGCGGCGTCGCTGCCAAGGACATCACCACCGCGATGCTCGCCGACGCGGTCGACGGCGCGGTTCGGGCGTTCTGCGAGCTGGGCAAGGCCGAACCGGGCGACAAGACGATGCTCGACGCGATCGAGCCGTTCCGGGCCACGCTGCGAGAGCAGGTGGGCTCGGAGGTAGTGCAGGCATGGCGGAAAGCCGCTGGAGCCGCGGTCGTGGCCGCGCAGGAGACCGCGCATTTGCGTCCGGCGAAGGGACGCGCGGCGCGGCTCGCGCAACGGAGCGAGGGGCATTCGGACCCAGGTGCGGTGTCGTTCTCGCTGCTGGTCACGGCAGTCGGCGAGGAGCTGGAAAGGAGCGCGGACTGATGCGCATCGTGGTGGCGGCGGACAACGCCGGGGTCGAACTGAAGAATCAGCTGCGCGACCTGCTGCAGGCCGACGAACGAGTCACCGAGGTGACCGACCTCGGCGTGCCGGACGCGGCGGACGACCGGGCGTACCCATTGCTGGGCTTGGCCGCGGCGGAAGCGATTGCCCGCGGCGAAGCAGACCGCGGCGTCCTGGTCTGCGGGACCGGCATCGGCATGGCGATTTCGGCGAACAAGGTTCCCGGCGTGCGGGCGACGGTCGCACACGATTCGTACTCCGCCGAGCGGTCGATCAAATCGAACGACTGCCAGGTGATCACCTTCGGAGCCCGCGCGATCGGCCCTGAGGTGGCGAAGAAGATCGTGGCCGAATGGGTCGGGTACCGCTTCGACCCGGCGTCGGCCAGTGCGACCAAGGTCGCGCACATCACCGAATACGAGAACACCCACTGACCAAGACGCCCGTCGTGGCGCACAATCGGCACAGAGCGAGTGAGGGAGCAGAGTTGCACATTCTCGCTGCGGGAGACCACTTCGTCAGCCCCGGCCTGCTGGCCGGAGCCGTCCGCGCGGAACTCGGCGGCGACCACGAGGTCGCCGAGCTGACGCTGCCGTGGCCGGTCGAGCCGTTCGGGCCGGTCGGCAACGTGCTGGAGGCCAGCGGTACCGAGGACCAGGTGATCGAGGCACTCGCCGGTGCCGAGGCCGTCGTCACGCAGATGGCACCCTTCACCAAGAAGGTCTTCGCCGCCGCGCCGGCGCTCAAGCTCGTGTCGGTGTGCCGGGGCGGGCCGGTGAACGTCGACCTCGCTGCCGCCACTGAGGCCGGCGTCGCGGTCACCTACGCGCCGGGACGCAACGCGGGCGCGGCGGCCGAGTTCGCGGTCGGCATGATCCTCGCCGCGATGCGGCGGATCTCGACGTCGTCGGCCGAACTGCTCGCCGGCACCTGGCGCGGCGACTACTACGCCTACGACCAGGCCGGGCTCGAGCTGGGCGGCACCACAGTCGGCCTCGTCGGATACGGCGCGATCGGGTCGCGGGTCACCAAGGTGCTGGTCGCCTTCGGGGCGAACGTCCTGGTGGCTGACCCCTATGCCGACGGTGCCGCGGTAGCGGCCGACGGCGCACAGCTTGTCGAACTTGACGACCTGCTCCGGCAGAGCCGCGTCGTGAGCCTGCACGCTCGGCTCACCGAGGAGACGCGGCACCTCATCAACGCGAGCAAACTCGCTCTCCTGCCAGAGGGCGCGGTCCTGGTGAACACCGCCCGCGGCGGCCTGCTCGACTACGCGCCGCTGCCCGAGGCTCTGCGTTCCGGTCGGCTCGGCGCGCTCGCCCTGGACGTCTACGACGTCGAGCCGCCGCCGGCGGACTGGGCGCTGCGCGATGCGCCCAACGTGATCGCGACCCCGCACCTCGCCGGCGCGAGCAGGCAGACCGCCGAGCGGGCGGCCGCGATCGTCGCGGCTGAGGTCGGCCGGTACGCGCGCGGCGAGCAGCTCGCCAACCTCGCGAATCCCGAGGTGCTGGAGCGACGGCCGTGATAGTCGGGGTCGACATCGGGACGTCGCTCACCAAGGCCGTGGTGTTCGACGAGGACGGCAGCTCCATCGCGAGCGCGTGCACGCCGTCCGAGGTGCGCCACCTTCCGGGCGGCCGGGTTGAGCAAGATCTCGACCAGGTCGTCGGCACGGTCGCGACGGTGGTGCGCGAGGTCGCGGCCGCGCTGCCCGAACCGGTGTCCGCGTTGGCGTTGACCGGACAGGGCGACGGGCTGTGGCTCCGCGACGAGGCGGGTGCCGCGGTGCACCCGGCCATCTCGTGGCTCGACGGCCGGGCGAACACGGTGCTCGCGAAATGGCAGGCGGACGGCGTGACCGCGGAAGTCTTCCGCCGCACCGGTTCCGGCATGTTCCCCGGCTGCACCGCGGCCATCATGTCCTATTTGGACACTCATGAGCCCGAGGTGCTGGACCGCGCGGCGGTGGCCGGATACTGCGTGGACGCGGTGTTGCAGCGGCTCACCGGCGAGATCACGGTCGACGTTTCGGATGCCTCCCTGCCGTTCCTGAACCCAGTCACCCGCAGCTACGACGACGGTGCGATCGAGGCCTGCGGTCTGGGACATCGCCGGTCCTTGCTCGCGAAACCCGCTCCAGCGAAATCGGTGTTCCGGCTCGACCGGCGCGGCGCCGCTTTGCTCGGGCTGCCAGTAGGACTGCCGGTCACCGCGGGGCCTTTCGACCTGCCGGCCAGTGCGATCGGTGCTGGCGTGCGGAAACCGGGAGACGGCATCCTCACCGCCGGGACCACCCTCGCCTGCCAGGTGCTCACCTCCGATCCCGCTTTCGACCCCGAAGCGGAACCGGCCGGCATGTTCCTGTGCACGCCCGACGAGCACGAGTACCTGCACGCGATGCCGGCGATGGTCGGTACCGCAGGCATCGATTGGGCCTGCGAGCTGCTGGGCATCAGCGTCGAGGAAATCGACCCGCTGCTGGCGAGCAGCAAACCAGGCGCTCAAGGGGTACGCGCCCTGCCGTTCCTTTCGGTATCCGGTGAACGCGCGCCGTTCGTCGACGCCGGAGCGCGCGCCCAATTCTCTGGGCTGAGCCTGGAAACCGGCCGAGCCGACCTAGTCCGGGCGCTCTGCGAGTCGATCGCTTACGCCGCACGGCATTGCTTTGACGCAGCCGGCCTGTCCGGACAGCTCTACGCCTGCGGCGGAGGAGTCCGTTCGCCCGAATGGCTGCAGATTTTCGCTGATGTGCTCGGCCGTCCGGTCGTGATCCCGAGTGATCCCGGCGTCGGTGCCCGCGGTGCCGTGCTCACCGCCGCGGACGCGCTGGGAAGGCCGTACGATCGGGATCGCTGGGCCGCGAACTCGCGAACGGTCGAGGCCCGGCCCGAAAATGTGGCTGACTACGAGCGCGGTTACGCCGACTACCAGGCTTCCCTGTCTGCCGCGCGCGGACTGTGGAGGCTGTGAATGATCCTGGAGAACGAGCGCGCCGCCGTGTGCGAGTACGCCCGCCGCCTGACCGCGGACGGCTTGGTCGTCGGCACGTCAGGCAACGTGTCGGCGCGGGCAGGCGACCTAGTTGCGGTGACCCCGACCGGCGTCGACTACGCCGCACTGACGCCCGCCGACATCCCCGTGGTTGACCTAGACGGCAACCTCGCCGACGGTGCCCTGAAGCCGACGAGCGAACTCCCGATGCACCTGGCCGTGTACACCCGGGCCAGCGATCCGGAATCCGCCCCGGTGAACGCGGTCGTGCACACGCATTCGGTACACGCGACCGCAGTGTCCACTTTGGTCACCGAGGTCCCGCCGATCCACTACATGCTCGCGGCAATCGGCCCCACCGCCCGAGTGGCCCCGTACGCGACCTACGGCACCACCGAGCTTGCCGACGCCATGCTGCAAGCCCTGGACGCCCGCCGAGGCTGCCTCCTGGCAAACCACGGCACTATCACCTATGGCGACTCGTTGTCGAGTGCGTACAGCCGGGCTCAGCAATTGGAATGGGTTTGCCAGGTGTGGCTGGTGGCTCGTTCCGCCGGTGCGCCGAATCTGTTGCCGCCAGCGGAAATCGAGCAGGTGGTGGAAAAACTGAAGGGATACGGCCAACGCTGATTGATCAACGCGAGGGCGGCGGGCCGCCTTGCTGGCCGCCCTGGCCTGGCGGGTATCCAGGTTGTTGCGGATACCTGGGCTGGGGCGGGTATCCAGGCTGTGGTGGGGCGGTCTGCGCCGGGTAACCGTTCTGCGGCAAGGGATTCCCCTGACCGGGCGGCATCGGGTCCCCAGTCTGGGCAGGAGTTCAGAGCTGACCAGGAACCCAGGGTTGCGGTGAAAATCCGGGCTGCGCAGGAACCCCTGGCTGACCCGGATACGCGGCACCCGGCTGAGGCGCGTACCCGGCTTGCGAGACCTGTCCGTCGTATCCCCGCGGCGTGAACTGCGCTGTCGTCCAAGCCGCTGGACCGTAGCCCGTTCCCACAGGCTGGGCGCCCGGAAGAACCTTGGAGACCGGAGGCAGCAGCATCGCGATCGCCGTCAGCCCGGCGACGATGGCCGTAATCCCCGTCTGAATTTCCACGACGGCAAGTGCGTGGCGCGAGAGCAAACGCGACAGCGAAACAATTGCCACCACCGCTTGCAGAACCGCAGGTACCACGAGAAAACGCGCCGGGCGCAGACCCCGCGTCGCGAGCAATGCCACTCCGGGCAGCACCGCGATACTCAGCACAGCCAACAGCGGATGTACGTAAGCCGCTGTCCCAACCATGGTTGATCATGGTCGCGGTTTCGGCCCGCAGCACGACAATCTCGCTGATACCGAGCGCTCCCGCGAGCACCAGAGCAAGGTTCCGCGCCTGTTTGGTCGGTCCGTGCGTACCGGGATAGCCTCGTCCGTTGTCCTGTCACGGCAGCGGGACGAGCGCTCCCATGCCCGCCCGTGCGAACTGGGTCGCCAACCGTTGCGGCAACGGATTCGGATACAAAATGATCGACGCGAACGGCGACGGAGTGTAACCGGCCCCACCGTTGCTCTGCAGGTGCACGCTGACGTGCACGTTGCGGTCAGCGGGAATCTCGAACGACACCGCACCCCAGGAAACGACGTACTGCCGGCCGTCGATCCCGGCGAACGGTATGTACGCACCGGCGTGGAAAATATGCGTGGAAATATCGATCGTGAGCAACCGTCGAGGCCCGTCATGCGGGTCGACGTACGGGATCACGTTCGGGGTGGAGGCCAAATCCGGTGGCTCGGGTGGGTCGGTCATCGTTCCGGGCCTTCCGTTAGGCAACGGACGAAGCTTACCCTCGGCCCGCTCCGGTAGAGGCTTATCGTCCTCGCAAGCGCCGATGCCACCACGGCCCGGGAGAGCCATGGGGATCCGGGAACGTCCTCCGGCGGAACTCGTCGTCAAGGCGCGCGACAATCTCGCGCAAGGCGCGGCCGCGGTTCGGGGGCAAGGTGCGGAGCACAAGCTCTAGCTCGTCGCGAGCGTCAGTCGGATCGCAGCAGGGGCAATCCGGCAACACGTACAGCCAACGGCCAGGCTGCCGAAGGAAGTCTTGATAGCGCTGCAGTGCTGACCCAGCGTCCCCGACTCCGAGCCGGGCAGCCTTTTTGGCCTGAATGAACTTCGGGGTTTTCGCGAACGTGCCCGAAGCAGTCGAGCGGCGCGTCCGTAATCCAGCGCGCACTGCGCCCGGCGGCTTACGCGACATTTCCTCTTGAGGTCGAAAGCATGTCCGCCATTCTGCCACAAGCATCCCGCGGCGAGGGGGAGATCAGAACTGGTAGTACAGGAACGGGCTGAAAGTCCCCGTAGCCACCAAGATCGCCGCGTAAATCAGGCCCACCGTCATGACCCCGATCCGCAGCGCCGTCGCTCCGCGGCTTCGGGACGATTCCAGCAGCGGACCGGTCACCGGGTGCGCCGGGAGGATGAACACGATCAGTGCCAGCAGCAGGATCACCAGTCGCTGGTTCGTCAGCGCGCTTTCCACGACGTCGCCGAGGCCGCCGAAGTCGGGGATCAGCATGTGGCCGATCATGGACAGTGCGTGGCCGAGGTCGGCGGAGCGGAAGAAAACCCAGCCGAACACCACGAGGATCAGCGTCAGCACTCGGCGGGCGATGCGGGCCGCCGGGCGGGCCGGGGAGTCGCCGAGGTTGAAGCGGCGTTCGATGACCAGGAGCGCGCCGTGGTAGCAGCCCCAGATCAGGAACGTCCATTGCGCGCCGTGCCAGAAACCCGTCAGCACGAAGACGATCGACAGGTTTCGGTACGTCTTTCCGGCACCGGAACGGTTCCCGCCCAGCGGGATGTAGACGTAGTCGCGGA
Organism: Amycolatopsis sp. NPDC114484; assembly: GCF_055633755.1. Classification (NCBI taxonomy): domain Bacteria; kingdom Bacillati; phylum Actinomycetota; class Actinomycetes; order Pseudonocardiales; family Pseudonocardiaceae; genus Amycolatopsis; species Amycolatopsis sp. NPDC114484. The sequence goes on along the minus strand of NZ_JBVKDQ010000009.1, from coordinate 188,381 downwards.
ACCAGCGGGACAGCGACATGTGCCAGCGGCGCCAGAACTCCGTGATCGTCACCGATGAGTACGGGCGGGCGAAGTTCTCCGGCAGCCGGAAGCCGAGCATGCGGCCGAGGCCGATCGCCATGTCCGAGTAGCCGGAGAAGTCGAAGAACAACTGCAGGGTGTAGCCGATCGCGCCGAGCCAGGCCGTCGTGAACGTCATCTGGTTCGCCGGGGTCGAGAAGCAGGCCTCGACCATCGGGCTGAGCGAGTCGGCGATGATCGACTTCTTGCACAGGCCCAGCGCGAACCGCGGGAAGCCCGCGGCGATGTCGTCCAGACGGTGCGAACGCCGCTGCGGAAGCTGGTCGGCGATCTCGCGGTAGCGCACGATGGGTCCCGCCACGAGCTGCGGGAACATCGCGATGTACGCGGCGAACGACACCGGGTTGCGCAGCGCGTGCCGCTCGCCGCGGTAGATGTCCACCACGTACGAGATGTGGTGGAAGGTGTAGAAGGAAATGCCGATCGGCACCACGATGTTCGCGACGCCCACATCGCCGCCGAACCAATGCGCGACGGCCGCGATCTGCTGCGTCGCGAAACCGGCGTACTTCCAGATGACCAGCACGAGCACGTCGAGCGTGATGACGCCGATCAGGATCCGCTTCCGGCGCTTGCCGCGGACGTCCCACGGACTGGGTTCCAGCGCTGGGCCGGCCAGGAAGTTCACCGCCATGCAGAGCAGCAGCAGGAACAGGTACGGGCCGGCGCCGATCGTGTAGAACAGCAGGCTCGCGACCGCGACGATGCCGTTGCGCCAGCTGCGCGGGCACACCAGGACCGCGATCAGCACCGCGGGCATGAAGTACCACAAGAACAGCGGCGAAACGAACGACATCGGTGACGGACCCCCTCGGTTCCGGAGGAGACCTTAGCCCGAGCGGGTGGCTTCGCGGAGCGATGCCCGACGGATCACAGCACGAATCACCGAGGGTGACGGATTTGGGGGGATTCCGCCGCTCGCGGTGGGGAAGCGGGCGGCCTGTGAAGGTGCGCCGCGGACGGGCCGAGGGAATCCCGTGGGGCGGGCGGCGACCAGGGGGCAGCGGTTGGGGCGGTTGGGTGGAAGGGCGGTGGGCACGGATATGGCAGTGCGCGGGGCAGCTGCGCGGGAAGGTGATGGGCGCGCGATATGGCAGTGCGCGGGGCGGCGATTGACACAGCGGAGCGGGAAAGTGAGGGGCGTGCGAGGCGTCAGCGCGAGGGGGCAGCGGTTGCGGCGGCTGAGCGAAAGGGTGGTGGCCGTGCAGATACGGCGGCGGTTGGTGCGGGGAGCGGGAAGGTGATGGGCGTCCGAGGCACCAGCGCGAGGCGCAGCGGTTGCGGCGGCTGAGCGATAGCAGCGAGAGTGCCGCCGGGGTGAGCCAGAAGAGACGCTCCGGCGGGCTCAGTCCGTGATCCGGCCCAACCACTCGCCCATCAGCGCCTTCTCCGCCTCGCTCAACCCCGAGACCTGCGGCAACACCGCCCGCAATGCCGTAGCCGCCGCGGCTGGGCCGGGCGTCCGGGACACCGGCCGATCCGTGCTGATCGCCGCGATTACCGCTTCCCGGGCCGCGACCGACACCGCGAGGTCGCGGGAATCCGGCGGCGTCGAGATCAGGCTCAGCGTCGCCCCCGAACCGGCGGCGTGGATCAAAGCCGCCGCGAGAGGCTCCGGCACCCGGAGTCGTCCGGCTGAGGCGATGCGGCTGACTCTCGCCGCGAGGATCTCCAGCGACTTCTCCAAAGCCGGGGAGGGGCCGCCGGGGCGGGTGGTCATCAGCAGGTACAGCGCGGGGTTGGCCAGGCCGAACTCCAGGTGCTGGTCCCAGCCCCGCCGCAGGTCCTCCAACGGGTCCTCGGCGGGGGGCTGGGCCGTTTTCGCCTCCAGGTAATCGGCGTAGCCCTGGACGGTGATGGCGTCGAGCAGCCCGTCCTTGTCGCCGAACAGTCGATAAATCGTCGGCGGCTGGACGCCTGCCGCGGAGCTCACCGCACGGGTCGACACCGCGTCCGGGCCGCCGCTGGCCAGCAGGTCCAGGGCGGCTGTGATGATGCGGGCGCGGGCGTCATCGGGCATGTTATCGACGATAACAGGCCGGTGATTCCAGCGAAATCAGACGCGTCCGGCGATCCGGCGGCGGCGGGCGACCTCGGCCAGCAGCACGCCGGCGGCGACCGAGGCGTTCAGCGATTCCACGCCGGCCGCCATCGGGATCGACACCGTCGCGTCGCAGGTCTCGCGGACCAGCCGGGAAAGGCCGCGGCCTTCCGAGCCGAGCACGATGACCAGCGGGTCCGCCGCCAGGTCGAGGGCGTCGATGTCGACCGTGCCGTCGGCATCGAGGCCGACGATCATCAGGCCCTTCGAAGCCCACGCGCGCAGCTGGCGCGTGAGGTTCGTGGCGACCGCGATCGGCAGCTTCGCCGCGGTGCCGGCGCTCGTGCGCCACGCGACCGCGGTCATTCCGGCGCTGCGGCGTTCCGGCAGCAGGACGCCCTGCGCGCCGAACGCCGCGGCGGACCGGATCACCGCGCCCAGGTTGCGGGGGTCGGTGACGCCGTCGAGCGCGACGAACAGCGGGGTGTTGCCCGAGTCGCGCGCGGCCTGCATCAGGTCGTCCGGGTGCGCGTACTCGAACGGCGGCACCTGCAGGCCGAGGCCCTGGTGCATCGCCCGGTTGGTCTTGCGGTCCAGCTCCTCGCGCGGGATCTCCAGGATCGAGATGCCCTTGTCGCCCGCGAGCCGGACGGCCTCATTGACCCGGTCGTCGATGTCGATGTTGAGCGCGACGTACAGCGCCGTGCCCGGCACGTCCGCGCGCAGCGCCTCGACGACCGGGTTGCGGCCGGCGATCAGTTCCGGCCGGTCGGCCTTCTTCTGCCGGGCCTGGTCGCGCTTGGTGGCGGCGTTGGCAGCGCGGTACGCCTTGTGCCCGGGCCGGTCCTCGGCCTTCGGCGTCGGGCCCTTGCCCTCGAGCGCCTTGCGCCGCTGCCCGCCCGAACCGACGACGGCGCCCTTCTTGGTGCCGGTCTTGCGGATGGCACCTTTGCGCTGTGAGTTGCCTGCCATGAATCCTCAATCTCTGCTGCCGCGAGGAGGTCAGGAGTTCCTGACCGTCCATTGCGGACCGTTCGGGGTGTCTTCCACCGCGATCCCCGCCGCCACGAGACGGTCGCGGGCGGCGTCCGCGCGGGCGAAGTCCTTCGCCGCACGGGCCTCCTGGCGTTCGGCCAGGAGGGCTTCCACGAGCGTGCCCAGCGCTTCGCGGACGGGAGTGTCCGAGCCGCCGTCCGCCCAGTCCGGCGACAGCGGGTCGATGCCGAGCACGCCGGTCATCCCGCGGACCGTGCCGGCCAATTCGAGTGCCTTCGTGGTGTCGCCGCCGTCGAGGGCGGCGTTACCGTCGCGGACCGTGTTGTGCACCACGGCGAACGCGGCCGGGGTCGCCAGGTCGTCGTCCATCGCCGCGGCGAATTCCGGCGCGACCGGGCCGACGTCCACCGCGCCGGCCGACTCCGCCCGGCGCAGGAACGCCTCGATCCGCCGGTAGCCCTGCGCGGCTTCGGAAACCGCGCCTTCGGAGTACTCGACAGTGGACCGATAGTGCGGCTGCACCAGGTAGGAGCGCAGTTCGGGCGCCCGGTAGCGCTCCAGCATCGCCGGGATCGCGACCGTGTTGCCCAGCGATTTCGACATCTTCTCGCCGGACATGGTCACCCACGCGTTGTGCAGCCAGTAGCGGGCGAACCCGTCGCCCGCCGCGTTCGACTGCGCGCGCTCGTTCTCGTGGTGCGGGAACACCAGGTCGACGCCGCCGCCGTGGATGTCGAACTCGGCACCGAGGTAGTTGGTCGCCATCGCCGAGCACTCCAGGTGCCAGCCCGGCCGCCCGTCGCCCCACGGCGTGGGCCACGACGGCTCGCCCGGCTTCGCGCTCTTCCACAGCGTGAAATCGCGCGAATCACGCTTGCCGCGGGTGGGCGTCTCGCCCTGCTGGACCTCGTCGAGCTGCTGCCCGGAGAGCGTGCCGTACTCCGGGAACGACTTCACCGAGAAGTACACGTCGCCGTCCACGGCGTACGCGTGCCCGGCCTCGATCAGCCGCTCCATCAGCCGGACCATCTGCGTGACGTGCCCGGTCGCGCGCGGCGTGACCGACGGCGGGAGGCAGCCGAGATCCTCGTACGCCTTCTCGAACGCCCGCTCGTGCGTCGCCGCCCATTCCCACCACGGCCGTCCGGCGTCGGCGGCCTTGGTGAGGATCTTGTCGTCGATGTCGGTGACGTTGCGGACCAGCAGCACGTCCAGTCCACTGTGGAGCAGCCAGCGGCGGAGCACGTCGTAGTTCAGCATGCCGCGGACGTGCCCGATATGCGGTACTCCCTGCACGGTGGCCCCACACACGTAGATCGACGCCGTTCCGCTGCGGACGGGAGAGAACTCCCGAGGGGCACGGGTCGCGGTGTCGTACAGGTGCAAAGCCACGAGGTAAAGGGTACCGGGAGCACTGTGGGAGACGTCGCAGGACGTCAGAGCACGCCGTGCTCCCGCAACACGCCTAGCAGCGCGTCCGGCCGTTCCGCCGTGGGCAGCGGGTCGACCAGGGCGAACTGGCAGCCCAGCGCGCGGGCGCCGCCGTCGGCCTCTTCGCTGTCGCCGACCATCAGCGTCTCCTCGGCGCGCACGCCGAGCCGCTCGATCGCCGTTTGGAAGATCTCCGGCTCCGGCTTCACGGCCCCGACCTCGAAGGACAGGGTGAACTCGGCGACGTGGGAGTCCCAGCCGCGCTGGCCGAACGCGGGCCGGATGTCGAACGCGATGTTACTCAGCACGCCCGCCTTGCGCCCGCTGCTCGCGACCGCCTTGAGCGCGGCCTCGGTGTCCGGGTACGGCGTCCACTGGTCAGGTGCGATGAGCTGCGCGTACAGCGCCTCGGCCTGGTCGCGCCGGGGCACGCCGGACAGCCGCAGGACCTCCAGGTACACCTTCCGGTGCAGCCGCGGGTCGCGGTCGCGGTTGTGCCAGGCGTGCAGGTGCTCCTCGTCCAGTTCGACGGACTGCTCGACCGGCGCGGTCATCCGCCGCATCAGCTCGGTCTGCGCTTCGACGTCGAGCGCTGAGCCGTCGTCGTCGCGAACGTCGTCGAGCCAGCCGTCCTGCTGCTCAAGCCGGAAAAGAGTGCCGGAGAAGTCGAACAACACCGCGTTGATGGCCACGCGCCAACCCTATCCGGCGTTCCGGGTGCGCCGCCGCCCGTTTGTGGTGCCCGGCTCACGCGGCACCCTTCCTGAATAAGGAGGTCGGCCGATGCGGCAGGTGCCAGCGTGGTCCGATGACTGAGGTGCGGCTGAACAATCTGGCGGGCGCGACCGAGACGGCGGTGATCGTGCCGGTACCGGCCGCGGACGCGGTCGTGGGCCGCTATCGGCAAGTCCGGATCGGATCACCGAGGCGGTGGTCGAAGACTTGCGAGAGGTGCTGACGACGGTCGGCTCCTTCGAGTGCGCGTTCTCGCGGGTCGGCTGGCGGCGCCCATCCCGAACTGATCCCACACCTCACCGTCGGGAGCACCCGCCTGGGCGATCGTTTCGCGCTGAGGCGGGCCGCTGCCGACGTGCGGTCGAAGCTGCCGATCCGGGATGAGATCGGCCGGGTGCGCTTGATCGCTGGCAACGCGGGGGCGGGGTCGTGGCGAACGGCGATCGAGTTCGCGTTGGCGGATGCGTAGGCGCGGGGCGCTTCGAGGTCGACGGTCACGCGGCCGGGACGTACAGCTCCACGAACTCCGGCGTCGCGTCGAGCCGGACCCGCAGGATCGGCACCGCCTTGTTCACCGGGTCGCCGCGGTCGTCGAACGAGATCATGCCGCTCGCTCCCGGGACCGCGGACTGTCCGTGCAGCCGGTTCCGCGCCTGCAGCACGTCCTGCGCGGTGACCTGCTCCGGAGACACCCGCGGGATGCCGCGGATGGCCCAGATCACGGTCAGCACCGCGTCGTGCGCCAGGATCGCGATGCCGTCGTCCAGCCGTTCCCGGGGGAAGACCGCGGTGAAACAGCCGTCGCACGCCGGTTCCTCGAAGCTCGCGACGGCCGCCTTGTTGAACGACTCCGGGTGGTCGCGCCAGGCCTGCGGGTGCGCGAGCCCTGGCGCGAGCACGGTGACGTTCGCCTGGAGACCGCGGCGCATCTCCGGGCCGGGCGGGCCGACTTGGGCGAGGTCGCCGGTCAGCACGGTCAGGTGCTTCTCGAGGCAGGGCCGCTGGGCGAGCTGCGCGACGAACGACTTCAGGTGGTCCTCGCGGCCGGCGAAGTAGACGACGTCCGGGTTGTCGCCGCAGATGTTGGGCATCATCTGCAGGAACGTGTTCTCGATCCCGGGCAGGCTGGAATCGTAGGACTCGGTGCGCCCGACGATCCGGTGCGTGGCGTCGGCGAACGTCTTGGTGAACGCCGTGGCCAGCGTCTTCGGGTACAGATCGCCGGGGTTCTGGTCCTGCACGACGGTGGCGCTGTGCGCGGTCGGTTTCACGTAGCCCGCCATCGAACTGCCGTAGGTCGAGCTGGTCGGGGACACCCGCAGGAACCCGGGGATCTGCGAGAACTCGTCGGCGGCCAGGTGCGAGGCGACGACCGGGACGCGGTGGTCGGACAGCTTCTGGATGGCTCTGCGCGCGGTGTCGAGGCTCAGCCCGATCCCGGTCACGCCCACGATCCGGTCGGCTCCGGTGCGACCGATCAGGTCGTCGACCACCGGCTCCCACTGTTTGAGCTGGCTGCCGGGGTTCGCGAGCAGCAGCCGGATGAGCGGCACGCTGCCCCATGACTGCGTTTTGTTGGCCCGGTGCTGGGCGACATACGCCCCTTCGAGCTGATGCCGCACCCATTCGGGGGAAAGAATGTCGTGGTCGGTGAGCGTCATCGGCAGCAGCACCGCGATGGTCACGTACGGTTTCCCGGAGCCGACGGTTTCGGTATTTTCCTGATGAATTCTGTTTTCCACATCCGTGAGGTCGGGCGAGAATACGAATTCGCCGTCAGTCGTGCCGATGCATTCGGAATTCTCACCGCGCTCCTCGACGCCGGTGCCGCACGTGCGATTCGCCTCGCTGATCGCCGGGACGACGACGAAAGCCGCGACGACGATGACCACGACCAGCAGCGCCGCGCCGCCGCCCCACAGCCACTTCGCCCAGGTCGGCCGCGGCGGCTTGATCCGTTGCGTCATCGGTAGCGCTCCGCTCGCTCGTGCAGCAGCATCGATCCTCGTCCCCGGCCTTGGGCCAGATGGTGGAATCCGCTCTCGATCGTGGCGTTGAGGGTGCCGCCCGGGTCACCGAGCGGATCGCGCGCCAGCCACAGCGAAACGACCAGCCACGCCACGGTGGTCTCCAGTTCGCCTTCCCATTCCCCGACGCGCTGCTGCACCTGCGTGTACGGGTCCGCGTTCTCCACCAGGCGGTTGGGGGCGGCGGTGATCGTGTCCAGTTCGGCGAGCCACGCTTCCGCGGTCGGTACGTCGAACTCGGCGTGCGCCGAGCTGAGCGGCTTGCACAGATGCGTCACCACCGCGTCGACGTTTTCGAGCGCCAGATCGTGGTAGCGGGCGGCGGCGACCCGGCCGTTCTTCTCGTAGAAATCGCGGCAGCGCGTGTGCACCTTCTCCCAGTTCAACGGGTGGTCGTCGGCACGCGTGGCCAGCTTCCGCAGCAGCAACCGGCGCAGCCACGGGTGCAGGATGTAGCGGGACGGATCGTCCGGATCCGCCCGCAGCCACAGCTGGTCGGCGAGCTGCTTGAACAGCGGCCCCTCGCCCATCGGATTGCGCAGATCGAGAATTTCCTTGTGGAACAGCATTTCCACGTCGACCGCGGCGCTCGCGGTGACGAGCTCCTGACGGCTCGCGGTCGAAAAGTCCTGCAGCAGGTAGTCGCACATCTCGGCGAGCAACGTGGTGTCGCTGCCGTCTTCCGCGATTACCTTGGTGTACAAGGCTTCCCGCAGCGTGTTCGGGTTGGCCGGCTCGTATCGCGCGGCGACGGTGTGCAGCACTTCCCGCACCGCGCCGGGATGTCCGTCGGTGAGCCGGGACAGGAACCGCGGCAGCCGCGACGTCGGATGCACGTCGTGCGCGGCGGCGACATCGACGACGTCGCCGCTGGAAAGCGTGCCGAGTTCCAGCAGATACCACGGGGACCAGCGGTTGTCCGGCTGGCCGGGGATCCAATCGGTTTCCACGTGCGCGGGCAGCCGCGGCACCGGCCATTCGAGACCGCTGGTCCGGTGCTCCGGGTTCCGGCGGATCTCCCGGTCGCTGCCGGGATGCGCGGTGACCATCGACCAGCTTTCGCCCCAGTCCGGGTTCCACGTCCGGCTCGTCGCGATCACCACCAGCGGATCGGCCTCGTCCGGCGTGTGCCTGCGCGACTCGGCGAGCGTGCGCAGGAAGTCCTGTCCGCCCTTCGTGTGCGCGTTGTCCAGCAATACCAGGCAATTCATCGTCCGCCGGGTGCCGGAGAGGCCGGAGTACGCGCGGCGCAGGTCGGCGAGGAACGCGTCGCAGATGATCGCGTCGACCGCCGCCCGGTCGTCCTCGTCGCCGTGGGCGTGCTTGGCGATCTCGATCAGGAAGTCCTGGTGATTGCCGTGTCCGGTCGGCATGGCCTTGACCTTGCCCATCAGCCGCCGCCGGTCGTACCAGCTGAGCCCGCGCAGCAGCAGCTCGGTCGCCTCGTTCCAGCCGGGAAGGCTGTTGCCGGACGTGACCCCGCCGACGAGCTTGACGACGTCCACGATCGTGTCGCGATTGCGTTCCAGCGGCTGGTTTTTCGCGATCAGCTCCCGGAGCTTGCGCAGCGCGGCCCTGCGGTCGCCGAGTTCGACCGGGGCGCTGAGCACGAGCATGCATAGCCACAGCCGGGGAAACGCGATACGGCCGAATTGCCGCCATTGCCTTCCGAGATCGAAAGCCAAGTGGCCCAGCAGTTCTCGTGGCTGAATCTGCTCCCAGTCCCGCCGCTCGAAATCCACGAGCGCGTGCGGGATGTCCTCGCATCGAGTGCGCAATTCCTCCAGCAGCGCCGACTTCCCCGAGCCGCGCACGCCGAGCGCGACCGCGATCGGCAGTGGTCTGCTCTGCCCTCCCGGACGGCTCAGCAGTTCTTCGACCAGCCTTCCGGTGATCGAACGTACTCCGGACAAGCGATGCGCATCGACGGGCATCGTCCCCCTTTGGCCCGGGCGGCCCCGCTCCCTGCCGCCGCAAACGTCGCGAAATAACTATAATGAGCCGCGGGTACCCGCGCAGAAGTTAGCGGAGATCTTTGCCGGATCGATGAAGATCGTTTTACCGGGCCATGTTGTTCTCGCTGGTCAAGTATCGGGAAAAATGGAATATCACGATTTCCCGCGCGAGCGAATTTCGCTCAGCCGCGCACCAGCAGCGCGGTCGCGACCGCCGCGACGCCCTCGCCCCGGCCGGTGAGCCCGAGCCCGTCGGACGTCGTTCCCGAGACGCTCACCGGTCCGCCGATCGCGTCGCTCAGCACCTGCTGCGCCTCGTCGCGCCGCTTCCCGATCCGCGGGTGGTTGCCGATGACCTGCACGGTCGCGTTGGCCACCTGCCAGCCTTCGGCCCGCAGCAACGCGCGCACCTCGACGAGCATGTCGGTGCCGTGCGCGCCGTCCATGCGCGGATCGCCAGTGCCGAAAACCGCGCCGAGATCGCCGAGGCCGGAGGCGGACAGCAGGGCGTCGCACAGCGCGTGTGCCGCGACGTCGCCGTCGGAGTGGCCCGCGCAGCCGTCGACTCCGGGCCACAGCAGGCCGGCCATCCAGCATTCCCGGCCTGGCTCGACCGGATGGACGTCGACGCCGTTGCCTACCCGCAGATCGGTCACAGGGGATCCTCTCGGTCCCCGCCTGCGACGAGCGCCTCTGCGAGGGTCAGTTCGAAGGCGCTCGCGACGCGCATCGCGTCCGGATCGCCGGGGACGGTGGCGGCGCCCGCGGTGTCGGCGAGACCGGGGTCCGCGGAATCGACGAGTGCGGAGCGGAATGCGGAAAGGGAAAAACCAACCGGAGTTTGTGCGCTGCGGAGTCCGTCGCGATCCACCGTGGCGGTGACAATTCCGTTCTCGTCAGTGGTTTTCACCGTGTCGGACATCGGCAGCACCGGCACCGCGACGGGTGCGCCCTCGCGGACCGCAGCCAGCACCTGCCGGACCGTCCGTTGTGGAGTGAACGCCCGCAGCGCGTCGTGCACCAGCACGACGGCGTCCGGGGAAAGAAGCGGCTCGACGGCGGCGAATGCCTGCCGGAGCGACGCGCCGGGAACGACCCGGCAGCCGAGGCCGCTCAAGGCCTCGGAAAACGACTTCGCACACCGCTCGGGGGCTGCGGCGACCACCAGATCGATCTCCGGTGTGCCGAGCAGCCCCCGCACGGTGTGCGTGAGTAGTGCTGCACCACCGACCGCCGCGAGCGCTGACTCGGGATCGGCCGGACGGTGCGCGACAGTCACGAACGCGACACTGAGCACCTGTGGGTTCATCAGGTCGTGATCGTAGGGAACCGGTTGCCTCGGCGGCGAACCGGAGGACCCGGGGTCAGACCGTCGCGGTCTCCAGAACCTCGTCGAGGAGCGTTTCCGCCTTGCCCTCGTCGGTGCCCTCCGCGAGCGCGAGCTCGCTGACCAGGATTTGCCGTGCCTTCGCCAGCATGCGTTTCTCGCCGGCTGAAAGTCCGCGGTCCTTTTCTCGCCGCCAGAGGTCGCGCACCACTTCGGCCACCTTGTTCACATCGCCGGAGGCGAGCTTCTCCAGGTTGGCCTTGTACCGACGAGACCAGTTCGTGGGCTCTTCGGTGTGCGGAGCACGCAGAACATCGAAGACCTTGTCCAGTCCTTCTTGCCCGACGACATCGCGCACGCCGACGATCTCGGCGTTGTCCGCGGGCACGCGAACCGTAAGATCCCCTTGCGCGACTTTGAGGACGAGGTACTTCTTTTCCTCGCCCTTGATCACGCGGGTCTCGATGGCTTCGATGAGTGCGGCACCGTGGTGCGGGTAGACGACGGTCTCTCCGACCTTGAAAACCATGTGTCCTCTGCCCCTTTCGCTGATTCCATCCTATCACGGCTGTTCGGCGGCCACCTAGCGACCCGGGATCGTCGTCGCAGGTCAGCGGCCTGAGCGGGGCTTGACAAACCGGTTTTCGCCGTGCTCATGCAGGTGAGCCGACAGCGCCCCGACCGGCACCGTGAGATCCTTTGTGGACAGTCGATCGGCCGGGAACGCACACCGGTTCCGCGCGCGGAGAACCGCCCGGCTAGTCTTCGGGAAGGACGAGGCCGTGAAAGGGAAGGACTCTGACGTGAGGCTGCAGAATCGCCGCGTGCTCGGCGCAGGCGTGTCGGCGCTCGGCGCCGCACTCGTGCTCGCCGGTTGCGGAGCCGGTCAGATCACCCAGACCGACACCCAGCAGCCCGCCGTCAACGGCACCTACGCCCAGGTGAAGACGATCGTGCTGCGCAACGTCGCGGTGCAGTACCCGGCGCAGGGCCCCGGCTACGCCGCCGGTTCGCCCGCCCCGCTCACGCTCACCGTCGTCAACCAGGGCCAGAAGGACGACAAGCTCGTCTCGGTGACCTCCGAGGGCACTTCCGGCCCCGCGCAGATCTCCGGGGACTCGGCGATCGTCGCCGGCCACTCGCTCGTGATCGGCCCGGCCGACGCGGTCGAGCAGGGCGCTCCGGCGCAGCCGGAATCGGCGAACAGCACGCCCGCCTCCGAGACCAACTCGGCGGCCAACGGCGCGCCCAGCTCCGCTCCGAACAGCTCGTCGAGCTCGGCCCCCAACTCGGCGTCGAACGCGCCGCAGGCGGGCGAGAACGGCGGCGCGGCGAGCCAGCTCGGCACCGGCAAGGTCGTGCTGCAGGGGCTCAAGCAGCCGCTGTGGCCGGGCGCGACGATCAAGGTCACCTTCACCTTCCAGAACGCAGGCCCGATCGTGGTCGAGCTGCCGGTCGCCGCGCCGGCGCACCCGCGGTCCTGATCGCCGCCGCGTTTCTGTCGGTGCCCGCCGATAGCCTCGCGGCGTGGTGAAGAAGACCAGCACCGTCCACCGGTGCGCGGAATGCGGGTACGAAACGGCGAAGTGGGTCGGTCGCTGCCCGGAATGCCAGGCGTGGGGCACGCTCGAGGAGCGCGGCTCCGCGAAACCGGCGATCGCGCGGGTTGCCGCCGGAGCGCCGAGTGCGCCCGCGCGGCCGATCGCCGAGGTCGACGTCGAGGCGGCACGGGCGAAGGCCACCGGCGTGCCGGAGCTGGACCGCGTGCTCGGCGGCGGGCTCGTGCCCGGCGCGGTGGTGCTGCTGGCGGGCGAACCCGGGGTCGGCAAATCCACGCTGCTGCTCGAAGTCGCCTATCAATGGGCGGCCACGGCCGGGCGTTCGCTGTATGTCACGGGCGAGGAATCCGCGGGACAGGTCCGGCTGCGCGCCGAGCGCACCGGCAACGTGCACGGTGAGATGTTCCTCGCGGCGGAGAGCGATCTGTCCGCGATCCTCGGGCACGTCGACGTGGTCAAACCCGGCGTGCTGATCGTCGATTCGGTCCAGACCATGGCGTCGCCGCAGGTCGAGGGCTCGCCGGGCGGGGTGACGCAGGTCCGCGCGGTCACCTCCGGGCTCGTCGCGCTCGCCAAGGAACGCGGGCTGCCGGTCCTGCTCGTGGGACATGTCACGAAGGACGGTTCGGTCGCCGGTCCGCGCGTGCTGGAGCACCTGGTGGACGTGGTGCTGCAATTCGAGGGCGACAAGCATTCGACGCTGCGGATGGTGCGCGGCATCAAGAACCGGTTCGGCGCGGCGGACGAGATCGGCTGTTTCGAGCTCACCGAGGAAGGCATCGTCGGGGTGCCGGACCCGTCCGGCCTGTTCCTGAGCCGGACGGCGGAAGCGGTGCCGGGCACCGCGGTCACGGTCGCGGTCGAAGGGAAACGGCCGCTGCTGGGCGAGGTGCAGGCGCTGGTGTCGAGCAGCGGCATGCCGCAGCCGCGGCGCGCGGTGAGCGGCCTCGATTCGGCACGGGTCGCCATGGTGCTCGCCGTGATGGAGAAACGCGGCCGGATGAAGCTGGGCGACAAGGACGTCTACGTCGCGACGGTGGGCGGCATGAAGATCACCGAGCCCGCCATCGACCTGGCGCTGGTGCTCGCGCTGACCTCGTCACTGCACGAGGTGGCGCTGTCGCCGCGGCTGGTGGCGGTGGGCGAGGTCGGGCTGGCCGGCGAGATCCGGCGGGTGCCGAACGTGGGCCGCCGGCTCGCCGAGGCGGCCCGGCTGGGCTTCACGCACGCGCTGGTGCCGCCGGATTCCGGCAAGCTCCCGGACGGCATCCGGGTGCTGGAGGTGCCCGACGTGGCGAGTGCGCTCAACGCGGCGAATCACGCGAAATGATCAGCCGCCCGTCCGGTCAGTGGTCTCGGACGAGAACTGGACGGAGCTGACCAAGCTGCCGGGCGAGAGCCCGACCGAGGGGGCCTTGGCGATCAACTGGATATCGGTCAGCTGAACCTGCGACCGGCTGACCGAGACGAGCACTTTGTACAGGCCGGTGGACGCCGAGTACTGGGAGATCTCCGGGCTGATCTGTACCAGGTGGAAGCCGAGCGCCGGATTTTCCATCACTTTCAGGAAGGCGCTCCGCAGATCTCTCGAGGCGTACCCGGAAACGAGCACGTTCAGGATCATCTCGGTCGCCGCCGGATAGTTGATGCCGCTGGGGAACTGCTTGGCGCCGCTGTAGGTCAGCGGCAGCGGCAGCGGCCCCTCGCCCTTGAGCGGCGATTGCGGAGGGGGCGGCGACTGCGGAGGGTCGAGGTCCGTGAGGAGGAGGGCGGTGAGCTTGCCGGGTGTGGTCGGCAGGCTCGCGACGAATTCCGGGGTCGGGCGATTCCATCCCGGCGGGATAGTGTCGGACCAGCGGTCCGGGTGGGGGAAGTCCTTGCTGAAGTGCCCGCCGGGCGCGGATTCCTCGAACTGCGCCGGTCCGGGCAGCTTCTCGCCGTCTTGTGCCTTTCCGCCCATCAGCTCCGGCGGCGAGGACCGGGTCCAGCGGCCTTTCCAGATCCCGGCCGGGTCGGCCGGGACCCAGAGGTCCAGCTGTTCCCGGATGGTGAACGCACTCCTGCCCTCCACCCACGCGGTGCGGCCGTACTTGGTCACGACGTGGTTGAACGGCGCGCCCGCTTCGCGGCCGTCCGTAGCGGAGCCCGGGCCCGCGGGCGCCAGCGTCGTCGGCGCGCTGGCGAGTTCCCGGACTACGACCACGCCGCCGGTCAGCAGCGCGACCGCGGCGGCCACGGCGATCCATCGCCACGCACCAGAGCGCTTTTTCCGTTGCGGGACAGCGAGTTCGTCCGATTCGCTCGCTGCCGCGGCGGCTCGCAGCATGCTCGCGCGGGCCCGGTCGAGTTCGGCGCGGTCGGTGGTCGCCTCGTGCGGGTGCAGCGCGGCGAGGGCCTCGTCGAGTTCGGCGTCGGACCACAGATGCCGCACGGTGTCGTCGTTCACTGTTCCTTCGCCTCCTCGCGGCTTGATGCGCCCGCGTTGGTGCGCAGCCATCTGCGGATCCGGTGCAGCCTCGAGCGCACGGTGCCCGGCGGGATGCCGAGCGCCTCGGCGACTTCGACCGGTTCCAGCCCGGCCCACGAGACCAGCAGCAGAGTGTCGCGGTCGGCGACGCTCAGCTTCGCCAGCGCGCCGGCCAGCTGTGCCGTGCGGGCCTGGGCGTCCACCTGCTCGGCGACCCGGGTGTCGTGCCCGCCGTGGCCGCGGTCGCTGGAATTCGCGAGCCGAGCGGTGGCTCGCAGCGCCCGGGTTTCGCTGCGGACGTGGTGACGCAGCAGGTTCGTCGCGATCCCGTACAGCCACGAGCGCGCGGTGCCCAGTTCCGGTCGATAAGACTCTCGCCGGCGCAGCGCGACGAGGAAGGTCTCGGCGACGAGATCGTGTGCGGTATCCGGGCCGACGCGGCGCGCGAGATAGCGGTGCATGGTCGCCGCGTGCGCGTCGAACAGCCGCCCGAAGGCCGGGGCGGGATCGGGTCCGCCCAGGTCGGGGCGGTCCTGCGGGCCGGTCGACACCGGCTCGGGACCGTCATGGGTCACCTGCATGCCTGTTCTTGCCCGCACCCGCGGCGAGCGTTCACGGCCGTCACCAGATGGGATGGTCGCTGAACTTCTCCAGCGTGCTCACCGACGGCCGGACGAACCAGAGCCCGGCGCTGTAGCCGATCAGGCCGATGGCGAAATTCGCGAACGTCGCGAGCAGTTCGGTGAAGCCGAGCTTGGCGTGGTTGCCCCAGAGATCCACCAGCGCGGACACCCCGAGCGCGATCAGGCAGCTGACCGAGAGCGCGGTGAAACAGGCGGTCAGCGCCGCGCGCGTGCCGCGAGCCCGGGCGATGACCAGGTAGTCGCCTTGCAGGCAGCGGCGCGCGGACAGCACCACCACCGCGATGGCGAGCACGGACAGCAGCGGCAGCAGCAAGGCGGTGAGACCGAGCAGGCCGCTCGGCAGGCTGTGCCCGTGCAGCGGACGGTTCACGAGCGCGGTGAGCCCGAAAACGAGCAGCGTGCCGATCGCCATCGAAACCCCGGTGACCACGGAGGCGAAGCGCACCCGGGCGGCGAAAAGCGGCGGCAACGGGGCATACTCCGCAGCCTGCTGCCCGTAGTACTGCTTCACCGCATCACCTCCGCGCCGGCAATCCGAACGAATGTGCAAATGCCCGTGAAGGCCACCTTAACGGAATGCGATTCCGGCAAGGCGGCCTTCACGGCACTTGTCACCGAGGCGTGCTAACCGGCTTGCCTGATCAAGCCTTCTCGGCCAGCAGATTCGCGCACCGGATCAGGCCGATGTGCGAGTACGCCTGCGGGTGGTTGCCGAGCGAGCGCTCCGCGACCGGGTCGAACTGCTCCGGCAGCAGCCCGGTCGGGCCCGCCGCGTCGACGATCTGCGCGAACAGCTCCTCCGCCTCGTTGCGCCGCCCGGTGCACAGGTACGCCTCGATCAGCCAGGCCGCGCAGATGTGGAAGCCGCCCTCGCCGCCGGGAAGGCCGTCGTCGCGCCGGTAGCGGTACACCGTGGAACCGCTGCGCAGCTCGGCCTCGATCGCCGTCACGGTCTTCTGGAACCGCTCGTCCGCCGGGTCGATGAGGCCGGTCAGGCCCACGAACAGGGACGCCGCGTCGAGGTCGGTGCCGTCGTAGGCGGTGGTGAACGCCTGCACCTCTTCGTTCCAGCCGTGCTCGAGCACGTCGGCCTTGATCCGGTCGCGCAGCTGGGGCCAGGCTCCCGGGACGTCGCGGCCGTACTCCTCGCCGAGGCGTACCGCGCGGTCGATGGTCACCCAGCACATCACCCGCGAGTACACCCGGTGCCGCGGCACGTGCCGCTCTTCCCAGATGCCGTGGTCCGGCTCGTCCCAGCGCCGCGTGACGGCCTCGGTCATCGCGCGCACCATCTGCCAGTCCTCGTCGCGCAGCTCGCCGCGGACCTTCGCCAGCGTGGCGACCAGCTCCACGACCGGGCCGAAGACGTCGAGCTGCACCTGGTGGTTGGCCAGGTTGCCGACGCGCACCGGCCGCGAACCGGCGTACCCGGGCAGCGATTCGATGACCGCCTCCGCGCCGATGACGCTTCCGGCCAGCGTGTACAGCGGGTGCAGCCGTTCCGGGCCGGCCAGCGTGGCGAGCACGCCGTGCAGCCACCTCAGGTAGCCCTCGGCCTCCTCGTGCGAACCGAGGTGCACCAGCTCGCGCACGGTCATCGCGGCGTCGCGGATCCAGCAATAGCGGTAGTCCCAGTTGCGGACCCCGCCGATCTCCTCCGGCAGCGACGACGTCGCGGCGGCCAGCACGCCGCCGGTGTCGGTGTTGACCAGCCCGCGCAGGGTCAGCGCGGAGCGGCGCACCAGTTCGGTCTGCACGGTCGGCAGCTTGAGCTTGGCCGCCCAGTCGCTCCAGTACCGGCCGGCCCGGTCCCGACGGTCCACTTCGGACAGTTCGTGCGCGGCGAAATCCGTGGTGCCGCAACGAAGTTCGAGCACGACCGGTTCTTCCGGCGTCGGCTGGACGAGCGCGGTCGCGGTGTCCTGCAGGCCGTCGGAGGTGATCGACCATTCGACGCCCGGCGAGCGCAGCACGAACGGCTCCGACGTGCCCAGCACGCGCAGGCCCTCGGCCTCGGCGACCAGCCGCACCGGCACGCCGCCGAATTCCGGCCGCGGTGCGAAGACGACCTGCGCCACCGCTTCGCCGGAGATCACGCGCACGAGGTCGGTGCGGTGCCCGGGGCTCTCCGGTTCGAGATAGTCCGTGACGAGCAGCCGCGACCAGCGCGTTTCGACCGTCATCGTGTTCGGCAGGTACCGCTGGCCGAGCGGGAGCCCGTTGCGGTGCGGTTTGATCGAGAAGTGGCCCGCCCCGGGACCGCCGAGCAGGTCGGCGAACACCGCGGGGGCGTCCGGACCGGGGTGGCACAGCCAGGTCAGCTTCGCGTCCGGCGTCACGAGCGCGACCGAGCGCTCGTTGGCCAGCAGCGACAGCCGCTCGATCGGCGTCGCGGACTCGCCGTAGAGCCAGTTGCGCCGCTCTTCCAGCAGGAACGCGAGCACCATCGCGACGTCGACGGTGTCGGGCACGTGGTACTCGGCGAGCGATTCGCCGTCGCCGACCTTGATGCCGAGGTCCGGCCCGGCCAGCCGGGCGAACGCCTTCTCGTCGGTGACGTCGTCGCCGAGGAACACCGCCGCGGTGGCCCCGACCTGGTGGCGAAGGGTGTCGAGGGCATTGCCCTTGTCGGTCTTCACGACCGCGAGCTCGACGACTTCCTTGCCGTCGGTGGTCGTGACGCCTTCCCACTTCGCCGGGCCTTCGTGCACGTCCGCGAGGACGCGCCGGCCGGCGTTGTGCTCGGCGCGGCGCACGTGCACCGCGATGCTCGCCGGCTTGACCTCGAGCGACACCCCGGGCACGTCGAGCACCAGCTGTTCCAGCTCGTGTTCGAGCCGCCGGTGCAGCGCCTTCGCGTCCTCGTCGAGCGCGTGGATGAATCCGATGTCGAACTCGGATCCGTGGCTGCCGACCAGGTTGACCTCCGACGGCAGCCGCGACAGCGTCGCGAGATCGCGCAGGGCCCGCCCGGAAATCACGGCGGTGGTCGTTTCGTGCAGGCCGGCGAGAGATCTCAACGCGCCCACGGACTCAGGCAGCGGCCGCGCCTCGTCCGGGTTCGCCGTGATGGGGGCCAATGTGCCGTCGTAGTCGCAGGCGACCAGCAGGCGCGGGGTACGGGCGATCTGCACGATCGCGCGCCGTAGCTCCGCGGGCAACGCCTCGGCGGTCAACACTCCTCCTCAGGAGGTCCAGCGCGGTACGGGGGAGGGGGTCAGTCGGCCGGTTCGGCACCCAGCGCCTGGAGGAACGAACGCGCCCACCGGTCGACGTCGTGGGTGAGGACCTGGCGACGCATGGCGCGCATCCTGCGTCGGCCCTCGGCGGGGTCGAGCGTAATGGCAGCCTCCAACGCGTTCTTCACCCCGTCCAGATCGTGCGGGTTGACGAGGAACGCGCTGGTCAGTTCGGCGGCCGCGCCGGCGAACTCGCTGAGCACCAGCGCGCCGCCCAGATCCGGCCGGCACGCGACGTACTCCTTGCAGACGAGATTCATCCCGTCGCGCAGCGGAGTCACCACCATGACGTCGGCCGCGGAGAAGAAGGCGGCCAGCTCGGTGCGGTTCACGGATTGGTGCAAATAGTGCACGACCGGGTGGCCGACGCGGGCGAACTCGCCGTTGATCCGGCCGACCATCTGCTCGATCTCGCCGCGCATCCGCTGGTAGTGCTCGACGCGTTCGCGGCTCGGGGTGGCCAGCTGCACGAACGTGACGTCGCCGGGTTCGAGACGGCCTTCGTGCAGCAGCTCGTGCAGCGCCTGCAGCCGCAGGTCGATGCCCTTGGTGTAGTCGAGCCGGTCGACGCCGAGCAACACCGCTTTGGGGTTGCCGAGGTCGCGCCGGATCTGCTTGGCGCGCTCGCCGACGCCCTTGCTGCGGGCGAGGGTGTCGAGGCCCGCCGCGTCGATGGAGATCGGGAACGCGCCGACGCGCACGGTGCGGTCGCCGACCTGCACCATGCCCGGCCGGGACCGGACGCCGACCGCGCCGCGGGTGGGTTCGAGGCCGACCAGCTGCCGGGCCAGCCACAGGAAGTTCTGCGCGCCGCCGGGCCGGTGGAAGCCGATCAGGTCCGCGCCGATCAGGCCGCGCACGATCTCCGCGCGCCACGGGAGCTGCATGAAGAGCTCGACCGGCGGGAACGGGATGTGCAGGAAGAACCCGATGCGCAGGTCGGGCCGCAGTTCGCGGAGCATCCGCGGCACGAGCTGCAGCTGGTAGTCCTGGATCCACACGGTCGCCCCGTGCGCGGCGACGGCGGCGCTGGCCTCGGCGAAGCGGCGGTTGACCCGCACGTAGCTGTCCCACCACGACCGGTCGAAGACCGGCCGTTCGACGACGTCGTGGTAGAGCGGCCACAGCGTGGCGTTGGAGAAACCCTCGTAGTAGTCGCTCACCTCGGCCGAGGTGAGCGACACCGGGTGCAGGACGAGCCCGTCGTCGTCGAACTCGTCCACCTCGACGTCCGGCACGCCCGGCCAGCCGACCCACGCGCCCTTGCGGGATCGCAGGAACGGTTCGAGCGCGGACACCAGTCCGCCGGGACTGGCCGTCCAGCGCTGCTGTCCGTCCGCGGTCCGTTCGAGGTCGACGGGCAGCCGGTTGGCCACCACGACGAAATCCGCGGACGGTGCGCTGTTCTCCTCGGCGATCGCGTCAGTCACTCCAGCTGCTCCCTCGTCATCGGCGGGTCGCGGCCCCACTGGAAACCCTAGCGCGCGCGGAGTGACCGGCCGGTGACCAACTGGTTACTCCAAACGCCGTTCGGTCGGCTCCATCGGCCCGGCCAGCCGGGGCCCGGAGAGCTTGCGCTCGAGCCTGCCGAGCCCGGTGCGGACCGGCTGGGCGAGGTATTCGCCCAGTACAACGCCCGCCGCGAGAGCGAGCCCGATGGCGACCGCGGTCATCAGGGTGGAGATGTTGCCGCCTGGCGACACCGCTAATTGGTATAGACCACGATAGGTCGAAAGACCGGGGAGCAGCGGAGTGATCCCGGACACGGCCACCACGAGTGGCGTAACTTTCAGCCGCCGCGCCATCACGCCGCCGCAGAACCCGACGAGCGTCGCCGCGATCGCCGACGCGCTCACCGCGTCGAGCGTCGCGAGGATCAGCGCGCCGTACACGAGCGCGCCGATCCCGCCCGCCGCCGCGGCGACGAGCATCGCGCGCAGTTTCGAGTACGAGGCGAGCGCGAAGCAGGCGGCCGCGCCGGTACCGCCGACGACGATGATCGGCAGGTGCTGCGCGGTCGAGACGGGGACGTCGGGCAACGGCGTGCGCGGCAGTTCGAGCATCACCGCGATCCGAAGGGCGAGCACGACCCCGGCGATCAGCCCGGCACTCATCAACGCGGTTTCCATCGTGCGGCCGGACGCGGTGACGTAGTACCCGGTGATCCCGTCCTGCACCGCGGAAACCGTGGACAGCCCGGAAAGCAGCACGGTGACCGCCGCGGCGACCACGAGCGTCGGCCGGTCGGTGGTGAGGATGTTGCTGCTGACTATCACCATCGCCGACAGCGTCGCGAACAACCCGCCGACGACCTGCTGGAAGAAGAACGGCAGGTTGAACTTGTTGAGCAGCCTGCCGATCCGGTCGACCGCGGCGGAGATGACCATCGCGACGAGCGCGATGTCGAGACCCCCGCCGAGCAGCAGCGTGATGAACCCGGCCAGCCCGCCCCAGGCGGCGGTCGCGGTCCAGCGCGCGTACGGGTGCGGCGCGGAGGTGATCCGGTCCAGCTCGGTGACGGCTTCCTCGGCCCCGGTGCGGCCGCGGACGATCTGGCGCACGAGCGCCTCGGTCTCGGTCAGCCGGGTGTAGTCGAGACTGCGCGAACGGACCACTCGCAACGCGGTGACCGGCGCGAGGTCGGTCCCGCGGTGACAGGTGACGGTGATCGACGTGAAGATGACGTCGACCTCGCAGTGCGGCAGCCCGAGCGCTGAGGTGAGCGCGAGAATGGTCGCGGTGACGTCGGACGCGCCGGCGCCGCTGGCCATCTGCACCTCGCCGATCCGCAGAGTGAGATCCAGGACGAAGTTGACGGTCGCGTCGTCGGGCGGCTTCGGCCCGATCGCCTCCTCGGACTCGACCGCGGGCTGTTCCGCCGTCGGGGCCTCGAGAATGTGCCAGGCGCGCCGGCGCAGCAAATTCGGCCGATGCCGCTGGCTGGACCGCGGGTGCGGAGGCTCGAGAATCGGCCACCGTCTGCGCGCGACCCCCTGGCCGGCACGCTCGTTGATCTTCATGATCGATCCCCACCTCCTCGTTCGTTCCCGGGGACCATCGGCCGTACCGCCCCAGCTGTTGCAGTGGCGTCCGCCACACCTGTCATCGATCGTGCCGCATGGGGTTGGATCGCGCCGCTTTTCGCTGCTGACCTGGGGGTTAGGGCGGGTTGTCCGGGTGCTTCGGGAGCGGCCCGATATACTTTGGGCGCGCCCGTCGCCGGGTGCGCGCCGGTATAGCTCAGTTGGTAGAGCATCTGTCTTGTAAACAGAAGGTCAGGGGTTCGAACCCCCTTGCCGGCTCCGTTTGGATCATGGTCCTGTCCGGCCTTAGATAACCGCGTTGGCTGGCACTCGAAACACGTTTCGGTCACCGGTGCCGTCGGCCTCGGGGAACTGGACCTCGACCCAGCCCGGGAACTCGTCGTCCGCCACTCGCGTGGCGATGCCGTTCAGGTAAGCCATCACGCGAGAATGCCGCATCCGGAACGACAAAGCGGGCCCGGCACGAATGCCGGGCCCACTCGTCAGCTGCTTGGCTCAGAACCCGTCGCAGGAGGCGGTCGCGAAGTTGCCCGACGCCTTCGCCGTCTTGGCTTCCTTGCCGTCCACGACGACCTTGCAGGCGACGTCTCCGCCCTCGGCTCCGGTGGTCACCGAGAGGGTGCCGCCCTTGAACAGGCCCTTCGTGGAGATGTCTTTCGACCACGGCAGGGACGTCGGCTTCTCCTGGTTGGTAGAGGCGTTGGCGTCGCCGATCGTGGTGTAGCTGATCGAGAAGTCTTTCGCGGTGCCGGTGACCTCGTAGTGGATCGTCACGACGCGGTTTGCTTCGTTGTTGACCTCGTTGACCACCTTGGCGGCCGTCACGGTCCACACGATGCAGATCGCCAGGCCGATCACCGACAGCACGAGACCGGCGATCGAGAGGCCCTTGTTCGTGGCCTTTCCGGACCGCGTCCGGACGAAGCCGAGTGCCGAGAAAATGATCCCGAGGATCACCAGCGGCCACGCCACGAGCCCGACGACCGGGACGAACGAGAAGATCAGGCCGATCAGTCCGAGTACGAACCCGGCGGTGCCGAGCCCGTTCTTCGGCTGGGCGGGCGGGGCCGGATAGGGCGCGGGCGGCGGAGGATAATCAGGGGCGGACATGTGAGCCTTTCGTGATCGAACGTGCACAACCAGGTCGCACGAATCGCCACGAGTGTTACGCCATGTCCGTAATCAGTTCGGGCGAGGTTCCACGTGCACTCGTTCCCCCTGAAGTCCGAAGAGGATCAGCAGCTCGACCGCGCCACCGTCGGCTGAGCCGAGCCAATGCGGTTCCGTCGTGTCGAATTCCGCCGCCTCGCCGGGCGGGACGGTCAGGTCCTTCGCGCCCACGATCAGGCGGAGACGGCCATTGAGGACGTACAGCCATTCGTAACCGCTGTGCGTTTTCAGCGCGGGTTCCTCGGTGCGGCCGGGGATCAGCATTTTGTACGCGTGCACCCCGCCCGGTCGCCGGGTGAGCGGCACGTAGGTCATCCCGTGCTGGTGGATCGGTCGCAGGTGGACGCGCGGGTCGCCGGCGCGGGGAGCGCCGACCAGGTCGTCGATCGGCACGTCGTAGGCGCGCGACAGCGGCAGGAGCAGTTCCAGGTTTGCCCGGCGCTGGCCGTTTTCCAGGCGGGACAGGGTGCTTTCCGAGATGCCGGTCTCCGCCGACAGGTCGGCCAGGGTGATGCCGCGCCGGGTGCGCAGGGCTCGCAATCGAGGGCCGACCGCGTCCAGGACTTCGTCGATCTCACGCATGAACCCCAGTCTCGCGGAAGTCGCGAGACCGGGGTGCGTTCAGGTCAGCTGACGAGCTCGGGAGCCGGTTTCGCGGCCCGGCGCGCAGGGGCGGTTTCCGGGAGGATCAGCAGGCAGACCAGGCTCAGCACGAGCAGCGCGGCCAGGTAGTAGCCGACCGCGATGGCGTCGCCGGTCGCGGCGACGATCCGGTTGGCGATCATCGGCGACAGACCGCCGCCCAGTACCGCGCCGACGTGGTAGCCCACGCCCAGGCCGGACTGGCGCTGCTCCCTCGGGAACAGCTCGGCGAACCAGGTGTACATCGGTCCAAAAAGGATTCCGGTGGCGGTGAAACCCAAGAGCAGCGCGACGAATACCGAGCTGATGGTGCCCGCCGACGCGATCGGGAACATCACGAGCGCGGCGGCGATCGACAGGATCGAGCCGGTCAGCATCACCGGTTTGCGGCCGATCCGGTCGGACAGCCAGGCGGAGCCGACGTTCGCGACGGCGTGGCACAGCAGGGTGATCGTCGAAATGGTGACGATCGGGGCGCGCGGGAGGCCGAGGCCTTCCGGAGCGGCGGCGGTCGCGTAGGACAGCATGAAGGTGACCAATGCGAAGGTGCAGGCGGTGAGGCCGAGGTTCGCCCCGGCGATCAGCAGCAGCCGTCGCCAATTCGAGCGAAGGACGTCGGCGAGCGGCTTTTTCGCCCGCGTTTCCGAGGCGGCCATCTTCTCGAATTCCGGGCTTTCCGAAACGCCGCGACGGATCCAGATCCCAATCGCCAGCACGATGCCGCCGGCGAGGAACGGAAGACGCCAGCCCCAGCTCATGATGTCGTCATTGGGCAGCAGGAGGACCAGTGCGAAAGCCAGGTTCGCGAGCACGACGCCGATCGGCGAACCGAGCGCGACGAAGGAACCGTAGAGGCCGCGTCGTTTTTCCGGCGCGTGCTCGACCGCGAACACGGCCGCGCCCGCGCTTTCCCCACCGCGGGCGGCGCCGTGCAGCAGGCGCAATCCGACCAGCAGCAGCGGTGCGGCGATGCCGATCACCGCGTACGGCGGGAGAACGCCCATGCCCAGCGTCGCGAAACCCATCAGCAGAAACGCGGCGTACAGCGCGGTGCGGCGGCCGCGACGGTCGCCGATCCAGCCGAAAAGCGCCGCGCCGAGCGGGGCCATCACGAAACCGATGGCGAAGGTCGCGAGGCTCATGAAGGTGCCGAACCAGGCGTTGCCGGTTTTGAAGAACACCGAGCCGAACACGAGCGCCGCCGCGGTGCCGTAGATCGAGAAGTCGTACATTTCCAGGGAAGTGCCGACGCCGGCGGCGAATCCGAGCCGCAGCACGCCGGGAGAGTGCGCTTCGTCGCGCTTGGCCATAGCAGGCCTTTCGTCGTCTCGCGCGAGAATGCGCGGGGTGTCCGGTGGTGGGGAAACGGTGGACACAGCTTAGGGAAAGCGTGACGAAGGAGGCAAAGTCCGATTTGCGGCGGATTGATAAATAAAATCGATCAATTAATAGACAAGACGGCCGGAATCGCGAGGATTCCGGCCGCCGGGTCAGTAGAGTTCGATCACCAGTTTTTCCGTGCGGGCGCGCGACACGCACAGCGCCATCTGGTCGCCGGAAGCCTTGTCGCTGGCCGAAAGACACTGGTCCCGGTGCTCCGGCGTGCCTTCCAGCACCCCGGAAACGCATGAGCCGCAGATGCCCTCCTCGCACGATTTGAACACCTCGATCCCGTTGTCGGTCAGCACCGACAGGATCGACTTCTCGGCCGGGATCTCGAACACCTCGCCGGTGTCGAGTTCGACGGTGAACGGCTGGTCGCCGCTCGTGTCGACCTCGGCCGCGGTGAAATGTTCGACGTGCACCTGCGCCTCGCCGACCACCGGGGCGAACACGCCGGTGACCTGCTCCATGAACCCTTCCGGGCCGCAGGTGTAGACGTGCCCGGCGGAATCGAGCCCGGCCGCCACTTCCTTCAGTACCGCGGGCTGTTCGTCGCGCGGCACGCCGAAATACAGCAGCACTCGATCCCGGAATTCCGCCTGTTCTTCAAGCAGCGAAACAAAAGCCGCCGACTCCCGGGTGCGCGCGAAGTAGTGCAGTTCGAATTCCGCACCGTCGGAGTGCAGCTGATAAGCCAGGCTCAGCAACGGAGTGATGCCGATGCCGCCCGCGATCAGCACGTGCCGGCCCGCGTCCGGAGCCAGCGAGAGCAGGTTCCGGGACTCGCCGACCTCGAGCTTGTCGTTCTCCGCGACCGCGTGCAGCGCCTCGGAACCGCCACGCGAATCCGGCTCCCGTTTCACCGCGATCAGCAGCGACGACGTGTCGTCCGGCCGCCCGCACAGCGAGTACTGGCGCAGGATCCCGGTCGGACCGGTGACGTCGACGTGCGCCCCGGCGGGGTGCGGGTCGAACGGCAGACCGTCGGCGCGGACGAGGCGAAGCGCCCGGATCCCAGGCGCTTCCTCGACGACCTCGGCCACGCGGACCACGGTGTTCGGCATCGGCTCTCCGTTTCAGGGCAAGCGGTTCAGCGCAGGTAAAGGCCGCCGTTGGCGTCCCAGCACGCCCCGGTGACCGAGGCCGCGCCGGGCGAGGCGAGCAGCGACACCATCCGCGCGATGAACGCCGGGTCGCCGAGCCGTCCGACGGGGATGTTCTTCGTGAAGGCTTCGAGGTTGTCTTCGCCGACGATCGAATGCACCATCGGGCTGTCCAGCGGCCCGGGCGACACGGAGTTCACCGTGACCCCGCGCGAGGCGAGTTCGCGCGCGAACACCTTCGTCGCGGACATGATCGCGCCCTTGGACGACGCGTAGTGCCCGCCGGTCGCCGTGCCGCCGTTCTGGCCGGCCAGCGACGCCATGTTCACGATCCGCCCGTAGCCCTGCTCGGCGAAGTACGCGCCGAAGATCTGACAGGTGGTGAACGTGCCGGTGAAGTTGACGGCGAGGACCGCGTCGAGGTCTTCCGGCGTGATCTCCATCAGCGGTGCAGCTTGCGTGCGGGCCGCGTTGTTGACCAGCACCTGGACGCTGCCGAACTCGCGGACGACGTCGTCCTTCAGCTGCGCGAGCGCCGCTCGATCCCGCACGTCGACCCGGTAGCCACGGCAGTTGCCAAGGGAGGCAGCCAATTTCTCGGCCGCTTCGCCGTTGACGTCCGCGATCGCGACGCGGTAACCCTCGGCGTGCAGCTGCCGCACGATCGCTTCTCCGAGACCGTTCGCGCCGCCGGTGACCACGGCGACGTGCGGCTCCGCTGGCGCGCTCACAGCAGAAATCCCGCGGCCGGAACGGCTTCGTCGCTGTTGACCAGCCGGACGACCTTCAACGCGATCCGGTCGCTTTCGGGACCTTCCGGCGACAACTGGATCCGGTGCACCAGATCCGCTGCCCACAGGTCGTGGTTGCCCCGTTTGTAGGCGACCAGGATCTGCGCCGAACGCAGCACAACTTCGTTGTCCGTGACGGATTCCGGCACGAATCGCGACACTGTGCGCACGGTGCGGGCGGAATCGACGGCGGCGAGCGCGTAGCCCTCGGTCATCCGCGCGATGCGCATCTGCCGCATCCGCGCGTCGTCGTAGACCATGTTCAGCGAGCCGGCGAAATCGTCGGTTTCCCGGTCGATCGGGATGACGTAGATGCCGTCTTCGGTGAACAGCTTCTCCCACACGTGGTATTCCGTGCGGTCCAGCAGTTCCGCCTCGCGGTTGACCAGGTCGACGGCGCGCGCGACGCGAGGGTCAGTGACGGGGATGGTCTCAGTCATCGCCCATCATCTCCTTCCACTGGGCGTACGCGGCGCGCATGCCGGTTTCGTCGGTGACGTGCGAGGTCGGCCAGCCTTCGGGGCTCGCCTTTTCCCGCGCCAGTCCGCGGTTGACGAGGATCGGCAGGTCCGGTCCGCCCTGCGAACCGCGCTGCACGCGGTCCCAGCCCTCGGCGTCGTCGGGCGTGCCGAATCCGAACGGGCCCTGGAAGTGCTCGTGGATGCGCAGGCGTTCGCGGTTCACCACGTCCAGCTCCGGCGGTCCGTCCGGGCCGATCGCGACGTGCTCGATCAGCGTCTCGTTGACCGAAATCGGCCGCAGCACCCGGAAAAACGCCGCGGACATCGAGACGTTCGGGAACAGGTTGAGGTTGAACCCGGTGCCGTGCATGGCCCGGACGACCTTGCGCACCTGCGCCTCGTCCAGCGTCTTCGACAGTTCGGCCACGACGTGGTCGAACCGGCCCTGCAGCGGTTCGGTGCCGTCGTCGATGTCCAGATCGGAGTGCTCCGGCACCATCTGCATGACGCTGTGGCCGTTGCCGAGCGAATGCGTGATCGCCGACGGATCGGTCATGAACGACATCATGTCGGCGGTTTCCGCGTCCACCGAAGCCATCCACGACCGGTGCACGATCGGGAAGTGGTAGCCGTCGGTGGTGTTCTCCAGCTGGATCTTCCAGTTGCCGCGGAATTTGAACTGGTGCTTGCCCAGCACTTTGATCGGGTAACCGCCGCCCTGCTTCATGAAGCGGTCGATCCACAGTTTCGCGTCGCCGAGGAAGTCCTCAAGGGACTCGCTGTCCTCGTCGAAGGTCGCGAAAACCATGCCACCGTACGACTCGGTGCGCAGTTTCTTCAGCGACAGTTCGCCCTTTTCCAGCACGCCTTCGTAGCCGTCCGGATAAGGGATGCCGCGCAGCTTGCCGTCGAGGCCGTAGCTCCAGGCGTGGTACGGACAGGTGAAGCCGTTGGCCTTGCCGCTCGGCTTCTCGCACAGGCTCGCTCCGCGGTGCCGGCAGCGGTTGAGCATCGTGTGCAGGGTGCCCTTGCGGTCCCGGGTCACGATTACCGGCTGGCGGCCGACGTAGGTGGATTTGAAGTTCCCCGGCTGGGCCAATTCGCTTTCGTGCGCGACCCACACCCACGAACGCTCGAAGATCTGCGTCATCTCGCGTTCGAAGATTTCCGGGTCGGTGTAAAGCCGGGCGGCGACGCGGTCGCTTTCGGCGAAATCTGCGGGAACGCTCGCGTTCTCAGTCATGAGGTCTCCGGTTCAGTCGGGCAGTTCGACGTCTTCGCGGACGGTCAGCGGACGGCCGATCCGGGCTTCGATCTTGGCGAAGCGCCACAGCTTGACGCCATTGCTGCCGACCTCGGTGGTGCGCAGCAGGTTGCAACCGGCCTTGACGGTTTCCTGGCTGTCTGCGTCGGCCAGGATGTAACAGGTCCACGGCCAGCCGTCGGACGGGCCGACCATGTGCGCGTCATCGTCGATGTCGCCGATGAAAGTGATGCCCGGCAACGCTTTCAGCTGGCCCATCATGGACACGAAGGACTGCCAGACGTCGCCGATGGTGATGCCGTCGGCGGGCAGGTCGAAGAAGTTCTGGTTGATGCCGATGCAGAAAAGCACCCGCAGGGGCTGCGTGCTCACAGTCGGAGACTCCTCGTCGTGGTGGTGGCTGGTCAGCGGAATCCGGGGCTGGTCGGCGGCTGTCCCATGAGAACCGCACCGGCGGCGTCGTGGATGGCCGGGCCCAGGAACGCATGCTGCTTGGGTACCAGTGCGTCGCCCTGAAGTCCACGCAACGGGTGCGTCGAGTAGATCGGCGCGGTGCCGGAGATCTCGACGAGCTTCGAAACGACCTCGGACGACGTCTTGGCCAGGTGCGCGGACGAAAGCCGCAGCTGGGCGTTCTGCTCGTCGCTGGCCTCGTCGCCGGAAGCGACGGTTTCCCAGACCTCGTGGCTGACCTCGTAGAACCAGGCGCGGGCGGACCGCAGCGCGGCCTCGGCGTCGGCGTACCCGGTGCGGTAGTAGCTACGGTCGGCGAGCTTCGGGGCACCGGTGACGCCGGTGTAACCAGCGCCGACCTCGCGAGCGTGGTCGAGCGCAGCACGCGCGACGCCTGCGCCGACGATGGCGAGAACCTGCGCGGCGTAAGCGATTGTGGGGTAGCGGTAGAGCGGTTCGTCCACAGTGGGCACCCCGCCGCGGATGAACGTCCATTCGCGCGGGACCTCGACGTCGCGCACGACCAGGTCGAACGAACCGGTGCCGCGCATGCCGACGACGTCCCATTCCTGCACGATCTCGACCTGCTCGGGCCGCAGCAACGCGGTGCGCGGTTTCCCGCCGGTCGATTCGTCGCCGGGGATGCCGACGCCGAGGATGTCCGCGCCCATGCAGCCGCTGGCGAACTTCCACCGGCCGTCCACGCGGAAGCCGGTTTCGGTCGCGGGGGCGGGCTGGACCGGGAACAGACCACCGGCGAACGCGACGTCCGGACCGTCCTTGTACAGCTCGGCCTGGGTGTCGAGCGGGAGCGCGGCGAGGTAGATCAGCGACGAGCCGAAGCTGGCGACCCAGCCGGTCGAACCGTCCACTGTGGAAATGCGCTCGATCAGGCGGAGGAATTCGGCGGGCGGGAGCGGGTTGCCGCCGAACTTCGCCGGAGTGCTGGCCCGGTAGACGCCGACCTGCTTGAGCCGGTCGATGAAGTCGCGCGACACGTAGCGCTGCTGCTGGAACTCGTCCTTGCGCTTGGCGAGCTCGGCGAGCACCTCCTCCATGGTGACTTCGCTCATCGCTGCTCCTCAGAATGCCGGTGCGGTCGCCTCCGACGGTACGAACCACGGCGTCGCGCGGGAATTGGTAGTGCCTGAGCGGGCGTAGGGGATTTCTTCAGTGCGAGCCGCCAGCCAGGGGCTTTACGCTGAGCCGATGGAAGCGGACCCGCGCGCGCCCGAGCTGACGACGCACGATTTCGTCGCGATGCTCAACGCCAGCCGCACGTGCGTGCTCGTGCACGACGGCGCGACGAAGAACATCCTGTGGGCCAACCCGGCCGCGTGCGAGATGCTCGAATGGAGCGTCACCGAGCTGCGGCCGTTGAAGGCGAACCACATGAGCAGCTCAGCGCAGCAATACGACCGGGTGATCGGGCGGGCGTGGCTGCAGGAGGCCGTCGACAAGGGCGTCAGCCGGATCGAATGGCACTACCGCACCAAATCCGGCCGGGTGATTCCGACGGACGCGGTGGCGACCCGAGTTGAACTGGCGCAAGGCCCGGCGGTGATGGTGCAGTTCCGCGACATCGAACGCGAGCAGGAAATCGAGCGTGAGCTGCGGTTGACCACCTCCTGGGTGGACGCGCTGGCCCGGCAGACGTCGGCGGTCGCGTTGATGCTCGACGGCTCGGGCGAGCTGCGGTTCGCCACGGATTCCGCGGTCGCGCTGTTCGGCGCGACGCCGGACGAACCGCTCGGCCGCCTGGCCGACTACGCCGGCCTGCGTCTCGACGACCGTCCGGCCACGTGGGACGAGGTCCGCGAACGCGCCGCGCCAGCCACTCAAGTCCGGCTGGAAATCCAGGGTCGCGTGTGGCTGGAGGGCAGCGTCGAACGGCTTCGCGAGCCTGGTGGAGACGCGTTTCTGCTGCTGCTCTACGACGTGTCCGAACGCGTGCGCGGCGAGGTCCGGCGCGAGCGGGAGCTGCATCGGGAGAACTACCTGGCGCGCTACACCGCGATGGGCGACATGGCGATGGCGATCGCGCACGAGCTGAGCCAGCCGCTCGCCGCCGCGGGCAATTTCCTGGCCGGGGTCCGGTCGCGGACGCTCGATGCCGCGCCCGTTGTGTACGGCATCGACAGCGCGGTCCGGCAGATCGAACGGGCGAGCCAGATCGTGTCGTCCGTGCGGGCGTTCGTCGGACATCTGGAGCACGTGGAGCAGGTGGCTGACCTCAACGAGATCGTCGAGGAATGCCTGTATTTCGTGCGGTTGCGCGCCGAACCGGCGGCGATCGAGGTGACCTTCGAAAGGTCCCCCGAGGCGGTGCCGGTGCACTGTGAACGCGTGTTGACCGGCCAGGTCGTGCTGAACCTGTGCTTCAACGCGATCGAGGAAATGGCCCAGTGCCCACAGCAACGGCGCAGCCTGGTGCTCACCACGCGCCGGGACGGCGACACCGGCGTGGTGACCGTGGACGATCGCGGTCGCGGCTTCCCGCGCAACCCGTTCGACGAGTCGTTCACCGCCAAGGAACGCGGCAGCGGCATCGGACTGGCGCTGAGCCACCGCATCATCACCCGCCAGCACGGGACGATCTGGGCGGAACACCGCGCCGGCGGCGGTTCGCGGTTCGGCTTCGCACTGCCCGCGACCGGCCCGGGTTAGGAATTCTTCAGCTACGCCGGGGAAGTTCTCGATATCCCGCGGCGGGTGCGGCTTTGTACGGTCGAGACAGTCCCGGCCCCAGTCCTAGGAGGCACCGTGTCCGAGCTGACCCGGACCCAGCGCGAATTCCGCACCGCGATGGCCAACCTCTCCGCGGCCGTCAACGTCGTGACCACCGCGGGCCCGTACGGCCTCGCCGGGATGACGGTGAGCGCCGCCTGCTCGGTCACCGACAGCCCGCCGACCGTGCTCGTGTGCGTCAACCGGTCGAGCCGGTCGCACGCGGTCCTGGTCGGCAACGGCCAGGTTTGCGTCAACGTCCTCGGCCCCGGCCAGGAGGACCTGGCCATGCACTTCGCCGGTGCGACGAAGGTGCCGACCGCCGAACGGTTCGAACAGGACTGCTGGGATCTCGACAGCGAGGACGCCCCGGTCCTGCGCGGCGCGGCGGCCTCGCTGGTCGGCCGGATCGTCGGCGAGCAGGAGCACGGGTCGCATTCGGTGCTGTTCGTCGAGATCGAAAAAGTGCTGACCGCGCCGGACAGCGGAGCTTTGGTGTACTTCCAGCGCCGCTTCCACCGGCTTGCCGCACTCAGCGCCTGATCGAGGAGATCCCGTGGACCGGATGACCCTGACCTGCTACAATGACACGCACGGCTACGGCTGGCGGCACGTTGACCTCTTCGTGCACGACGAGCACGGCCGTGAATTGGACTGGGTGCACTGGCAGGTCCCGGCCGACGGCCCGGACGCCGCCGACGAGGCGACCGCCCGCGTCGAACCGCTGCTGCGCCGGACGTCCGACTGGCGGCATTCGGTCAGCGCGAGCGGCATGGACTACTGGACCGCCGACGCCGCCTGGACCCAGCCGTGACCGCGCCGTGGTCGCTGCGCGCCCTGGCCGCCGACCTGGCCGCTGGCCGGACGACGCCGGAAGCTGCTGTCGCGGAGGCTCGCTCGCGGATCGCCGCGGCTTCTTTCGACGCCTGGGTTTCGTCGGCTTACGTGCCTGTCTCGACGGGACCGTTGGGCGGAGTTCCGTTGGGCGTCAAGGACATCATCGACCTGGCCGGACTCCCGACCCGCTGCGGCTCCGTACTGCGCGCGGACGCTCCACCGGCCACTGTGGACGCTTCGATCGTCCAGGAATGGCGTCGCGCCGGGGCAGTGCCGATCGGCAAGACGGTCACCACGGAATTCGCTTTCTTCGCTCCCGGGCCGACGGATAACCCCGCTGCGCCCGGCCACACGCCCGGCGGTTCCTCCAGCGGTTCCGCCGCTGCCGTCGCCGCTGGACACGTCCCGTTGGCGCTGGGGTCCCAAACCGCTGGCTCGGTCACGCGACCAGCGGCGTTCTGCGGAGTTGCCTCGCTGGTGATGAGCCGGGGCCGGTTCCCGGTCGACGGCGTCACCGGTCTGAGCCCGAGCCTCGACAGTCACGGCATGTTCACCGCGACGGTTTCCGACCTGGCATTGGCCTGGTCCGCGTTGTCGGGGGAGCCGGAGGCCGAGGTTTCTTCGGCGCCGCGATTGTTGGTGTGGTCTTCGTCCGAGGTAAGCCAAGCTATGGAAACCGCGGTTGGTACCGCGGTTTCTCGCCTGCGCGCTGCCGGTGGCGTGGTCGACGAATTCCCAGACCCGGCTTTGGTTCCCGCTTTGACTGCCGCGCACCCCGTGGTGATGGCTTACGAGGCGGCGCGGGAACGTTCCGTTGAACTTGCTTCCGCCGACCGGCTGAGTGCTCCGCTGGCGCAGTTGCTGCGTACCGGCGCGGAGATGGCCCGCTCGGAATACGAAGCTGCGCTGGACGTCGTCGCTTCCGGTGCTTCGCGACTCGCCGAGATCGTGACCGGCTACGACGCCGTCCTCACCCCCGCCGCGCTCGATTCGGCTCCGGTCGGCCTGGCCGCGACCGGCGATCCGGTGCTCAGCCGCCCTTGGCAGGCGCTGGGCCTGCCGGTCATCGCCGTGCCGGGCCTGCGCGACGACGCCGGGCTGCCGCTGGGGTTGCAGCTGGTCGGCAGTCCTTTGGCCGAGACTGCTTTGCTGGCCGCGGGCCGCTGGACGGAGACCGCGCTTAAACGGTGACGCGATGGGTGAGGATGTCGCGGACCAGCGTCCCCAGACTGTCCGCCGACGTCTTCGCCTTGATCCGCGCCCGATGCACGTCGACCGTCTTGACGCTGGTGCCCAGCCGGTGCGCGATCGCCTGGCTGGGCATCCCGTCGACCACCAGCCGCAGCACCTCGCGCTCGCGCTGAGTCAGCGTGTCGAGCCGAGCCCGGACCGCCTGCCGCTCCGCGTGCTCCGCGAACCGGCGGCGGGCCTCGATGAGCTGGGTCTGTACCACCTCGACCATGCGCTGGGCCTGGTAAGGCTTCTCCAGGAAATCGACCGCCCCCGCGGTGAGCGCACGGACGGACATGGGAATGTCGCCGTGCGCGGAACAGAAGATGAGCGGAGCCGGGCAGTCGATTTCCGCGAGCTTTTCCTGCAGCTGAAAGCCGCTGATCGCGGGCATTCGCACGTCGACGATCACGACCGCGGGCTCGGCCGGGTCGAACTCGTCGAGAAACGTTTGCGCGTCCGGATAGGTCAACGCCTGCACGCCGACGCTCTCCAGCAGGAAAACCAGGGACTGCCGGAGGTCCTCGTCGTCGTCCACCACGTGCACGACCGGGTCGTCGCTCATGGCTTCATCAGCACCGAGGCCGAGGGATAGTCGCTGGCCCAGCCTTCCGGCAACGGGGCGATGAAGACGTTTTCGGTGCGGGTGCGGGTGATCCGCCAGGTGTCGCCCACGCGGCGGAACGCGTTGTTCAACCGGCTGGACCGCAGGAGCGCCTTCCCGTCGGAGAACAGCCACGGTTGCATGTGGATCCACTGTCCGGTGGCCTCGTCGCCGTCGACGTGAATCTGCTCGGAGGTGAGATAATGCGCGTTCAGGAGAAGTTCGGGGTCTTTCTTCTCGCCCCAGAACCGCTGAAAATGCGCCCGGATAGCGGCGGCGCCTTCAGCGCGCCCGAACTGCCCGTCGTAGTACTCGCCGACGCCTTCCCAGACGGCGTCCTCGGTGTAGAGCGCCATGATGAGGTCGATCCGCTCGTCGTCATCGGCGACGCCGAACTCCGGGCAGGGAGTGTCGCAGAGGAACATGTACCGGGCCTGCACCCGACGGATCTCCGCCTCGGCCTCCAGCGTCCCGACCCTCCGCACCAGCCCCGCGACGGTCTCCTCCAGCGCGGCAACCCGCCGGTCCTGGCTGCCGGTGGCCGGGTCGGAGGTAGCGGGGTGCTCGAGAGACATCGTTTTCCTCACCAGAGAAGTTCGTGACGGATGGCGCTTCGGTGCCGGGTTGGCCTTTCGGTGCGGTTTTCGGCTAGTTGACAGGGTAACCGGACCGGACCGCTACGGGCGTTGGCAGCTTGTGACCAGCCTCTGCCCCGATCGGAAGGGTTGTCAATCGGATCGGGGAGTTATGCGAGGCGTGTTTCAACCAGGGGGTGACGGTTATCAATGGCGGGCTGTGGCGTGCTCGCCGGACAACGCTTTGGGGGAGTCGTTTCTCGCCGCCGCCGTACGGTCCGCATGCGCTCCTCGGCGGGTGGAGACGCGTTTGCTTGCTGGCTGACCTCTTCGCTTCTGGGGAGGCGAAGCTGCGGGAAGACCGGCCGGTGTGGACACAGCCGGGCGGGGAACGTCGCCGATTCTTGAGTCGGCCGCGTTGATCGCCCAGGCGGCCGCCAGCACCGTGTCGCCCGCGGATTATGCGGCACTCGGCTGGTCCGCGATATCGTTGCGGTATGTGCGTTTCCACTGGTGCCGGGCGTCGGCGATGAGTGCGGCTCAACGGGCTGACGCTCGGGAGAACCGGGAGCGGATCGTCGAGATCGCGCGCGAGGCGATCGCCGGTTCGGGGGAATTGCGGCTGAACGCGGTGGCCAAGTCCGCCAGCGTCGGGCAGGGGACGCTCTATCGGCACTTTCCCACGCGCGAGGACCTGCTCGCCGAGGTGTACCGGCAGGAGGTGGAGGAACTGGTCGCGCTGGCCCCGGAACTGCTGTCCGCGCATGGGCCGGTCGAGGCGTTGTCTCGCTGGTTCGACCGGATCGCCGAGTACGCGCGAGTCAAGCGAGGTGTCTTCGCGGCGCTGGAAACCGCGGTGTGGAAAGGCCTGTCCGAAGAAAGCCACGGTCCGCTCGGCGACGCCATCACTCTCCTGCTCGACGCCGGAAAGGCCGACGGAACCATCCGTCCCGACATCGACGCTCGCGACCTGTTCATCTTGTCGGGCTACCTGACCCGCTTGGACGAGGACGAGTGGGATTCCCGCGCTCGGCATCTGCTGGATGTGCTGTTGCAGGGAGTCCTTTCCCGCTGACCCGGACCGTCGCGGGGTTTGTCGCACTGGGCGGATGGCGGCAGCGGGCGGAGGGGAAGATCGGTGTGGATGAGATCTGCTTGCGAGACAACGGATTCACGCGCGCGACCGGCAGCGAATCGCCATGCGGCTGTCGAGGGGTGATGCGCGGGCCTGGTGCGGCAATTCGCTGCGCGACCGGGTGATGTGGGGGCGGTGTGGCGTGCTGCGGTGCGGGCAGCTGCGTGATGTGGCAGGCGCGGTCGTGGAATACGGCTGATCGCGGTGAATGCGGGGCGGCGGGCACCGGCGATTGCGTCCGGTGGAAGCGTGGTGGCGTGAAGCGGGTTGTCGGGTGACCGTCGTGGGGCGTGTGCGTGCGTGGTGGTGGCTCGGCGATTGCGTTCGGCGGAAGCGTTGCGGTGCGGAGCGGGTCGTCTGGTGACCGTCGCGGAGTGCGTGCGATGTGGTGGCTCGGCGATTGCGTTCGGCGGAAGCGTTGCGGTGCGGCGCAGGTCATCTGGTGACTGTCGTGGGGTGTCTGGTGGCGCGGCGATTGCGCTCGGTGGAAGCGTGGCGGGTGCGAAGCGCGTCATCTGGTGACCGTCGCGGAGTGCGTGCGCGGTGGTAGCGCGGCGATTGCGCTGGACAGAAACCTTGTGGCACGAGTGAAACGCGTCATCTCGCGACCGTTCTGGGGCGGGCGCGGTGTGGTGGGCGCACGGCGGCGAACGTCGCTGGAACGTTATGAAATTCAGTGCCGGGAGCAGGCCTCGGCGTTGGATGTGGTGTCCATATTGGACGGGCCGCTCGCGTGTGCGGCCGGCCCGATCCCCCAGATTTCCCCAGTGGTGCTGGTGGTGCTGGTGGTGCTGCGGTTCAGGAGGCGACGGCCAGGCGGACCCGGCGGTCGCGGGCGTACGAGACCAGTTCGCGGACCTCGTCGGTGGTGATGATGCGGACGGCGTCTTCCAGGATCTCGGCCGTGGCCACCTGCAGCGGCCAGGAACGCAGGCCGGGAGCGGGTTCGTGCCAGAACCACTGGCCTTGGGCGAGATCTTCGGCGGCGACGGTAGGTGCGTCGGTGTTCATGCCTGCAGCCTAACTGGCACCACCGACAGAAAATCGCTCTACCGGACATCCCGGGACGACCCCGGAGGAAGCGCAAGAAGTGAATGCGGGTTCGGCGATAGTTCCTGCTGGTCGGGAGGATGCGAACGGGCTGCTGGGTGGTGTGGGTCACGCGGTCTTTCCCGGTCAGCGGCGAATCCGGAGGTCGGGTTCGAAAACAAGAGCCGGGTGAACTGGTCCCTCGCCGCATCGGCTTCAGGTGGATTTTGCACGGCCGGGCGGCCTGCCCTAGGCTTCGCCGGTCACCGCGCACACACCGGGGGTTTCCGGGACGAGAGGAACGGTGCGAATGGCCTTGCGCGACCCCGAGGCGTACCGCGACATTGACCTGCCGACGATTCTTCGCATGGAGCGGCGGCTTCCCTGGTACGGCTGGCCGCACCTGCCGTTGGGGCTGCTGGTCTGCGTGGCCGCGATCCTCGCTGCCTACCGGGTTCCGGTTTCGTACCACCTGACTACCGCGCTGGTCGCGGGCAGCGGGGTGGTCGGCGGGTTTTCCGGTTACGGCTGCGGGCTTGTCATGGTCAGCACACCGGGTCTGGTCCAGACCGGGTATCTGAACTGGCGGCGCACCCGGGTGTTGCGGGTGTTGCTCATCGTGCTCGGCGGGTTGTCCGCGGCGTCGATGGCGGTCGTTGTCGTGTGCCACATTTCGTTGCTGTCCGGGTCTTCCGACCAGCATCCGTTCCGGCTTTCAGTGCAGGCCGGGTTGTACTTGGTGCTCGTGGTCGCCAACACCGTCCTCGCGGGGCTTGAGGCGTGGCAGTTGTCGAAGATCCTGCGCGCACCCGTCGCCGAGGCTGCCGCGGAACCGGCGGGGCCGGTGCGGGTTCGGCTTGGCTGACTGTCTACATCGGACTGAATCAGCGCCTGCGCAGCAGTACTTCTTGGGTCACTGAGGCGACGAGCCGTCCGTCGGTGGTGAAGAATTCGCCGTGGGTCAGGCCTCGGGTGTTCGCGTAGCTTGGGCTTTCCATGTCGAACAGCAGCCATTCGTCCGCGCGGAACGGGCGGTGGAACCACACGGCGTGGTCCAGCGAAGTAATTTGCGGCTCGCCCGGGTCGCCCCGGTGCGGCAGCAGGGCAGTGCCTGCCAGGCGGATGTCGGAGATGTAGGTGAGCGCGCAGACGTGCGCCAGCGGGGCGTCCGGCAGCGCGTCCTTCGCCCGCACCCAGATCCGCTGACGCGGGCCGCGGCCGGTGTCGGGCAGGCCGGTTTCCGGGTTGCTGACGAAGCGGACTTCGATGGCGGACAGGACGATCGGCGAGCGGTCCTGTTCGACGACGCCTGCCTCGTCCGGGGCCGGGACGTCCGGCATCCGCGCCTGGTGCGCGCTGCTTTCCGCCTCGGTCTGGAACGACGCGGACAGGCTGAAAATGCTCTCGCCGTTCTGGATCGCGACGACCCGGCGCGTGGTGAACGAACCGCCGTCGCGGGTGCGTTCGACCTCGTAGATGATCGGCATGTCGGTGCGCCCGCCGCGGATGAAATAGCCGTGCAGCGAGTGCACGTGCCGCGCGGTGGGCACGGTCGCGCCGGCCGCGGTGAGCGCCTGCGCCGCGACCTGACCGCCGAACGCCCGCTGCGGCGAACCCTGGTGGCACCAGCCGCGGAACAGGTTCAGCTCGAGCGGTTCGAGCTTCAGCAGCTGGTCTAGCCCGGTCCGGGTCGGATCGATCGTCGTCACCCGGCCAGTCTAAGCGCCTGCTCAGTCGCCTCGCGGCGTGAGCAGCGCCGCGACCGCGACTGGATCCTCGACGTGCGCGTTGTGCCCGAGCCCGGACAGGACCACTGCCTCGGGAACCAGGGCGCGCAGCTGCTCAGGACGGCACATCGGATCGTTTTCGCCGGTGGCGAGCACCACAGGGCAGCGCGCGGCCGCCAGCAGGCTTGGCAGGTCCGGCCTGCCGACGCCGAAGGCGGGCGGGTCCAGTGCCAGCCGCCAGCCGTCCGCGGTCTCGGTGACGCCGTCCGGGTCCGCCGGGGCCAGACCGGTCAGCCCGGCGATCTTCAGATAAGCGGTTTCGGCCTCCTCTCGGGTTTCGAACAGCCGGGGCGGACGGGCTGCCATCGCGGCCGCGCGGGCGAGGTCGTCTTCGCTCCATTCGACCTTGATGCCCACCGCCAGCACGCTGCTGACGTCGAGGCCGTAGCGGCCGCTCGCCAGTTCGAGGGCGACGACGCCGCCGAGCGAATGGCCAAGAACGGCGATCGGGCCAGGCTCGTCGAGAGCATCGGCGACTGCTTCCGCGAGCGTCTCGAACGTGTACTCGGGCAGCCGCGGCGAGCCGCCGTGGCCGGGCAGGTCCGGCGCGAGCAGCCGCCGGTCGAGCAGGCCGGTGAGCCCGTCCCAGACCGCGCCGGTGGCGCCGAGTCCGTGCAGGAGCAGGACCGGCGGTTCGCCATGCCCGGTGACGCGCAGCTTCAGCTTTTCCACCGGACGGATCTTTCCGCAGGCGGCGGTCTCGGGGCTAGGGTCGGAACGTGTCGAGTGCTGTCATCGCCGACCCGGACACTTACGTCACGGGCGTGCCCTACGACCTGCTTGCCCGTCTGCGCCGCGAAACGCCGGTGACGCGGATCGGCGACTTCTGGGCGGTGCTGCGCCACTCCGACGTGCGGCACGTGCTCCGCACCCCGGCGGTGTTTTCGTCGCAGCTCGGCGGAACCCAGATCCGTGACCCGGCCACCGCCGAGGACCTGCGGTACGTGCGCCGGATGATGCTCAACATGGACCCGCCCGAGCACGGCAGGCTGCGCGGGCTGCTCACGAAAGCGTTCACCCCGCGCGCGGTCGGCCGGATTGCCGAACGGATCGAAGGCTGGGCGCATGATCTCGTCGCGGCGGTGGCCGATCGCGGCGAATGCGATTTCGCCAAGGAGATCGCCGCCGATCTCCCGCTGCTCACACTCGCCGAGGTGTTCGGCGTGCCCGAGCGGGACCGCAGGCTGATGTTCGACTGGAGCAACCGCGTGATCGGCTTCCAGGACGCCGAATACGCGGTGAGCGCGACCGTCGAAGCCGGCGACGTCACCGACCTCGCCCGCACCGCGCTGGCCGTGCGCCCGGAACCCGGCCCGGACGGCCAGATGCCGGATCCGCGCAGCCGCGCCGGAATGCCGGATCTCTACGCCTACGCGCACGCGCTTGGCGAGCACAAACGCGCGCACCCCGGCGACGACGTGATGAGCAACCTGATGCGGCACGTGGACGACGACGGCGGCCGGGTGTCGATCGAGGAGTTCGAGAACCTTTTCTGGTTGTTTTCCGTAGCTGGCAACGAAACCCTGCGCAACGGCCTGCCCGGCGGGATGGCCGCGTTGCTCGTGCATCCCGAGCAGTACCGCAAACTGCTCGACGACCGGAGCCTGCTGCCCGGCGCGGTCGAAGAGATGTTGCGCTGGCACACGCCGGTGATGCACTTTCGCCGCACCGCGACGCAGGACACTCGACTGTCCGATGTGGACATCAAGGCGGGCGACAAGGTCGTGGTGTGGTTTTCCTCGGCCAATCGCGACGAGACGGTGTTTCCCGACCCGGACGTGTTCGACGTGACGCGCGCGCCGAGCGAACACCTGACGTTCGGCCACGGCCCGCACTTCTGCCTCGGCTCGCACCTCGCGCGGATGCAGATGCGCGCGTTGTTCGCGGCGGTGTTCGACCAGCTCGGCGAGGTCCGGCTCGCGGGCGAACCCCGCCGGCTGCGGTCGAACTTCCAGAACGGGCTCAAGAGCCTCCCGATCCGCTGGGACTGACCGGATCAGCCGAAACCGACGAGCGAAAGCCAGCGGTCCAGGTACACCCGGTCGCCGCTGCGGTGCGCGATCTCCGACGACAGCCTGCCGTAGACCATCAGCAGCAGGTCGCCCAGCGGCGCGGCCGCGGTGACCGCCGCGTTCGCCGGCGGACCCGGATGCCAGGCCAGCTGATCGCCGGTGAGATCGACCGTCCAGGACGCCGGGTGGTCGGTCGGCGCGAGGTGGATCGTGCGGTCCGGGCCGAGCAGTTCGCGGCGTTCGGGGACGAACTCCAGCAGCTGCGGCAGCGACCCGAGCTCCAGCCATTCCTCCATCGCGTCTTGCGCGACTTCCGGCGTGACGGTGAATTCCCCGTCCGCCGCCAGCGTCGCGTCGGCGCGGTGGATCAGTGTCTCGTTCATGAACCGGCGTGCGTAGAACGCTGCTCGCGGCGGTCCGTTCGGGACCGGCGTGAACACCTCGGCGTCCGGCCCTGCTTCGCGCAGCGTCGCCACCAAGGTCTTCGCGCCGTCCACGAGCCACGACGCCGGTCGCGGGGTGTCCACCGGATTCCGGAGTTCGTCGTCCGGCAGCCAATGGTCGGCCCGCGTGCGCACGGTTTCCTCCGCCCACCGGTGCCCGGTGCTGACGTGATCGAGCAGCTGTCCGAGGTTCCACTCCGGGCACGCCGCGACCCGCGCTGTCCGGTCCGCGCCCTCGACGGCCGCGGCGAGCAGCTCCGTCTGCCGCACGATCTCGGCGCAACGCTCGTGGAAGTCCATAGGGTGTCCTCTGCGGTTCGGATCCGCTGGTACGAGACAGTCGGAGCCGACGCGGCCAGCCGGACACCGCAGCCGGAGTAGCCGGGCTACTCCACGCTCCAGGTGTCTCCCCATTCCGCGTCGCGGGCGGCGCGGTAACGCACGCCGTGCCGCTTCGACACGACGGTGCCGGGCGCGAGCCCGTCGACCGTGCAGAGGTCGAGTTGCACGAACCCCTTGTGCTTGCGCGGATGCCGGATGATCCGGGCCGACGGACGGTCGGCAGGTGCGTACGTGGCCGCCACGTACGAGAACTTCTCGTCCTCGAATCCCAGAGTGCCGGACTTGATCCGCCGGTGCACCCCGCTTCGGGGCAGCCGGGCGGAGAAGTGGCACCAGTCCTCGCCCGGCTTGATCGGGCAGACGTCGTCGTGCGGGCAGGGGGCGACGATGGTGCGGTCCATTCCGCGCAGGACGTCGCGGGCCTCTCGGATCCGTTCGAATCCGGCTGGGGTGCCGGGCTCGACGAGTACGACGGTGCCCGCTTTCGCGGCCAGCCACTGCACGACGTCGGCGCGGCTGCG
This sequence comes from Amycolatopsis sp. NPDC114484, assembly GCF_055633755.1. Lineage (NCBI taxonomy): Bacteria > Bacillati > Actinomycetota > Actinomycetes > Pseudonocardiales > Pseudonocardiaceae > Amycolatopsis > Amycolatopsis sp. NPDC114484. Next base: position 146,326 of record NZ_JBVKDQ010000009.1, on the reverse strand, counting down.
CTCGGGTAGTTCGCCGAGGACGTACGACAGGGTGACCAGGTCGGCTTCTGGGGCGGCGGACGCCGAATCGACCAGGCCGCGCTGCCAGGTCGCGGTGCGGACGGCTGGTTCGCCGGCGCTGGCGGCCAGCTTGCGTCCCAGCGCCAGCGCGGCCGCCACCTGCTCCAGGACAGTGCACTTCTCCAGCGACGGCCAGACGTCGGCCGCCGCCCACACTGCCGCTCCGGTGCCGCCGCCGATGTCGACGTGCGTCTTCGGGGCGAACCCGGGCGCGGCGGCAGCCACCTCGCCCAGTACCGCGCTGACCGCCGCGTACGTCGCTGGCATCCGGTACCCGGCGTACGCGGCGACATCCAGCTCCGAAGAGAGGATCGGCGACGTTGCCGCGTCGCCTTGTCGATAACGCTTGCTGAGCCGGTCCACGGCCTGCGCGAGCCGGGATTCGGGGAACCGGCCGAGCTCTTCGTCGAGGGCGGCGCGGAGAGGTTCGGGGAGTACTGCCACGGACAACGATTCTCCCATGCCCGTTTTGTCCACCGGAGTTCGCCTGACCTGCTAGTTTCGCGATCGGGAAAAAAGTTTGAGGACCTTGTCGATCCGGCCGCGGCCCGTTCGACGCAGGGGTGAAGGCAAGCCGAGAGCGAGAGGGAACCGAAGATGCGATTCATGGTGATCATGAAGGCCAGCGAAGAGAGCGAAGCGGGCCAGATGCCGAGCACCGAACTGCTCGCCGAGATGGGCAAGTTCAACGAGGAACTCGTGCGGGCCGGCGTGATGCTCGCGGGCGAGGGACTCGCTCCCAGCTCCCAGGGCGCCCGGGTGAAGTTCTCCGGCGACAGCGAGCCCAGCGTGGTCGACGGGCCGTTCGCCGAGACCAAGGAGCTGATCGCCGGGTTCTGGATCCTCCAGGTGCGCTCGCTCGAGGAAGCGGTGGAGTGGATCAAGCGCGTGCCCAACACCGACGGCGCGCACCACGAGATCGAGATCCGGCGGATCTTCGAGGCCGACGACTTCGGCGACAACCTCACCCCGGAACTGCGGGACGCCGAGGAGAAGCTGCGCGAGCAGGCTGCGCAGAACTGATGCGGTTCATGGTGCTGGTGAAAGCCAGCAAGGAATCCGAAGAGGGAGCCGCGCCCAGCCCCGAATTGATCGAGCAGATGGGCCGGTTCAACACCGAACTCGCCGAATCCGGCCACCTCGTGCAGGCCGCTGGGCTGACGCCGAGTTCGGACGGCGCCCGGCTGCTGTGGTTCGAAGGGGAGGCGGAGCCGAGCGTGGTCGACGGCCCGTTCGCCGAGACCAAGGAACTCGTCGCCGGCGTGTGGATTCTGGAGGGGGAGTCGGTCGCCGAGATCGTCGAGCTGATGAAGCGGGCGCCCAACCCGGACCGGCGGGCGGGCACCGTCGAGATCCGCCCGATGACGGGCGAACTCTGACTCCGCGCCCGCCCGAGGGTTGCCTCGGGCGGGCCGGGCCGGTCTGATGGGCCGGTGGACACGCGAAATGCGGTAGAGGCCGTTTGGCGGATCGAGTCGGCGCGGGTGATCGCCGGTCTCGCGCGGATGACCCGCGACGTGGGCCTCGCGGAGGAGCTGGCCCAGGACGCGCTCGTCGCCGCGCTCGAACAGTGGCCGGAGACCGGCGTGCCGCGCAACCCGGGCGCCTGGCTGATGACCATCGCGAAGCGGCGGGCCATCGACCTGTTCCGGCGCAACGAAACCTTCGGCCGCAAGCTCGACGAGATCGGCCGGGAGGCCGAACAGCTCGGCGAGGGCGTGCTGCCCGACTTCGACGCGGTGCTCGACGACGAGCAGATCGAGGACGACCTGCTGCGGCTGGTTTTCACCGCGTGCCACCCGGTGCTGTCCACCCAGGCGCGGGTGGCGCTCACGCTGCGCATGCTCGGCGGGCTCAGCACCGACGAGATCGCCCGCGCCTTCCTGGTAAAGGAATCCGCTGTCGCGCAACGCATTGTGCGGGCGAAGAAGACGCTCGCCGACGCCAAGGTGCCGTTTGAAACGCCGGTCGGCGACGAGCGCGTCGCACGGGTGCCCGCCGTCCTCGAAGTGATCTACCTGATCTTCAACGAGGGCTACTCCGCCACGCGCGGCGACGACTGGATGCGGCCCGCGCTGTGCGAGGACGCGTTGCGGCTCGGCCGGGTGCTGGCCGGCCTGATCCCGGGGGAACCGGAGGTGCACGGCCTGGTGGCGCTGATGGAGATCCAGGCGTCGCGCTCGGCGGCGCGCACCGGCCCGAACGGCGCACCGGTGCTGCTGATGGACCAGGACCGCAGCCGCTGGGACCGTCTGCTGATCCAGCGCGGCCTCACCGCGCTGGCCCGGTCCGAACGGCTGGCGGACGGCACGTACGGGCCGTATTCCGCGCAGGCCGCGATCGCCGCGTGCCACGCCGTGGCGGTCACGCCGGACGAGACCGACTGGGCGCGGATCGCGGCGCTGTACGCGGGTCTGGCGCAGCTCACGCCGTCTCCGGTGATCGAGCTGAACCGGGCCGTCGCGGTCTCGATGGCCGAGGGGCCGGAAGCCGGGCTGGTGCTGGTGGACAAATTGCTGGCTGAGCCCGCGTTGAAGAACTACCACCTGCTGCCGAGCGTGCGCGGCGATTTTCTGTACAAACTCGGCCGCCGGGACGAGGCGCGCGCCGAGTTCGAGCGCGCGGCGAAGATGACCGGCAACGAGCGGGAGCGCGCGCTGCTGCTGGAGCGGGCCGAGTCGTGCAGCAAGCTGGAAGCGGGAACGAGGTAGCGGGGCGCGAGTGATCGTCATGCCGGAAACGGTCCACCACCGGCCCGACAATTCCCGGACCAGCAGCCAGCCATCCCCAGGGTTGTCCACAAGTCGACACGGCTGTGGATAACCTGTTTCCGCTGGTAGAAGCCTCAAGACCGGGCCGGAAAACCCGATCCGGTGAAAGGGTCAGCGGTTCCGCACGTACCCCAGCCGCATCGACAACGCGGCCGCGGTTCCGGCGACCGTCGCGCCCAGTTCGTCCGCCCGGCGCATCACCCGGGGCGCGGGCCCGGCGACGCTGATCGCCGCTATCGGACGACCCGAGTGGTCCCGCACGGCCGCCGCGACGCAGCCGACGTCCGGCTCGTTCTCCAGGTCGTCCACGGCCCAGCCGCGCCGCCGGGTGCGCGCCAGTTCGTCCAGCAGCCGGACCGGGTCGTTGATGGTCTTGAGGGTGAGGCTGTCCAGCTTCATCCGGCGCACGCGCTCCACCCGATCGGCCTCCGGCAACGCGGCCAGCCAGGCCTTGCCCAGCGACGTCGCGTGCTGCGGCCGCCGGGTGCCGAGGCGGCAGGAAAGGGTGACCGCGCTGGCGCTGCGTTCGGTCGCGACGTAGACCATCGCGTCGTTGTCCGGCACCGCCAGGTACGTCGTCTCTCCGGAACGTTCGGCCAGCGCGGTGAGATACCGCGGCGCACAGCGGTGCAGGTCGGTCGCCGCCATCGCGCGGGCGCCCAGTTCGACCAGCCGGGTGCCGAGCCGTACGCGTCCGGTGACGGTGTCCGCCTCCAGGTACTCCAGCCGCTTCAGCGTGCCGACGATCCGGTACGCCGCGCTGCGCGACAAGCCCAGTTGGCGGGCGAGCGCGTTCGTGGAGATTTCCTGGTGCTGCCCGACGTGTTCGAGCACCGCGAGCCCACGCTCCAGGGTGCCGCTTTGATCCAGCCCGCGTGCTGCTGCGTCCACGTTCGCCCTCCGCCTGTCGCTCTGCGTTCCCGGTCACCGGTGCGTGGTGCCATCAAGCGGGGTTGGACGCTAACACCTCCGATGTATAGACGGAAGATCTTGACCGATCCCTGTCATTAGGCAGGTTCAAGGTTGCGCCGAATGGTTCAACCTCCGATCAGTAAGACTGCTTACAAAGGGTAACGGAGACTGGAGTCACCCTCTCAGGAAAATCACAGCGCCTGTGCCGCACGGTTTGGGTGATGTCCACACGTCTGCGCACCCGGGCGTCGGTCGCCGCCGGGCGGCTGACCGCGTGGTTTTCCCGTACCGCCCGGCTGGGCCGCGGCGGGGTGATCGGCGGCCGCGTCACGCTGCGCCTTGACCCCAAGGCGTTGCGCAGGCTCGGCCGCGATCGCACGGTCGTGATCGTCACCGGCACGAACGGCAAAACCACCACGTCGCTGATGCTGACCCGGGCGCTCGAAGCGCTCGCCGAGGTCGCGCACAACGGCGACGGCGCGAACATGCCTGACGGTTTGGTGGCCGCGCTCGCCGCTGCCCCGGAAGCGCCGTACGCGGTGCTGGAAGTGGACGAAACCTACGTTCCGTGGGTGGCCGAGCAGGTGCAGCCGGCGGCGCTCGTGCTGCTCAATCTCAGCCGTGACCAGCTCGACCGCGTCGGCGAGGTGCGGATGATGGAGCGCGACCTACGCGCCGCGTTCGCCGGGCTGTCGCGCACGGTCGTGGTCGCGAACTGCGACGACGTCCTGGTCACGTCCGCGGCTTCGGCGGCCGCGCGCCCGGTGTGGGTCGGCACCGGCCGGCGCTGGTCGGGCGATTCCGTCTCCTGTCCCCGCTGCGGCGGTGCGATCACGCACACCGATCGCGAATGGCGTTGCGCGGTTTGCGCTTTCGCTCGCCCGGAGCCGACCTGGACCCTCGACGGCGACTTGGTCCACACCCCCGGTGGCCGGCAAGTAGACCTCGACCTGCGGCTGCCCGGCGAGGCCAACCGGGCCAACGCCGCCCTCGCGCTCGCCGCCGCGCATTGTGTCGGCGTGCCGCCGCACACCGCAGCGGCCCGGCTGCGCACGATCACCGATATCGGCGGGCGCTACCGCACGATTCGCCGCACCCGGCATTCGGTGCGGCTCATGCTTGCGAAGAATCCGGCTGGGTGGGCTGAAACGTTGCGCGTGCTCGACGAGGACACCCCGGTCGTCGTCGCGGTCAATGCGCACGAGGCGGACGGCCGCGACCTGTCGTGGCTCTGGGACGTGCATTTCGAGCGCTTGCGCGGCCGTCAGGTCGTCGTCGCCGGGGAGCGATCGGCGGACCTCGCGGTGCGGCTTTGCTATGCCGAGGTGCCGCATTGGTCGGCCCCGGACCCGGTCAGCGCGATCGACACGCTGCCGCCGGGCGGGGTCGAACTCGTCGCGAACTACACCGCCTTCCGCGACCTGGTCGACCGGTTGCCTGATGTCTGATTCGACCGTCGGCATCGGCCTCTTGCTGCCCGAGGTGCTGGGGACGTACGGCGATTCCGGCAACGCACAGGTGCTCTGCAAACGCTTGCAGTGGCGTGGTTACGAAGCCGAGGTGGTGCCGGTCTCGCTCGACTCCGAGGTACCGTCCACTTTGGACCTCTACCTGCTCGGCGGCGGCGAGGACATGGCGCAGGTGTTGGCCGCGGACTTCCTGCGAGACTCGGCGGGGCTGCGGAGCGCGGCGAACGCGGGACGTCCGGTGTTCGGGGTGTGCGCGGGCCTGCAGATCCTTGGCACGCGCTTTCGCGGCGTCGACGGCGTCGAACACGCCGGGCTAGGGCTGCTCGACCTGGTCACCGAGCCCTCGCGGCAGCGCGCGGTGGCCGAGTTGATCGTCGAACCGAACCTGCTCGAAACGCCGCTGACCGGCTTCGAGAACCATCAGGGCGCGAGCGTGCTCGGTCCGGGCAGCGCGCCGCTCGGCCGCGTCGTCCGGGGTACTGGCAACGGCGACGGCACCGAAGGGGCAGTCACCGACCACGTCGTGGGCACCTACCTCCACGGCCCGGCGCTGGCGCGCAACCCAGAGCTGGCTGACCTGCTGTTGTCGTGGGTGCTGGGCCATGCGCTGAAGCCGTTGGACCTGTCTGAGGTCGACACGCTGCGCTCGGAACGGCTGGCCGCGCGCCGCGCCCGATGACGTCTCTCGCTGCTCGTTACGCTGCGTGCGTGAGACTTCTTGCTGCAGCAGGCGTCCGGATGCGGACAACCGGGGTTGCCGTGCTCGCGCTCGCGCTGGCCATCGCGACCGCGTGCGTCGTCGTGGTGCTCTTGCTGCAGCAGTCGCTCGACCGAAGCGTCACCGAAAGCGCGCGTAGTACCGCGCGGCAGGTTGCCGTCCAACTCGTGCGCGCGGGCGCGCGAGACTTGTCGCCAAGCGACGTCGCGAGCACTGGGGACACTGAAGCCGTCACGCAGGTCCTCGGGCCGCGAAGCACGCCGATCGCGAGCGATCCGGCGATTGTCGGCCGTCCGGCCATCACCGCCGCGCGCCCGGCCCCAGGGCAAGAAATCGTCGAGACGCTGCCACTCGGCCTAGACGGCGACGGCAGTGACTACCGCTTGGTCTCGGAAGGCGTCAACGGGCCGGGCGGACCGTTCACCGTCATCTCGGCACGGTCGCTTCAGCCAGTCACTGAAGCGTCTGCGCGGCTTACGCTGCTGCTAGGGCTGATTTCGCTGCCACTGCTCGGTATCGCCGGCTTCGCGGTGTACCGCTCGGTCGGGTCCGCACTGCGACCGGTAGAGCGGATGCGGCGCACTGTCGCCGAGATCTCGACACGCGACCTCGCATTGCGCGTATCGCTGCCGCCTGGCGGCGACGAGGTGCACCGCCTCGCTGTCACGCTCAACGAGATGCTCGAACGGCTTGGGTCGGCGCAGGCCGCGCAACGCCGCTTCGTCGCCGACGCGAGCCACGAACTGCGTTCGCCGCTGTCGACCATCAGTACCGCGCTCGACGTTTCGAACCAGCACCCGGAGACCACCAACGAACTCGTGCCTGTGATCACTCGCGAGACCGCGCGCCTGCGAGAGCTGGTTGACGACCTCCTGATGCTCGCGCGCACCGACGACGCCACGGACCGGCCCGCGCGCACTGAAGTCGATCTCGACGACATCGTCCGCGCCGAAGCCGAACGCGTACGCGGCGAAGCGGCTGTCGAGATTGAAGTGCGCGCGGGACCGGCGAAGGTGCGCGGCAGTGAGGCGCAGCTGCGTCGCGCCGTACGCAACCTCGTCGACAACGCGTGCGGGCACGCGCGTGAGCGGATCCGGATTGCGAGTTCGGTGCAAGATGAGATGGTCGTGGTGGAGGTGAGCGACGACGGCCCGGGAGTCGCCGAGGAGGACCGGGAGCGAGTGTTCGAGCGGTTTGTGCGGCTGGACGCGTCACGACGGCGCGGCGGCACCGGACTGGGCCTGTCGATCGTGGCCGGCATCGCGGCCCGGCACGGCGGCCGCGCGCGGTACGTCGACGTGGCCGACCCGAGCTACCCGGGTGCGCACTTCGTGATCGAACTGCCGAGCATCGAACTGCCCCGGATCGAGGAGGACTGAGCATGCGGTTGCTGATCGTGGAGGACGAGCTGGAGTTCGCCGAAACCCTTCGCCGCGGCCTGGTCGCCGAGGGGTTCACGGTGAACGTCGCGCACACCGGCCGGGACGGACTCTGGTCGGCGATGGAGCACGATTACGACGCCGTGGTGCTCGACATCATGCTGCCTGAGCTTTCTGGCTACGAAGTGCTGAAACGCTTGCGGGCAGCGGAGAATTGGACGCCGGTGCTGATGCTCACGGCGAAAGACGGCGAGTACGACGAGGCGGACGCCTTCGACCTCGGCGCGGACGATTATCTTTCGAAACCGTTCTCGTTCGTCGTGTTGCTGGCCCGGTTGCGTGCGCTGCTTCGCCGGGGTGCGCCAGCGCGTCCGGCGGTGCTGACGGCTGGGGATCTGCAGCTCGACCCGGCCGCCCGCACTGTCCACAGAGGAGAGACACGGATCGAATTGACCGCGCGCGAGTTCGGGTTGCTGGAATTCTTGCTACGCAGGCAGGGCGCGGCGTTGACCAAGAACGAGATCCTCGGCCACGTCTGGGACGCGCATTACGAGGGGGACGAGAACGTGGTCGAGGTTTACGTCGGGTATTTGCGGCGGAAGATCGACGCGCCGTTCGGGACGCGGACGATCGAGACGGTGCGCGGAGTGGGGTATCGGCTGGTCGGATGAGCGGCCACGTCGTTTTTCTCAATGGCACGTCCAGCTCCGGCAAATCGAGTATCGCGGCGGAGTTGCTGGATTTGCTGCCGGGGCCGTATTTCTCGGTCCCGAGGGACGCGATCAACAGCATGCGGTCGCGGAGGCGGACACCTGAATTCGGCACGCCGGAATTCGATGAGGTTTTCGAACGGACTGTGCGTGGCTACCATCGCATGCTGGCCGGGCTCGCTGCGGCTGGAAACGGTGTGATCGCCGACCACGTGCTTCGGCCGCATTGGCTCGCCGACTGCCTGGAAGTGTTGCGGGAACAGGAAGTCACGTTCGTGGGCGTGCATTGCCCGCTGCCGGAACTGCGGCGGCGCGAGCAGGCGCGAGGCGACCGTCCCGCCGGGCTAGCGGAACGGCAAAACTCATCGCGAAACCCGGGCATTCCCAAGCATTCGCCCGATTAAGCCAGTGAAATCCCCGCCACCGCACGCACCACAGCCGTGCACCGATCCTCGACATACTCCAGCCCGGCGGCAGAAGCGATCTGCCGAGCCTCCGCCGACACGATCCCCTGCTGCAACCACAACGCCTTAGCTCCGATCGCGACCGCGGAACGTGCGATGCCGGGCGCTTCCTCAGCCGGACGGAAGACGTCCACCAGATCCACCGGTTCCGGAATCTCCTCCAGTGACCGGTACGCCTTCTCCCCGAGCAGCTCAGTCGCCGACGGATGCACCGGAATGATCCGGAAACCGTGCGCCTGCAGGGAAGCCGGTACGCCGTGCGCGGCCTTGCCCGGGTCGCGGCTCAGACCGACGACAGCGATCGTGCGCGCGTTGGCAAGGATTTCTTCGGGCTTCATACTCACCTCAACAGCCCAACCCAGCCGGGGATTCCGCGACGTCACAGCCGCCACAACCGCAGGCCGCGCACGCGGTAAACCGGCCACAGCACATGCCACGGTGACCGTCGCAGGCAGGCGGAGGTGCACACCAGAACATTGCGCGAGACAGTGGACGCGACCTCGTGTCGGTCTGGCCAGGCTTCGCCGCGGGCACCGAGTGCGAGGCGGAAGACGGTCAGCAGACCGCGTCCCTGCACGTCATAGCGGGCACCGGTGTCGCCCGCGTCGGGGAGCAGGCGGGCGATTTCCTCGCGGAAGGCACCAGCGACCGGTGCACCCGCTGGTGCATCGAACACGCTGCCCACGATCGCCCGCCCATGCAGCCGACGCGCGAATCGCATGAGCAGCCGTCGTTCCCACCAGGGCAGCAAGCGGCGGTGAGTCAGCAGTGCGGCACACTCGCCGTGGCCGAGGGCGAAAACCTCGGCGAGGTCGTCGTACCGGCTCACCGCGGTCGGCTCCGCCAGGTGCAGCCGCACCTCGAAACGGGTCTGCGCGATCAGTTCGTCGATCGCTTCCCGCCGGTCGAGCCGTGCTTTCTGCCGCGAAGCCGCCCAGTCGCCCATGGGCACCCACTCTGATCCCGGCGGCGCGCCGAGTCCAGTGGTTCAGCCGATCTTCGACCCGTACATCTCGCCGAGGTCGTCGGCGATCAGTTCGATCCGGGCGCCGTCCGGGTCGGCGAAGTAGATCGACGTACCGCTTTCTTCCTGGTACTTCACGCCGGCGGCGTCGAGCCGGGAGCGCGCGCCCGCCCAGGCTTCCGGGGTGAGCGACAGGGCCAGGTGGTGCAGGCCGCCGAGCACCTCCGCGTACGGGCCGAGATCGAGACCGGGCAGGTCGAAGAACGCGACCGCGTTGCCGTTGCCGACGTCGAAGAAGAAGTGGCTCGACCCCGGGTAGTCGCGGTTTTCGATCAGCTCGGTGAGCGGGAAGCCGAGAATGTCCTGGTAGAAGGTGATCGTCTGCTCGACGTCGCTGGAGAGCAACGCCGTGTGGTGGATGCCGCGGCCCACGGTCGCCGGGCGTTCCGCCGCAGGGTGCAGGTGCTGGTCCCGCAGCCGGTCGCGGGCCTGCGCGAGCTGGGCGACTTCGGTCTCGGTGGGTGCCATTTCGGGTCATGTCCTCTCTGGGAGCCAACACGGAAACAGTACGCCGACAAATTCTCGCACGCAAGAGATTGGCGAGCGAGAGAAGCAGTTCGTACCGGTGAATGGAACGGACGGGTTGGCGCACGCGGCGCGGTCAGGCAGAGTTCGGCCCGTGGAACCCGCTGAGCTGCAGGACGCCGTCGCGCTGCTGACGAGCGCGTACGAGCGCCACGAGCCGATCGATCCGCTCGTGAAGACCTTCCCCGACGCGACCATCGAAGACGCCTACCGCGTGCAGCAGGAGCAAGTCCGCGCGTGGGTGGCGGCCGGCGACGTGGTGCGCGGCCACAAGGTCGGCCTCGCCTCCGCGGCGATGCAGCGCCAGATGGGCGTGAACCAGCCCGACTTCGGGCACCTCACCAGCTCGATGTTCCTGCTCGAACACCAGCCGATCCCGACGACGCGGTTCCTGCAGCCGCGGATCGAACCGGAGATCGCGTTCGTGCTCGGCGCGCCGCTGCGCGGTCCGGGCGTGACCGTCGCCGACGCTGTCCGTGCGGTCGACTTCGTGCTTCCCTCGCTGGAGATCGTCGATTCACGCGTCCGTGACTGGAAAATCTCGATCTTCGACACTGTCGCGGACAATGCGTCGTCCGGCGGTGTCATCCTCGGCAGCAGCCCGACCAATCTGCGCGACGTCGACCTGCGGCTCGCGGGCTGCACGCTGCACGTCAACGGCCAGCTCGCGGCCACCGGCGCGGGCGGCGCGGTGCTGGGTTCCCCGATCAACGCCTTGGTGTGGCTGGCCAACACTGTCGGCCCGCTCGGAGTGACGCTGGAGCCCGGCCACGTCGTACTGCCCGGTTCGATGACCGCCGCGCAGACCGTCCGCCCCGGCGACACCGTCGTGGCGACCATGGCCGGCCTGGGCAGCGTGACCGCGGTGTTCGCTCCGGAGGAGGAAAAGTGACCGCCGATATCGCTGCCGCAGCGCAGGAATTGCTTAACCGGACAGAGGAAAGCGCGCAGCTCACCGACACCTGGCCGGACCTCGACCTCGCCACCGCCTACGCGATCCAGGACGAAGCCCTGCGGCTGCGCCAGGAACGCGGCGAGACGCTGATCGGGGTGAAACTCGGGCTGACGTCCCGGGCGAAACAGCAGCGGATGGGCGTCGAAGAACCCCTCCTCGCCTGGCTGACCGACGCGATGGTGCTGCCCGCGGGTGCGCCGACGCCGCGGCTCATCCACCCGCGCGCGGAGCCGGAGCTGGTGTTCGTGCTCGGTGAGCGACTCGCCGGTCCGGGCGTCACCGCGGCTACCGCTCTTGCCGCGGTTTCCCAGGTATACGGCGGAATCGAGATCATCGACAGCCGGTATCGCGACTACCGGTTCACGCTGCCGGACGTCGTCGCGGACAACGGCTCGTCCGCGCTGTTCGGGCTCGGCTCGGTCGGCCGACCACCGTCCTCTTTGGATCTTTCATTGGAAGCCGCACTGCTCGAAGTGGACGGTCAGATCGTCGACACCGCCACCGGTGCCGCCGTGCAGGGCCACCCAGCCGAAGCGCTGGCATTGGCGGCGAATTCCTTGGCCGCACGCGGATTGGCGCTCGAACCGGGCTGGCTCGTGCTGACCGGCGGGATGACCGACGCCGTCGAACTGCGCCCGGGATCCCGCGTCGCCGCGCACTTCTCGAACCTGGGCTCGGTGACGATCAGCGGGTAGCGAGCCGCTTGATCCCGGCGATCACCCGCGGCCACACTTCGCGCGGCAGATCGTGTCCCATGCCGGGCACGAGGTCGAGGTCGGCACCCAGCGCACGGGCCGTCGCGCGACCGCCGGACACGTGCACCAGCGGGTCGGCCGTACCGTGAATCACCAAGGACGGCAAGGAAAGCCGGCGTAGATCGGCGGTCCGGTCGCGGGAGGACAGGATCGCGGCGAGCTGCCGGAACACGCCCGCCGGGTTGAGGCCGCGGTCGTACGTGCGTTCCGCGCGCTGGCGGAAATGGTCCTCGTCGAACGGGAATTCACGCGAGCCGATCAGTCTTGACGTGCGCACCAGTTGCGTCACGTAGTCCTCGCGCGTGCGCGGTCCCGGGGCCAGCATCGCGAGCGCGGCCCGCGGACTGGGCAGGCCGACATTGCGCGCACCGGTGGTCGACATGATCGACGTCAGCGTCCGCACCCGCCGCGGGTGCCTGATCGCGAACTCCTGCGCGATCATCCCGCCCATCGACGTGCCGACCACGTGCGCGCTTTCGATGCCGAGAGCGTCGAGCAGTTTGCCCGCGTCGTCGGCCAGATCGCCGAGCGAGTACGGCGCGGATCGCAGGAAGTACGCGAGCGGAAGGCTGGCCCGGCCGGTCCACCACTGCGAGCGCCCGACGTCGCGGTTGTCGAACCGGTGCACGTGGAAGCCCGCCTCGGCGAGCTGGGCGCAGAACTCGTCGTCCCACCAGATCATCGGCGCGGCGAGGCCCATCACCAGCAGCAACGGCGGCGCGGACGGATCGCCGAACGATTCGTGGCACAGGGTGATGCCGTCGGCTTCGAGGGTCTGCTCGGTCATGGCTCCAGTTTCGCTCACGGCTTGGCCGGGCGGAGTCGTCCGGGTACGCTCCCGCTAGAGCGATCTATCAAATCGCAAGGGGGCGAGCGGTATGGACGTTCTGCGCGACAAGGGGCTCGGCCCGCTACGGCTGATTCTGGCGTTCACCCTGGTCAGCACGGTCCTGCACTACACCCACAACGTCGTGCGCGCGGCGGACTACCCGCAGGTTCCGGGCCTCAGCGTGCCGGTCACGCAGATCGTGGTGGCTTTGAGCTGGGTCGTCTTCACTGTGTTCGGCGTGCTCGGCTATCGCGCTTACGTGCGCGGCCAGTACTGGCGCTCGCTGGCGTTCCTGCTGGTCTACTCGCTGTCCGGACTGGCGAGCGCGGGGCATTTCCTGGTCGGCGTGCCGCAGGTCCCGGCGTTCTGGTTCGCGACGATCTTCACCGACACGTTCGCGGCCATCGCGTTGTGGGTATTCGGGTGCTGGGCGGCGATGCGGCTCAACCGGGTGAGCGTCGCCGGGCAAATGTCTACACAACATTGACGTTCGTAGAAAGCATGTAGACAATCGAGGACGTGACCACCACCACACCTGTCACGTTCGAGCGGCATCCGGACACTTACCGGCACTGGCGGCTGACCGTCGACGGCGAGGTCGCCTGGCTGGAGATGGACGTCGACGAGCAGGGCGGCCTCGTGCCCGGGTACGAGCTGAAGCTGAACTCGTACGACCTCGGCGTCGACATCGAGTTCTACGACGCCACCCAGCGGCTTCGGTTCGAACATCCGCAGGTGCGCGCGGTGATCGTGACGAGCGCGAAGGACAAGGTGTTCTGCGCCGGGGCCAACATCCGGATGCTCGCCGCGTCGCCGCACGAGTGGAAGGTGAACTTCTGCAAGTTCACCAACGAGACCCGCAACGGCATCGAGGACGCCACCGAGTTCTCCGGACAGACCTACGTCGCGGCGGTGAACGGCAGCTGCGCCGGCGGTGGTTACGAGATCGCGCTGGCCTGCGAAAAGATCCTGCTGGTGGACGACAACTCGTCCACCGTCGCGTTGCCCGAGGTGCCGTTGCTCGGCGTGCTGCCCGGCACCGGCGGGCTCACCAGGGTGGTCGACAAACGGCGCGTCCGCCGCGACCTCGCCGACGTGTTCGCCACGCGGCCGGACGGGGTCAAAGGCCGGACCGCGGTCGACTGGCGGCTGGTGGACGAGCTGGTGCCGCGCGTCGGGTTCCGCGAGAAGGTGCTGTCGCGGGCGCACGAACTGGCCGCCGAATCCGACCGGCTGCCTGCCGAGCAGGGGATCGAACTCGCGCCGCTGGAGCCGTCGGTGACCGACGACGGAATCGAGTACCGGCACGTTCGCGTCGCGTACGACCGGCCGAACTCGCTGGTCACGCTCACCGTGCTCGGCCCTTCCGGAGAGCCGGAGCTGGACGGTTGGCTGTTGCGGCTGACCCGCGAGCTGGACGACGCGATCCTGCGGCTGCGCACGAACGAACCGGACCTCGGCACCTGGGTGCTGCGCACCGAGGGCGATCCGGAGGCGGTGCTCGCGCACGAGGAGGTCGTGCTCAGCGGGAAAGACTGGCTGAGCAACGAAATCCTGCACTACTACAAGCGCACGCTGAAGCGGCTGGACGTCACCAGCCGTACCTTGATCGCGTTGATCGAGCCGGGCAGTTGCTTCGCCGGGAGCCTGCTTGAGCTGGCCTTCGCGGCGGATCGGCAGTACCTGCTGGACGGGCCGCCGATCGACGACGAGGACTCGCCGGAACGGGCGTCAATCACCTTGTCCGAAGCCAATTTCGGCGTCTTCCCGATGGGTAACGGCCTGTCCCGGCTCGAGTCGCGGTTCTACGGCGACGACGATCACCTGACGTGGCTGGCCCGCGAACGCGACCGTCCGCTGAGCGCCGCCGAAGCGGTCGAACTCGGGCTGGTCACCGACGCGCCGGACGACCTCGACTGGGAGGACGAGATCCGGATCGCGTTGGAAGGGCGGGCCTCGCTGTCGCCGGACGCCCTCACCGGGATGGAGGCGAACCACCGGTTCGTCGGCCCGGAAACGATCGAAACCAAGATCTTCGGGCGGTTGACCGCCTGGCAGAACTGGATCTTCACCCGACCGAACGCCTCCGGGCCCGAGGGCGCGCTGCGTCGCTACGGCACCGGGCAGAAGGCGGTCTTCGACAGGAAGCGGGTCTGAACCGATGCCCGAAAAGATCGACTACGACGCCAAGATCCCGAACAACGTCCACCTCGCCGACGACCGAAGGCTGCAGCGCGCGCTGGAGGGCTGGCAGCCGAAATTCATGAACTGGTGGGGCGAAATGGGCCCGACGCTGGAAACCGAGGGCGTGTACCTGCGCACCGCGGTGAGCGTCGGCCGCGACGGCTGGGCGCACTTCGACCACGTCAACGTGCCGGATTACCGCTGGGGCATCTTCCTCGCCGAGCGGGAGCCGGACCGGCGGATCGCGTTCGGCGAGCACGCGGGCGAACCGGTGTGGCAGCAGGTGCCCGGCGAGTACCGCGCCGATCTGCAGCGGCTGATCGTGATCCAGGGCGACACCGAACCGGCGTCGGTCGAACAGCAGCGGCTGCTCGGGCTCACCGCGCCTTCGCTGTATGACCTGCGCAATCTCTTCCAGGTGAATGTGGAGGAGGGGCGGCACCTGTGGGCGATGGTGTACCTGCTGCACGCCTACTTCGGCCGCGAAGGCCGGGACGAGGCCGAAGGTCTGCTGCTGCGCAACTCCGGCAGCCCGGACGCGCCGCGCATCCTCGGCGCGTTCAACGAGGAGACTGCCGACTGGCTCGCGTTCTACATGTTCACCTACTTCACCGACCGCGATGGCAAATACCAGCTCGGCACGTTGAAGGAAAGCTCGTTCGACCCGTTGTCGCGCACCTGCGAGTTCATGCTCAAGGAGGAGGCGCACCACATGATGGTGGGCACCACCGGAGTCGACCGGGTGGTGCTGCGCAGCGCTGAGTTGATCCGCGAGCACGACACGTACGACATCGCGTCGCACGGCGGGATTCCGCTCGACCTGATCCAGCGGTACCTGAACTTCCACTACACGGTGTCGCTCGACCTGTTCGGCAGCGAGACGTCCACGAACGCGGCGAACTACTACACCGCCGGGCTCAAGGGCCGCTGGCAGGAGGGACGGCGCAAGGACGACCACAAACTCACCGACGACAGCCGTCTGCTCGACCGTCCGCGCGACGACGGGACCTGGACGTCCGAGGAACTGCAGGCCATCCTGCTGCTGAACCTCGACCTGCGCGGCGAGTACACCGCGGACTGCCAGACCGGCGTGAACCGGTGGAACAAGATCCTCGGCGACGCCGGCATCGACTTCCGGTTCGCGTTGCCGCACCCTGGTTTCAACCGCGAGGTGGGCATAAACTCCGGCCACCACGTTACTCCGGACGGCAGCATCGTCGACGAGGCGACGTGGGAGGCGGCCCGGCACAACTGGCTGCCGACCGCCGAGGACCTGACGTTCGTCCGGTCGCTCATGCACCCGGTGTACGAGCGCGGGAAGATCGCCAGCTGGGTAGCGCCGCCGAGGCAGGGCATCAACGGAAAACCTTTCGACTACGAGTACGTCTACCTCACCTGAGGGGGCACCGATGACGGTTCCCGCGAACTTCAACGCCGCGGAGTACCTGCTCGGACGCGGCCGTCCGGACGCGCTCGCGGTCGTCTCGCCGCGGCGCACGCTCAGCTACGGCGAACTCGCCGCCGAGACCCATCGGGTCGCTTCCGGACTGCGCGCGCTGGGCGTGCGACCGGAGGAGCGGGTGATGTTCTGCATGGTCGACGACGTCGAACTGCTGAGCGGGATTCTCGGCGCGATGCTCGTCGGCGCGATCGCGGTGCCAGTGTCCACTATGGTCACCGGGCTGGAGCTGGGCCAGGTGCTCGCCGATTCGCGGGCCCGGGTGCTGTGCGTGTCCGGGGAGTTTTCCGCGCAGGCGGCTGGCGCGCTGACCGGTGCGCCCGAGGTGACCGACGTGGTGCTCGACCGGGCCGATCCGGCGGAATTCCCCGCCGGGGTGCGGACGCATCGGTGGCCGCTGACCACTGCCGACGATGTCGTGGCCGCGCCGACCTGGGAGGATTCGCCCGCGCTGTGGCTCTACACCTCGGGCACGACCGGGCAGCCGAAGGGCGCGATGCACCGGCACGGGAGCATCCGCGCGGTGTGCTCGACCTACGCTTCGCAGGTGCTGGGAGTGTCCTCTTCGGACCGGTTCTTGTCCGTGCCCAAATTGTTCTTCGCTTACGGGCTGGGGAATTCCGCGTTCTTCCCGCTCTCTTGTGGAGGGACGACGCTGCTGGAACCGGCGCGTCCGACGCCGGGGATCATCGCCGCGCGGGCGCGGGCGGATCGGCCGACGTTGTTCTTCGGAGTGCCGACGTTCTACGCGGCGCTGTTGGCCAGCGATGTTCCGGACGACTCGTTTTCCTCGGTGCGGTACGCGGTTTCGGCCGGGGAGCCGTTGCCGTCGGCGCTGTTCACGCGGTTCCGCGCACGGTTCGGGGTGGAGATCCTGGACGGGATCGGGTCGACCGAGGCGTTGCATATCTTCCTGTCCAACCAGCCGGGTGCGGTGCGGCCGGGCAGCACCGGCGTGGCGGTGCCGGGGTACTCCGTCGAGATCCGGGACGAGCGGGGCGCGGTCATCTCGGAAGCGGACCGGGCAGGCGAGCTGTTCGTCTCCGGGCCGTCCATCGCGACCGGGTATTGGGCGCGATATGAGACTACGAAACAGGTTTTCCAGGGGCCGTGGCTGCGGACCGGGGACAGCTACGTGCGCAACCCGGACGGCACCTATACGTGTCTCGGCCGGTTCGGCGACATGTTGAAAGCGGGCGGGATCTGGGTCTCTCCGTCCGAAGTGGAGGAACGATTGCTGCAACATCCCGCTGTCGCCGAGGTGGCGGTGGTCGCCGCGCCGGACGAGGACGGGCTGGACAAGCCGGTGGCGTGCGTCGTCGCGGCGCCTTCGGCCACTGTGGACGCTGGCGAATTGATCGAGTTTTGCCGGGAGGGCCTGGCGGCGTTCAAGCGCCCGCGTGGCGTGGTCGAGATGGCCGAGCTGCCGAAGACCGCGACCGGGAAGATCCGGCGGAACGTGATCCGAGAAATGGTGCGCGAGTCGCTGCTCGTGCCGCAGCCGCAATCGTGATCGGCTGGCCGGCATGATCGACGAGCACTTCGTGGTGGACGCCCACGTGCACACTCCGCGGCTGCCCACACTCAAGCCCGCGTGGCTGGACTGGGCACGCGACTTCGCCGGCGAATACCCGTGGCGCACGGTGTACGACGCCGACGGCACGGTGATCCCCGCGGCGATGGACGACCTCATGGCGCACGAGGGTGTCGACCGGGTGCTGTTGTTCTGTGAATACAGTCCGCGGGCTACGGGCATTCAGTCGATTGAAGACAATCTTCCGTTGGTGGCCTACAACCCGGAGCGGTTCCGGCTGGTGGCCAACGTGAACCCGCATCTTCACCATCCGCTGGCCGGCGAGGTGGAACGCCAGCTCGCGCTGGGCGCGGTGGCGTTGAAGATCCACCCGGTGCACGGCGCGTTTTCCCCAGCGGACAAGGAGTTGTACCCGGTGTACGCCTTGTGCGCCGAACGCGGGGTTCCGGTGATCCTCCACTCTGGACTGTCGGTTTTCCCCGGCTCCCGCGCTAGTTACGGGGATCCGTCGCTGCTGTCCGATGTGGTCGAAGACTTCCCGTCGGTGAACTTCGTGTTCGCGCACGGCGGCCGGGGCTGGTGGTACGACGTGGCGGCGTTCATGGCCCAGTCGAGGCCGAACGTATGGCTCGACCTCGCCGGGCTCCCGCCGAAGAAACTGCCGGAGTACTACGCGCGCTTCGACCTCGTGCGGCTGGCTCGGAAGTGGATCTTCGGCACTGACTGGCCGGGCGTGCCGGGCACCGCGGTGAATGTCCGTGCGGTCGCCGATTTGGGGTTGCCCGCCGACGTACTGGACGGGGTGCTGTCCGGCAACGCGTTACGGCTGATGCCCGGCTTGCGCTGAGCTACTTCCGCCAGAGCAGATGATGCACGACCCCGCTGGAGCTCGGGATTTTCTCCAGGTGGTAGCGATCGGTCAGCTCGTCGGGAGTTTCCCAAAGCCGTTCCCCGGCACCGAGTTCGACGGGTGCGACGGCGATGTGCAGCGTGTCGATGAGACCGGCGTCGAGGAATTGCCGCACCGTTTTGACGCCGCCGCCGATCCGCACGTCCTTGTCTCCGGCGGCTTTCTTCGCCTGCGCGAGCGCTTCCTCCGGGGTGGTGTCGAGGAAGTGGAAAGTGGTCTGGCCCAAGGTGATCGACGGCCGTTCGTGGTGGGTGAGGACGAAGACCGGGGTGCGGAACGGGGGCTCGTCGCCCCACCAGCCCTGCCAGTCGTGGTTCTCCCACGGGCCGCGTTGCGGGCCGAACTTGTTGCGTCCCATGATTTCCGCGCCGATGCTGTCGCTGCGGTGCATGTCGCGGGTGAAGTAGTCGTCGAGCCCGCGGGTGCCGCCAGGTTCGCCGCGCATCGGCCAGCTGGCGGTTTCCCCGGCCCAGGCGAAGAGCGGTCCCGGATCGGGATGGCCGAACGGCTGCTCGAGAGTCTGGTCCGGGCCGGCACCGTAGCCGTCGGCGGAAACGTTGAAACACTGGACGCGCACCAGCACCGGGACCCCCTGGTTGTCTTTAGCAAGCACTATGCCGAAGGTGATGGTAAAGTGCAAGTGCTTGGAGGAGGTGTGCGATGCCGGACGGTCCGCGCTCGGGGTGCCCGATCAACGCCGCGATCGAGGTGATCGGCGACCGCTGGAGCCTGCTGGTCCTGCGCGACATCATGTTCGGCGACCGGCGGCATTTCCGGCAATTGCAATCGCAGTCCGAGGAGGGAATCGCGTCGAATATCCTCGCCGACCGATTGCGCACGCTGAGCGAAGCGGGATTGCTTACGCGTGACTCGGCCGGCCGCGGACAGCGCGCGACCTACAGCTTGACGGAAGCGGCGATTCAGCTGGTGCCGGTTTTGGTGCAGCTGGGAAGCTGGGGTTTGCGGCATCGGCCGACGACGCCGGAATTGCGCGTGCGGGCGGAACTGCTGGAAGCGGGCGGGCCGCCGCTGTGGGAGGAATTCATGGCGGAACTCCGGGAACGGCATTTGGGGATTCCCCGGCCCGGCGGCGACGGGCCGACGGCGACGGAACGGTTGGCGGCGGCTTACGCGGAGGCTGTCGCTCGGGGGTGACGCCGCTGTCTCGGGTCGGTTCGCCGACCTGCTGTGCCGAGGCGCTCGTCCGGCCCTGGATACCTCCCGAAGAAGTTGATCACTCGATTCGGCATTCGCCCCGTTGAGGAGGATCCTCCGGGATGCCCGGTTCGTCTGCCTTCCCGACTGAGGAAGGGAGCCGGGATGCCGGACGAGGACGAAGTGCGCCGGGCGTCGACGAAAATGTATCGGGTTGTCGGCTCGAATCCAGGCCTTCGCGGGGACACTGACGATGCTTGTCAAACGGCATGGCTGGAATTCCTGTGCCGTCAGCCGATTCTTCAGGATTCGAACGGCCTGACCGGTTGGTTGACCACTGTCGCGCGGAGACATGCGCTTCGGGCAGTCGAAAGTCGTTCGAAGGTGGCGTTTTTCGAAGACGCACAACTGGATGCGTATGCACCGACGGAGTCTCCGGAAAGGGAGGCCTTGGCCGGGGAATTGACGGCCGCGTTGTGGCGAGCGGTGGAGAAGTTCCCGGAACGCCACCGCCGGATGATGCTCCTGCTGGCGTACCGCCCGGAGCTTCGGCACGACCAGTTGGCCGCGGAGCTTGGCATCTCGCCGTCGAGCGTGAGCCGGATCCGGCGACGCTGTTTGACGGCGCTTCGGCGGAGGTTGGAGTCGGAGGGGTTCAGTTATCCATGACTATCCATGACCGGGGCGGCGGCGA
Source organism: Amycolatopsis sp. NPDC114484 (assembly GCF_055633755.1). NCBI lineage: Bacteria > Bacillati > Actinomycetota > Actinomycetes > Pseudonocardiales > Pseudonocardiaceae > Amycolatopsis > Amycolatopsis sp. NPDC114484. Next base: position 125,819 of record NZ_JBVKDQ010000009.1, on the reverse strand, counting down.
GCCGAAAACCGCCGGTCGGGGCAGCGAACCACGGTACGATCCGGGCCGTGATCCGGACGGCGATCAGGGGGGCGCGGTGAGCGGTATCAACGTGTTGGTGGCGGGGGCGAGCATCGCGGGGCCCGCGCTGGCGCACTGGCTGCGCCGACGGGGAGCCGAGGTGACCGTCGTGGAGCGGGCCCCCGAGTTGCGCCCCGGCGGGCAGGCGGTGGACGCGCGCGGGGTGGCGAAGGAAGTCATCGCACGCATGGGACTGGACGTGGCGGTGCGCGCGGCGTGCACCGACACCGCGGGCGCGCACACCGTGGACGCGGACGGGCAAGTGCTGGAGACTTTCCGCGCTGACGACGACGGTGGCGACGGGTTCATCGCCGACATCGAGATCCTGCGCGGAGACCTCTCCCGGGTGCTCTACGACGACACCCGCGACGGCGTCGAGTACCTCTTCGGCGACCGGATCGCGGAACTCGCCCAGGACGCGGACGGGGTCGACGTGGTCTTCTCGGGCGGCGATCGGCGGCGCTTCGATCTGGTGGTCGGGGCCGACGGACTGCACTCGGCGCTGCGGGCGATGGTTTTCGGGCCGCATGAACGGTTTCTCCGCCACCTCGGGCACGTGCTGGCCTTCTACAGCGTGCCCAACGAGTTCGGGTTAGACCGCTGGCTGCTCGAATACCAGGATCAGGAATCCGGGCGCTCCGCCCTCCTGCGACCCATCCAGGACGCGACCCGCGCGATGGCGATGTTCTACTTCCCCTCGACCGATTTCGACGTCGACTACCGCGACGTCGCGGCACAGAAGGTTCTGCTGCGGGAGCGGATGGCCGGCCTCGGCTGGCGGACCGCGGACATCCTCGCGCACCTGGACGACACCCCGGACTTCTACCTCGACCAGGTCGCCCAAGTGGAGATGGACCGCTGGTCGAACGGGCGGGTAGGGCTGCTCGGGGACGCGGCGTTCAGCTCGTCGCCGATGTCCGGGCAGGGCACCGGGCTGGCCTTGGTGGGCGCCTATCTGCTGGCCGGTGAGCTGGCCGCCGCCGGATGGAACGCCGACACCGGGTTCGCTCGCTACGAGGCGCGGATGCGTTCGTTCGTCGAAGCCAACCAGGAGATCGGCCGGCTCAACGCCCGCAGCCGCGAGGTCCCCGGGCCAGACACCGGGCCGAGCCCCGATTTCGCCAGCGAATGGTTCATGGAGCTAGTCGGGCGCGCGATCAACGGCGTCGAACTGCCCGACTACGCGGGGGTTCCGGACTCGGGACCCTCCCCGGCCAAGCTGTAAGGGGGCTCAGCCGTTCACTGAGCGAAGAGTGCGCATAGCCTCCGCCAGCCCCGCGGCATCCGGGCCCAGCGGGGTAAGCACGATCCGCCGCAGGATCTCCGCACAAGCGGACCTCGCCTTGATCGCCACCTCGAGCCCGTGTTCGGTCAGCGCGGCGAACGTCACCCGGCGGTCCTCCGGGCTCGGGATCCGGCAGATCAGGTCCGCGGCGACCAACCGGTCCGCCACCTTCGTGAAACCCCCGCTCGACAGGGCGGCTTCGGTGGCGAGGCGGGTCATCGGCATCCGGTGTTCCGGGGACCGCACCAGGCGCAGCAGGATGTCGAACGACGCGGGGGCCAGGCCGAATCGTTCGGCGATCTCGCCCATCAGCGCGTTCTGCGTGGCCAGATAGCCCTCGATCACGAGGCCCCACCACGTCACGATCTCGTCGTCGTCCGTCTGCGGATCCGGGGTCATCTGCCGGAGTCTACCCCGAATACATCTTGCGCGCGAGAAGTTACCTGGACAACGAAGGCGCGGATCGGTGTTTCTTCTCAACGAAGCCATTTTGGCTCCGATGGCTGGCCGGGAGGGCATCAAGCGACCGTCGACGGAGTACGCGCGGCCAGGGCTTGGCTCGCTAGGGTCGAGGCATGACCGAGCTGACTCGCGCGCAAGACCTGCTCGCCACCACGATCCTCGCCGACGGACACAACGACCTGCCATGGGCGCTCCGCGACAAGGCCGGTCCGAATCCGGTCGAAGCGGTGGCCGGAGTGGATCTCACGGTGCCGCAGCCGACGCTGCACACCGACTTCCCCAAGCTCGCCGAAGGCAAGCTGGGCCTGCAGTTCTGGTCGGTGTACGTCCCGTGCGAGTTCAAGGGCGACAGCGCGGTCACCGCGGTACTGGAACAGATCGAGGTGGTTTACCAGCTCGCCGAGCGCTACCCCGAGCGGCTGCGGCTGGTGACCACGGCCGACGAGGCCGAGGCGGCGTTCGCGGATGGGCGGATCGCGTCGCTGCTCGGTGCCGAGGGCGGGCACAGCATCGCCGAATCCCTTGGGGTGCTGCGGATTCTGCGCCGGCTCGGCGTCCGGTACATGACGCTGACGCACAATTTCAACACCACCTGGGCGGACTCCGGAACCGACAAACCCGAGCACGACGGGCTGACCGAGTTCGGCCGCGAGGTCGTGCGCGAGATGAACCGGATCGGGATGCTGGTGGATCTTTCCCACGTCGCGCCGAGCACCATGCGCGCCGCGATCGAGGTGTCCAGTGCGCCGGTGATCTTCAGCCACTCGTCGTGCCGCGCGGTCAACGACCACCCGCGCAACATCCCGGACGACGTCCTCGCCCAGTTGCCCGGCAACGGCGGCGTCGCGATGATCACCTTCGTTCCCGCGTTCATCTCCGCCGCGGTCACCGAATGGGACAACCAGCTCAAGGACGCGATGACGGCGGCCGGGCAGGAGTTCCTCGACCTTGGCCAGCGCGGCCGGTTCGCCGAGACCTGGGACGCGCCGCCCAAGCCGAAGGCGACCGTCGAGGACGTCGTCGCGCACATCGAGCACGCGCGCGAGGTCGCCGGGATCGACCACATCGGGCTCGGCGGCGACTACGACGGTGTCGGCACTTTGCCCGAAGGCCTTGAGGACGTGTCGAAGTACCCGGTGCTCATCGCCGCGCTGATGGAGCGCGGCTGGAGCGACGAGGACTGCGCGAAACTCGCCGGCCGCAACACGCTGCGGGTGCTGCGCGAGGTCGACGGCAAAAACTGAATTAGCGCATCACGGCGAGTGGGCGGACAATCACGATATGTCCCACGCGCGAAACGACGACCCCACCGGGGCCGCGAAATCGGAAATTCCCGAGGCGCCGGGCACCGAGGTGCCCGGCGCGCTCGACCACGCCGCCCCCGGCACCGCACCGGGAGCCGAACCCGGACCACGACCGCCCGCCGCGAAACCGGCGAGCCGCCCCGGCCGGGGCAAGGTCAAGTCCACCCGCATCAGCGGCACCTGGGTCGCCGTGATCGTGGCGATCGTCGTGCTGGCGTTCCTGCTGGTGTTCATCCTGCAGAACCTGGACACGGCGACTGTGCACTTCCTCGGCGCGTCCGGCAGCATGCCGCTCGCGGTGGCCATGCTCTTCGCCGCTATCGCGGGTGCGGCTCTGGTCGCGCTGATCGGCGGCGCCCGCATCCTCCAGTTGCGGAAACAAGCTCGCCGACGACGCTGACTCAGCCGCACTCCTGAGCCCGCAAGCCCAGCAGGATCTCGCACACCGCGGGATCCCCGCTGAGCTGTACTCGCGCGCTCACTTCCGCCGCGGGCAATGTCCCGTTGCACAGCCGCCAGAACGAGTCCGCGTCAGTCGCCATCGAAGCCAGCGGAGACCGTGACGTTGCCGCACCCCGGTCGATCGTCCAACCCAGCGCTGTGGCGCGGGCGGTCCACCGTCCGGCTCCCTCCACCGAACAGGCCACCTGACGTCCGGCCCGCGCGGTCACCGCCCGCAACGTCTGCGGCAGCGAACGCAGAAACGTGTCGACCACCGGTGTCCGGAACTCCGGCTCGTCAAGCAGCGGAGCCTCGACGGCCTCCCGGATCTGCTGCTGATGCACCCACTGCTCCGCGTAATCGCGAGCGACCGTCAGCCACAACGGGGCCGCGGCAGGTTCGTCCAGATCCCGGTGCTTCCACAGTTCGGTCAGCTGCGTCGTGCTGTCCACGAACATCGCGAACAACACCTCCGGCGACAGCTGCCGGCAGGCGGAAACCCAAGACGTCCCGTCCGCGAAGTGGCCGTCGCGGTCCCGCGAGAGCCGCGTGAGCTTCAGCCCGAGGACGTGTGCGGTGAGGTCGTGCACCGTCCATTCGCCCAGTGCGGGCAAGCTCCACTCCGGCGTCCGAAGGTCGGAGAGAACTCCGATCAGCGCCTGTTCCTCGCGGACGAGCAGCGGCAGCACGTCGATCGGCGGTCCCCACGGCGCGGTCATGTGCGTCATCCAACACCCACCAGCCCGGCATCACAGGGCCGTTCGGCCTACTCGCAGGTAGCATCAGCGCGAACAGTGAGGGGAGCAGCCCGTGGACTACCAGCGACCGAACGGCCGGGGCACCGCCGAGGACGTGGCCAACCTGGCCCGCCGGGCCGGCCAGCTCGCCGGATGGGCGGCGCGCACCGGCTTCGACCTGACCCGCAAACTCCCCGGGATCGACACCGCCGAACGCGGCCTCAAGCAGGTCGAACGCGGGCTGCTGAGCGAGCTGCGCCGCCGCCTCGACGAGGTGGACGACCCCTATCACGCGGCGCTGACCGCGGCGTCGGCGATGAACCGGGCCGACATCGGCAGCCGCGCCGTCGAAACGACCGTGACGCTGGTGCCCGCCCGCGACCACGTCGAACCGCTGCGCGCGGCGATGGCCGAACTGCTCAACCATTCCATCGGCTTCGGCCGCGAGCGGGCCCGCGAATACCTGTACGCGATCATCCTCCGCCAGCTCACGCCCGACGAGGCGCGCATCCTCTCCGCGCTGTCCGACGGCTCCCCGTTCCCCGCGATCGACGTCGCCGAGCGCAGCGCCATCGGCGGCACCGGCCGGGTCGTGCTGCGCAACGCCTCGACGGTCGGCAAGGCCGCCGGGGTGTCCCTGCCGGACCAGGTGCCCGGCTACGTGACCCGGCTGATCGGTCTCGGACTGGTCGAACTGGACGAGGAGGTGCCCTCGCTCGAGACGCAGTACGAGATCCTGCTGACCGACGAGTCGGTCCGCGAGGTGGAGAAGCAGGTGAAGCGGATCAAGATCATCCGCCGCACTATCCACGTCTCGCGGCTCGGCGCGCAGTTCTGGCAGGCCTGCGACCCGAGCCTGGGCTGAACCCGATGGGCGAGTTCGTCTCGGGCGTCCTCGACGACTTCGTCCGGCACTGGCCGCTGTATGTCTCCATCCCGATCGTCGCCGCGCTGATCGGGTACGGCACGAAGCTGGTCGCGATCCGGATGATGTTCCAGCCGGTCGAGTTCATCGGCGTCAAACCGTTCCTCGGCTGGCAGGGCATCGTGCCCAAACGGGCCGCGCGGATGGCGAGCATCGCCTGCGACACGATGACCGAGCAGCTGATCAAACCGGCCGAGGTCGTCGCCCGGCTCGACGCCGACCGGATCGCGAAAGAGATCGAGAAACCGTTGCTCGCGGCGGTCGAGGACATCGTGCGCGAGGTGGCCGGGCACTACCAGCCGGGTCTGTGGGAATCGCTGCCGGTCGGCGTGCAGCGGCTGGTGATCCAGCGCGTGCAGGCCGAATCGCCGCACATGGTCAAGGCCGTGCTCGAACTCATTCAGTCCGATGTGGACAGTGTGTTCGACCTCAAGGGCATGGTGGTGACCAGCCTCGTCAAGGACAAGCGGCTGCTCAACCGGATCTTCCAGGAAGCGGGCGCGGAGGAGTTCAAGTTCATCGCGCGCTCCGGGCTGGTGTTCGGCGGCCTGATCGGCGTGATCCAGATGGTCGCGTGGGTGCTGTTCAAATTCCCGCCGATCATGCCGCTGTTCGGCCTCTTCACCGGCTGGTTCACCGACTGGCTCGCGCTGCGGATGATTTTCTACCCGCTGGAGCCGAAGAAATACTTCGGCGTCACCTGGCAGGGCCTGTTCCTCAAACGGCGCGCGGAGGTCGCCGAGGCCTACGGCGAGTTGATCGCGAAAGAAATCATCACGCCGCACAACGTCATCGAGGCGGTGCTGCAGGGCCCGCTTTCCGACCGCGTGCTCGCGCTCATTCAGCGGCAGCTAGACCGCGAGCTCGGCCGGGCGGCGAACGTGGCGAAACCGTTGCTGGTCTTCGCCATCGGCAGCCGCCGCTACCAGGACATGAAGCTGGCCATCTCGGAGCAGATCATGACCCGGCTGCCGGAGACGATGCGCTACATCGAGGATTACGCCACCGACGCGATGGACATCCGGAACGTCCTGGTCGGCAAGATGAAGGAATTGTCGCCCGAGGAGTTCGAACAACTGTTGCGGCCGGCTTTCCAGCAGGACGAATGGATTCTCATCGCGACCGGCGCGGTGCTCGGATTCGCGGTCGGCGAGGCGCAGGTGCTCGTGCTGGAGCATCTGGCCACCTAAAACCTCCCCCTTGTGGAGGAGCGGGCTGGGCCGGGAGACTGACCCTCATGGGTGAGACGGCGGTGCCGTGGCCGCAGGAAATCAGGATCGCGATGGCCATGGTGGGGGGATCCAGCCTGGCAGTGTGGATGGGGGGAGTCGCTACCGAGACGTCGGCGTTGCTGCACGCTTCGCGCACGCCGGACGAGAGTAACGGCTACCGGAAACTGCTCGACCTTTTGCACGCTTCGGTCCGCCTCGACGTGCTCACCGGCACGAGCGCGGGCGGCATCAACGCCGCGTGCCTCGGTTTGGCGGAGGCGTACCGGTCGACGCCCGCGATCTTGCGCGACACCTGGTTCTCCGCCGGGTCGCTGGAGAACCTGATCCGCGATCCGGGCGAGACGCGGCCGCGTTCGGTGCTCAACGGCGACAAGGTGCTGCTGAGCGGGCTGGTCCAGGCGATGCACGACATCACCGGGGCCGGCGTCGTGCCCACCGAGCCGCCGGACGTGACCGTGCTGCTCACCGGGACCATGATCGACGGCGAGACCACGCAGTACGACGACGCGCTCGGAAACCGCGTGCGGGACACCGAACATCGCATGCTGTTCCGCTTCGACGGTCCATTGTGGAATAACCAGGTGCACGGCCCGCTCGCACTCGCCGCGCGGTCGAGCGCGTCCTTCCCCGGCGCCTTCGAGCTGTCCCGAATGCCGATCGGTCCCGAGGCGGCGGACCGGCTGCATCCGGACATGACCGACTACACGGACCTGGTGCGTTCGCATTGGCTCGCCGACGGCGGCGTGCTGGTGAACAAACCGCTGCGGCCGGCGTTGCGGGAGATCTTCGAGCGCTCGTCCTCGACGGATGTGCGGCGGCTGCTGCTGTACGTCGTCCCGAAGGTCGACGGCGAAGCCAAGCCGATGGCCTGCGACGCGGCCGAGCCGCCGATGCTCGGCACCGCGCTGGGGAAGGTCGCGTCGACGATCATGAGCCAGACCATCAGTGTCGAGCTGGAGGAATTGAGCAGGCACAACTCTTCGGTCACGCGCACCCGGGACACGCGGGTCGCGCTCGCTTCGCTCGGGTTGCGCGGCGGGCAGCTGGTGGACGACCGGGTGCACCGGGCGTACCTCGACCGCCGGGTCGCTCTCGACGCGGCCGACCTGGTGCGAGCGGCCACCCGCCATTACGAGCTGTCCGATGAGGACGGTGGATGGGCGGCCGGGAATTCGGCACTGCTGCAAGACATCGCCGCTGACGGACTGCGCCGCGGGATACCGGACACGGTGCCCGGCGAGTCGGTCACCGTCGGCGAGATGGTCCGTTACCGCACCTCGACGCTGGAGGACGCGGTCGCCACCGGGATCCAGCTGATCAACGCGGGCTTCCGGATGGGCCCGGATCTCGAGCAGGCGACGCGGCTCAACGAGGCCCGCACAAGGATGCACGCCGCCCGCCGGAGCGCGGCTCGCGACACCCGGCTGCCCGCGTGGGTGGCGCGGCACGAGCCGCCGAAGCCGGGCATCGCGATGCCGGACTGGATCGGCCAGCTCGCCGTCGAATGGGCCGATCTCGGGGCGTCGGACGCGGTACGCGAGGCGTGGCCGGAGCTGGTCGGTGCGCTGCGGTCGGCGGCTCCGGTGCTGCAAGCGTTGTCGGGCAAGGAAAACCAGTGGTCGGCGGACGCGGCCGACACCGTGACGACGCTGCTGGACTGGTTCGGCCTGGACAACGCGGACGTCGCGGACGGGTTCGTGATGGCGCGTTTCCTGTTGCTGCACATGGCAACGCGCGGTCTGCTGGCCGAAGCGCCGGCGGTGGACCAGCGTGTCGATCTGGTGCAGATGAGCGCGGACAGCCGGACCCTGCTGGATCTGGCGAGGCCCCGCGGCCGGGACAAGCTGACCGGGACGCAGGCGAACAACTTCGGTGCGTTCTACAAAGCTTCCTGGCGCGCGAACGACTGGATGTGGGGCCGGATCGACGGCGCGGGCTGGCTGATGCAGTGCCTGCTCGACCCGAAACGCCTGCGGGTGCTGCGCGACATCGTGGGCCCCGAGGAATTCCGGGAGCAGGTAAGGACAACGTTCCTCGCGATTGGCTGGGAGCCTCCTTCCCCCGCGGACAACGGGATGCCCGCGGACCTGCCCGGGTTGCTCGCGCAGCTGAGCGACGAGCTGGCTTTCCTTGGCCTGGACGCGAATCTGTCGCCGGTCGACTTCGGGAAGGAAATGCCGACCAGCCTTCCGGTGACGTCGATGGTGCTGGCGAAGCCGCGGCAGCTGGCCATCGCGCGGGAGGAATTGCCGGTGCTCGCGCGCCAGGCCGAGGAGGACGCGAAGGAGGGCAACGGAAAAGCGTCGGAGAGTTTCCGGAAGCTGATGGTTTCCCGGCCGCTCGAACAAAAAGACCGGAAAACCGCCGCCCAGCCGGAAAACTCCGGTCAGCAGGACGCGGCTCAGCGCGCTTTCCAAGCCTGCCAGGTCTCCGCCGAACGCTTCGAGGGCGAACTCGGCAGCACTCTGCTCGCTAAAACCATTGTCAAAGCCGGGGCCGCCGGGCTCAACGCCGCGTCCACCGCCACCCGGGTCCCGAAAACGCTCCAGCCGCTGGCGAAATTCGCGCAGCTCAGCAGCCGCAGTTCGTGGTGGGTGACGCAGGGCGCGACGCGGCTGGGCCGTCCCTGGAACCTGCTCGCCGCCGCCATCACCGCGATCGCCGGATTCGTGCTCAGCGGCGAAGGCGGATCCGTCCTGCAGTGGCTCGGCCTGCCGGTCGCCGGCGGTGCGCTCGTGTTCCTCGTGGTGAGTCTGCTGACGCTGAGGCGCACGTGGCGAATGGTGCTCACGGTTCTGGGCGTGCTGGTGATAGCCGCGTTGCTGTTCGCGGCTTTCCTGCCGCCGATCGCGCAGCCGTTCTTCGGCTGGCTCGGTACCGTTGTGGACGGCTGGCGGCGCGGGCAGGCTCCACTGTGGTGGCTCGCCGTCGTCGCGCTGCTCCTGCTGCCCGCGGTCTGGACCCCGCTGTCCGGGCTGGGACGGCGCGGCCGGAAGAAGCGGCGGTCGCGTGCGGACAGTCCGCGCTCCAGCCCCAGGTAGAGCACGATTTTCGGCGCTGGAGTTGCGGTAGCGCCGACGAGGGCCCATGGTCTGGGGTCACAGGTCGCATACCGAAGGTGTGCGGCCCAGGCGGACGCGTGCCCAGAACCGCGCCCCGCTAAACATGTTTGTGGTCCTCCTCACCGGGGTATCCACGTCATCCCTGGTGAGGGCGGTGGGCGTGGCATGGATCGCTGGCGGCGCGAAAATTCTCTGTTACGTTTCCAAAGTATGTCCGGAAAGCACTTGATCGAATCCCCGACCAAGGCCGATGGTGCCGCTCTCTGGCGAATCGCGCGCGATTCGCAGAAGCTTGATCTCAACTCGCCGTATGCGTACCTGTTGTGGTGCAAGGATTTCGCGGAGACCTCGGTCGTCGCCCGCGTCGACGGTGAGCCAGTCGGATTCGTGATCGCTTACCGAAGGCCGGCCGCGCCCGACGTCGCGCTCGTGTGGCAGGTCGCCGTCGACGCTTCGCAGCGCGGAAAAGGCCTGGCCGGGCAGTTGCTGGACAGTCTGTACACGCGTCTGGTCGGCGAGGGCGTGCGATACCTGGAAACCACGATCACTCCGGACAACCAGGCCTCGATCCGGCTGTTCGAGTCGTTCGCGAAGCGCTGGAACGCGGATCTGGAACACCGCCGGTTGTTCGAAGTCGCTGATTTTCCGCAGGGGGAGGCACACGAACCCGAGGATCTTTACCGCATCGGGCCGTTGCGCCGCTAATAACCCGTCAATTTCGCCGAGTAGGAGCGAAAGAAATCGTCATGAGCATCTTCGAAGAGCTCGAATCAGAAGTCCGCAGTTACAGCCGGGGGTGGCCGGTCGTCTTCGACCGGGCGCAGGGCAGCAGGCTCTACAGCGAGGACGGCAAGCCCTACCTCGACTTCTTCGCCGGCGCCGGCGCGCTGAACTACGGGCACAACAACCCGCACCTGAAGAAGGCGCTGATCGACTACATCCAGCGCGACGGCGTCACGCACGCGCTCGACATGTACACGGTCGCGAAGCGGGACTTCCTGGAGACCTTCCGGGACAAGATCCTCGCGCCGCGCGAGCTGGACTACAAGATCGTCTTCCCCGGCCCCGGCGGGGCGAACGCCGTGGAGGCCGCGCTCAAGCTGGCGCGCAAGGTGACCGGCAAGGAATCGGTCATCAACTTCACCAACGCGTTCCACGGCATGACGCTCGGCGCGCTGTCGGTCACCGGCAACTCGATGAAGCGCGGCGCCGCGGGCATCCCGCTGGTGCACGCCACGCCGATGCCGTACGACAAGTACTTCGACGGCGCGATGCCGGACTTCATGTACTTCGAGAAGCTGCTCGAAGACTCCGGCAGCGGCCTGAACGAGCCCGCCGCGGTGATCGTGGAGGGCGTGCAGGGCGAGGGCGGCATCAACGCCGCGCGCCTGGAATGGCTCAAGGGCCTCGACGACCTGTGCAAGCGGCACAACATCCTGCTCATCCTCGACGACGTGCAGATGGGCTGCGGCCGCACCGGCCCGTTCTTCAGCTTCGAGGACGCCGGCATCTCGCCGGACATCGTCTGCCTGTCGAAGTCGATCGGCGGCTACGGCCTCCCGATGGCGCTCACGCTGATCAAGCCGGAGCTGGACGTCTGGGAGCCGGGCGAGCACAACGGCACCTTCCGCGGCATCAGCCCGGCGTTCGTCACCGCGACCGAGGCGCTGCGCGTCTACTGGAGCGACGACGAGCTGGAGAAGTCCACCAAGGCCAAGGGCGAGCGCATCGCGAGCACCTTCAAGGACCTCGTGGAGACCTACCCGGAGGCGAACCTCGTCGCGAAGGGCCGCGGTCTGGCGCGCGGTCTCGAGTTCGCGAACGGCGAGCTGGCCGGCGCGGTCTGCAAGGAGGCCTTCGAGCGCGGCCTGCTGATGGAGACCTCCGGCCCGGACGGCGAAGTGATGAAACTGCTGCCGCCGCTTACCCTCACCGACGAAGAACTGAGCGAAGGCCTCGCGATCATCACCGAGTCCGTCGCCGCCGTTCTCAAGTAACTGCCCCGAAGAACAAGAAGGAGCCCTTCACTTGCTGGTCCGCACACTCGACGAGATCACCGACACCGACGCTGACATCAAGACCGAGAACTGGCGCAGCAAGCGCATCATCCTCGCGAAGGAGGGCGTCGGCTTCTCGGTGCACGAGACGACGCTGTACGCGGGCACGGTGAACGACTTCTGGTACGCCAACCACATCGAGGCCGTTTTCATCACTTCCGGTGAAGGCGAGATCGAAGACCTCGCCACCGGCGAGGTGCACCCGCTCAAGCCGGGCACGCTGTACCTGCTGAACGACCACGACAAGCACCAGGTCCGGCCGAAGACCGAGATCAAGTGCGTGTGCGTGTTCAACCCGCCGGTCACCGGCCGCGAGGTGCACGACGAGAACGGGGTCTACCCGCTCGTCACCGAAGAGTCCTGACACTGAGCCGCTCCCACCACCACCCCGAGAAAGAAGAAACGCCAGAAGAACTGGAGGCGAGCCACTGTGACGATCATGGACACCCGGGTCGACGACGGTTACCCGACCCGGATCACCGGTACGCCGGAGCATCTTCCGCGCGTGCACCCCACGGTGTGGGGTACCGAGGCTGACGGCCCGATCGACGCCGCGACCCTGGCGAACCACGACGCCAAGGGCTACACGGTCGTGGACGGACTGCTCTCGCCCGGTGAGGTCCAGACGTACTGGCAGGAGGTCGTCCGGCTGTCGTCGGACGAGACGCTGCGCGACGACGAGCGCGTCATCACCGAGGCCCGGACCGGCGAGGTCCGCTCGATCTTCGACGTGCACGAGATCTCCGGCCTGATCGCCGAGCTGATCCGCGATCCGCGGGTGCTCGACCGGGCCCGGCAGATCCTCGGCTCCGAGGTCTACATCCACCAGAGCCGGATCAACTACATGCCGGGCTTCAAGGGCACCGGCTTCTACTGGCATTCCGATTTCGAGACGTGGCACGCGGAGGACGGCATGCCGTCGCCGCGTGCGGTGAGCTGCTCGATCGCGCTCACCGACAACTACCCGTACAACGGCGGGCTCATGGTCATGCCGGGCTCCCAGCGCACGTTCGTGCAGTGCGTCGGCGAGACCCCGGACGCCAACTACAAGAGCTCGCTCAAGGACCAGCGGGTGGGCGTGCCGTCGCCGGACGACATCACGAAGCTCGCCGCCGACTACAGCATCGACCAGTTCACCGGTTCGGCCGGTTCGGCGCTGTGGTTCGACTCGAACATCATGCACGGCTCGTCGAACAACATCACGCCGTATCCGCGCTCGAACATCTTCCTGGTGTTCAACAGCGTGGAGAACGCGCTGCAGGAGCCGTTCGCCGCGAGCCAGCGGCGGCCGTCGTTCATCGCCGGCCGCGACACCACGCCGATCACGCGGTGACCAGCGTTACCTTCGCCAACCGGCGGGTCGCTCGTAACGAAGAATGTGCGCCCTGTTACGTTGGCGCCACCTCGCAGCTCGTCTGCGGGGGCATGGTTGTCCGCGGCGGTCCGGGTTCTTGCTCGGGGTGAGCCCCCCCGAACCGCGGGCGGACGGCCGCGATGCACGGGTGGACCGCGCCCCCTGGCGGCCCGGCCGACGATCATTGAGTCCGGCCCCGCACCATCAGATCGGGACTGATGGAGCGGGGCCGGACTTGTCTTTTCCGGGTCGAAATTCACGAAAGAGCGGTGTCTGCGGGCTGCCGCTGACGGTAGGTTGACCTGTCTGGCTGGGGGTGAGCCTGGGAGGTGCGCGCGAGCATGGCCGACGCCGGCGCGCGGGTCGAACTGCTCGGCCCGGTGCGGCTGCTCGACGGCAGCCGTGCGGTTCCCGTCGGCGGTCCTGGGGTGAAGGGGCTGCTGGCGCTGCTCGCGCTGCGCGTGGGCAAGGTGGTGCCGCTCGAGGAGATCATCGACGCGCTGTGGGGCCACGATCCTCCCGCCACCGCCCGCACCATCGTGCACGGCAACGTGTCGCAGCTGCGGCGTCTGCTGCGGGAGATGGCCGAACCGGTCGCGGTGATCAACACCCGGCCGCCCGGCTACCAGCTTTCCCTCGCCCCGGAGCGGATCGACGCGCACCGCGCGCGGGCGCTGCTCGACCAGGCCGCGCTGGAACCGCCGGAGAGCGCCTCGAAGCTGCTCGCCGAAGCGCTCTCGCTGTGGCAGGGCCCGACGCTGTCCGGTGTGCCCGATTCGGTGCGGGCACCCGAATTGGACGAGCTGCGGCACGCGATCCGCTACGCCCGGGTCAACGCGGATCTCGACCTCGGCCGTTACGACGAGCTGATCGTGGAGCTGAGCCCGATCGTCCGCGCCGATCCGCTCGCCGAACGCATCGCCGGACAGCTGATGCGCGCGCTCTACCACGCCGGGCGGCGCGGGGAGGCGCTCGAGCTGTACCGCACCGTCTCGCGGGCCACGCTCGGCTCGCTCGGCGTCGAACCCGGCGCCGATCTGCGCTCGCTGCACGAGCGGGTGCTCAACGACGATCTCGCCGCGCACGAGGGCGCGGTGCCGGAGCAGGCCGTCGCGCCGTCTCAGCTGCCGCCTGCGCTGCCGACGCTGGCCGGGCGTGAGGCGGAGGTGGAATGGCTCGACGGGCTCGCCGAACGCGGCGACAGCACGGTGATCGTGTCCGGCACCGCCGGGGTCGGCAAGAGCGCGCTGGTCATCTGGTGGGCGCATCGCGCGGCCCGGTTGTTCCCGGACGGGGTGCTGTACGCGGCGCTGCAAGGGTTTGACCCGCACCACGCGCCGCTGGAGCCGGGCGATCTGCTGTCGCAGTTCCTGCTCGGCCTCGGCGTGCCCGCCGACGAGGTGCCGGAGCACGGGCACGAACGCGTCGCGCTGTACCGCTCGCTGATCGCCGGGCGGCGCATGCTCGTGCTGCTCGACGACGCGCGTTCGGCCGAACAGGTGCGTCCGTTGCTGCCGCCGGGCGCGCGGTCGATGACGGTGGTGACCAGCCGGTCGCGGTTGGAGGCGCTGGCGGTGTCCCACGCGGCGAAGCTGCGCGTGCTCGGCACGCTCGCGCCGGAAGCCGCGGTGAGCGTGATCGAGGAATTGGCCGGCCCCGCGGACTTCGACCTCAACCACGCGCTGGCCCGGCTGTGCGGTTATCTGCCGCTCGCGCTGCGGATCGCCGGGGCCCGGCTCGCCGCTAGTCCACAGTGGACACTCAAGGACCTCGTCGGAGAGCTGGGAAACGAACGCACCCGGCTGGCCGGCCTGGACGTGACCGGAGCCGACGACGGCGTGCGGGCCGCGTTCGACGTCTCGTTCCGCGGCCTGCCCGACGGCCTCGCCCGGACGCTGCTGCGGCTGGGCGCGGTGCCCGCGCGGCACACCGGACCGCATCTGACGGCGGCCATCGCGGAGATCCCGGTAGCGCAGGCTCGCCGCGAACTGCGCACGCTCGCCGCGCACAACCTGATCGCCGAAACCTCGCGCGACGCCTTCGCCCCGCACGACCTGGTCCGGCTCTATCTGCGCGAACTCGCGGAAACCGAACTGGACCCGGCGGAACGCGTGGCGGTGCTCGACCGGGCGATCCGCTATCACCAGGCCGCCTCGGACACCGCGCGCCGGAAGATGCTCCGCATCGTCGACCCACTCGACCTGACCGGCCTCGTGCCGCCGGACGCGCTGCCGCCGCTGGAGACCTTCGCCCAGGCCCAGGACTGGTTCGCCGCGGAATGGCCGAACCTGCTGGCCGTGCTGGACGCCGCGCACGCAGACGGCCGCTACGCCGACGTCTGGCGGCTCGCCCGCGTCGCGCACACCTACCGGGTCGTCTGCCCGCTGTACGAGGAATGGATCCGGCTGGTCGACCTCGGCTTGGCCGCGGCTGAGGCCGCGAACGAACCGCTCGGGCAGTGCTGGATGCTGATCTCCCGCTGCGCCATCGCGCTCACCTTCGAGCTGTCGCAGGGCAGCATCGCCGACGCCGAACGCGCGGTCGGCCTGGCCACCAGGCTCGACGGGCGTTCGCTCATCGTCGCCAAGATCCACCTCGGCAGCGTGCTGACCCTGCTCGGCCGCTACTCCGAGGCGATCGAACGGCTGCTGGAGGCGGTCGCGGAGACCGAACGCACCGGTGACCTCGAACTGCGCGGCCAGGCGCTCAACAACTGCGCCGAGACGGAGAAGCGCGCCGGTCGTCCGATCGAGGCGATCACGCATCAGCTGGCCTCGCTGGAGATAGACCGCGAGCTCGGCGACGACAGCTACGCCGTGGTGTCGCTGAACAACCTCGCCGAACTGCACCTGGACATCGGCGAACTGGAAGCGGCCGAAGGCTACGCGCGGGAGGCCGTCTCGCTGGCGGTGGCGCGGCAGTTCGAGCTGCAAGAGGGCATCCTGCGGGTGACTTTGGCGCGGATCCTGCGCGCGCAGGAGCGGTTGGATTCGGCGCGGGAGCAGTACCGGCGCGCGGTGGCGCTGTACGAGCGGATGAACCCGCGGCAGGTCGAGGACTTGCGCAAGGAAGCTGCCGACCTGGAGTGAGCGGCGATGCCGGGAGCTTAGGGCGGCGCCGCGGGTGAGGCCGGAAGGCGGGCTGGCGGTCCTTCACAGAGTTGAAGGCGACGCGCCTTAAGTTCTCGGCAGGGGAGTGAGCGGACAGTCGGCGAGCCCGGCTCTTGTACAACGTTCAGCTGTGTTTTCGCAGGTCTACGTGGTAATAATCGCGCCCGCTTAGCGGATTCTTAGCCATTGGGCGGTCAGCGCGCGTAGGGTCGGCCGCGACGCTGGCGGAGCCCTAGGGGAGGGGCAGGCTGTGAAGCCGGCGACGGGACCGCGGCAGTACCGCGCGGACCTGGAAGAGCCGCCAGGAGCGGCTCGGTGGCGGTTGGCCGGCCGAGATGGGGGTAGGCCGGCCGGCCGCCAGGCTCTACTCGACGTTCGCCGTGCAGAGCGCGATCGAACTGCCGCTGCTCTCGGCGACCTTCTTCCCGTCGACGAGGATCTGGCAGCTGATCTGGTTGGTCACGCCCGCGTTGGCGGTGTCCGCGGTGAGCGAGAGGATCGGCGTGCCGCCGTCGTAGGACGCGTGGCCGTGCCAGTCGTCGGTGCTCGGCGGGGTGGACGCGGTGCGCTGGTCGTTGAGCGTGCCGTAGCGGACGGTCGCGCCGCCCGCCGACGTCACCACGAAGTCGACCGAATGCTTCTCGCCCGGCTGCGGCGGGATGTGCAGTTCGCCCGCCCGCGCGGTGCCGAACATCGACGGGTACAGCGCCATCGCGCCGCACAGCAGGACGGCGAGTGCGGAAAGCGTGGTTCCGGTGAGGGCGACACCCAATCCGCGCATTGTCCCCTTGGAGGAAAGTACGATTCCCGCAATTCCGGCGACCAGGCCGACGCCGGCGAGCGGCCAGGCGAGGAAACCCCAATCCGGCAGGAAGGCGACCCCGGCCGCGGCGAGGCCGAGCGTGACCGCGAGGCCACCGGGCCAGTTCGCCCGCCTTCGGGACGGTGCCTGCCGGGGCGTCCGGGTCGTCACTTGCGGGGATGGACGGTGCGGACCAGGGCGAGTAGTGGTACGGCTGTGTCGTGCGGGTGCGGCCGGATACGGCTGCTCGGTCGTCATGCGTGCCTCTTCCGCTGTGTTGGCGAAGACGCTAACGCAGATAGCCGCGTAGTTGGAATAATCGTTATCGAGAGACAATGTCATTCATTTACCGCGTCCGGCCAATCGGGGTCATTTCCCGCCGGATTGCGCGAACCGGCGCCATTTGCTGGCCGAAAAAGACTTCCGGGTGATTCCGAAGAGCGACCGCGTGCTTACCCGAACGGCCCTGACCTGGCGACGCGGTCGTGCCCGCGCACCATTCACTGGTCGAAAAGGTTGACTTCCGGAGTGATCTCGAGAAGTTCGTGCACCGGCCTGCCGCGGCGTCCGTCGATGGTCGTCGTGCGCACTACGCGCAACCGCGCGGTCACCGGGCGATCGAGATTTTCCTTGATCTGGTCGAGCAGATCCGGGGCGACCGCGCCCTGAATGGTTCCGCCGGATTCCCGCTCCAGATAAAAAATCCGCCGCCGGGTGCGCACGCCGTCGAGGCGTCCGGTCACCGTCTCGTAGCCGACCGCCTCGCGCGATTCGCGCAGGCTGCCCTGCAGCACCCTGGCCTGTTCGGTGGTCATGCTCCGGGTCACCTGCTCGCCCGCGGTCGGCGTGAGCGCCATCCCGATGCCCGCGTGCTTGCTGACCGCGTTGACGACATCGCTGACCGCGTTGCGCACCGTGTCGCGCTGCAGCAGCACCGCGTCGAGCGCGCCGTCGTCGGAACCGTTGGCGGGCAGGAAATCGCAGAGTTCCTTCACCGCGCGCTCGGACAGCGTTTCGATGCCGTCGTGGATCAACGCGTCGTCGACCGCCGGTTCCGGGAAACCGAAGAAGATCGCGTTGCCCGCCTGTCCTTTTTGGATCAACGGGGCCTTGTCCCGGTCCGCCTGCTGAACGAAGGTGACCTCATTCGACGGATTGCGGATGATGTGGCCGATCTTCGCCGTGGCGTCCTGCAGCGCGCGGCTGATGTCGGAAAAGGTGTACGCGTCGATGTGCGTTTCGCCGATCACCGACACGTGCAGCAGCGGCGCGCGGCAGGTGCGTTCGAACTTCGCGTTCGCCGCCATCGCCGAGGCGCGCGCGAGGTCGTCGAGCCACGTGCCGCCGGGAATCTCGTCGGCGATCCGCCGGAACTCGTTCCTCACCACACCATCTCCGGGATGCCTCTGCCGCCGTCGGCCCACACCGATTCCCACACGTCCTCGTCGCCGGGACGGCACAGGAAGCCGTCGAGCATGCCGCCGACCGGCTGGATCTGGTCGAGGTACATCGCGGGCTGGCCGACGATGATGCCGCGCAGGGTCAGCAGGCCGTACAGCGCGGTGCGGCCGCTGTCGTCAAGCCGCTTCAGCGCGCCCCATTCGTCCGGCAGCAGCACCACGTCGAGCCCGCGCGGCGGATGCGCCGTGCGGGTGACGAACGCGCCGCCGAGCCAGGCCCGCCCGGAGGTGATCACCCGCTGGGCGACCCCGAGGTAGCTGTTGAGCGCGCTGAAGAGGATCTCGCGCTCGTTCTGGTGTGGCGCGTCGTACACCAGCCGCTCGTAGACGTCGGCGATGTCGGCGTGGTGGCGGCCCGGCGGCAACTGGTTCTGCGACGTCCAGTGCGGAAGCGCCATAGGACCTCCTGACGTCGCCCGGGGCCCTCAGCCCGCTTACCGTGCGTAGCCGAATCTACCAGGTGGGTGTCAGCCACTGCGTCCAGGTCGGCGGGGCGCGGGTTCGTCGTCGTGCGGCCAGTGCGGACTCCGCTGGTCGTTCTCGGGCCAGCTCAGTTCGCCCGACAGCCGCGGCTCGGGATCGGGCAGCGGATGCCCGGCCGGGCCGTGCGCCGGAGGGTGCCCGTGGTACGGCTCGTCCGGGTCGACGTCCGGGTAGTCGTTGTAGACGCGCTCAGGCGGGTCGTCGTAGTGCGGATGCGCCGGTTCCTGGTGGTCCTCGTAGTCCTCGTACGGGTTCGCCCGCGGGATGTGCCGGGTCTCTTCGACCGGATCCTCGACCGGCGCGACGGCGGGCCGGTAGGGCACTTCGTCAGCCTCGGCCTTCGGCCGGGACGCCCGCGTGAACAGCCACATGACCGCCGCCCCGAGCAGGAACGAGACGAGCAGCCACAGCCAGATCTGCCCGAAGAGCCAGAGCATCCGCCATCACCTCTGTTCCACTGTGATCTCGACCCGCCGGTCGCCGTCGTTCCCGCTGTCCGAGCCGCTGGTGCTGCCCACCGCGAGCAATCGGTCCGGCGGCACGTCCTCGCGGATCAGCAACCGGATCACGGCCAGCGCCCGGTTGCGGGAAAGCTTCAGCGCGGCACCGCGCCCGCCCGGACCGCCGGCGACCCGGCCGACGAAGCGGTAGCGCAGGTTGTCCGGTGCGTCGCGCAGCAACGGCGCGAGGTCGCGCGCGGCCTGCTCGCCTTGGTCGGTGAGACGGTCGGTGTCCGGTTCGAAAGTGAGCGGCGCGGCGGCGAGCTTGCGGTCCAGTTCGGCCTGGATTCCGTCGCGGTCGGTCGGCGGCGCGGCGGGCGGGGCGGCCGAGCTCGGCGGCGGGCTGGCCGGCGGCGTCGTGGACGGTTCGGGTGAGGGCGCGGGTCGCACCGGCCCGGTGCCGCCGGAGGCTTGCGCCGACTCGACCCCGTCGACTCCCTGCACGATGCCCAGCGCGCGGCCGGCGTCTTCGGCCGGGAATCCTTCGAGGGTCGCCTGCCGTCCGGAGAACTTCACGTCGCCGCCGCGGAGACCGGCCGCGTCGAGAGCGGAGCGTGATCGCGCGGCGAGATCGTCCTGGATTCCGCTGCCTTGCAGCCAAGTGACGATGCCCGCGAGCAGCGCCGTGACCACCACTGCCACGGGGATCAAGCGAAGCCACCCTCGTGCACCGGACATAAAGGGACCCTATGCCGGGCCGCTCCGCTTGGCGACCTGGTGACGGCCGCCGTTCGGGTGGCTCTCGCGACAGTGCCTGTACCGGTGGTCACCGGCACAGGCACTGTCGAGGGAACCGCGTTCAGGAGGCGGTCGCGTTGCCTCGCACGTCGATGCTGATGCTCGCCGGGTCGTCCGGCACAAGCGGTACGAGCGGAGCCAGCTCCGGCCGCTTCGGCTGCAGGCCGTCGCCCATGGACTCGCCGCGCAGCTGGCGGCGGATCCACGGCAGCAGGTGCATCTTGGTCCACGCGAGGTCCGAGCGCCGCGACGTCATCCAGGTGGCGGGCTCGCTGCTCGGCGGGTACGGCTCGCGCCAGTCCTCGTCGACCGGGACGCCGAGCACCTCGGCGGTGAGCAACGCGATCCGGCGGTGCGCGTCCGGCGTGAAGTGCAGTCGGTCGTCGCTCCAGGCGCGCCGGTCGTGCAGCGGCTCCATGTGCCACATGTCGACCATCTTCGCGCCGTGCCGGGCCGCGATCGCCCACAGATGCGTGTTGTAGATCGCGACCTTGCCGCGCAGCACGCTCATCACCGACAGCGATTTGGTGTCCGGCCCGTTGAAGATCACCACCGGGATCCCGGCCGCGCGCAGCTTCGCCACCCCCGCCTCGAAGCGCGCCGCGATGGCGTCGACGTCCACGCCCGGCACGATCACGTCGTTGCCGCCCGCGCACAGCGTGACCAGGTCGGGCTTCAGCTCCAGAGCGATCGGGACCTGCTCGTCCATGATCTCGTCGAGCATCTTGCCGCGCAGCGCCAGGTTCGCGTATTGGAAACCGGGCTCGTCTCCCGCCAGCATCTCGGCGAGCCGGTCGGCCCACCCCCGGAACGTCCCGTCCGGGTGGTCGTCGTTGAGCCCCTCGGTGAAGCTGTCCCCGATGGCTACGTAGCTGTTGATCCCGTACACGCTGGGTCCCCTTTCCCGCTGGTGCGCGCCTGTTCCCCGTGAAGTCCCGGCCCTAGTTGTACACCCCAACTAACAGTCGGATATCCCCGTATCCTTCCCGCCGGACCCGACGAGTTCAGCCAGACGTCACAGTCTCTTACCTTGTCGGGGTCTCGCGCCTCCTTATTACGGCAATTTCACCGGGACGAAGCTCACGATCGGGCCGGTACCGGGCGCCGTGTGGGGTAGGTCTCCCGACCTGGGGGTCCGCCGGGAGTTGCGGCAGGCTGGAAGCTGTGACAGACGAGACTGCGAAGGGGCCGGCGCGGCAGTCGCTCACGCAGATCCTCGGCGGGCGGCGCGGCGCGATCGACGCCAGCATCCCGCCCGCCGCGTTCGTCGTCGGCTGGCTGGCGTCCGGCCAGTCGATCGCGTGGGGAGCCGGGGTCGCGATCGGCGTCGCCGTGCTGCTGGGCGCGTACCGGCTGATCCGCGGCGACAAGGCGCGCGCGGTGGTGGTGAGCCTCGCCGCGGTCGTGATCGCGGCGCTGATCGCGATGCACACCGGCCGGGCCGAGGACTTCTTCCTGCTGCAGCTGTTCTCGAACGCGGCGAGCGCGCTGCTGTTCGCGGCGAGCATCGCGGTGCGCTGGCCGTTGCTCGGCGTGATCGTGGGACTGCTCCTCGGGCAGAAGACCCGCTGGCGGCGCGATCCGGCCCTGCTGCGCGCGTATTCGTGGGCGAGCGGCGTGTGGGTGCTGCAGTACTTGCTGCGCGTGGTCGTTTACGGCCTGTTGTGGTGGACCGGGCAGGTGGTGGCGCTCGGAGTGGCGCGCACGGTGCTGTCCTGGCCGCTGGTGGCGGCGACGGTGGCGGTGAGCGGCTGGGTCCTCTACCGGAGCCTTCCAGCAGAACACCCGGGCCTTCGCCTGGCGAAGGACCCGGGTGCGGGCGGGCCCGAAAACGGACCCGGAAGTTAAGGCGGCCCCCGGCGAGGGGGGAGGGTCCGGGGGCCGGTTCCTACGGTACCCGGACCGGAGGGGTTGAGTCGACGGTTTCGACTCTTCCACTCAAGTTTTGGTGGCATTCACCCGTCGGGATGGTCGTGGGGTGTCCTCGCCCCACGCTCCCACCGCCGCGAGCCACGCCGCGCCGAGCACTCCATCGGAGCTGGTCAGAACGTTGAGTCCGGCGAATTCGGCCCGCACGCGAGCCCCGGCCGGGCTGTTTTCGGCCAGCACGCTGCCCACGAGCACGATCGGAGTTTTTTCTCCCGGCTCGCGCGTGGCGCGAGCCACGCGCACGAGATGCCCGGCGCCCCGCGCGACGATTTCCTCCGCGACGGGCTCGCCGGCGGCCGCCGCGGCACTCACCAGCGGCGCGTACCGGGCGAGCCGGACCGGGGGTTCCGCATTGGCATGGGTCACCAGCGCCCACTTGAGCTTGGAGCGGTCGGACAAGTCCACTGCGGACGGTCCGAACGCTTCCGCGAGGACCGCCCCGGCCAATCCGTCGAGCGGGCCGTCGCCTTCGAGCGCGGCGAGCGTGGCACGCACGGCTTCGCGACCGAGCCAGAATCCGGAGCCTTCGTCCCCGAGCAGCCA
Source organism: Amycolatopsis sp. NPDC114484 (assembly GCF_055633755.1). Classification (NCBI taxonomy): domain Bacteria; kingdom Bacillati; phylum Actinomycetota; class Actinomycetes; order Pseudonocardiales; family Pseudonocardiaceae; genus Amycolatopsis; species Amycolatopsis sp. NPDC114484. The sequence continues at coordinate 103,335 of NZ_JBVKDQ010000009.1, read as the reverse complement.
GCCGTGGCCGCCCGCGGTGGCGACCATCCGGCGGCCGCGGATGCGCCCGGCGATCGAGCCGGTGCCCGCGACGAGCACGGTCCCGTCCGGCTCGGCGGTCGCGGAGGCGTAGGCCACCTCGGCGTCGCCGGTGACGCGGACCAGGCCGCCGAGACCGATCCGCTCCCACGCCGCGGTGAACTCCGCCGCGACGGCCGGGTCGGACAGCTTGCTCTCGCCTGCCATGCCGACCACGACGCCGAGTACGCCGGTCCGTCCGTCCACTGCGGATTCGATGGCTCCGGCGATCCGGGCCGCCGCTTCCGCGGGCGGATGTGAGTTGGGGTTCGCGCCGCCCGCGGCTCCGGTGCCCCGCACGACGCCGGCGGCGTCGATCGCGATCGCTCGCGTCGAGGTGCCGCCGGCGTCCACGCCTACTACGAGGCTCACCGGGTCTTGGTCACCTTCAGCAGACCGCGCGGGTTGTCCGGGTTGCCGCCGCGAGCGAGCGACAGCCCGAGCGCGATCCGCTGGATCGGCAGGATTTCCAGCACTGGAGCCAATTCCTCGACCGTCGGGGCGACCGGGATGCGCAGCGCGGCGGGCACGTCCTGCGCCGCCGAGCCGACCGCGAGCACGTCCGCGCCGCGCTCGCTGACTGCTTCGAGCACCTCGCGCATGGCTTCGCCGCCGCGGCCGAGGCTGGTGGCGGCGAGCACGGCGGTCTCGCCGTCGACCGCCGCGACCGGGCCGTGCAGCAGGTCCGCGCCGCTGTAGGCGCGGGCCGCGAGGTAGCTCGTCTCGGCGAGCTTCAGCGAAGCTTCGAGCGCGCTGGCGTAGGAGTAGCCGCGACCGGTGGTGAGAACGCGGTCGACAAAGCGATACCGGTCCACCGCGCGCTGCACGCCTTCGACGGAACCGTCGAGCGTCTGCTGGGCCAGTTCGCCGATCTTCTCGGCGTCCTCTCCCTTGCCGCCGCGGATCGCGTCGATGAAGAGATACAGCGCCATCAGCGTCGCGGAGTAGGTCTTGGTCGCCGCGACTGCCTTTTCGAGGCCGGCGCCGATGTCGACACCCAGTTCCGAAGCCGCGCGCAGCGGCGAGTCCGGGGTGTTGGTCACGGACACGGTCAGCGCGCCCTGGCGGCGGGCGGCCTCGGTGACCTCGATCAAGTCGGGCGAACCGCCGCTCTGGCTGACCGTGATGAAGAGCACGTCGCGCAGGTCCGGACGAGCGCCGTAGAGCGTCGCGGTAGACGGCGACACGAGCCCGGCCGGCAGGCCGAGGAGTACCTCGATCAGGTATTTCGCGTACAGCGCGCCGTGGTCGCTCGAACCGCGAGCGGCGAGCAGCGCGAACCGCGGCGGGTTCTGTGAAATCTTTTCCGCAACTTCCGCGATGCCGGACCGCCGCTCGACCAGCCCGGCAAGAATGCTGGGCTGCTCCGAGATTTCCGCGGCCATGTGCTCGCCGGGACGTTGTTGGGTCATCACTTTCCTCTCCGCCGGGACGGGTCCCGGTGTGCTGAGCGGCGTCCGGTCAGGTCTAGACCAATGCTAGCCGGGCGGAGCGGGTCGGGAGAAGGGTACGTTTCCTCACGGGGCAGTGGCGCGTTTAATGTGGGAAGACTGAGGGAGCCGGGCATGCTGGAGACACCCCCCGCGAGCGAGGCGGGGACTGCTGCGCGAGGGCAGCGCGAACCCAAGTACTGGGCGCTGAAGCAGCATCTGCTGGACCTGCTCGACGCACTGCCGCCGGGATCGCCGATCCCGACCGAGCGGGCGCTGGCGGGAGAATTCACCGTTTCGCGCACCACCGTGCGCCAGGCGCTGGCGGATCTCACCGCCGAGGGCAGACTGCACCGCGTCCAGGGCAAGGGCACGTTCGCCGCCGAGCCGAAGCTCGCGCAGCGGCTGCAGCTGTCCTCTTATACCGAGGACATGCGCAAGCAGGGCCTGAAGCCGTCGTCCCAGCTGCTGGAGCTCGAAGAGCTGCCGGTCGAGGGCGAGATGACGAAGCTGCTTCAGCTGCGCAACGGCGCGAAGATCCTGCGGCTGCGCCGGCTCCGGCTCGCCGACGGCCAGCCGATGGCGCTCGAGACCACGCACCTGCCGCTCGGCCGGTTCCGCGGGCTGCGCAAGCACATCACCGCGGGCGGTTCGCTGTACGCGGTGCTGCGCGAGCATTACGGAGTCGAGCTGGAGCGCGCGGAGGAGACCATCGAGACGTCGCTGGCCGGGCCGCAGGAAGCGGAGATCCTCGGCGCGGACGTCGGCATGCCGGTGATGATGCTGACCCGGCATTCGTTCGCCACCGACGGCAAGCCGGTCGAGTTCGCCCGCGCGGTCTATCGCGGCGACCGGTACAAGTTCGTCACCACGCTGCTTCCCTGACCGCGTGGGCGTCGCGGGGGACACCGGCATCCGCTGGGGCACGCCCGCGGCTCGCGGCGTGCTCTGGACGACCATCCTCGGCTCCGGGATGGCGATGCTCGACGGCACGATCGTGAACGTCGCGCTGCCCCGGATCGGCGAGGAGCTCGGCGCGTCGGTCGCCGGTCTGCAGTGGATTCTCGACGGCTACCTGCTGGCGCTGGCCGCGCTGATCCTGGTCGCCGGGTCGCTCGGCGACCGCTATGGCAGGCGGCGCGTGTACCTGGTCGGCGTGGTGTGGTTCGGGCTCGCGTCCGGGCTGTGCGCGGCGGCGACGTCGACTGAGCTGCTCGTGCTGTTCCGCGTGCTGCAGGGAATCGGCGGGGCGTTGCTGACGCCGGGTTCGCTGGCGATCTTGCAGTCGTCGTTCTCGCACGAGGACCGGGCGCGCGCGATCGGCTCGTGGTCCGGGCTCGGCGGGATCGCCGCGGCGGTCGGGCCGTTGCTCGGCGGACTGCTGGTGCAGGCGTGGTCGTGGCGGCTGGCGTTCCTGATCAACCTGCCGCTCGCGGTGGTCGTCGTGCTGATGGCACGGCGATTCGTGCCGGAGTCGCGGGATACCGCGGCGACCGGGCATCCGGACTACGTCGCCGCGGCGGTCGGCGCGCTCGGGCTGGCCGGGGTCACCGGTGCGCTGGTCGAGGCGCCGGTGCGCGGGATCGGCGATCCGGTCGTGCTGGTCGCGTTGGTGGCCGGGGTGGTCGGGTTGGGGTTGTTTCTCTGGCTCCAGCACCGTGCTGCCGAACCGCTGGTGCCGCCGTCGTTGTTCCGCGACCGGACGTTCACGCTGTCGAACGCGCTGACGTTCGTGGTTTACGCGGCGCTCGGCGGCGTGATGATGTTGCTGGTTCTGCAGCTTCAGGTGTCGCTGGGTTATTCGCCGACGCTGGCCGGACTGGCCGGATTGCCGATCACGGTGATCATGCTGCTGCTTTCCGGGCGGTCCGGCGCGCTCGCGCAGCGGATCGGGCCGCGGCTGCAGCTGGTGGTCGGGCCGATCGTGGTCGGCGTGGGGATGTTGCTGCTGACGCGGGTCGGGCCGGGGTCGTCGTACCTCGGGTCGGTGCTGCCCGCGGTGACGGTGTTCGGGCTGGGGCTGGCCACTGTGGTCGCTCCGGTAACCGCGACGGTGCTGGCCGCCGCGCCGGATCGGTACGCCGGGGTCGCGTCCGGGGTGAACAACGCGATCGCCCGATCGGGTGGACTTCTGGCGGTGGCGGTGCTGCCCGCCGCGGCTGGTTTGACTGGTTCGGCGTACCGGGATCCGGTCGCGCTGACCGCCGGATGGCAGACGGCGCTGGTGATCTGCGCGGTGCTGGCGATCGCCGGCGGGCTGATCGCGTTGGGAATTCACAACGGAGTGCTCGGCGCCGCCGAGCCGGACGATTCGCCGCATCCCGGGGATTGCTTGCATTGCGGGGTGGAAGGGCCGCCCACGCACGTCCATCCAGGCGGGCGTCGCTGAGTGTTCGGTGGGGGAAGCGTGCTGGGGTTTGTCGGTACCGGGGAGCTGACCGCGGCCATCGTGACCGGGCTCGACGGAAGCTTGCCGGTCGTGTTGTCGCCGCGCTCGCGGGAAATCGGCGCGGGGCTGGCTGCCCGGTATCCGGACGTGCGGGTGTGCGCGAGCAATCAGGAAGTGCTGGATCAGGCGGACACTGTGGTGCTGGCGGTGCGGCCGCCGGTGCTGCGCGAAGTGGTGGCTGAGCTGGCGTTCCGGCCGGAGCACGTGGTGCTCAGCGCGGTGGCCGGGGTGCGGGTGGAGCAGGTGCGGGAGTTGGTCGCACCGGCTTCGCGGGTGGTGCGGTCGATTCCGTTGCCGCAGGCGGCGCAGCGGCAGAGCCTGACTGCGATGTACCCGGAGGACGGCGTCGCGCGGGAGTTGTTCGAGCGCGTGGGCGGGGTAGTGGTGCCTCGCGACGAGCCGAGCTTGGAAGCGTTCAGTGCGGCGACGTCGACGTTCGCCGCGCACCTGGATTATCTGGCGACGATTGCCGGGTGGATGGTCGCGCAGGGCGTCGAGGACGAGGCGGCTTCGGCGTACGTGAGGCATGTGTTCGCGCAGGTCGGAAAGTCCCTGGCCGGGGGCGGCTCGTTGGCGGAGCTGACTTCCCGGCATATGACCCCGGGCGGGATCAACGAGCAGTTGCTGACCGATCTGCGCCGGGACGGCATGCCGGAGATGGTGCGGCAGGGCTTGGACGCGGTGCTGGCCCGGTTGCGCGGATCAGCCGCGGGATCGGGTGACTAGCCGGGTCTCGATGCTCTGCAGCGCCGTGATCAACGCCCCGGCCTCGGTCGGGGAAGTCCCGTCGAGCAGCGTGGACCAGGTGTCGCGCAGCCGCTGCAAGTTCTCGGCGGCCTTTTCGGTGGGGTAGAGGCGCACCCGCCGGGCGTCCTCGGGATCGGCGTCCCGGCGGAGCAGCCCCTTCTGCTCCAGGCCCCGGACGGCTCTGCTGACGTTGCTGGAGATCATCTGGGTGGCCTCGGCCGCGGCGTTGACCGTGGTTCCGGGATGCCGGTCGACGAACCGCATCACCGCTCCCTCCAGCGGCGTTCCCGACTCGGCGTCGGCTTCCTTGGCGGCGTTGATGTGCCGGGCCACCGCGAGGATCAGATCGGCTAGCTCGAAGAGCCGCGCGCTCTGTTCGTCTTCCATCCGGTCAGCTTACCTATCGTTTGACAGGTATCTGCCGGGCGGCGTAACTTAGCTATCAATTGATAGCTAAGGAGCAGTCATGACCGCAGGCAAGAGCGCATTGATCATCGGGGCGTCGCGTGGGCTGGGCTACGCGCTGGCCGCCGAGTTCCTCGGCCGTGGCTGGCGGGTCACCGCGACCGAGCGGACGCCCTCCGCGCTGCACGAGCTGGGCGGGCTCACGGTGGAGACCGTCGACATCGCAGTGCCCGAACAGGTCGCGGCGCTGCGCGAGCGGCTGGCCGGGTCGTCGTTCGACCTGCTGTTCGTCAACGCCGGAACCAACTACACGACCGACCCCGCGGCGACGTTCGCCGATGTGTCCACCGAGGACTTCGCCCAGGTCATGGTGACCAACGCGCTGAGCCCGATGCGCGTCGTCGAGACCCTGCAGGATCTGGTCCCCGCGACGGGCACCATCGGCGTGATGTCGTCGGGCCAGGGCAGCGTCACCGACAACACCAAGGGTGGCTTCGAGGTCTACCGGGCGAGCAAGTCCGCGCTGAACCAGCTCATGCGCAGCTTCGCCGCGCGGCACGCCGACGACCCGCGCACGCTGCTGCTCATGGCGCCCGGCTGGGTGAAGACAGACCTCGGCGGCCCGGGTGCCCGGCTGACCGTCGACGAGAGCATCCCCGGGGTCGCCGACACGATCGAAGCTTGGGCGGGCAAGGGTGGGTTGCACTACCTGGATCGCCAGGGGCAGACCGTTAACTGGTGACCGGCCTCAGAGGTCCGTGAGGGCCTCCCTGAGGGAATCAGATTCCCTCAGGGAGGCCCTCACGGACGTCCACCTCGCGAACCGAACCCGTTGGCCGAGGGCAACCCCTCGCAGCGTCGGGGCGGCCGTGCTAGGCGAGCAACTCGGCCAGCATCGCCGGGTCGATGTTGCCGCCGGAGACGATCGCCACCGTGCGTCCGCCGGGGAGCTCGTCGGCGTGGTGCAAGTAAGCGGCGGGGGCGGTGGCGCCACTGGGCTCCGTCACCAGGCGGCCTTGCCGGGCCAGCGCTCGGACGGTGTCGCGGATTTCGTCCTCGGTCACCGTGATCACGCCGTCCAGAACGTGCTGCAGGTGCGCGAACGTGAGCTCGGACGGTTGCGCGCGCAGGCCGTCGGCGATGGTGCGGGCGCGTTCGGCGATGGGCCAGTCCACGATCTCGCCCGCGGCGAGGCTGGCCGCGGTGTCGGCGGCCAGTTCCGGTTCGACGCCGTAGACCTTCGCGTTCGGGCACTTCGCCTTGATCGCGGTGCCGACGCCGGAGGCGAAGCCGCCGCCGCTGACCGGGACCAGCACGGTCTCGACATCCGGCAGGTCCTCGGCGATCTCCAGGCCGACGGTGCCCTGCCCGGCGATGATGTCCGGGTGGTCGAACGGCGGGATCAGCGTGAGACCGCGTTCCTCCGCGAGCGCGAGCGCCGCCGATTCCCGTTCCGCGATCGGCACTTCGCGGACTTCCGCACCCCAGCGAAGAGTGGCTTCGACCTTCAGCCGCGGAGTGACGTCCGGCACCACGATCACCGCGGGAATCCCGAATTCGCGGGCGGCGTAGGCGACCGCTTGCGCGTGGTTGCCGCTTGAATACGCGACCACGCCGCGTTTCCGTTCGACGTCGGTGAGTGCGGCGATCGCGTTGTACGCGCCGCGGATCTTGAACGCGCCGATCGGTTGCAGGCTCTCGGGTTTCACCCAGAACTCGCCGGGAACCCAGAGCTGACGCAGCAATGGAGTGTGCACCGCGGTGCCCTTCACCCGCTCGGCCGCGGTTTCGATGTCGGAGATCGTCACGAGGTGCATGGGGCGAGTATGTCAGGAATGTGTGAGCTTTAGTCTATCCATTTTGGACAGTCAACGTGGCGTCCCTCACGCCGGGGCAACGAAGGGAGCACCTCAGACGACTTAACCGTTGAAGAAACAGGGACAACGGCTGGGAAACGATCAGATCGGAATCATGAGCGAGGAGCAGAAGGAAACCGCGGAGGACAAGAAGAAACTCCGGACGACCTCGGTGCTCGCCGCCGCGCTGGCGGCGGTCACCGCCGCGTTGCTGGGTTCGACGCTGGGGGTCGCGGGAACAGTCATCGGCGCCGGAGTGGCCAGCGTGGTCAGCACCGTCGGCGGCGAGTTGTACCTGCGTTCTCTGCAGCGCACTCGTGATGCCGCGCGGAAGGCGATGGAAACCGCTGCGCGACGCGGTCGCGGCGGCTTGGCACCGGTGCGGGTGCCCAGCGACAAGCCAACCGCCCCCGGCGAGGCGCCAACGGCGTATCTCCCGGCTGACCTGGCGAACATGCCCACGGTCCGGTTGTCCGAGCTGAAGCCGACCGAGCCGGAGAAGTCGGACAGTCTGGGCGAAAAGCTGCGGAAGCTGCGGTGGCCGTTGATCATCGCTTCGAGCGTGGTGGCGTTCGTCGTCGCGTTGGTCGTTCTGCTGGGGCTTGACTGGACGACCAAGGGAAGCGTGTCTACCGGGCTGATCCCTCGGCAGCCGGATACCAGCCAGCAGCGGGATGACCACCCGGACAACGCGCCGAGTACTGCGCCGCAGACCCCTCCGCCAGGCGAGTCGAAGCAGAACAACCCGACGTCCACTCCCATGACTACGCCCAGCGCTCCGCCGCCTTCGGAGCAGACGCAGCAGAGCCGCCCGCCGTCAACGTCCTCGAAGCCGAGCACGAGCTCGCAGGCCCCCAGCACCAGCCAGACTCCGACGGCCCCCGCAGTCCCGTCAAACGCAGGCGAGTAGCCCTCCCTCCGCCGTTGTCCTCACAGACCACCACGAACCGCCACCGGTGCACCCACCGAACCACGCACCCACACCACCCCCGCACCCCGATACGAAGCCAAAATGCGGTCTGAGGGTGCTTGTCAAGGCATCTTTCCCGCCTTGACAAGCACCCTCAGACCGTCATCACAATCAAGCTTCGGGGTGCCCCCACGCAACACCGCAGCAATGTCGCCGCCAGGCGACGAGCCCCCCTAAGAAAGCCGAACCCTAAGCCCCTCCGCAGCAGCCTTAGGATCCTCAGCCTCAGTAATAGCCCGAACAACCACAACCCGAGAAGCCCCCGCCTCCAGCACCTCCGGCAACCGAGCCTCGTCAATCCCGCCGATCGCGAACCACGGCCGCTCAGTCCCGAGAGCCGCGGTAGACCGAACCAACCCCAACCCAGGCGCAAACCGCCCAGGCTTAGTCGGCGTGGGCCAACAGGGCCCAGTGCAGAAGTAATCCACCCCGTCCTCACCAGCCGCCGCCGCGGCCTGCTCCGCCGAATGGGTAGACCGCCCGATCACCACGTCGTCGCCCAGCACCCGCCGCGCAAGCGACACCGGAATATCGTCCTGCCCCAGATGCAGCACATCCGCCCCCACCGCCAGCGCCACATCCGCCCGGTCGTTCACCGACAGCAGCGCCCCGTGCCGCGCACAGGCCTCCGCCAGCACCTCCAGCGCCGCGATTTCCTGCTTGGCCTCCAGCGGCGCGCCCCCGGTCTTGTCCCGCAGCTGCACGATGTCGACGCCACCCGCCAACGCGGCGTCAGCGAACTCAGCAAGGTCTCCCCGCGAAGCACGGGCGTCAGTGCACAAGTACAGCCGGGCGTCGGCGAGACGGGTGCGAATTTGGTCTCCGGTCAAGGCAGGCATGGCGGTGACGTTACCCGCGCGCTACGGTGTTGGAGTCCGCACGGGAGCCCGAGGCACGGGCTGAGAGGGAGCTGCCGCTCCGACCGTGGAACCTGATCCGGGTCATGCCGGCGCAGGGAGCGTGATTCCACTGTGAACACCAGCACCACAACCGTCACTGTCGTCGGCGGCGGCGTCATCGGGCTGTCCGCGGCCTGGCGCGCGGCCGTCTCTGGATGGCGCGTCACGGTCATCGACCCGGATCCGGTGCGCGGCGGCGCGTCCTGGCTGGCCGGCGGGATGCTCGCCCCGGTCACCGAGGCGTGGCCGGGTGAGGAAGCCGTGCTCAGCCTGGGGGAAGCGTCATTGCGGCGCTGGCCCAGCTTCGCGCGGGAACTCGGTGCCGAAGGGACCGATCCCGGGCTGGCCGAGCACGGCACGATCGTCGTCGGGTTCGACAGCGCCGACGCCGGGCACCTCGACATCCTCGCCGGGTACCTGCGTTCGCTCGGCCGCGACGTCGAGACACTCACCGGCCGCGCGGCGAAGCGGCTCGCGCCGGGCCTTGGCGCGGTTCGCAGCGGCCTGCGTGTGCCGGGCGATTTAGCCGTGGACAACCGGAAACTGCTCACAGCGCTGAGCGAAGCGGCTACGAAGCGTGGGGTCGAGTTCCGTCGCGAACGGCTCGAGAGCCTCTCCGAAGTGTCCGGTCCGGTGATTCTCGCCGCGGGTGCGTGGACCGGTCAGCTGCATCCGTTGCTGGAGCACGCCGTACGCCCGCTCAAGGGGGAGATCCTGCGGCTGCGTCCGCGTCGGGGTTGCCTGCCGCCTCCGCCGTACACGGTGCGCGCGATGGTCGAAGGACGGCCGATCTATCTGGTACCGCGAGAAAACGGCGAACTGGTCCTTGGCGCGACGCAGTACGAAGCGGGTTTCGACCAGGCCGTCACCGCGCGCGGCGTACGCGAGCTGCTGGAGAACGCGGAACGGATTCTGCCCGGCATCACGGAGTACGAGCTGGTGGAAGTCGCCGCCGGACTGCGCGCCGCGAGCCGAGATGCGTTGCCGTACATCGGCGAAGTGAGCGAAGGCGTGTACGCGGCGACCGGGCATCACCGCAACGGTTTGCTGATGGCACCCGCGACTGCGGACGCTGTGGTCGCGTGGCTGGCCGGCGAAGCCCCGTCGCCGGAGGTCGCCGCGGCGACGCCCGCCCGGCTGGTCGAGAAGGAGCGAGTCTGATGGAGATCAAGGTCAACGGCGAGTGGCGGGAGTTTCCCGACGACAGCACCGTTTCCGCGGTCCTCGACGCGCTGGGCGCGGAACGCCGGGGCGTGGCCGTCGCGGTCAACGGCGAGGTCGTGCGGCGTGGCGAATGGGAAGAAGCGGTCGTGCCGAAGGGCGCGCACCTCGAAGTGCTGACCGCGGTTCAAGGAGGTTGAGCATGGACGACCTGATCATCGGCGAACACAAGCTGTCGTCGCGATTGATCATCGGCACCGGTGGCGCGGCGAATCTCGAGGTGCTGGAACGCGCGCTGGTCGCGTCGGGCACCCAGCTGACCACCGTGGCGATGCGCCGAGCCGACGCCGAGGGCGGCTCCGGGGTGCTGGAGTTGTTGCGGCGCTTGGACATCGAGCTGCTGCCCAACACCGCGGGCTGCCGGACGGCGGCGGAAGCCGTGCTCACCGCCCAGCTGGCCCGCGAGGCGCTCGAAACGAACCTGATCAAACTCGAGGTGCACGCCGACGACCGGACGCTGCTGCCCGATCCGCTGGAGACCCTCGAAGCGGCCGAACGCCTGGTGGCGGACGGGTTCACGGTGTTCGCCTACACCAACGACGACCCGGTTCTCGCCCTCCGCCTGGAGGAGGCGGGCTGCGCCGCGGTGATGCCGCTCGGCGCCCCGATCGGCACTGGGCTGGGCATCCGGAACCCGCACAACATCGAACTGATCGTCTCGCGCGCGTCGGTGCCGATCGTGCTGGACGCGGGAATCGGTACTGCGTCGGATGCCACGCTGGCGATGGAACTCGGCTGCTCGGCGGTGCTTCTGTCGACAGCGGTGACCCGGGCGGCGGATCCGGAACGGATGGCGCTGGCGATGCGGAGCGCGGTGGAGGCCGGGTATCTGGCGCGTGGCGCGGGACGGGTGCCGCAGCGGTTTTGGGCGCAGGCGTCGAGTCCGCGTCGCTGAGCTACACCTCGACGACGATTTTGCCGCGCACACCGCCGTTTTCGAGCGTGCGGTGTGCCTCGGCGAGATCGGCCAACGGAAACACCTTATCCACCAATGGTCGAACCAGCCCGGCATTGACCCACCGGCTCAGGTCAGCGAGCAGATCCGCCTTCGGATTCCCGCTGAAGGCCCGCACCCAGCGAGTCGGGCGCAGCGAGTTCGCCGCTATATAGCCAAGCGAGCGGACCGGATGGTCGAGGTCGAACGCGATCGCGACCATCCGTCCGCGCGGGGTCAGCAACCGCCGGAAAGTGTCGAGGTCGCGGCCGACGGTGTCGAGAATGACGTCAAACTTCCCGAGGTCGCCAGGATCGCGGTAGTCGAGAGCGATCTCCGCCCCGAGTTCCTTTGCCAGCTCTAGGTTTTTGGCGCTCGTCAGCCCGGTCACGTGCGCGCCCATCGCCTTGCCGAGTTGCGTCGCCACAAACCCGACTCCGCCGGTCGCGCCGCGGATCAGCAGGCGTTCGCCGGGCTTGAGATGGGCTTTGTCGCGCAGCGCGGTGATCGCGGTGATGCCCACCGCCAGCGACGCGGCTTGCGCGGGATCGAGTCCAGCAGGCACGTGGTCCAGGCGGTCGGCGGCCATCACGTAGTACTCGGCGGCGGTGCCCATCTTCCGCCCGCCGCCCCAGACGAGGTCGCCGACGGCGAAGCGGCTCGTCCCGGGTTCCGCCACCTCACCGACCAGGTCGATGCCGATCCGCTTGGGAAAACGCTTGCCGCTGAACGGAAGCAGCTTTCCGGACCGCATGGCGAGTTCGCCGCCGTTGACCGAGAGCGCACGTACCCGGACGAGGACTTCGCCGGGGCCGGGCACCGGTGTCGGAACAGTCGTCTCACGCAGGACTTCCGGCGGTCCGTAGCGGTCGTAGGCGATGGCTCGCATCGAAGTGGAAGGCATGTTCCACTTCTAGCACGGAAAGTGGAAGGGGTCTTCCGATTCGGGTAAAGTGAGAGAGTGCCGGAAAGATCGACTCGGTTGCGCACCGACGCCGCCCACAATCGCGCGCAGATCCTCGAGGTCGCGGAGCGCACCTTCGAGACCGAGGGCCTGGACGTGTCGATGAGCGAGCTGGCGCGCCGCGCCGGCCTCGGCGTCGCCACGGTGTACCGCCATTTCCCGACCAAGGCCGACCTCGTCGCCGAAGCCTTCGCCGAGCCGATGGCCGAATGCGCGGGCATGCTCGAAGAGGCGCTCGCCGACCTCGACCCGTGGCGCGGGTTCTGCCGGGTGATCGAGGAGATGTGCGAGATGCAGGCGCGCAACCACGGTTTCTCCGCCGCGATCGTGACCGCGCTGCCGGATCAGGCTGGTTTCGCGAAGCTGCGAGACCAGGCGCTGCGGGGGTTCACCGAGTTGATCCGCCGGGCGCAGGAAGCCGGTGCGCTGCGGGCCGACTTCGCGGTGTCCGACCTGTCGTTGATCTTGCTGGCGAACGGCGGGCTGCGGTCGGGCGCGGGAGCCGCGGCACCGGCGGCGTCGCGTCGGCTGGCGGGGTATCTGCTGCAGTCGTTCCGCGCGGAGACGGCGGTGCCATTGCCGCCGCCCGCGGAGCTTCCGCTCGACGTGTCGGTGCTCTAAATGGGCGGCCAAGTTGCACAAATGGCTGGGTAATGGTGATTTCGCCCGCGCTTGACGCGGATTGTGCACGGGCACGCCGTATGGTTGACGGCACCCTTTCCGGCGCACCCAGCGGCGGGCACCAGCGTCAGAAGGAGCCGATCGTGACTCTTTCCTCGGTCCAGGACGTAACGGGCCGGTTGTACCTAGCGGTGGGACGGCTTTCCCGCTCGCTGCGCCAGGCGGGCGCGCCCGGGCCTGGACACGGGTCGATCTCCGCGCTGGCCACGCTCGTGCACTTCGGCGAGCTGCGGCTGGGCGACCTTGCCGCGAAGGAGGGCGTCGCGGCGGCCACGATGTCGCGGATCGTGGCCACGCTGGTGGAAGCCGGTTACGTCACCCGCGAGTCCGATCCGGTCGACCGGCGCGCCTGGCTCGCCCGTGCCACCGAGGAAGGCGAACGCCTCGTCTCCGGCGTGCGCTCCACCCGCGTGCAGGAACTCAACCGCCGCCTCGACCGGCTCACACCCGAGGCCCGCGAGTCGATCATCGCCGCGCTGCCCGCGCTGGAAGCCCTGATCTCCGACGAGGTCTAGCGCTCCTCCGGAGCCAGCCGCCAGAACGCTGACACCGGGCCGACTTTCGCGCCCATCGGGTACGAGTGTTCGACGGCCTGCGAGACGAACCATTTGCCGTAGCGCGCCGCTTCGACCACCGGCATGCCCTTGGCCAGCCCAGCGGTCAGCGCGGACGCCATGGTGTCGCCGGCGCCGTGCGTGTGCGGGGTCTGCCAGCGCGGGCCGGGCAGCTCCACGAACGTCGAACCGTCGAAGAGCAGGTCGACGCACTCCGGGTCGGACTGCAGGTGGCCGCTCTTCACGAGCACGTACTTCGGGCCGAGCTGGTGCAGTACGACGGCCGCGGTGTGCATGCCTTCGCGGTCGGTCACGGTCATGCCGGTGAGCAGCCGCACCTCGTCCAGGTTCGGTGTCAGCACCGTGGCGCGCGGCAGGAGTTCGTCGCGCAGCGCGGCGAGGCCGTTGTCGTCGAACAGCGACTGGCCGGTCATCGCCGCGGCCACCGGGTCGACCACGAACGGAATCGCGCCGTCGCGCCCGATCCCGGCCTTGTCGCAGGCCGCCGCGACCGCGTGGATGATCTCCGCGGACGCGAGCATGCCGGTCTTCGCCGCGCCGACGCCCATGTCCGCGGCGACCGCCTCGATCTGCCCGGCGACGATGTGCGGCGGCAGATCGGCGCGGTCGTGCACGCCGAGCGTGTTCTGGACGGTGACCGCGGTGACCGCGACCAGGCCGTGCACCCCGCAGGTGAGGAAGGTCCGCAGGTCCGCCTGCAGCCCGGCGGCCCCGCCGGAATCGGATCCGGCGATGGTGAGCGCGGAGGGCGGGCTCGGGTTCTCAGTCATGTGCGCGTTCCGACTTCTGGTCTGGTCCATTGAGGCAACGGTGCTTCATTAACAGTCCATCACGATGGCACAGTAAACGTTCGTGCTGGTCCCCGTGACGAAGGAGACATCAGTGAAGCTCGCCGCGGCCGGTCTTCTCCTCCTGTCCGTGCTGGCCGTGCCGGGGGTGGCGCACGCGGACAGCCCGAAGCTTTCGCACGTGACCACGGTCGGCGTGCACAACACCTACGACCCGGCCGCGTATCCGTATCTCGCGCAGGCGCTGGACAACGGCTCGTCCCTGCTCGAACTCGACGTCTGGCCGGACTTCTTCACCCACGAGTGGAAGGTCAGCCATTCCAACCCGCTGGGCAACAGCAACAACTGCGTCGACGCGCAAACGGCGGCCGACCTTTACTCCGGCGGGACGAACAAGGACCTCGAATCGTGCCTGGACGACATCCGGATCTGGCTCGGCGCACATCCCGGCCGACCGCCGCTCACGCTGAAGATCGAAATGAAGACCGGCTTCTCGGCGAATACCGGCCTTGGTCCGGCCCAGCTCGATGCCGCGTTCCGCGATCACCTCGGCGCCGCGGTGTTCAAGCCCGCCGATCTGCTCGGCAGCCACGCCACGCTCGATGAAGCGTCCAAAGCGGACAATTGGCCAACGCTGGACGCGTTGCGGGGCAAGGTGCTCACCGAGATCATCCCCGGCACGGTCGAAGAGGGAAACCCGACCGACACGCTGCACACCGACGTCGAGTACGCCGGTTATCTGCTGAACCAGAAGGCGGCCGGGAAGCTGAATTCAGTGCAGATCTTCCCGACCGTGCACGGTGCCGCGAGCGGCGACCCGCGAGACAAATACTCCGCGGAGCAGAAACCGTGGTTTGTCGTTTTCGACGGGGACGCGAGCGAATGGCTCGCGAAGGCCGGAATGTCCTGGTACGACGAAAACCACTACTACGTGGTCATGACGGACGGGCAGAACGTCGCGCCGGCCATCGACGATCACAACCCGACCGTCGACCAGGCGACTCAACGCGTGGCCGACTTGGCCAAACAGCACGCGTCCGTGGTGACGTCCGACTGGACATGCCTCACGACTGTGCTGCCGACTGTGGATTCGCGCGGCTAAAACCGCGGCGGAGGCTTCAGCACCGACATCCGGTATTGGTACACCGCTTGCGCTTCGGCGATCCCCGGCCGCGGCGTGACGCCCGATTTGCGGATCGTTTTGACCGCCGAAGCGGTGCGGTGCTCGGTGACCAGGCCGTCGACCTCGTGCTGCACCTCAAGCGGCAGCCTCGCCCACAACGCTTCCGGTGTCTCGCTCATCCGGCCAGTGTCGCATTCACCGCGGGTTCGCGAGCCGCCAGAACGGGGAAACCGGGCCGACTCCCGCGCCGAGCGGATACGCCTCCAAGACGCAGCGTTCGATGAACCGTTTCGCCTCCGCGACCGCAGTGGGCACGTCGGCACCCTTCGCGAGCGACGAGGTGATCGCCGACGCCATGGTGTCGCCGCCGCCGTGGGTGTTTTCCGTGTCGATGCGCGGACCGCTCAGTTCGATCACTGCCGAGCCGTCGGTGAGCAGGTCGACGCAATCGACGGCGTCGTAGAGATGCCCACCCTTCACCAGCGCCCACTGGGAGCCGAACTCCAGCAACGCTTCCGCTGCTGCGTGCTGGCTCTTGGTGTCGGTAACGGTGACTCCGGTGAGCAGCCGAACCTCGTCGAGATTCGGTGTGATGAGCGTGGCGCGCGGGAACAGTTCTGTCCGGATCGCTTCCAGTGCTTCTTCGCGCAGCAGCGCGTGACCGGTCATCGACGCGGCCACCGGATCGACCACGAACGGCGTGTCCGTGGTTCGTCCGATGTGGACCTCGTCCAGCGTTTTCGCTACCGCCTGAATGATTTCCGCGGTGGCGAGCATGCCGGTCTTCGCCGCGTTGACGCCCATGTCCTCGGCGACCGCTTTGATCTGCGCGGTGACGACGTCGACCGGGATCTCGGAGAACCCTTGCACGCCAAGCGAATTCTGCACGGTGACCGCGGTGAGCGCGACCAGTCCGTGCACTCCGTTGGCGAAGAACGTGCGCAGGTCCGCCTGCACGCCCGCACCACCGCCGGAATCAGATCCGGCGATGGTGAGGGCGGTGCGTGGCGTGACTGTCACTGGTTGACCACGGGCAGGTAGACCTTGTTGCCCTGCTCGGAAAACTCCGCGGACTTCTCGGCCATGCCCGCCTCGATCGCCTCCACAGAGGACAGACCGTGCTCCTCGGCGTACTTGCGCACGTCCTGAGTGATCCGCATCGAGCAGAACTTCGGCCCGCACATCGAGCAGAAGTGCGCGGTCTTCGCCGGTTCCGCGGGAAGAGTCTCGTCGTGGAAGGCCCGCGCGGTGTCCGGGTCGAGCGACAGGTTGAACTGGTCGTTCCACCGGAATTCGAAGCGGGCCTTGGACAATTCGTCGTCCCAGTCCTGCGCGTACTGGTGGCCCTTGGCGAGGTCGGCGGCGTGCGCGGCGATCTTGTAGGTGATCACGCCGGTCTTCACGTCGTCGCGGTTGGGCAGGCCGAGGTGCTCCTTCGGCGTGACGTAGCACAGCATCGCCGTGCCGTACCAGCCGATCTGCGCCGCACCGATCGCCGAGGTGATGTGGTCGTACGCCGGGGCGATGTCCGTGGCCAGCGGGCCGAGCGTGTAGAACGGGGCCTCGCCGGTGAGCTTTTCCTCCAGCTCCACGTTTTCCTTGATCTTGTGCATCGGCACGTGGCCGGGGCCCTCGATCATCACCTGCACGTCGTGCTCGCGGGCGATGTGCGTCAGTTCGCCGAGGGTTTCCAGTTCGGCGAACTGCGCGCGGTCGTTGGCGTCCGCGATCGAGCCGGGACGGAGGCCG
Organism: Amycolatopsis sp. NPDC114484; assembly: GCF_055633755.1. Classification (NCBI taxonomy): domain Bacteria; kingdom Bacillati; phylum Actinomycetota; class Actinomycetes; order Pseudonocardiales; family Pseudonocardiaceae; genus Amycolatopsis; species Amycolatopsis sp. NPDC114484. The sequence continues at coordinate 86,487 of NZ_JBVKDQ010000009.1, read as the reverse complement.
TCTCCGAGCGAGAACGTGACGTCGTACTCGCGCAGGATCTCGCACAGTTCGGAGAAATGCGTGTACAGGAAGGATTCCTGGTGGTGCGCGAGACACCAGGCGGCCATGATCGACCCGCCGCGGCTGACGATGCCGGTGACCCGGCGCGCGGTGAGCGGGATGTAGCGCAGCAGTACGCCGGCGTGCACCGTCACGTAGTCGACGCCCTGCTCGCACTGCTCGATGATGGTGTCGCGGTAGATCTCCCAGGTGAGCTTTTCCGGCTCCCCGTTGACCTTTTCCAGCGCCTGATAGATCGGCACGGTGCCGACCGGGACCGGCGAGTTGCGCACGATCCACTCGCGCGTCTCGTGGATCCGCTTGCCGGTGGAGAGGTCCATGATCGTGTCGGCGCCCCAGCGGGTGGCCCACACCATCTTGTCGACCTCTTCCTCCACAGAGGACCAGACGGCCGAGTTTCCCATGTTGGCGTTGATCTTCACCAGGAAGTTCTTGCCGATGATCATCGGCTCGGTCTCCGGATGCTTGCGGTTGACCGGAATCACCGCGCGACCGCGGGCGACCTCGTCCCGCACGAACTCCGGGGTACAGCGTTCGCGCGCGGCGATGAACTCCATTTCCCGGGTGATCACCCCGGCTTTCGCCCAGCCGAGCTGGGTGTTGTGCTCCCGTCCGTCAGCCCAGCCGGACCGAAGCGGGTGCAGTCCTTTGTGGACATCGATGTTCGCGTCCGGATCGGTATAGGGCCCCGACGTGTCGTACACGTCGAAGTGCTCCCCGTTCGACAGGTCGATCCGCCGCGCCGGAACCCGCAGTCCGGATTCGGTGCGGTGGTAGACCTTGTGCGAGCCGGTGATCGGCCCGGTGGTGACGGACGGGGCGATGGCACCCTGGTTTTCCAGCGTCGTCAACGACGTTCACTCCCTACGCCGGCATTACCCGGTCAGGTTCATGCGGTCGGTGACGCCGGGTGTCCGCGAGATGGACACCAGTCACCCTCTCAGCCCGCCAAGGCGCGAGCTCCCGCGTTGCATTCGGTTGAGGTTGCCCGCCCGACGATGCCATGCGGTGTCGGTTCGGCACAACCCTGCCGCCCGTCTGGCCGAAACAAAACGGACTCCTCACAGTGCGGGGACAGTGCCTGACGAGCGCTGCTGACGCACTTCAAAGTGCCTTTTGTAAGCCCTCTCTCACTCACTCATGATGGTGTTACGCACTACTAGTGAGGTGAACAAGATGATTGAGCGGCCAACTCGATCCGGGGGGTCGCGGGTTGATGCGGGCCCTCGCCCGCCAGGACGGCTTCTTCGCCGGCTTCCTCAACCCCCACGACCTGGACACCCTCGCCGGCGTCGCGGAAGCAATCGGCGTTCCGTTCGTCGTCCTCGATCGCCGGGCGGCAGCCCCGGGCGCTCAAACGGCCCTTGTCTACGGCCAACTGCTGGGGCAGGTGGCCAGGCCGGAGACCGTGAGCGCCGAGACGAACGACGAGGGGCCGGCACCTCCGACGCCACGGTGCGCTGAGCACCACCGACGGCTCAGCCTGCCGACCCGCTGACCGATGTCTTGCCTCGGCCGACTCCGGTCAGTTCCTTGGCGGCCCGGTTGCTGGCGATCTCACTGTGGTGGGCGGCGGCCCAGCCGGCCATCGCCGTCACCGCACTCAACAGGGACCGCCCCAGATCCGTCAGCTCGTACTCCACTCGCGGCGGGACCTCGGGGTACGCGGTCCGCGTAATCAGTCCGTCTCGCTCGAGGTGCTTGAGGGTCTGGGTCAGCATCCGCTGCGAGATTCCCGCGATGCTCGCCTGCAAGTCGGAGTAGCGCAGCGAGCCGGCGCTCAGGGTGCTGATGACCAGCACCGTCCACTTGTCGCCGATGCGATCGAGCACCTCGCGGATGAAAGCGTTGTCCTCCGGCCAGGTCTGGCACGGACCGCTGATCTGTCGTGCTGACGCCATCCCACTCGCCTCTCATCTGGTGCGCAACCGCACTACCAGTATGTAACACCCACTCGGGGACTACCCGCCACTTCCCGGCAACGACCCGCTCTGGTCGATCACTGGAGCGCGCTATCCCACCACTGCTGAAAGGGAACACCCAGCCATGTCCTACCTGCTTCACATCGATTCCTCCGCGCTCGGCGAGGCCTCGGTCTCCCGCCGGGTCGCACAGTCCTTCCTCGAAGGCTGGGACGGCAAGGTTGTCCACCGCGACCTCGCCGCGGCGCCTGTGCCCCATCTGACTGCCGCGGGCATCACCGCCCGCGTCACCGATCCCGCCCAGCGCACCGACGAGCAGACTGCCGCGGCCGCGTTGCAGGACCGGCTCATCGAGGAGTTCCTCGGCGCCAGGGCCTATCTGTTCACGGTGCCGATGTACAACCTGTCGATGCCTTCGGTGTTCAAGGCCTGGCTCGACCAGATCATGGTCTTCGGCCGCACATTCAAGCCGTCCCCGGCTGCCGGACGTCCGGCGGTGCTGATCTCCTCCCGGGGCGGCAGCTACGGTCCCGGCGCGCCCAACCACGGCCTCGACTACGTCGTGCCCACCACTGAGGCGGTGCTCGGACATGAGAATCAGCTGGCGCTCGATGTCGCCACCGTGGTCCCCGAGATGACCATGGCCCCCCACGCACCGTCCCTGGCGGAGTTTCTCCCGATGCACGAGGCGTCCATGGCCGACGCCCACGACCGTGCTCGTGAGCTCGCCGCGACGATCGCCACCGCGATCGCCGCCTGATGTCCCCTGGAAGGTCGCAGCCGATCCGGAACTTCACGACTTGAGCGAAGGTCTCCCCGGCGAAAACCGGGGAGACCTTCGGGAAAATCGGGAGGCGCGGGTCAGGCGTCCGCGGGTTCCTTCGGCGGCAGCCAGGTCAGGCCGGGCACGCCCCACTTGTTCTTCTTCAGCATCTTCTTCGCCGCGCGCGCGTGGCGGCCGACGAGCCGGTCCAGATAGATGAACCCGTCCAGGTGATCGGTCTCGTGCTGCAGGCAGCGCGCGAAGTAACCGGTGCCCTCGACCTCGATCGGGTTTCCCTCGACGTCGAAGCCGGTCACCTTCGCCCACGAGGCGCGTCCGGTCGGGTACGACTCGCCGGGGGCGGACAGGCAGCCCTCCCAGTCGTCGTCCGGGTCCGGCATGGTCTCCGGGATCTCGGAGGTCTCGAGCTTCGGGTTGACCACCACGCCGCGGTGTTCGGCGCCCTCGTCGTCCGGGCAGTCGTATACGAACACCCGCAGATCGAGCCCGATCTGGTTGGCCGCGAGGCCCACGCCCTCGGCCGCGTACATGGTCTCGAACATGTCCTCGACGAGGGTGGCCAGCTTGTCGTCGAACTCGGTGATCTCGCGCGTCGGCTGGTGCAGCACGGGTTCGCCGGCGATGCAGATGGGGTGGACGGTCACGGACGCCGAGTTTAGTCGGACCCTTCTGGTACACCTGGATCGGACCGTGACGCGCCGGGTCGGATGCCCATGTCGAGCATGGGTTCCGTGGTTCAATGACGCCCGCGGAAGGACTGCCGACACCGATTGCGAGGACCGCATGGACGCCGCGGAGTCGATGGCTGGAGACCAGCCGTCGCCGCCGGAAAATGTCGGTGGCCTGACCGAGCGCGAACTGGACATCCTCGCGTTCGAGCGGCAGTGGTGGCGCCACGCCGGGGCGAAGGAGAACGCCATCCGGGAGCGCTTCGGACTGTCCTCCACCCGTTACTACCAGTTGCTGAACACGCTGCTGGCCAAGCCGGAGGCCGTCGCGGCCGATCCGATGCTGGTCAAGCGGCTGCGCAAAACGCGCGCCGCCCGTCAGCGCAAACGCGGGGCCCGGCGGTTGGGGATCGAGCTGTCATGAGCGTCTTCTCGGGACTTTCCCGGCCGTTGAAGGCCGCGGGAGTCGCGCTGATCGGGATCGCGGTGGTCGCGGCCGTCATCGGCGGGGTCACCGTGCTCAACACGAGCGGCGACCAGAACGCCGGACCGAGCACGTCCGGCGAGCCCACCGCGCCCGGCGGATCGTCGTCCGCGCCGGAGCAGTCGTCCTCGGCAGCGCCCAGCTCCGCGCCGTCTTCGCCCGCTTCGTCGGCCCCGGCCTCGTCGTCCGCCGCGTCGTCGGCCCCGGCGTCGAGCCAGGCCGGGCAGCCCGGACAGCCCGGCGGCCAGCCAGGACAGCCGGGCCAGGCGGGTCCGGACCAGCAGGCCTCGAACAAATGGGTCACCCTGCGCGTCTACAACAACTCGCTGGTCAAGCACCTCGCCGAACAGGCCGCCGCCGATTTCCGCGGTTCGGGCTGGAACGTCGCCGAGGTCGGCAACTACTCGCAGGGCAACATCCCGACGACCACGGCCTACTTCCGGCCGGGCACCGACGAGGAAGCCGCCGCGAAGCAGCTGGCCAAGGAGTTCGGCTTCCAGTCCCAGCCCCGGTTCGACGGCATCCAGAACTCGAGCCCGGGCGTGATAGTGATCATCACGAAGGACTACCAGCCTGGTGGGCACGAGGGGAGCTGAGCTTCCCGAGACCGGTGACAGCCCGCGCTACGGCGCGGGCTTTGTCATGTCTGCGGTATCTGGCTGCGGTGCGGGTTTGTCCTGGGGCGCGGGCGGCATGGCGGGCGCTACGTCGGAGGGTTCGGCGCGGCAGGTGGTGCGGTCCGGCGCGATAGGTCTCGCAACGCGCGCGTGAGTTTCGAGTTCCCGCCTGCCCAGCGCGGGATCGAGAGATGGGCTTGGCGCTACTGAGCGCGGGCACCGGCTCTAACCGGCACCCGCACTCACGAGCAGCTCAACGCTCCTGCTGCGCCTGCGCGTAAGCCTCCAGCGTCGCCAACTGCGCCGCGTCCAGCGAAGGCCGCACCGCTTCGCGAGCCTTGTCCAGATGCGCCGCAGTCACCTCGCGTGCCTCCAGGGACTCGCGCATCGCCGTCAGCGCCGCCTCCCGGATCAGCGCGGCGCAGTCGGCGGCCGAGTAGCCCTCCAGCGCCTCCGCGATGGCCGCGAGGTCCACATCGGACGCCAGCGGGGTGTGCTTGGCCGTCGCGGTGAGGATCGCGGCGCGGGATTCGGCGTCCGGCGGCGGCACGTAGATCCGCCGCTCCAGCCGGCCGGGACGCAGCAAAGCCGGGTCGACCAGTTCGGGCCGGTTCGTCGCGCCCAGCACGACGACCTCGCGCATCGGTTCCACGCCGTCCAGTTCGGTGAGCAGCGCGGCGACCACGCGGTCGGCCACGCCGGAGTCGGACGACTGGCCGCGGCGCGGGGCGAGCGCGTCGATCTCGTCGAGGAAGATCAGCGAGGGGGCGGCGTCGGCGGCCCGGCGGAACAGGTCGCGGACCGCGCGTTCCGATTCGCCGACCCATTTGTCCAGCAGTTCCGCGCCCTTGATCGCGAACACATTCAGCGCGCCGGTGCCGGCGAGCGCCCGGACGAGGAACGTCTTGCCGCCGCCGGGCGGGCCGTACAGCAGCACGCCGCGCGGCGGTTCGACGCCGAGCCGGGCGAACGAGTCCGGGTAGCGCAGCGGCCACAGCACGGTTTCGGTGAGTGCTTCCTTGACCGACGTCATATTGCCGACGTCGTCCAGCGTCAGTCCGCCGGTGGCCAGGTTGTCCGAAGTGGACAGCGAAATCGGCCGGACGGTGGCCAGCGCGTCGAGCAGATCCTGCTGGGAGATCTTGGGTTCCTCGACCTCCCGCTGGCGCAGCGCGGCCCGCAACGCCGCGTCCCGGCGCAGGGCGAGCAGGTCGGCGGCGACGAAACCGGGGGTCCGTTCGGCGAGCACGCCCAGGTCGGCCCCGGATTCGACCGGCACGTCGCGGAGCAGGATCCGCAACAGTTCGACGCGCGTTTTGGCTTCCGGCAGCGGCAGGCCAAGCTCGCGGTCGAGGAGGTCGGCACCGCGCAGCCGCGGGTCCACCGATTCGGCCCGCGCGGTCGTCGCCACCACGGCCAGCCCGTCTCGGCGCAGCGCGGCGCGCAGTTCTTCCAGCACCACGGTGGCCACTGGCGGAGGCTGCGTGGCCGGGAGCAGCGCGTCGATGTCGTTGATCAACAGCACGCCTGGACCGTCGCCGTCCGCGGCCCGGTCGATGGCCTCGCGCAGCGACCGATGTGCCGCATTCGGTTCCAGCACCGCGATATTCGGCGCGGTCACCGACACCACGCGCACCTTCTCCGCCGCAGCCACCGACCGCACCAGCGTCGCCTTGCCGACGCCTTCCGGCCCGGACAGCAGCACGCCCAGATGCACCGAAGTGCCCAGCTTCGCCAGAAGCTCCGGCCGGTGGAACGCGAGATCGAACCATTCGGCCAGCTTGCGCGCCGCGCCCTCGGCTCCGACCAGATCAGCGACCGGCACCGGCGCGTCCAGCTCTTCCTCGCGAGCCTCGGTGACGACCTCTTCGACGATCTCCGCGTCGAGATAGTCCTCGGCCGCGGTGACGGCAGTGGTGCGGACGAGCGCGGTCGCGGTGCGCATCGGCGACTCGCCGGTCGGTGCTCCGGTGCGGGCGCCGTCGCGCCAGCTGACCACAGTGGACGGTCCAACAACGACAACGCCAGCCGGTTCGGTAGCCGTGACGGTCAGCAGTTCGTTGGTCCAGGTCGCCCCGATCACGCGGGACAACTGCCCGCGGACAGCGGCGACGTCCGATCCCGGCGCGGGCGCGAGGTCTTGCGGCAACAGGGAAACCGCGTCACCGCGGGTGAGGACCTTGCCCGTGAGCGCGAGCCGCAACGTCTGCGGCGACACCGAAACGGACGCCAGCCGGGACCCGGAAACGGTGACCGTGCGGGCAGCGGTGACCTCTGCCGGCGAGACCACGATCTCGCCGCCCTCGGCGACGCCGAGGTTCGACATGGTGACGTCATCGGTCAGCACGACACCCGGGGTCGCCTCCTCGTCGGCGGGCGCGGCCAACGCGGCACTGCGCCGCGCGCCGACGAGGTGCACGGCGTCCCAGGCCCGCAGGCCGAGCGCGTCGAGCACTTCCGGGTGCAGCCGGACAACCCCCCGCCGCGCGTCGAGCGCGGACGGCGTGTGCCGGACGGTCAGGGTGATCTGCGGATCGCTCACCCTGCTCACCCTAATGAACCGGCGGGCGGTTATGCGCGAACGAAAGGCCGCGCTTACGTCGTCGCTGACCAGTCGCGGATCGCGGCGACGCGCGTCGGACTCCACGTAAAGCACTGCGCCGTCGAGGGCCACGGTCTGGAAGTCCCGGCTGATCCGGCCGGGGAGCACGCTGGAGGCCTGACGTCGCTTTGAGCTGCCGACAGGATCCGAGACGCGACTGGACCCGCGGGGAACGCGGAAGGCCTGGAACTACCGGCGCCGAATGCCGATCCGACGCCAGCTGCGACGCCGCTGGGTCGGCCCGGACGTGGCCGAGCTGTGGTCCCGCTCGCGCAGGTTCCGGCTCCGCACCAGGTCCGAGTTCGTTCGCCGCACCGCGCGCATCGCCGCACCGGCGACTCGGCCCGAGGCCGGGCGCAACCGCAGCCGTCGGTGGCTGCGGGCACGGCGGATCGCACGGCGTTCGCGCGGCGGTACTTCCCAGGCCTCCGGGTGCGCGGCGAGCCAGCGGTGCCGGTAGACCGAATACGGGATGTGCAGCAGGTACAGCACCAGCGCGACCGCCAGCGCCGCCAGCGGGAACACGATGATCGCGGCGGCCAGCAGGCCGACGCCCACCAGCAGCGGCGCGATCGCCTTCGCCGGGGCCTTCACCGTCTTGAGCGAGAGCGTCGGGATGCGGCTGATCAGCAGCGCGGCGACCGCGATGGTCCACACGAGCACCACGTACTGCTCGGACCACCAGCCCTCGCCCCACTGCAGCGTGGCGATCAGCGGCAGCATCGCGACCAGGCCGCCGGCCGGCGCGGGGACGCCGACGAAGAACTCGGCGGCGTACGGCGGCTGGTCGGTGTCGTCGAGAAGGGTGTTGAAGCGGGCGAGCCGCAGGATCATGCAGACCGCGAAGATCAGCGACGCGACCCAGCCGATGCGGTCGCCGTGCGCCTGCCAGATGTAGAGCACCAGCGCGGGCGCGACGCCGAACGAAATGCCGTCCGACAGCGAGTCGAGTTCGGCTCCCATTTTCGACGTCGCGTCGAGCAGCCGGGCGATGCGGCCGTCGAGGCTGTCGAGGACGGCGGCGATGCCGATCGAGCCGATCGCCATCGCGTAGTTGCCGGTGAGGGCGAACTGCACCGAGGAAAGACCGGCGCAGAGCGCGAGCACGGTGATCGCGTTCGGCAGCAGCCGGACGCCCGGGGTGGTCACGCGGACCATGGTCAGCCTTCTCCCAGCGCAGGAAGTTCGGCGAGCACGGTTTCGCCGCCGACGGTGCGCTGGCCCTTGGCCACCACGACCCGGCTGCCCGGCGGCAGGTAGGTGTCGACGCGCGAGCCGAAGCGGATGATGCCGTAGGTCTCCCCAGCGGACACCTTGTCGCCCTCGCGGACGTCGCACCGGATGCGGCGCGCGACCAGCCCGGCGATCTGCACGACGACGAGCTCGTGGCCGTCGACCGTGTGCAGCACCAGCGAATTGCGCTCGTTGACCTCGCTCGCCTTGTCGAGGTCCGCGGAAAGGAATTTGCCCGGCTTGTACGCGACCTTCGAGATCACGCCCGTCGCCGGCGTGCGCTGGACGTGCACGTCGTAGACGGAGAGGAACACGCTCACCCGCATCCGCGGCTCGGCGGGCAGGCCGAGTTCGGCGGGCGGGACCGCTTCCTCGATGAGCGAGACGGTGCCGTCGGCGGCCGAGATCGCGACGTTGTCCCGCTGCGGGGGCACGCGCTTCGGCTCGCGGAAGAACGCCGTCATGCCCGCGGTGGCGAGCGCGCCGACCACGCCGAGGCGCTTGGAGAACCGGCGCAGCACGAACGTCGCGGCGAGGCCGCCGAGGAGGAACGGCCGTCCCGCCGGGTGCATCGGCGGGAACGTCTCGCGGGCCAGCTGGACAGCGTGCGCGAGGGGGTTACCGGTGGGCTGGCCGCTCATGGGTGGAGTTCCCCGCTGTTCGTCTCGGTCGGTGTAAGGGTCCGATTTGGGCCTCCCCACGCTACCGCCCGCCTGCGGCGGACCCGGCGGCCCCTGGTCGTAAGGGTTGCCCCGGCGCGGGTGGGCGCGACCACAAACCGGTAACGACGCGTCGAACAATCCGATAACACCGGGTAGTTGACGCCGCTCGGGACCGGTGCCCGGGCCGACCTGGCGAGGGAGACGATGGCGGTACCCGATCTGCTCGCGCGACTGTTGCTCGCCTGGCGCCGGGATGTCCTCTCGGCACCCGTTCCCCAGCTCGTCGACCCTGCGCACGCCGCTCGGCTCGTGCGGGACGCGGCCCGGGTGCGTGCGTCCCCCGACGAAGCACGCACCCGGGCGCGGAACGGGTGAGTTTAGTCCTTGAACGGGGTGTTCTGACGGATCGTCGGGAAACCGTTACCAACGGTCACGATCGCGGCGGCTCGCGGTCGCCGCGCTGACCAGTCGCAACACGAGCAGCAGCACGATCGCGCCGAGGATGGCGACGCCGAAGCTCGGGAAATCGAACTCGAAGTGTTGCTGCTCACCGGTCGCGAGCCGGTAGACGAAGCCGCCGAGCGCCGCCCCGACCACGCCGACCAGCACGCTGACGAGACAGCCCTGCCGCTGCCGCTCCCGGCCGCCGACCACGAGGTTCGCGATCCAGCCGACCAGCGCGCCGAAGACGATCCACAGGATGATGCCCATGCCCGCGAGGATACCCGCGGACTATTGCACAAGAGTTGTTGTGCAACTACTCTTGTGCGTCATGGAGGTCCGCGATTCCCAGGTACTGGCCGCGATGTCGCATCCGCTGCGCCGCCGCCTGCTGGACATGCTGAAGCTCGACGGCCCGGCCACCGCGTCGGTGCTCGCGGAGAAGACCGGGCAGGCGGTGGGCAATGTGAGCCACCACCTGAAGGTGCTTTCCGGGGCCGGGCTGGTGGTCGAAGCGCCGGAGTTGGCTCGGGATCGGCGGGAACGCTGGTGGCGGCGTCCTTCCGGCACGTTGTCGTGGGCCACTGCGGACTTTGCCGGGGATCCGGTGGCGGAGGTCGCGGAGACGGTGAGCCTCGATCGGCAGATGACGCTCTCCCGAGGCTGGCTTTCGGAGCTGGAGACGGCTCCTTCGGAGTGGCGTGAGGCGTGGTTCTCTTCCGATGCGTGGATGCGGTTGACGTCCGCGGAATTGGCGGAGCTGAACGAGCGGATGGCCGCGCTGTTCGCGGAATTCGGCGCGAAGGCGGCTTCTGATCCTTCGACGGAACGGGAGCCGGTTTTCGTGTTTGGCCGCGGTTTCAGAGCTGAGCCGTGAGGGGTGCCGCGTTCCGTCTCTTGCGGGCGGGGCAGACAGTCAGCACTGTCGGCAGCGCGGTGGCTAGTGCGTCGATTCCGTTGGTGGCCTTGCTCGTGCTGCGCGCGTCGACGTTCGAAGTGGCTTCGCTGACCGCTGCGGCGTGGATTCCTTGGCTCGCGATCGGTTTGCCTGCCGGGGCTTGGGTGGACCGTTGGCCGAAGCGCCGGGTGATGCTGGTCTGTGACGTTATCCAGATGGCGGCTTTTCTCGCTGTGCCTATTTCTTGGGCCGCTGGTTGGCTTTCTGTTGGAGTTCTCTTGGCTGCCGCCTTGGTCGGCGGGTTCGCCAAAGTCTTCTTTTCTCTTGCTTATCGGGCTTTCCTTCCGTCCGTTGTGGACGATGCGGATCTGTTGGGAGCCAACGTCCGGCTCCAAGGCGCGGAATCCGCGGCGCAAGTCGGCGGACCTGGCTTGGCTGGACTGCTGGCTTCGGTGTTCGGGCCGGTCAGCGGCGTGCTCGTGGATGCGTTGAGCTTTGGGTTTTCCGCGCTGTGCCTAGGTTTTCTGCGCGCGGACGAACCGCCCCCGTGTCCGCGGACCCGCTTGCGCACCGAAATCGCCGAGGGAATGCGGATCGTGGCCCAGGATTCGTACTTGCGGGTGCTGGTGCTTTCCGGCGCGGTCGCGAACCTGGCCCTGAACGGCTTTTATGCGGTGTCCGTGGTGTTCCTGGTCGACGAACTGGGACAGGGTCCGGGTGCTGTCGGACTTGTGCTCGCCCTTGGCGAAGTCGGCGGGGTGCTCGGCGCGACGTTGGTCAGCCGGATCGCGCGGCGGACCGGCACCGCGTGGGCATTCCTGTGGTGCGAGGCGCTGGTGGTACCGGCGATGCTGCTCGGCCCGTTGGCTAGACCGGGATGGGGTTTGACGCTGTTCGTCCTTGCCGGAGCGGGAATCGCGGCGGGCGTGGTCGGGTCGAACGTGCTGGGCGCGACGTTCCGGCAGCGGTATTGCCCGCGCCATCTTTATGGCCGGATCAGCGCGAGCTCGTCGATGGTCAACTTCGGCACCATCCCGCTGGGCGCCTTGCTGGGCGGGGCACTCGGCCAGGCGGCGGGGGTGCGGGTGGCGATGTTCGCGATGGTGGGCGTTCAGTTGGTGTCGCTGGTGGTGCTGCTGATGGGGCCGTTGCGACGGACGCGGGACTTTCCCCAAGTCGCGCTCGCTGTGGACAACCCGGCTGAAGTGGGCGGGGTTGTCGGTGGGGGCGGATAGACTGGGCAAAAGCTGCCGCCGGGCTACGAGCAAAGGCAGAGCGAGCGCCGAATTCGGCTATCCAGGAAGATCCGCCTCGGCTGCCGTGTGTGGCCGCGCCGCCGCGCTCGGGCCACGCAACGCGCGCCGACGGTTTCCCGACCGCTGAAGACGCACGTGACCCCACCGCGAACGGCCTGCTGCGCCAGTGTCTTCCCAAGCGCACCGCCGCTACGCCTGGCAGGCCTCGGCGACATTGCGGCCTAACTCAACTCGAGACCACGCAAAACGCTCGGCCGGGGAACCCAACCGAGCGTTCTGATCGAAGCCACCTGATGCTGCGCCGGGAAACGCGGCTGCCAGAGTCGCGAGCGGGATGGCGGTCGACGTGGGTTCGACGGGACCGCCAACGGACCCTCGCAAGCCTCGGACCTCGCACCGGTCGAACGGCCCGCCCGGCAAGCAAAACCCGCCGAACGGACGTCACCACTAAAGCAGCAGCACCTCGACCTCATCCCCCTCCGAAGCCTCCGAAACCTCCTCCGGCAACACGATCAAACAGTTAGCCTGCGTAAACGCCGCCAGCAAATGCGACCCCGGCCCGCCGCGCGGCCCGACAACCCCAGTCACCTCACCAAGAACCGGCGTATAGAACCCCCGCCGGAACTGCCGTCGGCCAGCAGGCGACGTCATGTCCTCAGTCAACCGAGCCCGCACCCGCCGCCGGTCCACGGCCGAATGGCCCATCGCGGACAGCACCGCCGGTCGCAGGAACGCCTCGAACGACACCAGCACACTCACCGGGTTCCCCGGCAGCGTCACCACCGGCACGCCGTTCCACCGACCGCACCCCTGCGGCCCGCCGGGCTGCATCGCGATCTTCTGGAATTCCACGCCCTGCCCGGTCAGCGCGTCCTTCACCACTTCATACGCACCGGCCGACACCCCGCCCGACGTGATCAGCAGATCCACCGACTCCAGCCGCGGTTCGATGATCTTGCGGAACTCCTCCACGTCGTCGACCACGCTGCGCACGACCCCGACCTGGCAGCCGAGCTCCCGCAGCGCCGCCGCCAGCATCACGCTGTTCGATTCGTAGATTTGCCCGTGCTGCAACGGGTTCGGGGCTTCCACCAGCTCCGTGCCGGTCGACACCACCAGCACCGACAGCGGCCGGTACACCTCCAGCTCCGCCAATCCGACCGCTGCGGCGAGGCCCAGGTGCGCATGGCTCAGCACGGTGCCCGCGTGCAGCGCGACAGTCCCCTTCGTGACGTCCTCGCCGCTCCGGCGGATGTGGTTGCCGACAGAGGCCGCGCGGGAGATCCGGACTTCCGAGGTGCCGCGGTCGGTGTCCTCCACCATCACGATCGCGTCCGCGCCAGGCGGCAGTGGCGCGCCGGTCATGATCCGCTGAGCGGTACCCGATTCGAGCGGTTTGACATCGACCCGGCCTGCCGGGATGTCGTCGGCCACCGGCAGCGTCACGGGGACCTCGGCGACGTCCGCCGCGCGCACGGCGTACCCGTCCATCGCGGAGTTGTCGAAGGGCGGCAGCGCCACGTCGGCGAGCACGTCGCGGGCCAGGACGAGCCCGGCGGCTTCAGCCACCGGAACAGTGCGGACAGGCGCGCGGCCGAGCAGTTCGGTCACGGTCTCGCGGTACGCGTCGACGGAGATCACGCGGACCATCCTCCCTCTTGCTGCCCGTCGTGCAACACTCTCCCGGCACAAGTCGGGGAGTACGGGGAGAGTTCTCATGCAGTTTCGGGTCCGCAACCAGCCCGGGCGCGCCGCGCTCGCGACCCCCCGCTGACATGCGCGTCCACACCAGGCACACGCCGGGGTTCGGCGTCGCCCGCGTGCTGCTCGCCCCCGGCGAAGCCGTGCAGGCCGCCGCGGAATCGTTGCTGGCCAGCAGCTTCAACGTGGCCGAGACGAACTCGAACCGCGGCCGTAAGGGCGGACCTTCGGTGTTCACCGCACCGCCGGAAGGCGGCTGGGTCGACCTGGCGCCGCTCGGCCCCGGCGACGTCTATCCGCTCGAATTGACCGGTTCCACCGGCTGGTCGGTGCACCGCGAAGGCGTGCTCGCCCGGCCGAGCACGGTCCGCGTCGACCAGAACTGGGCCCCGCTGCAGCAGTTGTTCGGCGCCGATTCCGGGTTCCTCGAGCATTACAGCGGCCGCGGCCCGCTCCTGCTCACCGCGCCCGGTCCGGTGGACTCGTTCGACCTCGGCCGCGGCGAGATCGTGACCGTGCGCCCGGACTATCTCCTCGCCTATCCCGACACCGTGCAATGCCGGTTGCGCGCTCTCGATCCAAGCGGTCCGCAGTCGCTGCGAACCGGCGAAGGACTCGTCCTCGATTTCGCCGGACCGGGAACTGTGCTCGTCCAATCGCGCAACCGGCGAGTGTCGCGGGCGTAAGGGGAATCTGCCGATTATCCCATTGCCGGGAGCGATGATTCCGGTAGCGTGAACTCCACTTCGCACGCTGATGGACAGCGGATTCTTGTCCCGAGGGAGGGCGCCGTGGCAGTCGGCACCGTCAAGTGGTTCAACTCGGAAAAGGGCTACGGGTTCATCGAATCCCCCGAGGGTCCGGACGTCTTCGTCCACTATTCGGCCATCCAGGCCGACGGATTCCGCACTCTCGACGAGGGCGATCGAGTGGAGTTCGAAGTCCAGTCCGGCCGCGACGGCCGAAGCCAGGCCGCGGACGTCCGCAAGGTCTAGCGAGGCAGGTCCGCTGACCGGTTGGGCGAACCGGCAGTGAGAGCGGATACCGGCGCGTTAAGCTGCGCTGCGTGACAGGCGACGTGTCGGGGGACCTCACCGGTCGCCAGCTGGGCCACTACCGCATCGACTCGGTGCTCGGCAAGGGCGGCATGAGCGTGACCTATCAGGCCACGGACACGCGGCTCGGCCGCAAGGTGGCGCTGAAGGTCATCGGTGACCACCTTGGCGCGGACGCCGAGTTCCGAGAACGGTTCGTCGACGAGGCACGCAACACCTCCGCGATCGACCACGCCAACGTCGTCCCGCTGTACGACTTCGGCGAACTCGACGGCATGCTCTACATCGCCATGCGGATGGTCGACGGCGGCGACCTCGCCGGCCTGATGTCCGCGGGCCCGATCAGCCCGTCGCGCGCGCTCAGCCTGCTCGACCAGGTCGCCGACGCCCTCGACACGCTGCACAACCACGGCCTCGTGCACCTCGACGTCAAACCGGCCAACGTGCTGGTCACCAGCCGCGAGACCTCCCGCGAGCACGTCTACGTCGCCGACTTCGGCCTCACCCGCCGCGGAGCCACCGGCCACCGCACGCGCGGTGGCGACTTCCTCGGCTCGCCCACGTATGCCGCCCCCGAACACCTGCGCGGCGAACCGCTCGACGGCCGCACCGACCAGTACGCCCTCACCTGTGTGCTGTTCGCCTGCCTGACCGGCAACCCGCCGTTCCGCGGCGACGTCCCCACCGTCATCAAGGGCCACCTCGGCGGAGAACCGCCGTCGGTGGCGAGCGTGGTCGCGCTCCCGGCCGCCGTGGACGACGTCATCCGCAAGGGCATGGCGAAGAGCCCGAACGACCGCTACCCCAACTGCGTCGCGATGATCGCCGCGGCCCGGGTCGCGCTCGGCCCCCTCGCGACCTCGGACAACCCGCCGGGCCCGGCCCGGCCGAACGGACTTCCGGAGGCGGGCATGCAGCAAGGACCTGGCGGCGCTGGCGGACCCGGAGCGGGTGGTCCCGGTGGTCCCGGTCCCGGTGGTCCCGGTGCCGGTGTTCCCGCCGGTTCTGGCGGGCCCGGTGCTGGCGGTGCCGCTGGACCCGGCGGTCCTGCTGGGCAGGGCGGACCGGGCACTCAGCCGGGAGGTCCCGGAACCGCAGGGCAGGGCATGCAGGCTGGTGCCCCCGGCGTCGGCGCGCCGGGTGCGGGCGCGCAGGGCGGCCAGGCCGTTCCCGGCGCATGGGCACAGCCCGGCCAACCCGGATACGCCGCACCGGGCGGCTACGGCGGCCCCGCCGGTTACGGCAACCAGCTCCCGCCCGGTTATCCAGCACAGCCCGGCCAGCCCCAGCCGGGTCAGCCGCAGCCTGGCCAACCCGGACAACCTGGTCAGCCCGGCCAACCCGGTCAACCCGGTCAGCCCGGCCAACCCGGTCAGCCGCAGGCAGGCCAGCCGCAGCCTGGTCAGGGCTACCCCGGCCAAAGCCCCGCGGGCCCCCCGCCCGGCTACGGCTACCTCGGTCAGCCCGGCCCCGGCCAACCCGGTCAGCCCGGCCAGCAACCTCAGCAAGGCCCCCCGCCCGGCTACGGCGGCTACCCGAACCAACCCGGCTACCCCGGTCAGCCGAGCCAGCAGAACCACCCGAACCAGCAGCAGGCCTTCGGCGACCCGATGCGGCTGCGCCCGCCGTCCCCGGCAGGCGGCGCGGGAGCGTTCGAAACGAAGCCCAAGAGCGGCGGCCTGAAGTGGCTGTGGATCGCGCTGGGGGTGCTCGTCGCGGCCGGACTGGTCGTCGGCGCGATCTTCCTCTTCGGCGGGGACGACAACGGCAACGGCGGCACCGCCCCGACGTCGTCGGCGCCCAACATCCCGGTCGGCCCCGGCGGCTCGAAGTCCGCCGGTCCGTCGTCGCTGCGCCCGCCGCCGTCGTCGATCCACATCCAGCCGAGCCACTGACGCGGCCGACCTGGTCTCCGAAGCGCACCGGCCCTGACCTGCGCTCCTTGCACTCGACCCCGGAGAGTGCTAAACACGGCATTGGCACTCGACGCCGTCGAGTGCTAGGCGAGCGGTCACCGACCGCCTGCCTGAAGGTCGGGACGGTGAGGCTGACCCACCGGTCAGTCGTCCGTCGCGGGCACCGAGCCTGGCCGAGGACGTGTCCTGCTGCCGCCGCTGGAGACAGCGCGGCGGTGGCGCCCAATACCGGAGGACCACACCGCAATGGCCAAACTGATCGCGTTCGACGAGGACGCCCGCCGCGGTCTTGAGCGCGGCTTGAACATCCTCGCCGAAGCCGTCAAGGTGACCCTCGGCCCGCGGGGCCGGAACGTCGTGCTCGAAAAGAAGTGGGGCGCGCCGACGATCACCAACGACGGTGTCTCCATCGCCAAGGAGATCGAGCTCGAGGACCCGTGGGAGAAGATCGGGGCCGAGCTCGTCAAGGAAGTTGCCAAGAAGACTGACGACGTAGCGGGCGACGGCACCACCACCGCCACCGTGCTCGCCCAGGCGCTCGTGCGCGAGGGCTTGCGCAACGTCGCGGCCGGCGCCGACCCGATCTCGCTCAAGCGCGGCATCGAGGCGGCCGTCGAGGCCATCACCGAGCAGCTGCACAAGATGGCCGTCCAGATCGAGACCAAGGAGCAGATCGCTGCTACCGCCTCGATCTCGGCCGCTGACCGCACCATCGGCGAGCTGATCGCCGAGGCGCTGGACAAGGTCGGCAAGGAAGGCGTCGTCACCGTCGAGGAGAGCAACACCTTCGGGCTCGAGCTGGAGCTCACCGAGGGCATGCGCTTCGACAAGGGCTACGTGTCCGGTTACTTCGTGACCGACCCGGAGCGTCAGGAAGCCGAGCTGGAGGACCCGTACGTCCTGCTCTTCGGTTCCAAGATCTCCAACGTCAAGGACGTCCTGCCGCTGCTGGAGAAGGTCATCCAGTCCGGCAAGCCGCTCCTGATCATCGCCGAGGACGTCGAGGGCGAAGCCCTGGCGACCCTGGTCGTCAACAAGATCCGCGGCACCTTCAAGTCCGTCGCCGTCAAGGCCCCGGGCTTCGGCGACCGCCGCAAGGCGATCCTGCAGGACATCGCGATCCTGACCGGCGGCCAGGTCATCTCCGAGGACGTCGGCCTCAAGCTGGAGAACGCGGACCTGTCGCTGCTGGGCCGCGCCCGCAAGGCCGTCATCACCCGTGACGAGACCACCATCGTCGAGGGTGCCGGCGACGCCGACCAGATCCAGGGTCGCGTCAACCAGATCCGCGCGGAGATCGAGAACTCCGACTCGGACTACGACCGCGAGAAGCTGCAGGAGCGGCTCGCGAAGCTGGCCGGCGGCGTGGCCGTCATCAAGGCCGGCGCCGCGACCGAGGTCGAGCTGAAGGAGCGCAAGCACCGCATCGAGGACGCGGTGCGCAACGCCAAGGCCGCCGTGGAAGAGGGCATCGTCGCCGGCGGTGGCGTGGCCCTGATCCAGGCCGCCGAGGCCGCTTTCGCGGGCCTGAAACTGACCGGTGACGAGGCCACTGGCGCGAACATCGTCAAGGTCGCCGTCGAGGCTCCGCTCAAGCAGATCGCGATCAACGCCGGTCTCGAGGGCGGCGTCGTGGCGGAGAAGGTCAAGTCCCTCCCGCAGGGCCACGGCCTGAACGCCGCCACCGGCGAGTACGAGGACCTTCTCGCGGCCGGCGTGCCGGACCCGACGAAGGTCACCCGCTCCGCGCTGCAGAACGCCGCTTCCATCGCGGCGCTGTTCCTGACCACCGAGGCTGTCGTCGCGGACAAGCCGGAGAAGGCTTCCGCCGCTCCGGCCGACCCGTCCGGCGGCATGGGTGGCATGGACTTCTGAGTTCGGCTGCTTTCCGGCGAAGCCCGGTTCACCCTCGCGGTGGGCCGGGCTTCGCCCATTTCCGCGCCAGCAACCGCTGGGCTCAGTCTTCGGGCGTCAGCACGGCCGCGGCGGCGTAGACCGGGAGGATCACCCCGGCCGAGAGCACGGCCCCGGCGACGGCGGCGATGCGCACCATCGAAGGGTCGACGTTGAGGTAGTTGGCCCATCCGCCGCACACGCCGGTGAGCATGCGGTCGGAGCGGCTGCGGAAGATCTTCTTGGCCGGTGCGGCCTGCACGTTGTCCGTCATGCCAGCAATACTCCGCGACCGGGGCGCACCGCACATCCGGGATCGCCCCGGACCGCGACCCTGAAGTCTCCCTTACCCGTTGATCCGGCGGACCCGCTCGAACCGGTCCAGCCACGCCGCTTCCACCTCGGGCGACGCGGCGAACTCGGCGTAGGCGTCCGGTTCCGGGGCTTGTCGCGGCACCGGCAGATAACCGTCCACAGGGGACAGTGTTTCGGTGCAGACATCCCCGCGCAGCAATGACATCGTGCCGAGCCCGCAGGCGAAGTCCAGCTCCGGCAACGCCCCGGCGAGCGCGAGCCCGGCGGCCAGCCCGACGCTCGTCTCCACCGCCGACGACACCACACACGGCAGTCCGCACGCCTCCGCGACCTCCAACGCGCGGCGCACTCCGCCAAGCGGAGCAACCTTGAGCACAGCGATGTCGGCGGCTCCAGCGACGGCGACCTTCAGCGGATCTTCCGCGCGGCGGATCGATTCGTCGGCCGCGATCCGCACCGACACCCGGCGGCGGACGGCGGCCAGGTCGTCGATCGTGGGGCACGGCTGCTCGGCGTACTCCAGTCCACCGGCCGCGCGGTCCAGTTCGCCGAGCGCGTGCACGGCGGTGTCGACATCCCACGCGGTATTGGCGTCGACCCGGATCGCGCCGGACGGACCCAGGGCGTCGCGCACCGCTTCGATGCGCGCACAGTCCTCAGCAAGCGTCGCGCGTTTGTCAGCGACCTTGACCTTCGCCGTGCGACAGCCGGAGGCGCGGACTAGTTCGTACGCGCGTTCCGGCGGCACGATCGGGACTGTCGTGTTCACCTCAATGCGGTCGCGGACCGGCTCGGGCCAGCCTTCTTCGCTCGCTTCGAGCGCGGCGGCGAGCCAGGGCGCGCTCTCGGTGTCCGAATAGTCAGCGAACGGGCAGAACTCGCCCCAGCCGGCGGGGCCGCGGAGCAACAGTCCTTCACGGACGGTGATGTCCCGGAACCGGGTGTGCAGCGGGAGCGCGTAAACCTGCATGACTGCCGATCATGCCATCGCGGCGGTGACGGGAACCGAGGTGCCGCGGGGGCCGTCTCAACGCCACAATGGAACGTGTGGACGGCCTCGACTTCCGGGTGCTCGGCCCGGCCGAGGTGCTGGCCGGGGACCAGGTGGTGCCGCTGGGCGGCAGCCGCCCGCTGATCGTGCTCGCCGGACTGCTGCTGCGGGCCAACCGGCTCGTGTCGGTCGACGTGCTCAGCCACTGGCTGTGGGGCGATGACCAGCGCCGGTCTAAGGGCGCGCTGCAGACGTATGTCCTGCGGCTGCGCCGGGCGCTCGGCGACGGCGCGGCGATCCGCACCGAACGCGGCGGCTATCTGTTGGAAGTCGACGAGAACGCGGTGGACCTCGGTCGTTTCCGGCAGTTCGCGGCGCGGGGCCGCAGCGCGGCGGAGCGAGGCGAGCACCGGCGGGCGGCCGGGTATTTCGAGGACGCGCTGGGGCAGTGGCGGGGTTCGGCGCTGCAGAACGTGGAATCGGACGCGCTGCATCGAGACGAGGTCGGACAGCTCGCCGAGGAACGCACGCGGGTGCGCGAGCAGTGGGCTGAGACGTTGGTGACCGTCGGCGAGTACGACACCGTTGTGCCTGAGCTGGAGCGTCTGACCCGCGAACATCCGCTGCGCGAACGGCCGCACGAGCAACTGATGTACGCGCTGCTTCGCTCCGGGCGACAGGCCGAGGCGCTGGACGTTTACCGGCGGATCAGCGGACTTCTCGCCGAGGAACTGGGCTTGGACCCCGGCGCCGGACTGCAGCGGGCGCATCGACTCGTACTGGGCGGCGACGAGGGCACGCGATTCCGTACGCCGCTGGAACCTCATGTGCCGCACCAGCTTCCGGCCGACCTCGGTGCTTTCGCCGGTCGAGCGGCGGACTTGAAGGCCTTGCGCGCGTTGTTGCCGGAAGCCCTCGACGACGGCACCTCCACGCCGATCGCCTCGGTGGAAGGCATGGGCGGACAAGGGAAAACGACCCTGTCTGTCCACTTCGCACACCAAATCGCCGATCGTTTCACCGGCGGCCAGGTATTCCTGGACCTGCGCGGCTACGGCCCGGGCGCGCCGGTGTCGCCGATCGCCGCGCTGGAGACGATGCTCATCGCACTGGGAGTGCCCGCGGATCGAATCCCGTCCGGTTTGGACGAACGCGCGGCGACCTGGCGCACGTACACCACCGGCCGGCGGTTGTTGGTGGTGCTGGACAACGCGAACAGCACCGAACAAGTGCGTTCGCTGCTGCCTGGGCCCGGATGCCTGGTCGTGGTGACGAGCCGCTGGCAACTGCGCGGACTGGTCGCGACGCACGGGGCTCGCCGGATCGCTCTGTCCGAATTGGACAGTGAGGAGGCGGTGGAGCTGCTCGCGTCGGCGATCGGCGTCGAACGGGTGCACGAGGACCCGGCCGCGGCCAGTCGCTTTGTGCAGTATTGCGGCGGACTTCCGCTGGCGATCCGGATCCTCGCCGTGCGCGCGGCTCAATTTCCTCGGCTGCCGCTGGACGAGTTCGTGGCAGCGTTGCCTTCGGACGCCGGCCGGTTGAGCACCTTCGATCTCGGCGACGGCGACGAGACCAATATCCGTACGGTTTTCTCCTACTCCTATCGAGTTTTGTGCCCAGCGGCGGCGCGACTGCTGCGGTTGCTGGCACTGTCGGCGGGTCCGGATTTGTCGCTGGGCATGGCAGTCGCGCTGAGCGGACGGTCCGAAAAGGAGACTCGCGGCGCTCTCGACACCCTCGTTTCGACGCACTTGCTCATCCAGCCGAAGCCGGGCCGGTACCAGTTCCACGACCTGATTCGCGCCTATGCGCACGAATTGTCGGAGCAGGAGGACGACGACGCCGAGCGCGCGGAGGCCAGCTCGCGGCTGCTCGACTGGTGCATCGCGTCGGCGCGGAACGCGGGTCTGGCGATGCGTCCGCACCAGCTGATGGACGAAATCGGCCCGGTTCCCGCGGATGGGGCACTGGAGTTCTCGGACTTCCACCGGGCGCTGGCGTGGTTCATCGAGGAACACGGGAACCTGATCTCGGTGATCCAATGGTCGTTCCGGATCGGCAGGCACGCGCAATGCTGGCGGCTGGCCTGGTCGCTGTTCACCTATTTCGCCGGACGCGCACGGGTGGACGAATGGCGGTACGTCTTCGAGATCGGCTTGCGAGCGGCGCGGAATTCCGGCGAACGGCACGGCGAAGCGGCGATCCTTAATGGACTAGGCGTGATCGAGGGAGTCGCCCGAAACTACGTGCTGGCGCGCGAATATTTGGAGCAGGCGCTGGCCGTGCAGCTGGAATTGGGCTCGCTGCCGGGGGAGGCGCGGGCGCGCTACAACCTGGCGATGACCGCACAGAGCATCGAGGATTTCCCGGAGGCTTACCGGCATGGCCTGCGGTCGCTGGAAATCACGCGGGAGCTGGGTTTCACCTCGGTGGAGGCGAACGTTTTGCGCGCTTTGGGCGACCTGTGCGCGATGATGGGGGACTACCCGCAAGCGCTGTCGCTCGCGGACGAGGCGTTGGCGTTGGTCCCGGCGGACGACCTGCCACAGGGCCGCTTCTCGCTGGCCGCGAGGGCACGCGCATTGCTGGGCTTGGGTCGGCACGTGGAGGGCATCGAGTGCCTGTCGGAAGCGGTCGACATGTTCTTCGCGATGGACGAGGAGTACGAGGCCGCGGACGTCCTGTCGGAACTGGGCACGGCGCACCTGCGCTACGGCCGAACTGCCGCCGCACGAGACTGCTGGCTACGCGCGGTCCGGCTGTTGACGAGGTTGGACCACCCGGACGCGGACCGGGTGCGGGCCCAGTTGGCCGGGTTGGTGCGGGGGTAGTTTCGGCTGTGGTGCCGGGGTTTTGGGCGGTTGTTGATGTGGATGGATTAGCCGGGTCGGGTTTGGGTGGAGTTGACTGGTTGTTTGCGGGCTGCCGTTGATGAGGTCGGATCAGCCGGATGAGGTTTGGGTGCGGTTGGCTGGTTGCTCGTGGGCTGTCGTTGACGAGGTTGGATCAGCCGGATCGGGTTCGGGTGGAATCGGCTGGTTGCTCGCAGGCTGCCATTAACGAGGTCAGATCAGCCGGGTGGGGTTGGCTGGTTGCTCGCGGGTTGCTATTAACGAGGTCAGATCAGCCGGGTGGGGTTGGCTGGTTGCTCGCGGGTTGCTATTAACGAGGTCAGATCAGCCGGACGTGGGTCGGGCGCGGTCGGCTGGTGATGCGGCGGGAGGCGCGGCGGCCCTGCGGTGGATCGGGGCTACTGGTCGCGAGTAGTTCGGCTGGATCATTCCGGCGCGAAACGGGTTCACGCGCAGTTGGCGGGCTTGGCGAGGGGGCGGCTTCGGCCGTGCTGCGGTGGGCGTAGGGCTGTTGATTGTGCGGTTTGGATCGGGTGCGGCGCGGTCGGCTGGCTTGGTGCGGGGTGAGCTTCGGTCACATTGTTGGGCGGGTCGGCTGGTCGCTCGCGGGCGGCCGTCGACGAGGCTGACGCGGTTCGGGTCGAGTTGGCTGGTTTGCCGCGTCGGCACCGCTGCGGCTTGGACTGCTGATCGCGAGCAGTCTGGCCGGATCATCCCGGCGCGCACAGAGTTCGGGCGCAGCTGGCGGGCTTTGGGCGGGGATGGGCTTCGGCCGCGTTGCCGTGACGCGGTCGGCTGCCCGGTGCGAATCGGGTGCAGTTGGCTGGAGTGGCAAGGCGTCAGCTTGGCCGCATTGCGATAGCGCGGGGCGGTGGCCGCGTGGTTCGGATCAGGTGTGAGCAGCTCAGTGGCGTGGTGCGAGCCGTGTCGTCGGAGCGTGGGGCTGGTTGAACCATCTCAACACGCGCAGATGGCCGATTTGGTGCGGGGATAGCTTCCGCCATTCGGCGGGACGGTTCCCCTGCCGGGCACCGGAGGGCAGCGGGGCGCGGTGGTCCGCGTGCCGACCCCCAGCGGCAGCACGTAGACCACCGGCGGCCCGTATCACTACCCAACCGAAGTGCGCTCACTGTCCGCTCACTGTGCCGGGTCGGTTTCGGTGGGGAGGCCGAGCAGACGGGTCAGCGTGACGGCATTGTGCGGGGCGGCGACTTTGCTGTCGTTGTCGAAGTAGACGTGCACGTCTCGGCGGCCGCCGTCGTGCCATTCGGTGATCTTCGCGGCCCAGGCGCGCAGGGCCGAGTCGGAGTAATTGCTGGTGTAGAGGTCTTCCGAGCCGTGCAGGCGGACGTAGCTGAAGTCAGTGGTCTGGTCCTCCCGGTACGGCCACGGCGCGGCGGCGTCGGCGGTCACCAGAGCGACTCGGTGTTTTTTGAGCAGGTCTGTTGCTTCGGTCGTGGTGAAGCTGGGGTGGCGCACTTCGAGCGCGTGCCGGACTGGCCGATCGGGTCCTGATTCGAGGAACGCTTCGGACTTGAGCTTGTCGTCGTGCTTCGCCCCGAGCGCGGCGGCTTCGCTGGTGGTGCGCGGGAGCTGGCCGAGGAACGTGGAGACTCGATCGGGGTCGAAGGCCAGTCGCGGCGGGAGCTGCCAGAGGAACGGCCCCAGTTTGTCGGCGAGCGCGAGGACGCCGGAGGCGTAGAAGTTGGCGAGCGCGGTTTCGACGTCGCGCAGCTGCTTGAGATGGGTGATGAACCGGCCGCCCTTGACCGCGAACAGGAATCCGGCCGGGGTTTCGGCGTGCCAGCCGCGGTATCGCTCGGGGCGCTGCAGTGAGTAGAAGGACCCGTTGATCTCGACGGCGTTCGTCCGGCGGGAAAGGTACTCGAGTTCGCGCCGCTGCGGCAGGCCGGCGGGGTAGAACGCGCCGCGCCACGGCGGGTATCGCCAGCCGGACGTGCCCACTCGGATTTGGCCGATCTTGCTCACCACCTTTCGCCGCCGAGGGTTCCCGTGCGGACGGTTGCGGTAAACCCGTCCGCGCGGCTGTTTTCCGGACAGATGGGCTAAGGATCGGGACAGGCGTCCTGGACGGAGGGACGTGGGTCTCATGGGGTTGACTCCGTTGCCTGGCCGTCGGGACGGGACATGGAGGAGGGGACGAGAAGGCGAATGGGCGGGCAGCGGCCATTGCCACGGCAGGGAAGGGAGAACGCGGGGCGGCCCGGGCCGGGGGAACGCGGGGGTGGCGCGGGCGGCCCGGGAAGGCGAAGTCCGAGGGACGGCGCGGAACTGCGACGCGAACGAGAGGTGTGGCCGCGGGGCAGGACGTGGGTGCCGACGGCGGTGCTGGAGCGGGGCGGAGCGAGGGTGCTGGCGCGGGGCGGGAGGAGTTGACGGGCGCGGCTTCCCTGGCTCGGAGAGTCGGGTTTTGCCTGCGCCGTGGCTCGTCGAACGTGCTGGACCGGCTGAGGCAAGTACACGCTCGTCCCAGCCGCCAGCCGCCAGCCGCCAGCCGCCAGCCGCCAGCCGCCAGCCGCCAGCCGCCAGCCGCCAGCCGCCAGCCGCCAGCCGCCCAGCCGGAGGCGAGTTCACGTTCGTTCCGGTTGGCCCCAGCCAGCCCAGCCGCTGTCGTGGTCCGGCAAACCCCATCCCGTCCGGAAGATCGCCCCGTCCAATTGCCCAGTCCGGTCCAGTCAGCCCAACCGGCTCGGCTAGCCCTGTCGCAACCCGGCGAAACCGGTCCGGCCCGGCGGAGCCACCTCACTTCCTCAAGCCCACGAGAACCTCCACCGGCGGCTCTGCACCAGAGAAGTCGCGTACTCCCGCAGGTTTCCGGGCTGGGCCAGGTACGTCGGGAGGCTGAAGGCCCGGTGCTCGGCGGCCACCGTCAGTGCTCGGGCGTGGGTGCGGGGCGGGGCGGAGACCGACAGTTCGAGCGTGTCGAAGCCGAGCGTCACCAGGGTTGCGCCGAAGCGGTCTTCCCAGCTGCGCAGGACTGCCGACAGTTCCGCGACCTGGTCCGTCGACTTGATCATGCCCGTCCAGCCGATCAGGGCCGGGACGTCCGCCGGGCGGTCGGCTTGCACCAGGCCTAGCCGGTGTGGTGTGCGGGCGGCCAGGATCGAGCCGGTGTTGCCTGCTTCGGCAAGTGGGTCCGAGCGGCGGTGCGAGCGTTTCGCCAACCCGGGGAAGCGGGTGCCGAACGGGCGCAGGCAGGCTCCGTCGCAGCAGGAACCGTCCCACCAGCGGGCCAGGACCTCGGCGGGGTCGGCGTTGCCGACGCGGTGCCCGGCGGGCGCGAGGCGGCCGCGGTCGTCCAGCCAGTCTTCGCCGCGGGCGGTGAAGCGCTGGTCGGGCGGGATCAGCACGGGCCACAGCCCGGAACGCTCGAACTCGGCGACACAGCTCAAGTACCGCTGCGGCCGCGTGAGCGGCTCCTCCGACACCCAGATGCGCCCGTGCCAGCGCCCGGGCGGCAAGGTCTGGACCGGCGGTGCCCCGACGCCGGGGCGGAACGGTGCGATCGTCATGAGCTTCCCCTCGAACTGGTGTTCGGTGCCTGCATATCGAACAGTAGTTCGAACCACCGACAATTTCCAGGGCGACGCTCGCTCATCCGTTCGAGTGAACCTGAAGAAAGCCCAGGTCGAGAGGTAGAAAGAGTCAGCGCCGGGAGACGCGGCGCACCCGGACCGCCACGAACAGGCCGATCGCGATCGCCACCGAGGCCAGCACGACGTACTGGAACACCGACGCGTACCGGTCCACCAGCGACCAGCTCTCCCCGAGCAGGTACCCGGCCACGACGAACGCCGTGTTCCACAGCAGGCTGCCCGCCGTCGTGAGCAGCAGGAACCGGCCGAACGGCATCCGTTCGACGCCCGCGGGCAGCGAGATCAGGCTGCGGAAGATCGGCACCATCCGGCCGAGGAACACCGCCTTGCCGCCGTGCCGGGTGAACCACGCTTCGGTCCGGTCGAAGTCGGCGGCGTTCATCAGCGGCAGGCGGCTGAGCAGGGCCCGGCAGCGGTCGCGGCCGAGCAGGGCGCCTAGCCAGTAGACGAGCACGGCACCGGCGAGCGAGCCCAGGGTCGTCCAGAAGAGGGCTCCGGCGAGGCTGAAGGTGCCGCGGCTCGCGGAGAAGCCGGCCAGCGGCAGGACGAGTTCGCTGGGGATCGGCGGGAACAGGTTGTCGAGGCCGACGACGATCGCGGCGCCGATGCCGCCGAGCGAATCCATCAGTCCGACGGCCCAGCCCGCGAGTCCGGTGAGGGGTTCGGCGGGGGCGGCGAGCAAGAGGTTCACGGGAGTCCTTTCACTTCGAATGCGACGTAGCTGAAGGTAGAAAGGCAAGGCGCGCAACACATTGCTGTCGGCCACCCGGAGAAATGCGGGAAACCGCAGTACTCCGTCCCCAGCACACTGGCTAGCCTGGCCAACGTGAACAGACCGCGAGTGCTGCGCCGGACGGCGGGCATCGGCCTAGGTGCCCTGACAGCGCTCATCGAGGTGCCGTACGTGGTCCTCGCCGCACCGCTCCTCGTCATTCCCAAAGCACGGCCGAAGGTGCTCCGCGGCGCCCGCAGCCTCGCCGAAGTCGAACGCGCCCGCCTGCAACGATTCCTCGACACCCGGAACGGCGACGACTACGACGGCCGCCGTGCCCTGCAATACCTCGTTCCGCGCTGTTTGACTGGGCTGCTCGCGTTGGGCGTATGGGTGTGCATCGGCGCGGGAGTCGTGACGGGCGCGCTCTATTTCGTCCAGTTGGTTACCGGACAGGCCCCCGGCGGAACCGCGGACGGGACTTTTCTGGACTGGCTCCCGGTCCTGGTTCTCGGCGCGATCGCGGTATTCCTTTGTGGACAGGGCCTGCTCGGCGTGGCCGCGCTTGACCGACGGCTGGCGCGGCGGTTCTTCGGGCCCGGCAGTCAGGAACTGTTGCGGCGCAGGGTATCCGAGCTGGCGACAACCCGGAGCGAAGTCGTCGAGGCGGTCAACGGCGAACGTCGTCGCATCGAGCGGGATTTGCACGACGGGGTGCAGCAAAGGCTGGTGGCGTTGGGGGTGCTGCTCGGCCGGGCGCGCCGGGCGGGCGACGCGGACCGGGCGGCTGAGCTGGTCCGGCAGGCGCACGAAGAATCGCAGGAAGCGTTGCGCGAACTCAGAGAGGTGAGCTGGCGCGTGTATCCGATCGCGCTCGACGAAAGCGGTCTTGAGGCTGCGCTGGAGTCGCTGGCCGAGCGCGCCACGATCCCGGTCGACCTTCGTTACGCGCTCGACGAGCCATCGCCGGAACTGGCGACTGTCGTGTACTTCGTGGCTTCCGAATCGGTCACCAATGCGGCCAAACATGCCAGCGCCAACAAGGTCACCATTGACGTCCACCGTGAAGAAACCATGGTCGTCGCTGAGATCACTGACGATGGCTGCGGCGGCGCAACCATGAGCGAGAGCGGCGGACTATCCGGGCTGGCAAGGCGAGTTGCGGCGATGGACGGCGAATTCTCCTTGCGGAGTCCGGAAAACGGGCCGACCACAGTGCGGGTGACGCTGCCGTGCGAGTGATTCTGGCCGAGGACGCGACCTTGCTCAGGGAAGGCCTCGTACGACTGCTGGCGGAGGAAGGACACGAGGTAGTCGCTGCAGTCGGCGATGGCGAGCAGCTCCTCGAAGCGACCGCCGAACACCAGCCCGACGTGGTCGTCACGGACGTCCGCATGCCGCCGACCCACACCGACGAAGGGCTGCGTGCCGCCCTCGAAATCCGCGAACGTTGGCCGGACACCGGGGTGCTCGTGCTGTCCCAATACGTCGAGAAACGCTACGCGGCCAAGCTCATCGGCGGCGACGGTGGCCGCGTCGGCTACCTGCTCAAGGACCGCGTGGCGCAGGTCGGCGACTTTCTCGACGCACTGGACCGGGTCGGTGCCGGTGGCGCGGCCTTCGACCCGGAGGTGGTGCGCAGGCTGGTCGCCCGCACCTCGCACGAGGACGCGCTCGCGCGGCTGACCCCGCGCGAGCGCGACGTGGTGGAGAAAATGGCGCAGGGCCACACGAACGCGAGCATCGCCACGCTGCTGTTCGTCTCGCAGAGCGCCGTGGAGAAGCACGCGAACGCGATCTTCGACAAGCTCGACCTGCCGCAAGCGAAGGGCTACAGCCGGCGCGTGCTGGCCGTTCTCCGTTACCTCGGTTCGTGAATCACAGCGGTCGACGCAAATCCTCCGCGTCGACGATGTGGTACGCGTACCCCTGTTCGGCGAGGAACCGCTGCCGGTGCGCCGCGTACTCAGTGTCCACTGTGTCCCGTGACACGATCGAATAGAAGTGCGCCTGCCGTCCGTCGCCCTTCGGACGCAGCAGCCGGCCGAGGCGTTGTGCCTCCTCCTGCCGGGAGCCGAACGTGCCCGACACCTGGATCGCCACCGACGCTTCCGGCAGGTCGATCGAGAAGTTCGCCACCTTCGACACCACCAGCGTGCGCAGTTCGCCGCGGCGGAACTTGTCGAACAGTTCCTCCCGCTCCTTGTTCCGCGTCGCGCCCTGGATGACCGGGGCCTCCAGTTCCGCGCCCAGCATCTCCAACTGGTCGAGGTACGCGCCGATCACCAGGGTCGGCTCCCCGGCATGTTTGTCCACAATGGACCGGATGACCGGGATCTTCGTCATGGCCGTGGCGGCGAGCTTGTACCGCTCGTCGGATTCCGCGGTGGCGTACTGCAGGCGTTCGGACTCGGTCAGCGTCACCCGCACCTCGGTGCATTCCGCGGGCGCGATCCAGCCCTGCGCCTCGATGTCGCGCCACGGCACGTCGTACCGCTTCGGGCCGATCAGCGAGAACACGTCGCCCTCACGGCCGTCCTCGCGCACCAGCGTTGCGGTCAGCCCGAGCCGCCGCCGCGACTGCAGGTCCGCCGTCATCCGGAACACCGGCGCGGGCAGCAGATGCACCTCGTCGTAGACGACCAGGCCCCAGTCGCGCGAATCGAACAGGTCGAGGTGCTTGTACTCGCCCTTGGTCTTGCGCGTGACCACCTGGTACGTCGCGATGGTGACCGGCCGGATCTCCTTCTTCTCCCCGGAGTACTCGCCGATCTCGTCCTCGGTGAGCGACGTGCGCGCGACCAGTTCGCGCTTCCACTGCCGTCCGGCGACGGTGTTGGTGACCAGGATCAGCGTGGTCGCCTTGGCGTGCGCCATCGCGGCCGCGCCGACCAGCGTCTTGCCCGCGCCGCACGGCAGCACGACGACGCCGGAACCGCCCGCCCAGAACGCTTCCGCGGCCTGCCGCTGGTAGTCGCGCAGATGCCAGTCGTCCTCGGCGAGGTCGATCGGATGCGCTTCGCCGTCCACGTACCCGGCGAGGTCCTCGGCTGGCCAGCCGACCTTCAGCAGCGCCTGCTTGAGCCGCCCGCGTTCGGACGGGTGCACGATCACCGTGTCGTCGTCGATCCGCGAGCCCAGCATCGGGCTGATCTTCTTGTGGCGCGAGACCTCTTCCAGCACCGCGCGGTCGGTCGTGGCCATGACCAGGCCGTGCGCGGGGTGGTTGGCGATCTGCAGCCGCCCGAACCGGCCCATCACGTCCACGACGTCGATCAGCAGCGGCTGCGGCACCGGGAACCGCGAATACGTGGTGAGCGCGTCCACCACCTGTTCCGCGTCGTGCCCGGCGGCGCGCGCGTTCCACAACGCGAGCGGCGTGATCCGGTAGGTGTGCACGTGCTCGGGCGCTCGTTCCAGCTCGGCGAACGGCGCGATGGCGATCCGCGCGTCGTTGGCACGCGGATTGTCGACCTCGAGCAGCACGGTTTTGTCGGACTGGACGATCAGGGGGCCATCAGTCACCTCTCCTTTATACGTTCCCTGCCGGACCGCGGCCCGGGGATGCCAAGATGACGGGACGAAGCCGCGGGAGGGGACCCCAGTGACCACACCACCGTTCGGCATGCCGCCGGCCGTGAACCCGTACCAGCCGCCCCCGCGGCAGCCGGTTCACGCCGGCCCGAAACGGGTGCCGGGCAAGCAGAAGGCGCTCTTCGCCGGTCTCGTCGTCGTGGCGCTCGGGCTCGGGTCGCTCGGCGCGTTCGGGTTCGCCGCGATCGCGCGTTCGGCGGGACCGCCGGTCGCGGGCAGCTGCCTCTACCTCTCCTCGCTGGGTTCGGAGACGCAGACCTACACCGGCGCGAACTGCTCCGAGCAGGCCGCCACCTACCGCGTCGACACCGTCGTCAACGGCCGGGCCTCCTGCCGCGGCGAGGACTACGTGCGGTTCGAGCTGTACTCGTCGACGCGCTCCACCAGCGGCAGGCCGACCCAGACGTTGTGCCTCGCGTTGAACGTCGCGTCCGGCGAGTGCGTGCGCGACGTTTCGGACGAATCGAAGGTCGGCAAGGTCGCCTGCGACGACCCCAAGGCGGAAGCGCGCGCGGTCGTGCACGACGGCCAGCGGTCGGCGTCCAGCTGCGAGGACAAGGACCTGTCGCTGGTCTACGCGGGACCGCCGGTGCGCACGATCTGCCTGCAGCCGACCGGGGCGAGCATCTGAGGGCTACAAAGCGTTGGGCAGCATCGCCGCCACGTCGAGGCGGTTGGCGAGCTGCCCGGAGCTGTGCATGAGGTCGGCCACGCGCTGCAGCCGGGTCGCCGACAGCGTGGTCGGGTAGCTGCCGAGCGAGATCAGCGCGGCGGTGGTCTGGTCGATGTCGGAGAACGTCGGCAGCGCGTCGCGCACCTTCGCCGAATCGGACGCGGCGAGCTGGGCCTGGGTGAGGACGTTCCGGAACGCCGTCAGCGTGCGGGGGTTCGCCGCGGCGAACTGGCCGGTCGCGGCGTAGCCCGACGCGGGGAAGTCGAGGGTCGCGCCGGTCGAGCCGTCGGCGAGGATCTGCGCGCCGAGTTCTTTTTCCGCGCGGGTGATGTACGGCTCGACCATCAGCGCCGCGTCCGCGTCCCCGGACTGCAGAGCGGCGGGCATCTGCCCGAACGGCCGGGCCACGAACTCGATCTTCGACTTGTCGACGCCCGCCGTGCCGAGGACCGCCCGCGCGGTGAGCGCGCCGATGTCGGCGGGGGAGTCCACGGCGATCTTCGGTGACTTCTTCGCGGTCGGTTCGCTGTAGTCGGAACCGGGCAACGTGACGAGCGCGATAGTCGTGCGGCCGAAGGTGTACGCCTCGCCCTGCAGTTGCAGCGCGGTGCCCGATCCCGCGGCACGGAACAGGGACACGTCGCTGCCGAACGTCACATCGACCTGTCCGGCCTTCAGTTTTTCCACGCCGTCGCTGTCGCCGAGTTCCACCAGTTGGACGTTCAGCCCGGCCTGACGGAACTTTCCGGCCGCGGCGGCGATCCGCAGCGGGGCGGTGTCGATCGGGCTCGCGACGCCGACCCGCAGCGTCGCGCGTTCCGGCGGTTGCGCTTGTCCAGCGTCACTGGATCCGAACATGGAGCAGCCGCTGACTGCGAACAACGTCGCCACCAGCGCAAACCTCAGACCGGTCGCTTTCACGTGCCATCCCCTGCCGGGAGAATCTCTGCCTCGTGCTGGATCGTATGGGCCGCTGCCCATACGATCGCCCGCAGGGCCGTGCCCCCGCCAGGGTGGCTTCCCGATCTTTTCGCCGAGAACTGCCAAGCGGTAGTTTCCGGCCGGAGCCGATGACGTCCGCGGGCAGAAGGTCCCCGCGGTGGAAAAGGAAGCACAGGTGACCCGTCGCGACGACCGTCCCCGTTCGGGTGACGCGACGGATCCGGCTGCCTCGCGCGCGGTCGGCGGCGGGTGGCGGCTGCGGAACTGGCGGCTGCGCACCAAGCTCTTCGTCGTCCTGCTGATCCCCGCGCTCGCCGTGGTCGTGCTCGTGGGCCTTCGGGTCAGCAGCGACCTGCGCGACGCCCGCCAGCTCGCCGAGTTCGCCGCCCGCTGCCGGGTCGACACGACGGTCGCCGAGGTCGTGCACCAGCTGCAGCGGGAACGCGACGTCACGGTCCGGTTCGTCGCGGGCGACCGGAAGGGAGCCACCGACGTCCTCGTCGGCCAGCGCGGCCGGGTCGACCTGGCGATCGGCGCGTTCGAGCGCTCGCTCGCCGACAGCAAGGCGCGGCTCGACGAGTCCGCCGCGGGCGATCTGCAGCAGAGCGACGACCGGCTGCGAGTGCTTGGCGGCCTTCGGTATTCGGCCGAACACTCGGCGTATCCGGCCGACGCGGTACTGCGCTCCTACAGCGAGCTGATCTCCGGCCTGCTCGACATCAGCGACACCGTCGCGGCCGACGTCACCGAACCCGACCTGGCGCGGCTGCGGCTGGCCGGGAACGCGCTCGCGCGGATCAAGGACCAGATGTCGGTCAAGCGCGCGGTCATGTCCGAAGCCATCGCGCAGGGCACGCTCAACCGGGACCGGACGCGTGCGTTGCTCGGCGCGGAAGCCGAGCTGGCCGCCGCGCGCAGCGACTACCGCACCTTCGCCACTCCGGACGAGCAGCGGATGTACTCGGACACGGTGATCGGCATCGTCGTCGACATCGGCAACGACATGGTCGAGTCGGCGCTCACGCGTACGGAGAACGACCAGCCGCTTTCCGGCCTGGACGCGGACCGGTGGGACACCGCGTCGACGTACACGGTCAATCTCGCCCACCAGGTCCAGCAGGCGCTGCTCGTCCAGCTTCAGGAGAAAACGGACGCGCGCGCCGCCAGCGCCCGCGCGTCGACGATCTGGGACGGCGGAATCGTCATCGGTGTCCTGTTGGTCGCCGGTGTGCTGTCGGTGGTGATCGCGCGCTCGCTGCTGCGGCCGTTGCGGATCCTGCGCCGCACCGCGCTGGAGGTCGCCGACCACCGGCTGCCCGAGGCCGTGCAGCGGCTGCTCACCGAGCCCGATCCAGCGCCGGAAAACCTGCGGCACCGGGCGGCGGTCGCACCGGTGCCGATCTTCACCCGCGAGGAAGTCGGCCAGGTCGCGCGCGCGTTCGACGCGGTGCACGGCGAGGCGGTCCGGCTCGCTGCCGAGCAGGCGATGCTGCGCGAGAACGTGAACGCGATGTTCGTCAACCTGTCGCAGCGCAGCCAGGATCTGGTGGAGCGGCAGCTGTCCGTGCTCGACCGGATGGAGGCGGGCGAACAGGACCCGGACACCCTCGGCGGGCTGTTCGAACTCGACCACCTCGCCACCCGGATGCGGCGCAACAGCGAGAACCTGCTGGTGCTGTCCGGAACCGACCTGGTGCGCGAGGACGCCGGGCCGGTGGTGGCCGACGAGATCATCGGGGCCGCACTGTCCGAAGTGGAGGATTACCAGCGGATCGAGGTCGGCCCGGCCCCCGCGCTGGCGGTGCGCGGCGACGCGGTGAACGACCTGGTGCACGTGGTGTCCGAGCTGCTGGAGAACGCCACCCGGTACTCCGGGCCGCGGACGGCGGTCACCGTCGAGAGCGCGCGGACGCCGGACGGGGCGTGGCGGATCGAGATCACCGACCGCGGCGCGGGCATGCCGCAGGCGGAGATCGACCGCACCAACGCGCGGCTGGCGCATCCGCCGGAGGTCGACGTCGAGGTGTCGCGCCGGATGGGGCTGTTCGTGGTCGCGACGCTGGCCGAACGGCACGCCATCGCGGTGAAGCTGAGCCCGGCCGAGGGCCGCGGCCTCACCGCGACAGTCGTCGTCCCGGCGGCGTTGATCACCGAAGCCCCACCGCTGCCGCAGCTGCCCGCACCGGTCGAACCGGAACCCGCGCCGGAGCCGGAACTGCTGGCCCCGCTCGCGCCGCTGACGCCGGTCGAAGAGCCGGAGGAGCCCGCCGAGCTGGTCGCGCCGACCCTTGACGACGCTGGTCCGCTGCGCCGCGCGCCGGTGGTCGAGGAAGCGCCGTCGTGGCCGGTCGAATCGGCACGGTCGCATCTGGAGATCGACGCGCCGACGGACCGGATGCCTGCTTATCGCGACGTGTTGTCGCGCTGGTTCGATCTCTCGGCGCCAGCGGAGGACCCGGTGGTACCCGAGCCGCGCGTGGTCGCGCCGATGCCGGAAGTGCCCTCGTTCGAGCCGGACTACCAGACAGCCGAGCCGAAGCACGCCTACGAAACGCCGCCCGAGTTTCCGACCGAGGACCCGGACGAGGCGGTCCCGGAATGGCCGGCGCCCGCGCACTCGGAGCAACCCGAGTGGCCGTCGCCCGCGCACCTGGAACAAGAGGACGGGGCCGAGGACACCTGGCCGTTCCTGCGGGTCGCCGACGTGGCGGGCGGCCCCGCAGCGGCCGAGGAGCAGCGGCCGATACTCTCGCTTTCCCCCGACGCGGTGCGCGCCCGGATGACGAGCCTGCAAGGCGGCTTCCGGCGCGGCAGGCACGCCAGGGGGGAAGACACCCCGCCACTGGATCGAAACGGATGAGGCATGAGT
This sequence comes from Amycolatopsis sp. NPDC114484, assembly GCF_055633755.1. Classification (NCBI taxonomy): domain Bacteria; kingdom Bacillati; phylum Actinomycetota; class Actinomycetes; order Pseudonocardiales; family Pseudonocardiaceae; genus Amycolatopsis; species Amycolatopsis sp. NPDC114484. Next base: position 51,727 of record NZ_JBVKDQ010000009.1, on the reverse strand, counting down.
TCGAACACCGCCCTGCTGGAAGTGATCGCGCTGGGCTCCCAGGACGCGGAGCGGGCGCAGGAGGGCGGAGCGGACCGGCTCGAACTGGTCGCCGACATGGCCAGCGACGGGCTCACCCCCAGCGAGGCGACGGTGCGCGAGGTGCTCACGGCCACTGATTTGCCGGTGCGCGTGATGCTGCGCGCGGAGAACACTTTCGACGCCCGCGCGATCGACGAGGTGCGTGCTTCGGCGGCCCGGTTGGTGTCCGCGGGCGCGCAGGAGTTCGTGTTCGGCTTCCTGACCGAGGACGGCGAGGTCGACGCCGAGGCGTGCCGCGCGCTGCTGAAGGAGATCGACGGGCGGCCGTGGACGTTCCACCGCGCGATCGACCGCTCGCGCGACCCGATCGCCGCGTACGAGGTGCTGGCCGAACTCGGCTGCGACACCGTGCTGGCGGCGGGGCACGCGAACGGTGTCGCGAGTGGACTGTCGGTGCTGCAGCAGCTCGCGCGGCGCACCGACGGCCCGGCGCTGTTGGTCGGCGGCGGGTTGCGGGCGCAGCAGGTGCATTTGCTGCGGGCCGGCGGAGTGCGCGGATTCCACGTCGGCGGCGCGGTGCGTCCGTCCGGTTGGGACGCTCCGGTGGACCCGGCCGCCGTGCGCGAGTGGGCCGAACTCGTCAAAGGCTGACGCTCTAGTCCATTCGAGAGGGGAACCTCGCCGGGAATTCCAATTCCGGCAAGGTTCCCCTCTTTGCTTGACGCGCACAGTGCGGGTATGCGCGCAAGGGGTCCGGATTGTCCGCGGCTTCCGTCTTCCGACGTCCGGTGGTTTCCGGATTCGCCGGGACATCGCGGCGTGAATCAGTCATAAATCGTGCAAGTGGAAAACAAACCAACCGCGATAAGGTCAGCCAAAAGTAGGTTTCTTTGTTTCGAGCGGTTTTTTAGGGTCGGTGATACGGGTCGGTACCGCGATTTAGCCGGCCCGGTCCCCGCCTCTCGAGAGGAATTCTCATGCGCTTGCGCAAGCTCGTCGCCGCCGCGGTTCCGCTGCCGGCGTTGCTGTGCCTGTCCGTGGCCGGCGTCGCGAACGCCGACCCGCTGGTCGCCCTTTCCGGCAACGCCGCACCGCTCGCCGCCAGCGCGCGGTCCGGCGATGTTGCCGCTGAGCAGCAGATTCCTGCCGCCCTGTCCCTCAAGCTGCACAACCAGCAGGCGCTGGCCCGCTTCCTTTCCGACGTGCAGGACCCGGCCTCGCCGCAGTATCACCGATTCCTCTCTCCGGAGCAGTTCACTGCCGCGTTCGGCCCAACGCAGGCGGAAGCCGAGCAGGCGGTGAATTTCCTCAAGCGCAGCGGCGCACAGGGCATTGAGGTTTCCGGAAACCGTCAGGCGATCACCTTCTCGGCGACTGCCGGACAGCTGGAATCCGCCTTCCATACGCGCCTCGGCAATTACACCGACACGGTCACCGGCCGGAAGTTCTACGCGAACGACTCCGCGCCGGAACTGCCCGCGTCGGTGTCCTCGGTCGTCGATTCGGTCGTCGGCCTCGACAACCACGCGGTGAAGCACCACGCCAAGCCGACGCAGGCGCCGCGCACGGTCAAGCCGGTGACGCCGACCATCCTCAAGACCGCGTACGGCACCAGCGGCATGTCCGCCACCGGCGCGGGCGTGAATGTCGGTTTCGTGGAGTTCGACGGCTACAAGAAGTCCGACATCACCGCGTACGACACGAAGTACGGTCTCAAGGGCGGTTCGGTCAGCACGGTTTCGGTCAGCGGAGCCAACTACGACTCCAGCCCCGGCGACGGCCAGACCGAGGTCGACCTGGACATCGAGGTCGTGCACGCGCTCGCCGCCCCGGCGAACGACTACGTGTACGAGGCCCCGAACTCCAACGCGGGCGAGCTGGCGATGTACCAGAAGATCGCGTCGGACAAGAAGGTCAGCGTCGTCTCGATCTCGTGGGGCTCCTGCGAGGCGGCGGAAGGCTCGGCCGCGGCCAACAGCGTCGACAAGGCGCTCGCGACCGGCACCGCCGAGGGCATCAGCTACTTCGCCGCCGCGGGCGACGACGGCACCACCGACTGCGCCCGCCAGACCGGCAGCAAGTCCCAGGCCGTGGACTTCCCGGCGTCGAGCCCGAACGTCTCCGGCGTCGGCGGCACGCAGCTGACGGTGAACTCGTCGAACGGCTACAGCAGCGAGACGACGTGGAACGACGGCGCTTCCGGCGGGGCCGGCGGCGGTGGCATCTCGACGATCTTCGCCGCGCCGTCGTGGCAGTCGAAGCAGAGCACGACCAAGCGCAAGGTCCCGGACGTCGCCGGGGACGCCGCGCAGGGTTCGGCGTACACGATCATCTCCGGCGGCCAGGCCGGCAACGTGTGGGGCACCTCGGGCGCGGCTCCGCTGTGGGCGGGCTTCGCGGCGCTGCAGAACGAGGTCCACAAGGGCGGTCTCGGCAACCTGAACGCGAAGTTCTACGGCATCGGCAACGGTTCCTCGTACGGTTCCGGATTCCACGATGTGACCACCGGCAACAACACCTTCAACGGCACCACCGGCTTCTCGGCCGGCAAGGGCTACGACCAGACGACCGGCTGGGGTTCGTTCAACGGCTCCGGACTGTCCAAACTGATCGGCTGACAGTGATTCTCGCGAGCGCCTGTCCCGGTCGCCGGGGCAGGCGCTCGCGCGTGTCTTGTGGACTGAAGCGGCTACGGACAATGGCTGATTGACCAAGATCCGGGACGCTGTTTTGATGGCCGGGTGCAGCCTCTCCTGACGCCCAAGCAGCAGGCCCTCGTCGACCGCGCCGCCAAGCTCGCGGACATCTTCGCCGAGCGCGCGGCCGAGCACGACCGGGACAACACCTTCCCGCACCAGAACTACGACGATCTGCGGGAAGCGGGCTTCCTCCGGCTGTCGGTGCCGGAAGAACTGGGCGGCTCCGGAGCCGGGCTGCCGGAGATCCTGCCGGTGCTGGAACGGCTGGCGATGGGCGACTGCGCGACCGCGCTGGCGTTCACGATGCACCTGTCGCCGCTGGGACAGTGGGCGAGCGTGTGGCGGCGCACCAAGGCACCCCGGCTGGCGGAACTGCTGCGCAAGGCGGTCGACGGTGAGTTGGTCTGGGCGTCGATCACCAGCGAAACGGGCCTGCGCAACGACATGACGGACGCGAAAACCCGCGCTGTCCGCGTCGAAGGCGGCTTCGAACTGACTGGCCGCAAGAGCTTCGCGACCAACTCGGCGGTCGCCACGCACTGTTCGACCACCGCCCGCTACGAGGACGCCGACGGCGGCCCGCGGCTGCTGCTGTGCCAGATCGCGCTGGACCAGCCCGGCGTCACGATCCATCAGACGTGGAACACCATGGGCATGCGCGGCACCCAGAGCAACGACGTCGAATTGGACAAGGTGTTCGTCGAGGACGCGGCGGTCGTGCACTCGCTGCCGGTGAAACACCTCGACTCGCGGGTACTGGAAACCGTGTGGGCGTGGGCGATGCCGGCGTTCTCGGCGGTCTACACGGGAGTCGCGGCGGGCGCGCTGGACTGGACCGTGCAGACGCTGATCCAGCGCGGCAAGGCGGAAGACCCGGTGCTGCAGGACCTGATCGGCGAATGCCAGATCCTGCTGGAGAGCTCCCGCGCGCTGATCTACCGCCAGGCCGACGAGGTGACCAGCCGCCGGCTGTTCACCGGAGACATCCAGGACGGCGTGGCCCGCAGCGCGGTGGTGAAGTACACGGCGGCGAACAACGCGGTCCAGGTCATGCAGCGGCTGGTCGACGCACTGGGCGGCATGTCCTACACGAAGGCGCTGCCGTTCGAGCGCATGTGGCGGGACGTGCAGGCGAGCACGTTCATGCCGATGGGGAACCTGGCGACCCGGAAGCTGGTGGGGGCCAACGTGCTCGGGGTGCGGACGCTGCCGGAGATCGGTCCGGATGAGACCGGACCGGATTCCCGGGCTAAGGGCTGAATGGGTGAACCCGGGCGGAACCGGGTGAGTTTTCGCTGCTCAGAGGCTACCTTGATCGCTTCGGTCTTGGTGTCCAGGGGAGGGGCAGCGAGTGGCGAAGCAGAAATTCCGGACGCTTAAGGACGGGCGAGTAGTCCCGATTGACGAGGGCGGCGGGGCAAAGGTCTTCGTAGCCGGGGTGGCAGTAGTCGCCGCTGTCGGAGGCGGAACCGCGGCCGGGATCGGCGGTGCGGCGAGCGTGGAATCCGGGGCAGCGGCGGAGGTCCTGCCCGGAAATCTCGCCGGTGACGTCGCGGATTCCTTGCCCGGCCGGAACTTCGAGACCCGCAAAGCCGAGGGCAAGAAGTCGGCGAAGCGCGGCCGCAAGGACGAAACCTTCAGCCGCTTCAAGCTCAAACAGCTCAAGCAGGCCGCGAAGCACGAGATCAACTGCCTGCTGAACTCCACCGACCGCGTCCGCGACTACCTCGCGGAGCACCGCTGCACCTCATTGGACCGAAACCTCTTCGCCGTCGGCGACGGACACGGCAACGCCGCGGTGATTTCCGTTGCCCGCGTGGAGTTTTCGAAGAAGAGCGACGCCGAGGGCTGCGAGAAGGTCGAAGAGGTGCAGGGCAGCGGGGATATCAAACCCCTTGGCGCTGCCCTGCTCGGCCTCGACGGCGTGAAATTCTCCGGCCACCACTTCCAGTCCAGAGTGGACGGTCGAGCCATGGTGGTCGCCGAAGTGGAAACCGGTGCCGGAAAACCAGATTCCGGCACCCTGGACGCCCTCGCCGACGTCTCAGTCTGGTTTCCGAAGCTGTGACTACTTCTTCTCCGACACGACAGTCTCCGAAGCCTCGGACGCAGCGGCCTCCGCCGCCTCCTGCTCCGCCAGATCCGCCGCCGCTTGCACCGCCGGACCGTGCAGCAACCGCGCCACTTCACCGCGCAGCGAAACGAATTCCGCCGATTCGCGCGTCGTGATCTGGTCCCGCTGCGCGGGCAGGTCCACCTTCAGATCCGCCACGATCCGAGCCGGCGACTTCGACAGCACCAGCACCCGGTCGCCCAGGTACACGCTCTCGTCGATGTCGTGCGTCACCAGCAAAACCGTCGTGCCCTGTTCGACCTGGACCCGGCGCAGCAGGTCCTCCAGTTCGAACCGCGTCTGCGCGTCCACCGAGGCGAACGGCTCGTCCATCAGCAGCAGCGCCGGACGGCTCGCCAGCGCACGGGCGATCGACACCCGCTGCTGCATGCCGCCCGACAGCTGCCACGGGTACTTGTTCACCGCGGCGGACAGTCCGACCGCCTCGAGCGCTTCGGCGGCCCGCGCCTTTCGGGTCGCCTTGTCGAGTTTGCTCCAGCGCAGCGGGAATTCCACGTTCTTCGCGACCGACAGCCACGGGAACAGGGAACGGCTGTAGTCCTGGAACACCACGGCGAGATCGTCCGGCACCGAGGTGACCCGGTCGCCGTGCAGGCTCACCGTGCCCGCGGACGGCGGGATCAGGCCGGCGATCGCGCGCAGCAGCGTGGACTTGCCGCAGCCGGACGGGCCGACGATGCACGCCAGCTGCCCGGTCTCGACCGTGAACGACAGTTCGTTGACCGCGACGTGCGCGGATTCGCCGCTGCCGTAGCGGTGGCTGAGGCCGGAGACCTCGAGCATGGTCGACATAACGGGAAAACCTTCCTAATTCCGGCCGGGCTGCCAGCCGAGCACCCGGCGTTCGATGCCGAGCAGCGCGGCGTTGAACCCGTACCCGAGGATGCCCAGCAGCACGATCCACGCCCACATCTGGTCGAAGTCGTACGAGCGCTGGGCGGCGAGCAGCGCGTAGCCGATGCCGTTGAGCGCCCCCACCAGTTCGGAGATCGCCATCAGGATCAGCGCGATGGAGAGCGACAGCCGCAGCCCGGCGAAGATCTTCGGCAGTGCCGCGGGCAGTACGACCAGCCCGATCCAGTACCGCTTCGGCGTGCGGAACGCGCGCGCCGTCTCCACCTTGACCTTGTCGACCGAGCGGACCCCGTCCACTGTGTTCATCAGAACCGGCCACAGCGAACCGAAAATGATCGTCGCGGTCTGCATGCCAGGACCGATGCCGAACAGGATGATGAACACCGGCACCAGCGCGGGCGGCGGAATGGCGCGGAAGAACGCGAACAGCGGTCCCACATAGTCCATTCCGGTGCGCGAACGGCCCAGCGCGGTGCCGAGCGCGACGCCGATCACCACCGCCAGCAGCCAGCCGCCGAGGACCCGGCCGAGGCTCGGCAGGATGTGCGCGAACACCGGATCGCCGAGGAACAGCTGCGAAACCGGGCCGGAGAACCACAGTTTCGCCGCCGCGGCGGCGATCTTCGACGGCGGCGGGAAGAACACGCTCTCGCTCAGCCGCGTCGCGATCTCCCACAGCACCACCAGAATCACGAACAGCAGCCATTTGCGGGCGAACCCGCCGAGGCCGCGGCTCATCCGGCGCGTCACGGTGGACGGCTTCTCGACCACACTCACGCGGCGGCTCCTTCGACGGCGCTGCTCCAGCGGAACAGCCGGTGGCCCAGCCGTTCCAGGCCCTCGTTGACGAGGAAGCCGAGGATCCCGGCGACGACCGTCCCGGCGAGCACCAGGTCCATCCGGCCCGGCCCGGAACTGGCCTCGAGCACGAACTGCCCGATGCCGAGTTTCGCGCCGGCCAGGAATTCCGTGCTGATCACCAGGATCAGCGAGATCGCCGCGGACAACCGGATCCCGGTGAACACGAACGGCGCGGCGTGCGGCAGCGCGACCGAGGTCAGCACCCGCGCGCGCGGGGTTCCGTACGTGCGCGCGGTTTCCAGCAGCAGCGGGTCGATCTCGGCCAGCGCGTAAATGGTGTTGAAGAGGATCGGCCACACCGCCGCGTACACGGCCAGCGTGATCTTCGCTTCCGGGCCGCCGCCGACGACGATCAGCACCAGCGGGATCAGTGCCACGGAAGGGATCGGCCGCAGGAACTCGACGATCGCCTTGGTCGCGTCGCGCAGCCAGGGGATGCTGCCGAGCAGCAGACCGGCGGGGACCGCGATGGCGATCGAGATGAGCAGCGCGATCATCCACGCGAGCACCGAGGCGACCACGTCGCGGACGAATTCGACGTCGCCGAGCAGTTCGCCGATCCGGGCGAACACGACGGTCGGCGGGGGCAGGTCGTTCTGGTCGATCAGACCGGCCCGCACGACGGCCTCCCAGATCAGGAGGAAGCCGAGCAGGCCGGTCAGGTTCCGGACGAGGCGCACGTCAGGACGCGTTCGCCTGCGGGACGATCATCGACTGCACGTCGATCTTCGACTGGATGGAACCGAACTGCTGCAGCAGGTCCGGCACCCGCTGGATGCGCCGCGCGTCCAAAGTGGACTGGAAGGTCAGCAGGTTCGTGATCTTCGCGGTCGCCTCGTCCACCTTCGAGAACTGGATCATCAGCGGCTCGATCTTGGAGCGGTCGGACGCTTCCTTCGTGGCCCGCAGCATCGCGCGCTGGAACGCGGCGACGGTCTTCGGGTTCGCGTCGGTGAACTTGCCGAGCGAGCCGTAACCGGCGGTCGGGAAGTCCTTGGTGCCGCCGGAAGCGGTGTCGACGACCTCGACCGTCCCGTTGACCTTCGCCGACTGCGTGATGAACGGCTCGGTGAGGAAGCCCGCGTCGATGTCACCGCGCTTGACCGCGGGGCCGATGTCCGGGAACCGCAGCGAAACCCACTTCACGTCGTTGAAGTTCACGCCGTTGTCGCGCATGACCGACTTGGTCAGGGTGTCGCAAATCGTGTTGGTGGCGGTGATCCCGATCTTCTTGCCCGCGAGGTCGCGCACGTTCTTGATGTTGCTGTTCGGCATCGCCACGACCTCGGTGCTCTTCGGGCCGGCCGAGGAGGCGTCGGCGACGAGCTTGATGTCCGCGGCGCCCTTGCTCTTGGCGATGAAGAACGGCGTGTAGCTCGCGTAGGCGATGTCGACCTCGCCCGACTGCAGCTTCTGCAGCGAGGCGTCACCGCTGGCGGCGTCGACGGCTTCGACTTCGAGGCCCTCGTTCTTGAAGTAGCCGTTCTGGACCGCGAGGTGGAAAGGCACCACGTCGATCGTCGGCATGATCGAGACCTTGATCTTGGCCTTCTCGACCCCGGAGCCGCCCTTCGAGCTGCCCGAATCCTCCGATCCGCCCAGCAGGCCGCACCCGCTGGCAGTCAAGGCCACGCCGCCCGCCATCGCGAGCGACAGGAACCCGCGCCTGCCGTAACCGCGCCGGCTGCTCACCGCTTCATCAAACAAGGTCGCTCCTAGCAAATGGGCCCGCGTCTGGCATGGACGCGGGGGGAAGGTGGCTCATTGTCCGGAGTCACGCGGCTACTGTAGAGAACCAGCACGATCACTCACAATGGGTGTTCATATACGATTCAGAAGTGGTACTGGTCACTCGATCAGGTGATCGAATCCGCTGGTATGCCGGGGTATGTGAACGACCTGTGGGTGCCCGAAGGGCCTTGATCCGCTGCCTGGGTGCTCTCCGGGCAACTTCTGGAGGGTTACAAATCGGCCAGGCGTTCGCTACCCTCTGCTCCTGCAGTGTGAGGTGTGGACCACCGATGTAGTGAGAGCAGGACATGCGAAAAGGCTCTCCGCACACGCCGGCTCCTGGCCGGCGGAGGGTGGCCTCGGCCGAACGGACCAAGAGATCGACCACGTGCGGGGACCGAACGTCATGCCAGACCTGAACCGATTCCGCGCCCGAGGCGACGGGCAGCCGCACCGGGAAGTCGATCTTTTCACTCAAAAGGGTGTAACGGTCCGGGGCGCGGTCCAGACCACTCAGGTGGCGGATTACCTGCCGGGAGCGTGCGCGTAGTGGCCACGAGCACGGCAGGTTCGGAATCAACGGGCCCCTCGGGCCCGGACGGTGGTGCGGCGGTGCCGAACGAAGACACCGCGGGGGCAGGGGAGGCCTCCGCTCAGGAGAACGCGGGGACCGCGCAGCAGCGGTCCTGGCTCGCGCTCGGCAACTGGCGGCTGCGGTCCAAGCTCGCGCTCATTCTCCTCATTCCCACGATCACCGCGCTGGTGCTCGGTGTGCTGCGCGTGGTCGACGACGTGCGGTCGGCGGTCGAGCTCAACCACACCGCCAACCAGGTCGCCTTCGCCGAGAAGGTCACCGCGGTGGTGCACGACCTGCAGCGCGAGCGCGCGCTGGCCGTGGTCCGGATCGCGTCGGCCGACCCGCTGCGCCAGACCGGCCTCGACGCGCAGATGGCGAAGGTCGACCGCGACGTCGACGACCTGCGCAACGCCGCGGTCAACCTCGAAAGCGACGACCAGGCCGCCAGCGACCGCTACGCGCACGGCCTCCAGCGCCTCGACGCGCTGCGCCCGCTGCGCGCGGCGATGACCACGTCGGCCTACTCCGACCGCGCGGTGCTCGACACCTACTCCTCGGTGCTCGACTCGCTGATCCAGCTCGGCCGCGAGGTCTCCACCGCGACCACCGACCGCGATCTGCTCCGCCTCGGCACGAGCACGCAGTCGATCAGCGAGGCGAAGGAGTTCATCCTCCGCGGGGACTCCGCGCTGCAGATCGCCGCGTTCCGCGACAACTTCCCGGGCAACCTGATCGACGAGACCCGGGCCGCCGAGGCCAGCGGCGACGCGTCGATCACCGCGTTCCTCGCCAACGCGACCGGCGACCAGGTCCAGCTCTACAACGACACCTACTCCGGACCCGAGGTCGACGAGCGTCGGCGATTGCAGACACAGGGCTTCTCCTTCGCCCAGCAAGGCCAGCCGCTCAACCTCGACGGCACCAAACTCGGCCAGGACTCCACCGTCGCCGCCGACAAACTGCGCGCGGTCGAGGTCAACCTGCTGACGCAGCTGCGCGCGCAGGCCGACGAACTGGCCAGCAACGCGGTCCGGTCCGCCTGGGTCGGCGGCGTCATCGTCCTCGCCGCGCTGGTCGCCGCGCTGATGCTGATGCTCGTCATCGCCCGGCTGATGCTGCGCCCGCTGCGGGTGCTGCGGAAGACCGCGCTGGACGTCGCCTACACCCGGCTGCCGGAAACCGTGCAGGCCATCCTGGACGACCCGGACCCGGTCAACGCCTCGAAGAAGGCGGTCGACCCGGTTCCGGTCCTCACCCGCGACGAGATCGGCGAAGTGGCGCGCTCGTTCGACGTGGTGCACGAACAGGCGGTCAAGATGGCCGCCGAACAGGCACTGCTGCGCGAGAACGTCAACGGCATCTTCGTGAACCTCTCCCGCCGGTCGCAGCGGCTGGTGGAACGCCAGCTCGGCGTGATCGACCGGCTCGAGGCCGACGAACAGGACCCGGACCATCTCGCGAGCCTGTTCGAACTCGACCACCTGGCGACCCGGTTGCGCCGGAACGGCGAATCGCTGCTGGTGCTTTCGGGCGCGGGTCTCGCGAAATCCGTGCCGAAGCCGGTGCCCGCGGCCGACGTGATCGGCGCGGCGGTGTCGGAGATCGAGCAGTACGCCCGCATCGAGATCGGCATCGTGCCCGAGGTCGCGGTGCAGGGCCTCGCGATCCACGACCTCGTGCACGTGCTCGCGGAACTGCTCGACAACGCGACCTACTTCTCCGAACCGGAAACCAAGATCACCGTCCGCGCGGTCATCACGCGCAAGAAGGCGCTGGCGATCCAGGTCACCGACCACGGCGTCGGGATGAGCGAGGAGCGCCTCGCCGAGGTCAACGAGCGCCTCGCCGACCCGCCGGACCTGGACGTGTCGGTGACCCGGCGAATGGGTCTGTACGTGGTCGCCCGGCTGGCCCAGCGGCACGGCATCGAGGTGCGGCTGCGCGAGAACGAGGACATCGAGGGCGGCGTGATCGCCCGGGTCGTGGTCCCGGTCGAGCTGCTCACCCAGGTCCGGACCGTTTCGCCGACGATGCGCAACACCCCGCCGCCGCCGAACCGCAACGAGGTCTCGCACCCGAGCCTGCCGCCGCTGAACCGCGCGCCGGAGCCGTCGAACCCGCTTCCGCTCGCGCCGCCGCCCGCGGCCGCCGAGCTGACCGAGGCGATGGGCTCGGCAGGCGGAGCGTCGGACAACGGCGGTCTGGTCCCGCTCGACCAGCCGATCAGCCTCGACGACCTCGTCGCGGGCAACCGCGCGGCCGGTCCGTTCCTCAGCCCGGCGACGCCCGCCTCGGAAGCGCCGGCGTGGCCGACCGCGGAGGACCTCGCCCCGCTCACTCGCGAGTCGTACGGCGAGGGCGCGAGCCTGGCGCAGACCGAATTCCCGCCGCTGGTGCTGCCGAAGCGGGAGCCGAAGTACGTCGCGCCGGAAGCGCCGAAGGAGCAGCCGCCGGCAGAGTCGGACGGTTCCGCCGCGCTCGAGGACGACGTGCCCACCCGGCGGCTGCCGATCTACCAGTCGGTGCTGTCGCGCTGGTTCAGCGAGGGCGAGGACGGCGAGAACGGCGCGGGAACGCCCTCCGCCGCCGCGCCGGAACCGGAAGCCGCCGAGGCCCCCGCGGCTCCCGAGACCCCCGCGGCTCCGGCCGAGCCGGAGGAGATCCGGGCCGAGCCGGAGCAGCGGCCCGCGGCGCTCGAATCGACGCCGCTCTACCCCGGTATCGACGAGCCGGAAGACAGCTGGCACAGCGTCTCCGACGAGGGCTGGCAGGCGGCGCAGTCGCTGCTCGAATCCAAGAACGAGGAGATGACGTCCGCCGGGCTGCCCAAGCGCGTGCCCAACGCGTACCTGGTCCCCGGCTCGATCGGCAACGCGCCGGAACCGGCGCAGCAGAACTCGTTCACCGACACGACCGCCGGAATGCCCGGAACGGGTGCGATGGCCCGCTCGGCGACGGCTGCCCGCAGCCGGATGGCAAGCTTCCAGCGTGGGTACAAGTCCGGTAGGCACGCACTGAAGGAGCGGCCGCCGGACGCCCGGCTCGACGACGACGGGGTTCGCGTCACCGGGGCCGGGTATGTGAGCGACAGCAGTGAGGAGCGAGAGTGACACGGGCGGGAGTGCAGCCGGGAGGCGGCTCGGTGCAGCCGAACGGCAGGCAAGCCGGCGGCGGGGCGAGCAGCTTCGCGTGGCTGATCACGGACTTCGTCCACCGGGTGCCCGGTGCGGCGCACGCGGTGGTCGTCTCGGCCGACGGTCTGCTGCTCGCGTCTTCGCGCGGGCTGCCGAAGGACCGGGCGGACCAGCTGGCGGCCGTCGCCTCGGGGCTGACCAGCCTCGCGCGCGGGGCGGCGAAGGTGTTCGAGGGCGGCCCGGTCGCGCAGACCGTGGTCGAGATGGCGAACGGATTCCTCTTCTTGATGTCGGTGTCCGACGGCTCGTGCCTCGCGGTGCTGGGCTCGCCGGAGAGCGACATCGGCTTGGTGGTGTACGAGATGACTCTGCTGGTCGAACGGGTCGGCCAGCAGCTGACACCGGAGATGCGGGCACAACTGCAGGGCGCTGCGGTCCGTCGCTAGGCGGACCTAGGACTACAGGAGTAAACCGTGGACGACGGGCGCTTGCGCGGCGATGGCCGGCTCGGTGACGAGCACACCGGGGGCTGGGGCGATCGGGACCAGAGCCGGGAGGACTGGAAGTCCTTCCGGGACCGGGTCGACCGCGAATGGCGTTCGAGGGACGTCCAAGCCGCGGATTCCGAGCCGGTGCGCGAACCGCCGAACTGGCTGACCGATTCCAACGCCGGGCAGCAGCCGGGCATCACCGCGGTGCCCGGGTACCGCGAGCGGTTGCTCGGCGGGCCCGGTTCGGAGCTGTTCGGCGGGGCGAGCGGACCGCTGTACGACTCGGCCGAGTTCGCCGCGTTCAGCGCCGAACGGGACGGGTCGCCGGGACCGTCTTCGAACGAGCTGGCCGCCGCGCTGCCGATGCAGGCGGCGGGCGAGTACGTGGACGAGCCCGCCGAGGTGGAGACCTCCGGGCTGGTCCGGCCTTACTTCCGCACCCGCGGGCGCACGAAGCCGACCTACGACCTCGCGATCGAGGCGCTGGTCTCGACGAGCGAACAGGGCCGGGTTCTCGACCGCGTCCGCGTGCCGGAGCACCGGTCCATCTGCGACCTGTGCCTCGACACCCGGTCGGTCGCCGAGGTGGCCGCGCTGCTGCGGCTGCCGCTCGGCGTGGTGCGAGTGCTGATTGGTGACGTGGCGGGCCTCGGCCTGGTGCTCGTGCACACGAGCAGCAGCACGAATTCGGGCGACCGCCCCAGTATCGAGTTCATGGAAAGGGTGCTCAGTGGGCTTCGGAGAATTTGACTCCGACGCGAACACACCGCATACGGGTCCGACCTCGTCGGCCAAGATCGTGGTCGCGGGTGGGTTCGGTTCGGGCAAGACGACTATGGTCGGGGCGATCTCCGAGATCGACCCGCTGACCACCGAGGCCATGATGACCGAGGCCAGCGTGGGCCACGACGACGTGTCGGCGACGCCGAACAAGTCGACGACCACGGTGGCGATGGACTTCGGCCGGATCTCGCTCGACTCCGACCTGGTGCTGTACGTGTTCGGCACGCCGGGCCAGCGCCGGTTCTGGTTCATGTGGGACGACCTCGCCGTCGGCGCGATCGGTGCGGTCGTGCTCGTGGACACGCGGCGGCTCGCGGACGCGTTCCCGTCCATCGACTTCTTCGAGAACCGGAAGCTGCCCTACGTCGTGGCGATCAACTGCTTCGACCGGCTGCTGCACCACCAGATCGAGGACGTGCGGCACGCGCTCACCATCTCGCCGTCGGTGCCGATCATGGCGTGCGACGCGCGGGAGCGGGAATCGGCGAAGCAGGTGCTGATCTCCGTCGTGCAGCACGCGATCGCGCACGACACGGCTTTACGGGCGGGCTAGTCCCGCTCGCGGTCCCCGCCGCCGTCTGCGAAGGAGGCGTACGCCGACTCCCAGATTCCCGTTACACCCCGGCTCGGGTGCGGCCGTTGGAGTGAACTCCGCGCGCTTCACCCGCTTCGGGGAGTGGTGCCTCCGAGTGGCGCAGACTGAGTAGTCCTGCCCCCTCGCGGCCGAGGCCGACCGCCCCTGATCGGGGCGTCGGACCGGCGGTGACCTGCACGGACATCCCGCTGCGCACGGTGGCCGCCGCCACCACCGAGTGACCCGCGAATGCGTGGTTGTGCATGCGTTCGCGCGACGTTACATCCGGCAGACACGTACCGTGCCCGGGCACACGCTCGACACGACCGGGTGCGTGAATACGCTGGAACGACGACTTCACCGCGGCCGGGCGAGGATGACCGGCAGGCGGCGAACGGGCGTCCGGCAGCGTTCGAGGAGCTTGGAGGGGCAGTGACCGATTCCGACCGGCCAGCGGACCAGGGCACGTTCAGCTGGCTGATCTCGGATTTCGTGCGCCGGGTCCCGGGTGCGGCGCACGCGGTGCTGGTGTCGGCGGACGGACTGATGCTCGCGCCTTCGGAGGGGTTGCCGCAGGAGCGTGCCGAGCAGCTCTCGGCGGTGGCGTCCGGGCTGATCAGCCTGACCCAGGGCGCGGCGCGGTGCTTCGAGGCGGGCGGCGTGAACCAGACCGTGGTCGAGATGGAACGCGGGTACCTGTTCCTGATGTCGGTCTCCGACGGGTCCTGCCTTGCCGTGCTCGCCGCGCCGACGTGCGACATCGGGACGGTGGCGTACGAGATGACCCTGCTGGTCGAGCGGGTCGGCGAGCAGATCACGCCGGAACTGCGCGCGCAGCTGCAGGGCGGCGGGGTGCTGGGGTAGCCGATGAAGATCTCGGGTTTCGGAGACCAGGACACGGGTGCCTGGGACGCCCTCCACAAAGGCACGGAGCGGGAGTCGTTCGACTCGCCGAGCCGGTACGACATGAGTTCGCTGAGCATGCGGCTGCCGCACCGGCAGCCGCGGCCCTCCCCTCCGCCGCCTGCCGCCCGGCGTCCGGAGCCTGCTCCCCGTCCGGCTCCCGCGCCTGCCCCGCGTCCGGTGCAACAGGCGGTCGCCCCGCGCCCGATGGCCCCGCCGCCTCCGGTGCAGGAGGAGAACTGGGACGACGGCTACGAATGGGTCGAGGACGGCGAATCCGGTTATTGGGAAGAGCCCCGGCAGAGCCAGCGCTGGGAGGAACCGCCGCCGCCTCCTCCTAGGCCCGCGGCGCACGACCCGTACTCATTCGACGAGTACGCCGGTTCGCCCGGTGCGGACGACCGCGTGGTTCCGGAAGGCTCGGCGTACCAACGCCATCACGTCGAACAAGCCACCCGCAGTCGGCACGCGCTGGCCGACGAGCCCGAGGACCGGTACTCGTACTCCGACCCCGGCCCGGCCTCCGGAGTGTCCGAATTGGACCGGTTCTGGTCCAGTGAGGAACCCGCGCAGCCGGAACCGGAGCCGCCCGCACAGCCGACGAAGTCGCGGGTGCGGCCGTACGCGCGAACCCGCGGCCGGACTCGCTCCGACCACAACCTCGCGCTCGAAGCCTTGGTGTCCACCAGCGACGAGGGCCGTCGGTACCGCGGGGTGCGGTCGATCGAGCACCGGCGGATTTGCGATCTGTGCCTGGACACCCGGTCGGTGGCGGAGATCGCCGCGCATCTGCACCTGCCGCTTGGCGTGGTGAAGGTGTTGGTGGGCGATATGGCCGACATCGGGCTCGTGATGCTGCACCAGACCGATCTGGTGCTGGGGGACAGGTCGTCGAGGGAGTTCATGGAGCGGGTGTTGCAGGGGCTTCGCAACCTCTGACCGGCCTTGCCTGGGGCCGGTTCGTTCGGTTCCTGCTGCGCTGTTTCGTGCCGCGCTCGCCGCTCGCCTCGCCCGCGCAATTCCGGTTCCCTCAACGGAAAGCGCGTCAATGCAGGTGCGGTGCCGGAAGTCCGTGAGGGCCACCTTGGGCCGAGGTCAGTCCTCGACCAGTGCGGCGGAAGTGATGCGGTGCAACGGATACCGCTCGTGGTTGGCGCCCTCCAGCACCCCACCGCCGACCCGCAACGGCCGCACCACCCGTTGGCTAGCCGTCCCACGCGAATCGACCAAACCGATCCACACCTCGCGCTGCTCCAGCGTCGCGCGGGACAGCAGGTCCAACGTCGCCGTCGTGTCCGCGCCGCCGCCACCAGGCGCGCGCACTGTGGAACCGCGCCGTCGCGCCGAAGCTTGGTCTCCGGCGCGCAGATTCGACACGATTCGCGTCGCCTGATCGTCGGTCAGCACCGCCTGCTCGCCCGGCCTAGCCCGAGCCGCCCGCGCTCGGGCGGGCAGTCGGCGTCCGGTGGGTCGCAGGTCGACCACCCGGCCGTCCGGGCCCTCCGCCGCGGGCGCGAAACCCGCGCCGCGTAAGGCTTCCAGCACGTCCGCCAAGGGTGCGGAGCTGATCAGCACCGTCGGCGCGATCAGCCGCAGATCGTATTCCGTCGCCACTGGGTGAGCGAGCACTTCGGCGAGAAGTGCCTCGTCGTCGCAGCGCAGGAACGATCCCGCGGTGCCGCCGCGCAATCGGCCATGGCGGCGGGCGACGTCGTCGATCAGGTACGTGAGGCCTTGCGGCACCGGAGTCGCCGACTTGTTGCGGAACATCGCGTGCAGCTCGTCCGCGGTCCGGCCGGTGTCGAGCGCGCGCCGGACCGAAGTCTCAGTGACGCGGTAAACCGTTGCGTGCCCAGCGGATTCGACGTCCGCGACCGCAGCCATGTCCGCCGCCAGTTCCGGCTCCAGCGGGCCTGGCGCGACGACCGTCAGGTCCGCTTGCACCAGCACGTGGTCGACCGGCGCGGGCAATGCGTCGTGCATCGCCTCGACCGCGCCGGAGCGGTCGTCTTCCAGCAGCAACCGGGTGGCGGTGGTGAGCGCGCCGAGGCCGACGAGACCAAGCGCGGTCGCCTCGGCCATCGTCCAGCGGACGGTCTCGTCGCGAAGTCGGCCACCTCGTCGAGGCGCGCGCCAGGCCAGCACCGCCACCAGCTCGTCAATGCTTTTCACGCCTGCGCCCGGATTCAGTGTCGCCAACGCACTGAGCACGCGATGCCGCGAAACCGGCGCGAGCGGCCGGCGCAGCTCTTCGGACAACGGCGCGATCGGCTTGTCTTTCGCGTCCCGGCCACCGGCGAGACCGGGCAGCCGCGGCAGTTCCAGCCACGCCTGCGCGAGCGTCATCCACCGCTGCACCGACGGCGACGCGAGCCAGCTGTCGGTGAGCATGGTGGGCACGTACTCCGGAGCGGTGTTTTCGCTGTCCGCAACGAGTCCCGCGCCGACGACCAGCTCGGCGAGCAGCGTCGCACGGGTCTCGCCGACTTCGAGATCCTTGGCGACCTTCTTCAGCTCGCGCACTCCGAGCCCGCCCGCCTTGAGCACCGGCGGCGGGGAATCCGACCACATCCGCAGCAGAGATTCCGTCTGCCGCAACAACTCCATCGCCTCGCCGGCCGCCGTTTTGTCCACCGTGTCCGTCCGATGTGGATGGACGGGCAGCTCCGGCTCGACCAGCGTGTCCGGTTCGAACGCCCGACCGCCGCGCAACAGCAAGCCGAGTTCGCGGGGAAGTTCGACGGTCTGGTCGTCCCGGCGCAGCAGCAGGCCGCGCGCGAGGAGCTTCTGCACCGGCGTGGCCGCGTCGGACAGTCCGACGTCGAAGCTCGCGTCGCGGGTGCGGCCGATCGGCGGCCCGGCGGCCAGCGCGGTGAGCACGGCCCGCTCGTCGTCGCCGACCTCCGCGAGCCGCGCGTCGATGTCGGTGGCGGCCAGCGCGGGCGACGGCGCGCCGAGCCCGGCCGGGAACGGACCGAGCGCGTCGCGGGCCGAGGGCGGCACCCGCAGCTCGTCGTCGGCGCCCCAGACGAGAGCCCGGGCACGCAGCCGGGCGAGCGGTTCGCTGACGTCGCGGCCGATCAGCGCCGTCACCGCGGACACCGGCGTCGGCTCGACGTCGGCACCGGCGACCAGCAGCGCGTCGATCACCGCGAGGGTGAACGTGTCGAGGTCCTCACAGGCGCGAGCGACCGACCCCGGCGTGCCCGCGCGGGTGGCGAGCACAGTGGTGTCGGACGGAGGAGGGGTGGACAAATCGCGACGTGTGCGCAGCAGCTCGGCGAGTGCGTCGTCGGACTCCGCACGCAGCCAGTCCGCCAGAGAGGTCGCGGGCATAGACACCCAGGATACCGGGCGGGTGCGCGCGCTTGAGGAGTGTTCGGGCAGACTGTGGTCGAGTTTGCCGGACGAGGGCCTCGGAGGAAGCAGTGGCGAAGGGCGACAAGCAGAGCAAGGGCATCGACCCGACGTGGCCGGGCGAGCCGGGCGAGCACCCGGTCACCGAGCTGTCCTCGGACCGGCAGGGAGCGCTTTCGCCGTTCGGCGACCTGACCTTCCCGCTCGAGCAGGTGCCCTACGTGCACCCGGAGACCGAGATCAACCGCTGACCTGCGGACCGCGTCCGGGAGCGCCGCGAGCCGCGGCGCCCCGGACCTGAAGTTACTGGTCAGTCACCCGGTTGGGGTGTGGTGGCGCGGGTCACCGGACTAGATTCGAGCCGTCCCAACCCACTCCACCAGCGGGGAGTACGTGTCATGCCGGTTCCCGGTCCCGGGTATTCGATCACCGTCCGGGTCGAGGCCCCGGCCTCGTCCACGGCCGCGGGCGATCTCACCACCGCGGTCGGCCGCGTCGGCGGCGTGCTGACGGCGTTCGACGTCGTCGAGTCGCACGCGGACACCATCGTGATCGACATCAGCGCCAACGCGCTGTCGGAAAACCACGCGCAGGACATCACCGCGGCGCTCGACTCGCTGCCGGGCGTGCGCGTGCGCAAGGTCTCGGACCGGACGTTCCTGATCCACCTCGGCGGCAAGATCGAGGTCAGCCCCAAGGTCGCGCTCCGCAACCGTGACGACCTCTCCCGCGCGTACACGCCGGGGGTCGCCCGCGTGTGCCAGGCGATCGCCGCGAACCCCGAGGACGCGCGCCGGCTGACCATCAAGCGCAATACCGTCGCGGTGCTCACCGACGGCTCCGCCGTGCTCGGCCTCGGCAACATCGGCCCGGCCGCCGCGCTGCCGGTGATGGAGGGCAAGGCGGCGCTGTTCAAGAAGTTCGCCGGCGTCGATGCGTGGCCGGTCTGCCTGGACACCCAGGACACCGAAGAGATCATCATGATCGCCAAGGCGCTCGCGCCGGTGTACGCGGGCATCAACCTCGAGGACATCGCCGCACCGCGCTGCTTCGAGATCGAGAAGCGGCTGCGCGAGCAGCTGGACATCCCGGTCTTCCACGACGACCAGCACGGCACCGCGATCGTCGTGGTCGCCGCGCTGCGCAACGCGCTGCGCGTGGTCGGGAAGAACATCGAGGACTGCAAGATCGTCGTCAGCGGCGTCGGGGCGGCCGGTTCGGCGATCATCCGCCTGCTGCTGCACAAGAACCCGGGCGACATCGTGGCCGCCGACATCGACGGCATCGTCTACCCCGAGCGCGGCAACCTCGACGACAACCTGACCTGGATCGCCGAGCACACGAACAAGGACCGCAAGTCCGGCACGCTGCACGACGCGCTGGTCGGCGCGGACGTCTTCGTCGGCGTCTCCGCCCCGAACCTCTTCGGCGCGGAGCAGGTCGCCACGATGAACGACGACGCGGTCGTCTTCGCGCTGGCCAACCCGGACCCGGAGATCGACCCGCTGGAGGCGCAGAAGCACGCCGCGGTCGTCGCCACCGGCCGCAGCGACTTCCCGAACCAGATCAACAACGTCCTGGCGTTCCCCGGCGTCTTCCGCGGCCTGCTCGACGCGGCCGCGCACAACATCGACGACAACATGCTGCTGGCCGCCTCCGACGCGATCGCCGACGTGGTGGACAACGGCAAGCTCAACGCGTCGTTCATCGTGCCGAGCGTGTTCGACAGCGCGGTCGCCCCTGCAGTCGCCGAAGCGGTGCGCAACGCCGTCCGCGCCGAGCGCGCCAGCTGACCGTCCGTGAGGGGAACCCTCAGGGACTCTGATTCCCTCAGGGTTCCCCTCACGGACTTTGGGCGAAGTTGCGCAGTAGCCTCGCGGGCGTGAGTGAACTCAGCCACGTCGACGAATCCGGCGCTGCCCGGATGGTCGACGTTTCCGGCAAGACGGCGTCCGCGCGCACCGCGCTCGCCGGCGGGACCGTCCACACCACGGCGGAGGTCGTCGGCCTGCTTTCGGCCAACGGCCTGCCCAAGGGCGACGCGCTGGCGACCGCGCGGATCGCCGGGATCATGGGTGCCAAGCGGGTGCCCGAGCTGATCCCGTTGTGCCACCAGATCGCGCTTTCCGGGGTCAAGGTGGAGTTCGAACTGGACGGCACCGCGGTCCACATCAGCGCGACGGCCAAGACCAAGGACGTCACCGGGGTCGAGATGGAGGCGCTCACCGCCGTCGCGGTCGCCGGGCTGACGCTGCACGACATGATCAAGGCCGTCGACCCGGCCGCGACGCTCGACAACGTGCGGTTGCTGCGCAAGGACGGCGGCAAGACCGGAACCTGGGAGCGGCCATGAACACCGCCGACGGACTCTCTCCCGCGGAGGCGGCCGTGCACAGCGCGCGCGTCATCGTCGCGTCCAATCGCGCCGCCCGGGGCGTCTACGAGGACAAGACCGGGCCGGTGCTCGTCGCCTGGCTGGCCGAGCGGGGCTACGACGTGCCGCCGCCGGTCGTCGTCGAGGACGGCGACCCGGTGGGCGTCGCGCTGCGCGCCGCGGTGGCCGACGGTGTCCGGGTGATCCTCACGACCGGCGGCACCGGCATCTCGCCGACCGACCGGACCCCGGACGTCACCCGCGCGGTGCTGGATTACGAGCTGCCCGGCGTCGCGGACGCGATCCGCGCGGCCGGGCTGCCGAAGGTGCCCACAGCGGTGCTGTCGCGCGGCGTGGCCGGCGTCGCGGGGCGGACCCTCGTGGTGAACCTTCCGGGGTCGAGCGGCGGCGTGAAGGACGGTCTGCGGGTCCTCGCGGACATCCTCGAGCACGCGGTGGACCAGCTCGCCGGCGGAGACCATCCGCGCGAGGCCGGGAAAGCCGGTCCGGCGGTCCGGGTCCTGCGGGCCGACGTGAGCGACCGGCCGCTGTCAGTCGAGGAGCACGCGCAGCTGGTGGAGGACGACGCGGCGGGCGCCGTGGTCACGTTCTCCGGCGTGGTCCGCGACCACGACGGCGGCAAGGGCGTGCGCGATCTGACCTACGAGGGCCACCCGACGGCAGGCGACGTGCTCGCCGAGGTGGTCAACGACCTGGCGGCGCGATGGAAGGGCGTGCGGGCGGTGGCGGTGAGCCATCGCGTCGGCGCGCTGACGATCGGCGACGTCGCGCTCGCCTGCGCGGTCGCCGCCGAGCACCGCGGCCAGGCGTTCACCGCCTGTGCGGAACTGGTGGACGAGGTGAAGGCGCGGCTTCCGGTGTGGAAGCACCAGCACTTCACCGACGGCACCGACGAATGGGTCAACTCGCCCTGATCCGCTGAGCGCTCCGGACACGACGAAGGGCCCCACCGCCAGGGGATTTGACGCGGTGGGGCCCTTCGGGCGTTCTGTCACAGCAGAGGCTGCGCCGGAACCTGCCTCACGAGGAGGCCGGGATTCACTTGGTGGCGAGCTTCTGGCCGACCACGATGAAGTTCGCGTTCGACACGTACTGCTTGTTCAGGTCCTGCAGCTTCTGGAAGCCGCCCTGGATGTTGTGCTCCTTGGCGATCTTCGAGAGCGTGTCGCCCGCCTTCACTGTGTAGTCACCGTTCGGGTTGGAGTTCGCCACGAGCGCGGCCACCGGCTGGGTGACCTGCTTCTTCGGGGCATCGCTCTTCGGGGTCGCCTTCTTGGTGGCGGTGCTCTTCTTCGGGGTCGCCTTGTGCGAGGAGGCCGAGCTGCCGGCCTTCTTGCTGCACACCGGCCACGCGCCCGGGCCCTGGCCCTGCATGACGCGCTCGGCGACGGCGATCTGCTGGTCGCGCGACGCGCCCTGCGGGCTGCCGGTGCCGCCGTAGGCCTTCCAGGTGCTCTGGGTGAACTGGAGGCCACCGTAGTAGCCGTTGCCAGTGTTGGTGTTCCAGTTGCCGCCGCTCTCGCACTGTGCGATGGCGTCCCAGTTGGTCGCCGACGCGGGGGTCGCGGCGATCGCGAGGGGGGCGCCAACCGCGATACCCGCGACTGCGACACGGGCGATGGTGCGGGTGGCAGCGGACATCTTGCGGTGCTTGCCTCGGTAAGACATCTGAAAACTTCTCGATTCCTGCGCCTACGAGCTCGGTGCTGCGGGTCGGGTTGGGAGCCCGTCCGCCCGTTGCCGGGCGGCTGACGCGGACGTCGCACGACGCGCCGTCTTCGTCCCCTCGTCTCTGTCCGGAAATGCTTTCGCTCGGGGTATGGGTCCGGGGATCCGTTGGACAGAGCTGGGCGCTACGGATTCCCGGTGTTGCTTGGTCGGTCGGGGCCAACCGAAAAGCGACGGTACGTAATTTTCGGCGTGATCGGAAATCATTCGAGGTGTGACCTACGTCACAGTAACGGCACGCAACCTTGCTCGATCCGCTTGTTTCCGCAGGTCAGAGCGCCGTTATCTGGCCGTTTTCTAGTCGAGATATTTCACGGATCGTGAGGCTTGGGTCACGTCGATAACGCGTCAAGAGGCCATTCGCAGCAGATAAGAGCGGGCACTCTAAACCACTCGTCAACCGTCGGCCACTGCCCGCCGAGTGGTTCTTTGAGCTGCGCAAATACGCCGTGAGCGAAACACTTCGGAGCGTAGGGATAAAGCGTGCCGACCGCTCAGCGCGCCAGTGCCGCCATTCACCGTGGTCCGGACCAATCGGCCGGGAATGGCCGCTCCGCCGGTCAGTGCGGCGCTCAGCCGGGTGCACGGGGGCTTTCCGGGAGCTCAACCGCCGGCGAACGGCGGGAGGATGTCCAGGTGGGAGCCGTCACTGAGCGCGCGGCCGCGATCGCGGACCGCCACCTCGTTGACCAGGAAGCTCGCCGCGTCGAGTACGCGGGAAAGTTGCCCGGGGTGCAGCTCGCGCAGCGCCTGGACGGCGTCCGCCACCGTCGCGCCCGCCGCCAGCTCCACCTTCTCCTCCTCAGTGCCCGCCGCGGCCCGCGCCGAGGCGAAGTACCGGACGACGACTGTCACCGGGGAAGAAGAGGACGGGGAGGGAGAGGTCATGGCTCAGCCGCCGATCGCGCTCATCGGCCGGATCGGCTGCGCGAAGCCGGCCTCGTTGATCTCGTGGCCCGCGAGCTTGCGCCACATCGTGTCGCGCCACGCGTCCGCCACCTCCTCATCGCGCGCGCCCGCGCGCACGAGGGAACGCAGGTCCGTCTCGTCGTTCGAGAACAGGCAGGAGCGGACGGCTCCGTCGGCGGTCAGCCGGGTGCGTTCGCAGGCGGAGCAGAACGGCCTGGTCACCGACGCGATCACGCCCACATCGCCCGGTCCGCCGTCAACCAGCCAGCGCTCGGCGGGCGCACCGCCGCGGGGAGCGGGGAACGGGGTGAGGGTGAAGGTCTCGCCGAGCATCGCGAGGATCTCCTCGGCGGTGACCATGTCGCGGCGGTTCCAGCCGTGCTGCGCGTCGAGCGGCATCTGCTCGATGAACCGCAGGTGGTAGCCCTCTTCGAGGCAGAACCGCAGCAGCGGGACCGCCTCGTGCTCGTTGTAGCCGCGCATCAGCACCGAGTTGATCTTGACCGGCGACAGCCCGGCGTCGCGGGCGGCGGCGAGGCCGGCCAGCACGTGCGGAAGCCGGTCGCGGCGGGTCAGTTCGGCGAAGCGCTCGCGGTCGATGGTGTCCAGCGAGACGTTGATCCGGTCGAGTCCGGCCGAGACGAGGCCGGGCGCGCGCTTGGCCAGCCCGATCCCGTTGGTGGTCATGGACACCCGGGGGCGCGGTTCGAGCGCGGTGATCCGCTCGACGATCCGCTCCAGTCCCGGGCGCAGCAGCGGTTCGCCGCCGGTGAGCCGGATGTCGGTGACGCCGAGCGTCTCCACCGCGATCCGCATGAGCCGGACCAGTTCGTCGTCGGTGAGCACCTGGTCGCTGGGCATCCAGTCGAGCCCCTCGGCCGGCATGCAGTACGTGCAGCGCAGATTGCATCGGTCGGTGAGGGAGACCCGCAGGTCGGTCGCGACGCGGCCGAAGGAATCGACGAGACCGGGGTGCTCGGGCCGGGGCGTGCCGGACGGGCCTCGGTTGCCGGGGACGCGAGGAAACCCGAGATGTACTGCTGTCATTACGCTCAGGATAGCTTGCGGCGTCGTAAAAGGCAGTCTTGCGAAAATCCTGGAAACCACCCTCGGTTCCGATGTGGAGGCACTCGGTGAGCACCGGCGAGACGAATAGTGAGCTGACTCACTTCGCGGCGCTGGCGGCACAGCTGCGCACGCACGCCGTCCTCCGGCACGCTCGCGACGCCGCGCTCGAAGGGCTTTCGGCGACCGGGCTGCAAGCTCTCGAGCTCGCCGGGCAAACCGCGGATTCCCTTACCCCGGGCCGAATCGGGCAGCTCACCGGCCTGTCGACGGGTGCGGTGACCGGGGTGCTCGACCGGCTGGAGAAGGCCGGTCTGGTGCTGCGCGAACGCGACCGGACCGATCGCCGGAAGGTGCTCGTGACGATCACCGAGGCCGGCCGGGAACGGCTCGACGCCATCTCGGAGCGGGTGGCCGGGCGGCTCGCCGGGGTGCTCGCGGAGTTCACTTCCGCAGAACGGAAAGTCCTCGGGCGTTATCAGTTCGCAATGCTCGAAGCGTTACGCGAAAATGCGCGGCCCGCATAGCTTTTCCGCATCTGCGGGGATAATGTTTCGACCATGCCGCAATTTCGGTTGTCCGAGGCCGCTCGGCTGCTCGGCGTAAGCGACGACACCGTCCGGCGGTGGGTTCGCGCGGGTCAGTTGACCGCGACGGACGACGCCGCCGGCCGCAAGGTCGTCGACGGCGCTCAGCTCGCCGGGTTCGCGCGGGCCCAAGCCACTGAACCGGACGACCCGTCGGCGGTCGGCCGCTCCGCGCGCAACCGCTTCGTCGGGCTCGTCACCGAGGTCGTCACCGACAAGGTGATGGCGCAGGTCGAACTGCAGTGCGGGGCGCACCGAGTGGTGTCACTGATGAGCACCGAGGCGGTCCGCGAACTCGGGCTGCGCCCGGGCGTGCTCGCGGTCGCCGTGGTCAAGGCGACCACCGTCGTGGTGGAAACCCCGGAAGGATCCAGATGAAGAAGCTCGCCCTCGCCGTCGCCGGAACCGCGGCGATCGCGTTGGCCGCCAGTGCCTGCAGCTCCGGCGACCAGCCCAGCTCCGCCCCGGGTGCGGGTTCCGCGTCCGCGCCCGCTCCGGGAGGCGGCACGCTGACCGTGTTCGCCGCGGCCTCGCTCACCGAATCCTTCAACGTGCTCGGCAAGCAGTTCGAGGCGGCGCACCCGGGCGTCAAGGTCACCTTCGACTACGAGGGTTCCTCCGCGCTCGTGCAGAAGCTGGACAACGGGGCCAAGGCCGACGTGTTCGCCTCGGCGGACCAGAAGAACATGGGCAAGGCCGTGCAGGACGGCGTGATCGACGGCCAGCCGACCGTCTTCGCCACCAACAAGCTCGCGATCGCCGTGGCCAAGGGGAACCCGAAGGGCATCAAGACCTTCGCCGACCTGACCAAGCCCGGCCTGAACGTGGTCGTGTGCGCGCAGCAGGTGCCGTGCGGCGCGGCCACGCAGAAGGTCGAGCAGACCACCAAGACCACGCTCAAGCCGGTCAGCGAGGAGACGAACGTCAAGCAGGTGCTGGCGAAGGTCCAGTCGGGCGACGCTGACGCCGGCCTGGTGTACGTCACCGACGCGACCTCGGCCGCGGGCAAAGTGGACAAGGTCGACTTCCCGGAGTCCTCGGGCGCGGTGAACCAGTACCCGATCGCGGTGGTGAAGAACGCCCCGCAGGCGGCGCTGGCGAAGCAGTTCAGCGACTTCATCCTTGGCACTGAGGGCAAGGCCGAACTGGCCAAGATCGGGTTCGGCCCTGGCAAGTAAGGCGGGCGCGGCGGCCGAGACCCGGCCGCCGCACGCCCGGGTGCCCCTGATCCTCTGGTTCCCCGCCGTCGCCGCGCTCGCGCTCGTGGTGCTGCCGGTCGTCGGCCTCCTGGTGCGGTCCGATCTCACCCGGCTGCCGTCGCTGCTGGTCACGTCCTCGTCGCTGAACGCGCTCCGGCTGTCGCTGGTGACCGCCGCACTGTCCACAGTGGCCTGTGTGGTGCTCGGCGTCCCGCTGGCGATCGTGCTGGCCCGCTCCCGGGTGCCGGGCGTGCGGATGCTGCGGTCGATCGTGTTGCTGCCGCTCGTGCTGCCGCCGGTGGTCGGCGGCCTGGCTCTGCTGTACCTGCTGGGCCGCAAGGGTTTCCTCGGCATCTTGCTCACCTGGCTGACCGGCGAGCAGGTGCCGTTCACGACGGCCGCGGTGGTGATCGCGCAGACGTTCGTGGCGATGCCGTTCCTCGTCGTCAGCCTGGAAGGCGCGCTGCGCGGCTCCGGCGACCGCTACGAGCAGGTCGCTTCGACGCTCGGCGCGCGCCCGTGGACGGTGTTCCGCCGGGTGACGCTGCCGTTGCTGCTCCCGGCGCTGGGCTCCGGCGTGGTACTGAGCTTCGCCCGCGCGCTCGGGGAGTTCGGCGCGACCATCACGTTCGCGGGCAGTCTGGAAGGCGTCACCCGGACGCTGCCGATCGAGGTCTACACACAGGCCGAAGTGGACATCGACAGCGCGGTCGCGCTCGCGTTGCTGCTCATCGTGGTCGCGGTCCTGGTCATCGCGGTCGCGCGGCCGCGGTCGTGGGAAGGCGGGCTGCGGTGACCCTGTCGGCGAAGCTGGCGCTGACCCGCGGCGAGTTCTCGCTCGACGTCGAGTTCACCGTGCCCGGCGGCTCGGTGCTCGCGCTGCTCGGGCCCAACGGCTCCGGGAAGTCCACTGTGCTCGGCGGCCTCGCCGGTCTGCTGTCGGTGACCTCGGCCGACGTCACGCTCGCCGACCGGCTGCTGGCCGGGAACGAGGTCGACCTGCCTCCGCACGAACGGCGGATCGGCCTGTTGTCCCAGGACGCGCTGCTTTTCCCGCATCTGTCCGCATTGGACAACGTCGCGTTCTCGCCGCGTTCGACCGGCACCAGCCGGGCGGAGGCGCGGGAGATCGCCTTGTGGTGGCTGGGCGAAGTGGACGCGTCGGAATTCGCGAACCGGCGGCCGAGCCAGCTGTCCGGCGGGCAGCAGCAGCGGGTGGCGATCGCGCGGGCCTTGGCTTCCGCGCCGGATCTGCTGTTGCTGGACGAGCCGTTCGCCGCGCTCGACGTGGACTCGGCGCCGGCGATCCGCGGCCTGCTGCGCCGAGTGCTGCGCAACGGCCCGACCACAGTGCTGGTCACGCACGATCCGCTGGACGCATTGGCCCTGGCCGACCACGTCGCGGTGATGAACGGTGGCCGCATCGTGGAACGCGGGCCGACGCGTGCGGTGCTCGCGGCGCCGCGGACTGCTTTCACTGCGCGGATCGCCGGGCTCAACCTGGTCTCCGGAGTCGCGGTGGCGGAAGGATTGCGCACGCCCTCAGGCGAGGTGGTGGCCGGTTTGCTGACGCCGGACGCCGTGGTGGGCGAGGCCGCGGTCGCGGTGTTCGAGCCGAACGCCGTCGCGGTTTATCCGCACGACGGCGAGCACCACGGCAGCCCGCGCAACACGACCGACGCCGTCGTCGCGGCGCTGGAACCGCACGGACCGGTGATCCGCGTCCGGACCGAGGGCGGCGGCTGGGCACACGGCCTGACCGCCGACCTCACCCCGGCCGCGGTCGCCGAACTGGCGCTGGAGCCCGGCTCGGCGGTGGCGCTGTCGGTGAAGGCCGCGACCGTGGCGGTGCACCCGGCCGCGGCTTCCTGAGCCGAGTGCCACATTGAGGTTTTCTCGGTAGCGCGGAGTGCGGCTCTGTTCCGGCGTAGGTCTGTGAGGGGAACCCTGAGGGAATCTGATTCCCTCAGGGTTCCCCTCACAGACCTTGGCATCGCGCGCCAGGCCCATCGACGGGGGCACCGAACGCCACATTGGGGCGCAAGCGGACCCGGTCAGCCGTCGTGGTGGTGGCCGCCGCCCGGGTGGACGTGGAACTTCGCCACCTCGGGCGGGTGCACGACGAACGGCCGCATCATTCCCTTGTCCTCGTGGTCGAGGATGTGGCAGTGGTACATGAACTCGCCGGTACCGCCGCCGAACTGCCCGGCCACGCTCACCCACTGGCCGGGATCCACGATGATCGTGTCCTTCCAGCCCTCCTCGTACTTCTCCAGCGGGACCTCCGCGAACCCGTCGATCGGCCTGGCCGTGCGTTCGGTAGCCGGGTCGAAGGTCGTGGCGAAGCTGCGCCGGAAGAGCGCCTGGAATTCGGTCAGGTGGATGTGGAACGGGTGCGCGGGCCCGCCGTTCGCGACGTGCACGATGTTCCACACCGCCCACTTGTCGTGGTTGATGAAGATGCCGGTGGTGTCGTCGAAGATCCGCCCGATCATCCGGAACGTCTTCAGCCCGCCCGCCGGGTCGTTGATCTGGATGATCCCCTTGCCGCCCGGATCGGCGTCCACCTGTTCGAGGTCCCACATCTCCGGATGGCCGCTCGCGTTGAGCAGCAGCGCGACCCAGACGTGGTCGTGGTCCTCCGGCAGCGTCGAACCGTGCTTGATCCGAACGTAGGACGTCGAGAGCTTTTCGGGCAGTTCGAACGAATCGTGCTTCGCGCGGCTGTCCACCCGGAACTCCATGACGTCCGGCTCGACCCCGCCGAGACGCGGATCGGCGTTGCGCAGCTTGACTTTCCGCCCCCTGAACCGGCTGAAGTCGATCAGCACGTCGAAGCGCTCGGCGGGCGCGACGGTCAGACCGCCGGACGGCAACGGAGCGGGCTCGGGCAGCAACCCGCCGTCGGTGCCGATCAGGCGGACGGCGTCGTTGCGCGGCACGTTGTTCTCGTCGACCAGGTTCAGCGTGAAGAACCGGGAGTTGGCCGCGTTGAGCAGCCGGAAGCGGTACCACCGCGCGGAAACGTCCAGGTGCGGCCAGATCACGCCGTTGACCAGAGTGAACGGACCGGAGAACGGGATCATCGGCCCGTTCGGCACGTACGGGAACTTGTACAGCAGCTGCCCGGTGAGCCGGCCGGTCGCCGGATCGAGGTCGAGGTTGCGGTCGGTCAGGATCAGCGGCAGCTCGCGATCGCGGCTGGGCAGGCCGAGCTCGTCCTCCTCGTCGTCGCGGATCAGGTACATCCCGGCCAGGCCCGTGTGGACGTTGAAACGCGTGATCGCCATGGCGTGGTCGTGGTACCAGAGCGGCATCGCCTGCTGCCGGTTCTGGTACTCGGCGAGCTGCGAGGTGCCCTGGAGACCGGCGTTGTGCGCCCAGCCGTCGTCGCCCGCGTTGGTCCGGGCTCCGTGCAGGTGGACGACGGTCCAGGCGGGCAGGTCCGCGACGCCGTCGACGATCGAGTAGCCGGGCCGGTCGAGCTCGCGGCCGGGGCGGCTGGTCGGCCCGTCGGCCACCGGGCCCTGCACGGCGACCAACGGGAACTTGCCCGTTATTTCGTTCGACCACGAAATCCGCAGCTGTTTACCGCTGCGCACTTCGATTGTCGGACCCGGGAAATGTCCCGCGTATGTCCACAAGGTGGTCGGCGGCAATTGCGAGTGCAGTTGCTGCTGTTTCGCCACCATCGGAATGGTGATCATGTCCTGTCCCCACCACGGCGGCCGCAGTACCGGAGGCACCGGAAGCGGGTCGAGGAACTTGGTCAACCCCCAGGTAGGCCCGGTGATCGGACCCACGACCGCCGGACGTTCGGCGATTTCGGTCATGTGCTTTCCCCCTTCAAGGCAAGGGGCAGGAAGAATTGCATAACGGCGCTTACGCCGGTGCTTACTGAAAAGATTCCCCCGAACCCCCTCGGTGACCGGGAGCGCGACTCCCCTCGCGTTTCCCGGCAATTTCCACTGTAGCCGCTTTCGTCGTATGCCGCAGGCGTCTCGCGCGCGTGATAGGTTTTCGCGCATGAGCGAAGGCCGGTGGACGTATCTCTCCGACATGGACGGTGTGCTGGTCAAGGAGGAACACCTGGTCCCGGGAGCGGACGAGTTCCTCGCCGAACTGCGGAACAACGATATCGACTTTTTAGTGCTCACCAATAACTCGATCTACACCCCGCGCGACTTGCGCGCGCGGTTGTTGCGCACCGGATTGGACATTCCGGAGGAGTCCATCTGGACCTCGGCGCTGGCCACCGCGAAGTTCCTCGCCTCGCAGCGGCCGAACGGCTCGGCGTTCGTGATCGGCGAGGCCGGGCTCACCACGGCGCTGCACGAGGTCGGTTACGTGCTGACCGAACGCGACCCGGACTACGTGGTGCTCGGCGAGACCCGCACGTACAGCTTCAGCGCGATCACGCGTGCGATCCGGCTGATCGAGGGCGGCGCGAAGTTCATCGCGACCAACCCCGACGCGACCGGCCCGAGCGTCGAGGGCTCGATGCCGGCCACCGGGTCCGTCGCGGCGCTGATCGAGAAGGCCACCGGCCGCTCGCCGTACTACGTCGGCAAGCCGAACCCGCTGATGATGCGCTCGGCGCTGCGCCGGCTGGGCGCGCATTCGGAGTCGACGCTCATGATCGGCGACCGGATGGACACCGACGTGCACTCCGGGATCGAGGCTGGATTGCAGACCATCCTGGTGCTCACCGGCATCTCGAACGAGGAATCGGTGGAGAACTACCCGTACCGGCCGACGAAGGTGATCGGCTCGGTCGCCGACCTGATCGGGCGAACGCTCGACCCGTTCGGCGAAGGCTGACCGCCCACCGCCCGGGATCAGGGCATATCGTCGAGCGATGAGCGTCTATGTGGTGGGCGACGTCCACGGGCACCGGGACGCCCTGGTTGACGCACTGCGCGCCGAGGGCCTGGTCGACAGCGACGGCAACTGGGCCGGCGTCGACGACCGGTTGTGGTTCCTCGGCGACTTCACCGACCGCGGCCCGGACGGCGTCGGGGTGATCGATCTCGTGCGCGAACTGCGGGAGCAGGCGGAGAAGTCCGGCGGCTCGGTGCAGATGCTGCTCGGCAACCACGAGATCCTGCTGCTGGGGATGTACCACTTCGGCGACCGCCCGGTGCCGTCCGACTTCGGGCCGCGCAGTTTCGCGCGCAGCTGGGAGATCAACGGCGGCCTGCTGTCGGACCAGGACCGGCTCACCCCCGAGCACATCGAATGGCTCACCGAACGGCCGCTCGTCGCGGTCGACGAGGACCATCTGCTGCTGCACTCGGACACCCTGGAGTACCTCGACTGGGGCGAGGACCTCGACACGATCAACGCCACCGCGCGCGACATTCTCTCCGGCAGCAACATCGAGGCCTGGTGGGACGTGTGGCGCCGGATGACCACCCGGTACGCCTTCCGCGGCCCGGACGGCGAGGAGAACGCGGACCGGCTCCTCGGTGCGCTGGGCGGGTCGCGGATCGTCCACGGGCACAGCGTGATCGCCGACCAGCTGGGCATTCACCCGACGCAGATCGAGGGCCCGTATCTCTACGCCGGGGGGAAGGCGCTGGGCATCGACGGCGGGCTGTTCGTCGGCGGGCCGTGCCTCGTGGTGAAGCTGCCCTTCGAGCCGGAGGACTAGTCCGCCGGGGCGTACCGCAGTTCGAGAATCCCGGACGGGAAGGCCGTGCTCTTCACCAGGCGCAGCCGCCGGGCCTCGTCCAGTTCGGGGAACAGCGCCGCGCCTTTGCCGGTGACGGCGGGGAGCACCCACAGCCGGTACTCGTCGACCACGCCGAGCTTGATCAGCGAGTGGAGAAACTCGGTGCCGCCCGCGGCGACGAGATCCTTGCCCGGCTCGGCCTTGAGCTTGGCGATCTCTTCGGCGAGGTCGCCGCTGGCGATCCGGGTCTCGGGCCAGTCGGCCTTGGCGAGGGTTCTGGAGAACACGACCTTGGGGATCGTGTTCATGGCCTCGGCCGAAGGGTGGCCGGAGGTGGGCCAGAAGCCCGCCATGGCCTCGTAAGTGTTGCGGCCCATGAGGAAGGCTCCGGCGTCCCACAGTTGGTCGACGAAGTACTTCTCCTGTTCGGGGTCATCGGTGGTCATCATGACGTCGCGGATGCCGTTGTCGGCGTCGGCGCTCTTGCCGTCGAGCGAGACGTAGAAACCCAGGACCAGCTTGCGGGTGTTTGCCATGCGGCCTAGCTTGCTTCCGAAGGTTTGAGTTGTCAAGACGAAATTATTTTTCGGTGGAACCTGCGGACGGACCACGAGGTGAACCGGGCTGTCGCGGCCCGGTTCACCTCGGTCGGAGCGAGGACCTCAGGAGTCCACGATCTCCTTGCCCAGCGGCATCAGCGAGATCGGGATCATCTTGAAGTTGGCCAGTCCCAGCGGGATGCCGATGATCGTGAGGCACTGCAGGGCCCCGGTGATCAGGTGGCCGATGCTGAGCCACAGCCCGGCGACCAGGAACCAGATCACGTTGCCGACGAACGAGCCGACCCCGGCCTCGCGCCGGTCGACCACCGTGCGGCCGAACGGCCACAGCGCGTAGTTCGCGATCCGGAACGACGCGATGCCGAACGGGATCGTGACGATCAGGACGCAGCAGATCGCGCCGGCCAGCAGGTAGCCCAGCGCCATCCAGAAGCCGGCGAGGACGAGCCAGATCACGTTGAGAATCAGTCGCATCAGACGTACAGCTCCCCGCTCGCTACGGTGACGGCCTGGCCGCGCAGCAGCACGCGGTCGTCGCGGACTTCGGTGCGCACGGTTCCTCCTCGGGCGGAGATCTGCTGTCCGACGAGAGCGGTTTTGCCCAATTCCCCGGCCCAGTACGGGGCCAGCGAGCAGTGCGCGGAACCGGTGACGGGATCCTCGTCGACGCCTACGCCGGGGCCGAAGAACCGGCTGACGAAGTCGTCTCCCCGCGCGGTGATGACGAGCCGTCCGGTCCAGGTGGCGCGGAGGGCGTCGAGGTTCGGCTGGGCGTTCTGGACCGTTTCGGCGTTTTCGAGCACCACGAAGAGGTTCTCGCGAGCCCGTCCGGTGAACTTCGTGGGCAGGTCGAGGATGTGGGAGAGGTCTTCGCCGGTCTCGACGGGCGGGTCGGCGGGGAAGTCCATCTCGATCCAGCCGCCAGCCTTGGTGCAGGTCAGCTGGCCGCTGAGGGTGTCGTAAACCTGGTGTCCGCCAAGGACATGCGTGACGGCGATGGTGGCGTGTCCACAGAGTGAGACCTCGTCGGTCGGGGTGAACCAGCGGAGCGATTTCGCTCCCTCGCCCGCGTCGACGACAAAGGCGGTCTCGGAGTGCTTCATCTCCGCCGCGACCTGCTGCATCCACGTTGCGTCAGCGGGTTGTTCGAGCACGACGACGCCTGCCGGGTTGCCGGCGAAGGCCTGGTCGGTGAAGGCGTCGACTAGGTGGAATCGCATGGCTTCGATCCTGCCGTGCCGCGCGGGGCCGGGCATCGGGGATTAGCCCTGAATTCTCAGCGCACGCCCTCTTCGATCGTCTCCAGCAGCCATTTCCGCAGGTGTGCGCCCGTCGAAGGCGTGAAGTGCAGCCGGAACCCGCCGTCGGGCAATGGTTCCGAAAACGTCAGGTACCGCCCGCCGTCGGTGTCCACGAACGTCGCGGTCGAGATCGGGCGCAGCGTGCCTTGCCCTGGCCGCAGCGAAAGCTCCACGGTTCCGTGCCGGTGCAGCGGCCACTGCGAGTACCCCGCCAGCGCGTCGCGATCCTGGCGGGAGGGGGCCGGAGCCTCGGCGTTGCGTTTCGGCGGCGGGGCTTGGGTGATCGCCACCGGGGAAACGGGCAGCGCCGGATAAGGCGGGAACATGCTCAGCACCAGATCCACCAGCCGCTCCGGCCGGACCTGCCGGAAGCGGATCCCGTCGTCGACCTCTTCCGAGAACACGCCGAGACCCTCGCCGATGCACGCGCGGTACAGCACCGTCCCGGAAGGCGGTTCGGCCGCGCGCACGATGATCAGCACGTCCGGCCTCGTCCAGGCGCGCAGGGTCGCTTCGACGTCCCGGTCGAGTTTCTCCGCGTCGGCGAGGCCCCGGCTCCGCAGCGCGTTCCACGCTTGCTCGGCCAGCCGGTTGTGCTCGGTCATCGTCGCGCCCGCGCTGCGGATCTCGAACGGATGCCACGACGCGGGCAGCCCGGTGCGCCGCACGGCCACGTCGGTCTCGGTCCAGCCCAGGGAGAATTCCTCTGGCAACGTCCCAATCCCCTCGTGCGCGAACAACCCGCACCGAGGGTAGCGGAACGCGCACGACGATCAGCCGCTCGTGCGAGCGCACCCCATAACGAGGGTGGCGGAAAGGTCCGAAATCAAGCTTAGACTCACCTTCGTCGAGGAAGACCGCCACGGGAGGCACCGATGCCTGACGCGCCTGCACTGCCGAGTTACGCCTCCGGGACCTCCAGCGTCCCCCTGCTCGGCGACACGATCGGGGACAATTTCGACCGCACCGTGGCCGCGTTCGGCGACCGGGACGCGCTCGTCGACCGCGAAGCAGGCGCCCGCTGGACCTACCGCGAACTCGCCGCTGAGGTCGACACCCTCGCGCACGGGCTGCTGGCCTCCGGCATCGGCAAGGGCGACCGCGTCGGCATCTGGTCGCCGAACCGGGCGGAATGGACGTTCCTCCAATACGCGACGGCGAAAATCGGCGCGATCCTGGTCAACATCAACCCGGCCTACCGTTCGCACGAACTGCAGTACGTGCTCAACCAGGCGGGCATCCGGATGCTCGTGGCGGCGGACAAGTTCAAGACCTCCGACTACGCCGCGATGATCGAGGAGGTCCGGCCGAACTGCCCCGGCGTCGAAGCGGTCGTATTGCTCGGCACTTCCTCGTGGACGGAGCTCATGGATTCCGGCCGCGGCGGCGACCCGGCGCGGCTCGCGCAGCTGCAGGCCGCGCTGTCGGCGGACGATCCGATCAACATCCAGTACACGAGCGGCACCACCGGCTTCCCCAAGGGCGCGACGCTCAGCCACCACAACATCCTCAACAACGGTTATTTCGTCGGCGAACTGTGCAACTACACCGAGGAGGACCGGGTTTGCATCCCGGTGCCCTTCTATCACTGCTTCGGCATGGTGATGGGCAATCTCGCGTGCACCAGCCACGGTTCGTGCATGGTCATCCCGGCCCCGGCGTTCGACCCGAAGGCCACGCTCGCCGCGGTCGCCGCTGAACGCTGTACGTCGCTTTACGGCGTGCCGACGATGTTCATCGCCGAGCTGAACCACCCGGAGTTCGAGACGTTCGACCTCGGTTCGCTGCGCACCGGCATCATGGCCGGATCGCCTTGCCCGGTCGAGGTGATGAAGCAGGTCATCGACCGGATGGGGATGACCGAGGTGTCCATTTGCTACGGCATGACCGAGACGTCGCCGGTGTCCACGCAGACCCGCGCCGACGATTCGGTGGAGCGCCGGGTGTCCACGGTGGGCCGGGTCGGCCCGCATCTGGAGTCCAAAGTGGTCGATCCGGAAACCGGGCTGACCGTGCCGCGCGGCACCCCGGGCGAACTGTGCACCCGCGGTTATTCGGTGATGCTCGGCTATTGGGAGGAACCGGAAAAGACCGCCGAGGCGATCGACGCCGCGCGCTGGATGCACACCGGCGACCTCGCGATCATGGACGACGAGGGATATATCAACATCACCGGCCGGATCAAGGACATGGTGATCCGCGGCGGTGAGAACATCTACCCGCGCGAGATCGAGGAATTCCTCTACACCCACCCGGATGTGCTGGACGCGCAGGTGATCGGCGTGCCGGACGTCAAGTACGGCGAGGAATTGATGGCCTGGATCCGAATGCGCGAGGGCGCGGAGGCGCTGACCGCGGAAGCAGTACGCGAGTTCTGCCAGGGCAAACTGGCGCACTACAAGATCCCGCGCTACATCCACGTGGTCGAGGAATTCCCGATGACCGTCACCGGAAAGGTGCGCAAGGTCGAAATGCGCCAGCAGTCGGTGACTCTGCTCGGGCTGGAGCAGGCAGCGGCGCAGAAGCACGCGTGACGCAACCCGGCGGCCGTCCGAAGTGGACGGCCGCCGGTCCAGGTCAGGCGGAGGCGGCTGCGGCGGCCTCCGCGAGCGCCTTTTCGTCTTCCTCGCCGAAGGTGTCTTCGAGCTGTTCCGGCGAGTAGTCGAGGTCGATCTGCTCGACCGGCGTGCCCCGCGCGGATTCGATCGCACCGAGGCGGCGCTGGGCGCGGTCAGCGGCGTACTGGATCAATTCCTCGGGGTCGTTGTCGAATGGGACTTCCTCGAATTGGTCCTGCACCCACTGGATCATGCCGAGCGCGTGCGGCAGCAGTTCGCCCATGCGTTCCTGAACGGCGTCCCACATCGCGTCGTCCGCAGCGACGTGCCGTCGACAGGTGAAAGTGCCCCACGCCATGTGCCGGCGTTCGTCATCGCCGATGCGGCGCACCAATTCCTGCATTCCCGGCAGGATCTGGTTCTGCGTGCAGATCAGCTGCCACGAGTAGTACCCGGTGAGGGCGAGACTTCCCTCGATCACGTGGTTGTACGTCACGCTCGCGCGAATCTGGTTGAGCGGACTGGGATCGTCCTCCAGCGCGCGCAGCGACTGCGGCAGTTCCTCGTAGAAAAGCTTGCGGTAGTGCGGATTTTCCGCGACGTAGGAGTGCAGGTCCTTGTCCAGTCCGACGGCGTCCATCCATCGCCGGAAGACCTCGACGTGTTTGGCCTCTTCGAAACAGAACTGCGTCAGGTACATCTCGTCGCCGAAGCGGCCGGTCGACGACATCGCGCGCATGAACGGCTGGATGTCCTCGGTCACCGCCTCCTCGCCCGCGATGAACTGCGCCACGAGGTAGGTGGTGGAGCGTTGTTGTTCGGGCGTCAGGCTTTCCCAGCCCGCACGTTCCTGGCTGAAGTCGAGGTCGGCCGGGTTCCAGAACTTCTTGTTGCCCTTGACGAACAACCGCAACGGGAACGAGTCCCAGTTCAGCCCGCCCTTGCGCAGGGACGAGAATCCGCTGCGCAGCTCCGGAAGCGTCTCGGTCATGACTGGCCCTCTCGTTTCACTCCATTGTGGACGAATTGGTCGATGGCGGGGGCGAGCACCGCGAGGACCGACTCGGCGGCCTCGGACGCGGAATGCGTCGGCAGCACCAGGTGGCTCAGCGACAGCCGGACCACCGTTTCGGCGAGCAGCGCGGCGGCTTCCGGCGTGAGCCGGGGTTCGAGTTCGAGGTACTGCTGGGTCGCGAGTTCGGCCGCCGCGGTGAGGATCGGCTCGCCGCGCGAGGTCAGCAGGGGAAGCAGGTCCTCGCCGGCCTCGGTGCCGAGCGCCGCCGCGATCAGCCGGTTCTCCCTGGCGTGTTCGATCGTGTAGACGACCGCGCCACGGATGCCCGTGAGCAAACTCTCCGCGTCCTCGAACCGGCAGCGGATGCCGTCGAGGAATTCGGCCGCGACGCGCAGCGCGACGGCCTGGGTGAGCGCCGCCTTGCTGCCGAACTCGTTGTAGACCGTCTGCCTGCTGACCCCGGCTTTCGCTGCGACGTCGGCCATCCGGAGGCCCTGGTGGCCGCGGTCGGGGAGCAAGTCCGCGGCCGCGTCCAGCAGTGCCTCGCGAAGCGTCGCCTTGGTCCGCTCGGTGAAGCTGGTCACAGCGTCAGCTTGACACAAGAAGAATCTGTGTCAAGAAGGTTTACCTGGATGGTGCACGTGTACAGCAGCCCGCCGGAACTGTCGGTACGGGCGGCTACCGTGTGGGACGTGGGCATCACGGTGGGGTTCGACCTCGACATGACATTGATCGACCCGCGGCCGGGCATGGTCGCGGCGATGAACGCGCTGGGCAAGAAGTCCGGGCTGCCGTTCGACGGAGAGGCGTTCGCCGCGAACCTCGGGCCGCCGCTCGATCAGGCGCTGCGCGATTTCGGCGCGCCCGAGGACCGGATCCCCGAGCTGATCTGGCAGTTCCGCGAGCTGTACCCGGAGACGGTCGTGCCGAGCACGGTCGCGCTCCCCGGCGCGGCCGAGGCACTGGATGCGGTCCGGGCGGCAGGCGGTCAGACGCTCGTGGTCACCGGCAAGTACGGGCCCAACGCGCAGATGCACCTCGACGCGCTGGGGATGAAGGTCGACAACCTGGTGGGCGAGCTGTGGTCCACGCAGAAGGCGGCGGCCCTGCTGGAACACGAGGCGCGGGCGTACGTCGGCGACCACCTCGGCGACGTACGGGGCGCGCGAGCGGCCAACGCGGTTTCGGTGGCCGTGGCGACCGGGCCGTGCACGCGGGAGGAACTGGCCGAGGAAGGCGCGGACGTGGTGTTCGATTCCCTGGTCGAATTCCCGGAATGGTTCGCCCGGACCTTCGTGGGGACGGTGGTCTGACCCGGCGGTAAGCGCAGGTCAGCCGTGCTTTCCGGCGCGGGCTTCCTTGATCAGGGCGATCAGCCCGAGCAGCAGGCCGAGCGGGGTGATCACCCCGGCGGCCGCGCTGAGCCACACCGGCAGGTTTTCGAGCCCGGCGGCGAACAGCACGAACACCGTCGCCACCGCGAGCATGCCGATGGCGAACAGGCCGATGCCGAGCCGCATGAGGATCGGTTTGCCGGTCTGCTTGGCTGCGTTCTCCATGGGGTGAGAGTAACGGGACTATCCGCTTCTCCCCAGCGCCTGTGGCGAGATACGCTTGTCGGACGCGCGCCTCGAGATCGCTCGGGGCGCGTTCGTCGTGACCTGCACAGCAGAAGGACTGGTGAGGGAAGTGCCGACCGGCAAGGTCAAGTGGTACGACGCGGAGAAGGGGTTCGGCTTCGTCACTCAAGACGGCGGCGCCGACGTCTACATCCGCAAGGCCGCGCTGCCCCACGGCGTCGAGGGCCTGAAAGCCGGACAGCGGCTCGAGTTCGGCGTGGCCGACGGCAGGCGCGGGCCCCAGGCGCTCTCCGTCCGGTTGCTGGACCCGCCGCCGTCGGTCGCCGAGGCGCGCCGCCGTCCCGCGGAGGAGCTGCACGGCCTCATCGAGGACATGATCAAGCTGCTGGAGCTCAAGGTCCAGCCGGACCTGCGGCGCAACCGGTACCCGGATCGCAAGAACACCAAGCAGATCGCGGAGATCATGCGCGCGGTCGCGCGCGACCTCGACCCGTGATCGGCCGCTGAAAGGTCCGTGAGGGGAACCCTGAGGGAATCAGGGTCTGTGAAGGTGGCCCTCACGACAGCCGAGTCTGTGAAGGTGGCCCTCACGGACGCTGACTGCCGTGAAGGTGGCCCTCACGGCAGTCAGCGGATCAAGACGGCTGGACCTGCAGCGACCACAGCGCCGTCGTGACCGCTTCCGCGTCGTTCGGGTCGCCGGTGCGGCTGATCACCGAGGCCTGCGCGATCTCGACGACCACGATCTGGTCGTCCTTCGCGGGCGGGGTCGCGGTGTAGGCGTAGCGGTCGCGGGAGGTGATGATGTCCTCCTTGAGCGGCTGCGGCTCGCCCTTGCTGTTCACGTACTGCACGGTGACTTTCCACGGCGTCTCGGCGATTTCCTTCGGCACCGAGATCTGCACCGACCGGCCCGGCCGCACCTTGAGCTTGCCCGTCGCGCCGGGGTTGGCCGCGCAGACGCCGGATTTGATGTCGCAGTTGCCGATCGGGGCGGCGGTGATCGTGTGCCCGTCGGCGTAGAAAGTCACCTCGGCCGGACCCGGCGCGGAACAGCCGGCCACCGCGAAACCACCGGCCGCGAGCACGGCCACCACCCGGGAACGTCGCATGGCCCGAGATTACCGGCGGCCCCGCGCGGGCCCCGGAGCGGGGAAGCTGCCGGTCGGCTCTGGGCGCAATGGGCGATTGCCGCCGAGTCCGGGCAGGAGCGAACCGCCGCGCTGCACCAGGAAGGTCTGTGCGAGACCGACTGCCAGCAGGAGCGTCACGACCAGGAAACCGATCCAGTACGTCGGCGGCAGCAGCAGCCCGACCGCGCCGCCGAAGCACCACGACAGCTGCAGCACCGTCTCCGAACGCCCGAACGCGGACGCGCGCGACTGTTCCGGAAGATCCTCCTGGATCACCGCGTCGAGACTGATCTTCGCCAGCGCACTGGCCGTCGCGCCGATCAGGCCGACGATCGCCGCCGTGGCGAGGCCGGGCAGCAGCGTCGCGACCAGCGTCGTCACGACACACGCCGCCACGCAGGCCACGATCACCTGGTCCGCCGAACCGAAGTGCAGCCGCGAACCGAGCGCGTTGCCGACGAACCCGCCGACGCCGGCCGCGGCGCCGATGATGCCCAGCAACAGCAGCTGCACGAACGGACTGTGCCCGGCGTGCTCGGTCTGCGCCTTCACCGCGAAGGCGGCGAACATCATCAGGAATCCGGTCAGCACGCGGACGGAACCGTTGCCCCACAAGGCAACGACGATGTGCCTGCCCATCGGCTGGCGCTGCCGCTTCTGTTTCGGCTCCGGGCGTGCCGACAGCGACGTCGGGACCTCGCCCTCGGTCACCTCGACCCACGCCGGGATCCGCATCGACTGCACGGCCGCGGCCACGCAGATCACGGCGGTGAACCACAGCGCGCCGGAGGAGTTGGTGAGGCCGCTCACGCCGCTGGCCAGCGCGCCGAACACGCCGCCCGCGATCAGGCCGAACACGGTGATCCGCGCGTTGGTCTTCGACAGCGTGATCTCCGGCGGCACCACCCGCGGCGTGACCGCCGCCTTCAGCACGGTGAACGACTTCGACAGCACCATCATCCCGAGCGCCGCCGGGTACAGCAGCCAGTCGTCGAAGTGCAGCGCCATGACCACGGCCATCAGGCCCTGCCCGATCGACGAGACGCACATCGCGAGCCGGCGGCCGCGCTGGATCCGGTCCAGCGCCGGGCCGATCACCGGCGCGACGAGTGCGAACGGCGCGATCGTGATCAGCAGGTACAGCGCGACCTTGCCCTTGCTCTCGCCGCTGGTCGCGGCGAAGAACAGCGTGTTGGCCAGTGCGATCGCCATCGCCGCGTCGCTGGCGTAGTTCAGCATCACCGCGTACATCAGTGAGGTGAGACCGGACTTGTCCGCGCCGTCTGCCTTGGTGGCGCGCTGGAACGCGCCGATCGCCTGCCCGCTCAGCTGGCGGCTGCGCAGCGCGGCGACCCGGGTGACGGTGAGCTTCTTCGGCAGCTTCGGAACCGAGCCGGCACCGGGGACGGCGGCGGTGTGCAGCGCGTCGTCCTGCTCGTCCTCGATCCGGGGCTCGCCCGCGTAACCGCCGGTGTCGTAGTGCTCGTAACCGGCGCTGCCGGGACGGTCCTCGTACGGCCGCGGGTGAACGGGCTCGGTGCGGTGCTCGCGCGGCGGGTACGGCCGCGCCCCGCGCGGGGGCGGCGGCGGACGGTGTCCCATCGGGGCGGCACCGTTGGGCGCCTCCTCGGCGTTCTGCTGAAACGGCGGCGCGTCGTCGTAGAACGCGCTGCGTCCGGGCCCGGGATAGCCGCGAGGCGGCTCGCGCCGCTGATCGACGTGCTCGGTCCGCGGTTCGGCCGGGCGGCCGCGGGGCGGTTCGGGCGGGATGCGCTCCGGACGGGCCCTCGGCGGTTCCGGCGCGTACGACGGCGGATCCTGGCGAACGCGCTGGTCAACGGGCTGATCGACCCGGGTCGGCGGGGTGTCGCGCCACGACCGGGCCTGCGCCGCGCCGGGCTCGGGAGTCCAGCGGCGCTTCTTCTTCCCACGGCCTTTGCCCGACTGCCCGCCGAGGGGGCTGTCGGAACTGGAGCGCGAGCTGAAGAGTGCCACAGTTCAATCCTGCCTCATCGGGGTCCCGCCCCGCCCGCTCACGTGCCAGTTCGCTGATTTTCCGGGACGAACTTCACGCGGAACGACGACGGCCACAGCTTCCCGGTGAGCAGGAATTCGTCCGTGCCGGGAATCACCGCGATGCCGTTCAGCACGTCCTGGCCGGGCCGGGTCGGCTTGCGGAGCCGGTCGGCGTCGATCTTCGCGGTGATCCGCCCGGTATTCGCGTCGATGCGCAGAATGGTGCCGGTCTGCCAGACGTTCGCGTAGACGGTGTCGCCGACGCACTCCAATTCGTTCAGCTGGTCCTGGCCGACCTCGATGGAACCGGTGACCGCAAACGTTTGCGGATCACGGAACGTGAGCTGCGACGACCCATTGCTCATCACCAGCCGCCCGTTGGGCTGGTGACAGAGACCCCACCCTTCGCCGTCGTAATGCACGCGCCGCAGCTCGGCGAGCGTCTGGGAGTCGCGCTCGATGGCGATTCCGTCGCGCCAGGTCAGCTGCCACAGCTTCGGCCCGAGCACGGTGATGCCCTCGGCGAACAGCGGCGACGGCACCGTCACCTGTTTGGCTGGAGTTCCCCCGGCCGGGCCGGCGGTGAGCGAGGACTGCCCTTCGAGGCCGCGACTTTCGTACAGCGTGCTGCCGGAGTACTCGAGCCCTTCAGTGAAGGCGGTCGAGTCGTGCGGCAGCGTTTCGAGCACCTGGACAGTGAGTTGTTCGGGCTGGGCAGGCGTCGCTTGGGTGCCCGCGCATCCGCCGAGCAGGGCAGCGGCCACCAGGGGCCAGACGATCCGGGTTCGCACGGACAACAGCCTGGCACGGGCGGCGCGGATGCGTGCGGCACAATTGGGGGTATGACGCTGCTGTTGACCCTGGACGACGGCTCTCTCCACCGGAAGCTCGCGGACGCCGTGGCGGTCGCGCGGGAGGCCGTGCTGGCGGAAGCCCCCGCTGAACAGGTCGGCGAGCACGTCGGGGTGGAGCGCGAGGACGCGGTTTCCGCGAGCCACCTTTTCGAAGCGGCGGTGCCCGGGTACCGCGGCTGGCGCTGGTCGGTCACCGTCGCGGTGGCCGGGCCGGACGAGCCGGTCACGGTGAGCGAGCTGGTGCTGCAGCCGGGGCCGGAGGCATTGGTCGCGCCCGCTTGGGTGCCGTGGGAGCAGCGCGTGCGCGCGGGCGACCTCGGCGTCGGCGATCTGTTCCCCGCGGACAAGGACGACCCGCGTCTCTCGCCCGCGTACCTCCAGTCGGACGACCCGGCTGTGGAGGAAACGGCCCACGAGGTCGGCCTCGGCCGGGTGCAGGTCCTCTCGCGCTACGGCAGGCTCGACGCGGCCGCCCGCTGGCACGGCGGCGAGTTCGGCCCGCGCTCGGACATGGCCCGGAGCGCGCCGGCGACCTGCGGGACCTGTGGTTTCTTCGTGCCGCTGGCGGGGTCGCTGCGCGGCTCGTTCGGTGCGTGCACGAACGACATCGCGCCCGCGGACGGGCATGTCGTGGACGTGGCTTACGGATGCGGGGCGCATTCGGAGGTGCGGGTCGAGGTGACTTCCTCGGTCCCGGTCGCGGAACTGGTTTACGACGATTCCCTGATCGACTTCACGCCGGTCCCGGAGCCTCGGGGGGCTGTCGCCGAGCCGAGCGCGGTGGCGGACCCGGCGGTGGTGGAAGAGGCGGCGGCTGCCGCGGCTGAGGAGACTGCCGCGGTCGCGGCGGTGGAGCCGGAGGCGGCTGCGGAAGTGGCTGTCGAGGAGGCTGCGGCGGAGGTGGCCGAGGCTTCGGACTCGGTTGAGCCGGTCGCGGCGGAGGATGCCGCCGAGCCAGTTGTCGAGCCAGTCGCCGAGGAGACCGCGACGACGCATGCGGCCGCGGAGACTGTGGCTGACGTGCCCGCCGAGCAGAGTGCCGCCGAGCCGGTCGCCGAGGAGCCGGTGGAGAGCGCGGTTGCCGAGCCGGTCGAGGGCTCGGGTGTCGGCGAGGCTTCGGTGGCGGGTACTGCCGCTGAGGTTGTCGTCGAGTCGGTCGCGCCGGACGCGACGCCTGCTGATTCGGCTGAGACGGCCGATGGCGAGCGGGGAGAGGCGCACGGCGACTCCGACGGGAGCGATGTCCTCCGGTGAGCGAAGTCGCTGGGGGAGCGGCTGATCCTTTCGGGACAGTCCGCCTGCGGGAAGCGGTCCTGAGCGCCTGGCGCGACTCGCCCACCCGTTTCATCGAGGACACCAACTCCGAGCGCGACCTTCGCGTCGGCGCGTATCGCGATCGGCTGTTCGTCGAGCTGGCGCAGAACGCCGCCGATGCCGCGCAGCTCGCGGGTGAGCCGGGGCGGATCCGGGTGTCCGTTGTGGATGGTGAGGTGCGGTTCGCGAATACCGGCGCGCCGTTGGACGTGCGGGGGGTCGAATCGCTGGCTTCGTTGCGGGCGTCGGCCAAGGAAGGGACTGTCGGGCGGTTCGGGGTCGGGTTCGCGGCCGTTCTCACCGTCACTGACGAGCCGAGGGTCGTTTCCACTTCCGGCGGGGTCGCGTTTTCGGCGCGGCGCACGCGGGAGGAATCCGGGCGGGACGGGGACGTTCCGGTGTTGCGGCTGCCGTTTCCCATTACGGAACAGCCGGCCGACGGATTCGCGACCGAAGTCCGGTTGCCGCTCAAGGAATCCGGGGCAGAGCTGCTCGACGGGCTGGCGAACGAGATCGAGGATCTCCTGCTGGCGCTGCCGTGGCTCGCTGAGGCCGAAGTGGACGGTCGCAAGTGGACTCGAAGCGGCGAGGAGATCGTTGAGATCACTTCGCCGAACGGGCACAAGCGCTGGCTG
The DNA here is from genome assembly GCF_055633755.1 of Amycolatopsis sp. NPDC114484. Taxonomy (NCBI): domain Bacteria; kingdom Bacillati; phylum Actinomycetota; class Actinomycetes; order Pseudonocardiales; family Pseudonocardiaceae; genus Amycolatopsis; species Amycolatopsis sp. NPDC114484. The sequence continues at coordinate 7,084 of NZ_JBVKDQ010000009.1, read as the reverse complement.
AAGCACGGCGTCTGGGCGGTTCCGGTTGACGCCGAAGGAGTGCCGCAGCCGCTTGAGGACGATCTGCTGCACGCGCCTACCCCGACCGACGAGGGGCTTTCGCTTCCGGCTCGGTTGATCGCGGAAGTGCCGTTGGAGCCGTCGCGGCGCCGGGTGCTTCCCGGGGAAGAACTCAATCGCGCGCTGGAGAAGGCGGCGAGCGAATACGTCGAGCTGGTCCGGGCGGTAAAGGCGGAGTATCGAGACCTCCTGATTCCTGCCGCGGGGTTTCCTCAGTCCACTGTGGACGCGAAGCTGAAAGAGCTGGTGTACGGCGAGCTCGCGCGGAAACCTTGGCTGGCCACCGTGGACGGTCAGGAAGTCTCCGGGCAGCAGGCGCGGGTGCTCGACGTCGATGGGCTGGCTCCGTTGCTCGCGGACGTCATTCCCGGGCTGGTGCAGGCGAATCCGCGACTGCTCAAGCCGGTGTCCGCGAACATTCTCAACATCGGCGACGTTCTTGAAGTCCTGACTGGCATTGACCGCGAGCCCGACTGGTGGCAGAAGCTGTACGCCGCGTTGGCGGTCGCCGTCGAGAGTCACGCGCTCAGCGCGAATCAGCTGGACGGATTGCCGGTTCCGTTGTCGGACGGGCGGACGTTGCCGGGCGTCAAGGGCGCGCTGCTCGTCGACGGCAGCAGCGAGCTTCGGGAACTTCTATCCGATGTGGACGTTCCAGGGCTCCGGCTGGTGCACCCAAGTGCGGCGCACTCATTGCTGGAACTGTTGGGAGCCAAACACGCTGACGCGCGCCAGCTGCTCGAAGCGGAACAGCTGCAGTACGCGGTGGAGCACAGTGTCGCCGACGTTCAGTCCGGTTTGGACGGAATGAACCTCGCCGGTGCGGTACTCCGGCTGGTCGCGGATTGCGGGAACCAGGCACCGAGGTGGATCGGGGCGTTGGCGCTGCCTGCGGAGGACGGCTGGCGGCGCGCGGACGAGCTGGTGCTGCCGACCTCGCCGTTGCTGGAAGTGATCGACCCCGAGGTGTTCGAGCCCGGTGGCGCGCTTTCCGTGCTGGACGAGGAATTCGCGGAGGACTGGCCGACCGAGACCCTCGTCGCGGCGAAGGTGCTCGACTCGTTCGCGGTCGTGCTGGACGAGGAGCCGCACGAGCCCGATCACCATCTCCCGGACGAAGAGCAGTGGTGGGATTCGTTCGAGCAGCCGCCGACGACGGTGGTGTCCATCCGGGACCTCGACCTCGTCGCGGACGACGCTTGGCCGGACGCGCTCCGGCTGATCGCGTCGCGTCCGGAAACGTGGCAGGCACTGCACAGCCCGGACGGCCACGCGGGCTGGTGGCTCGCGCGGTACGCCCTGCTGGCCGGGGAGGCGCCCGGCGCGTGGCGGCTCGCTTCGGCGACCGCGCTGGCGGGGCTGTACGACCCGGTGCCGGATCTCGAGTTGAGCGACGACCTGCTCCGCGCGGTCGGCGTCCGGACGGGCCTGGATCTGGAGACCGCGGAAGACGTCACCGATCTGCTCGAAAGGCTCGGCGATCCGCAACGCACGCCGACGCCGGGGCTGGTGGCCCGCGCGCACACGGCGTTGGTAGCCGCGCCGATAGACATCTCTGACGTTGATGCGCCCGCCCGAGTCCGCGCGGCGGACGGCACTGTGGTTGAGGATGCTGTGGTGCTGGACGTGCCCTGGGTCGCGGCGGCACTCGATCCGGCGAAGATCCTGGTCGCGCCGGTCGAGCCGGAGCGGTTGGCGGAGCTCCTGGACGTCCCGGTCGCGAGCAGCCTCAAGACCGAGGTCACCAGCTCCGGCGAGTACGTCGCGTGGGCCGATCTGCCCGCCCTCGCGCTCGCCGTGGACCAGCTCGGCATCCCGCTGCCCGACGGTGGCGTGCTGCTGCACGATCCGCTCACCGTGACGGTCGACGGCGAAACGGCCGAGGTGCCGTGGTGGTCCGACGACCGGCTGCACGCGGCGGACACGTCCGAGGGGCTGGCGCGCGCCTTCGCCTGGGCGAGCGACCACTGGGGCGAGCGCTACCGCATCACCGCGCTGCTGGAAGACCCCGCGCCGCGCACCATGCTGAACTGACGTCGTGCGTGGTGATCCCGGTGAGAACCGTGATCACCACTCGCGAGCCCTAAAGCCGCTGCGCCGATTTGGACCCGCGCCGAGCCGCCGTGCGCTGCCAGAAAATGATCCCGAACCCGATGAACCCGAGCGCGATCCCGGCGAGACAGGTCTGCACCCAGACGCCCCCGCTGGTGAAGAAGAGCACCACGAGCGCGACAAGCCAGAGCGCAGTACCTACGATCACCACCGGCGTCAGGTCGGTGAGCCGCTTCGGCAGGTCCGGCGTGTGCCGCAAGGCGGCCGGAGTGTCCGGGGCACTGGTCGGTTCGTCCACGGACCAGAGTTTACCCGGACGGAAACAGCGAGACAGGCGGGGAAATGGCGGAGCAGCGCGAACGGGCCGGGTCCACTCTGGACCGCTTCTTCCGGATCAGCGAACGCGGGTCGAGCACGGGGCGGGAGATCCGCGGCGGCGTGGTCACGTTCGTGACGATGGCCTACATCGTGGTCCTCAACCCGCTGATCATCGGCAGTTTCGCGGCGGACACCCCGTCCGCGCACAAGGACGTGCTCGGCCACATCCTCCCGGTGCCGCAGGTCGCGGCGGTGACCGCGCTGGTCGCCGGCGTGCTGACGATCCTGATGGGCCTCGTCGCGAACTATCCGTTCGGCATCGCCACCGGGCTCGGCATCAACAGCCTGCTCGCGGTCACCATCGCGCCGCAGATGAGCTGGCCGGAGGCGATGGGCCTGGTGGTCATCGAGGGCGTGATCATCGTCCTGCTCGTGCTCACCGGCTTCCGCACGGCGGTGTTCCGCGCCGTGCCGCCCGCGCTGAAGTCGGCGATCGCGGTCGGCATCGGGCTTTTCATCTGCCTGATCGGCCTGGTCGACGCCGGGTTCGTGCGCCGGCTGCCGGACGACGCGCACACCACGGTGCCGGTCGGGCTCGGCATCGGCGGTTCCATCGCGTCGTGGCCGACCGCGGTGTTCGTGGTCGGGCTGCTGCTCACCGCGGTGCTCGTGGCCAAGAAGGTCAAGGGCGCGATCCTGATCGGCGTGCTCGGCTCGACCGTGCTCGCGATCGTGGTCGAGGCGATCGTGAAGGCCGGGCCGTCGAACGGCACCGACCCGAAGGGCTGGAACCTCGGCTACCCGGCGCTGCCGAGCAAGGTCATCGGCCTCCCCGACCTGTCGCTGGTCGGCGACGTTTCGTTCGGCGCGTGGACCCGGCTGCCGATCATCACCGTGGTGCTGCTGGTCTTCACCCTCGTCCTCGCGGACTTCTTCGACGCCATGGGCACGATGACCGGCCTCGGCAAGGAAGCGGGACTGGTCGGCAAGGACGGCCAGCTGCCGAACGTCGGCAAGGCGCTGTTCGTCGAGGGCCTCGCGGGCGCGGCCGGCGGATTCGGCTCGGCCAGCTCGAACACGGTCTTCGTGGAATCCGCGTCCGGGATCGCGGAGGGCGCGCGGACCGGTCTGGCGAACGTCGTCACCGGGCTGCTCTTCATCGCCGCGATGTTCCTGACCCCGCTGTATCAGGTCGTGCCGGTCGAGGCGGCCGCCCCGGCGCTGGTCGTGGTCGGCGCGCTGATGATGGCGCAGGTCCGCGACATCGACTTCACCGATTTCAAGATCGCCCTGCCCGCGTTCCTCACCATCGTGGTCATGCCGTTCACTTACTCGATCGCCAACGGGATCGGCGCCGGATTCGTCAGCTACGTCGTGATCCAGGCGGTCACCGGCAAGGCCCGCAAGGTGCACCCGCTGATGTGGGTGATCGCGGTGGCGTTCATCGCCTACTTCGCCGTCGGGCCGATCGAAGCCGCACTCGCCTGACCGGCGTAAACCGGCGGCGCAGGTCGTGAGGTATGCTAACTATATGTCCGGCGACCCGCACGAGCGTTCCTTGGCGAGCCGCTTGCGTCTCGCGGTGGTGCGGCTCAACCGCAGGCTCCGGGCACAGCGGGTGGCTGACGACGTGTCGCTCACGCAGATCGCGGCGTTGTCCACCCTGCACAAATGCGGCCCGCTGACCCCAGGTCAGCTCGCCGCGAAGGAAGGCGTCCAGCCGCCCTCGATGACGAGGGTCATCGCCGCGCTCGAGGAGATGGGGTTCGTCGAGCGCAGGCCGCACCCGACCGATGGCCGCCAGGCCATCGTCGAGCTGTCCGACGACGGGCTCACGTTCGTGCGCAAGGCCATCTCGGTGCGGGAGGCGTGGCTGGACCGGCAACTGGCCGAACTCGGCGAGGAAGAGCTGGAAGTGCTCTCCCGAGCCGCGGAGATCATCGACAGGATGGCGGGGAACTAGCACAGGTGACCACCACGGGTAGCGAAACAGGATGTCCGTCCCAATCCACTGCTACCCGGGACACGGCACCGCCGCCGTCCGGTTCCGCTCCGCCCGGCCCGTCTTCCGTCCCGGCCGGGAAATCGTCTTCCGCCGCGGAAACCGACGCGGAATCCCCGGAAACCAAGACCCGCCGCACGATGTTCTCGTCGCTGCGCGTGCGGAACTACCGGCTGTTCTTCAGCGGCCAGGTCATCTCGAACATCGGCACCTGGATGCAGCGCATCGCCCAGGACTGGCTGGTGTTCACGCTGTCGGGCAACAACCCGGTGGCGCTCGGCGTCGCGGTCGCGCTGCAGTTCATCCCGACGCTGCTGCTGTCGCTGTGGGCGGGCGTGCTCGCCGACCGCGTCGACAAGCGCAAGCTGCTGATGCTCATCCAGTCGGTGAACTGCCTGCAGGCCGTGCTGCTCGGCGTGCTCGACCTGACCGGCGTCGCCCAGCTGTGGCACGTCTACCTGCTCTGCGTGATGCTAGGGACGACCTCGGCGATCGAGGTGCCGACGCGGCAGTCGTTCGTCGCGGAGATGGTCGGCCGCGACCAGGTGGCGAACGCGGTCGCGCTGAACTCGTCGATCTTCAACATGGCCCGCATCGTCGGACCGGCCATCGCCGGGTTCGCGATCACCTGGGTCGGCACCGGCTGGCTGTTCATCGCGAACGCGGCGAGCACCATCGCGGTGATCACCGGGGTCGCGCTGATGAACCCGGCGAAGCTGTTCCGCGGTCCGGCGATCCCGCGTGCCAAGGGCCAGCTGATGGAGGGCCTGCGCTACGTGCGCGGAAGGCCGGATCTGGTCACCGTCATGGTGCTGATGTTCTTCGTCAGCACGTTCGGCATCACCTACTTCACGTCGCTGCCGATCGTCGCCGCGAACGTCTTCCACACCCAAGCCGACGGCTACGGCTTGCTGTCGACGCTCGTCGCGGTCGGCACCTTCACCGGCGCGCTGGCGTCGGCTCGGCGTGGGGTGAAGAGCCGCCCCCGGGTGCGGCTGATGCTGGTGTCCGCGGCGCTGCTCGGGGTGTTCGAGTTCGCCACCGCGTTCATGCCGACGTACCTGGCGTTCGGGATCGGGCTGATCCCGCTCGGTTTCGCCACGATCACCTTCCTGAACACGGCGAACGCGCTGGTGCAGACGTCGGTTTCGCCGGAGATGCGCGGCCGCGTGATGGGCATCTACGTGCTGGTGCTGATCGGCGGCAACCCGATCGGCGGGCCGATGACCGGCTGGATGGCCGACGCGTTCGGTGGCCGGTCGCCGTTCTACATCGGCGGCGCGATCTCGGCGGTCGCGGCGGTGGTGTGCGCTGTGGTGCTGATCCGGCGCGGCGGCGTGCGGCTGCCCCGGCGGCTCGGCAACGGGCTGCGCGTGCTGCCCCGAGAACGGGTCTGAGCTGCGGAAATGGCTGTCCGTCGAAGGGCAGGCCGCCGAAAGTTGTCACTCGGGCGGGTGAGACTGAGGTCTCCGCTGGGACGGCCTTGCGTGCGTTGATGAGGTTAGGCTAACCTCATACATGTCCGCTTCGTGGTGGGAGCGGCAGTCAGTTCGGGAACGGACAGAGCCCCGCGACCTGGGAACCCCGGGAGGCGGGGCTCTGTTCATGGTCGGGGCTCTTCGCCGCGAGGGCAAGGCTGTTCACGAGGTGAGCGTCAGGACGCGTGCGGGGTCGGCTTGGAAGCCTCCAGCGGATGCTCGCCGGGGCGCATCGGAAGGCGGCGCAGCCGCAGGCCGAAGTACACGTGATAGGCCAGCCGCACGGCCTCGTCGTTCGGCAGCAGCACCTCGTGGCGCACCCCGTCCACCGTCTCGATCAGCCGGTCTCCGGAGAGCGTCACCCGGCCTTGGGCGGTCGGGCGGGAACAGGTCAGGGTCTGCGTGAAGTGCGATTGCGGCGATGTCGACTGCCACCACGCCATCGGTCCGAAGTCCGACAGCTGCCGTGGGCGGCGTTCCAAGCGGTACTCGGGCTTGCCGTCGCGCAGGACGTCCACGTCGCCGTACGGGGCGTCCAGGAGGAGGTAGTCGCCCTCTGGGTCGCTCTGCGGCTCGACCGCGGACAGCGCCAGCGGTTGCCTGCTGAACTTGCCGAATCCGACGTCCACCAGGTACTGCTCGTCGCCGAGCTGGACGAGGATGGCCGCGTGGTCCAACGGCGGGCCGGGCACGCCAGCGTCGTTGAAGACGCGAGCCGCGTGCAGCGTCGCGGCGAAGCCCAGCTCTCGCAGCAGGGCGACGAAAAGACCGTTCAGCTCGTAGCAGAATCCGCCCCGGCGGCGGCGCACGAGCTTGTCGAACAGGGCTTCTTCGGTGAGTTCGATCGGTTCCCCGAGGTGCACGCTGAGGTTCTCGAACGGGACGTGCATCAGGTGCCGCTCCTGCAGCGAGCGCAGCGCGGCCAGGTCAGCCGCCGGAGGCACCGGCAGATCCAGGCGAGCGAGGTAGGCGTCGACGTCCATGGGTTCCACTCTCACACCTCCAGTGCACTCCAGGTCAAGCGAAATAAAACGGGGCCCGGCCTGTTCGCCAGGCCAGGCCCCGGTGCGCCGCGTGCTTCAGCCGAGCAGGAGGCCGTTGCCGCCGGCGACGGCGTTGTCGAAGCGCTTGCTGATCTCGGCCCAGTTGAAGATGTTCCACAGGGCGTTGACGT